>NZ_CP130886.1:6669751-7276092 GCF_030622045.1 Planctellipticum variicoloris | reverse complement strand
CTTGCGACCCCCCCCAGGTGATCACCGACAGCGCAGACCGGAAGCGTTCCGGTGAGACCGGTTCGCGCGGAATGCAGACTGCTGCAGACGGGAAAGTCAACAGGCAGGAAGTCGGGAGATCAGGTCATCAGACAGGAACTGCGGCCGCTCGTCTCTCACCACGCTCGGCCGCAGACATTGGGAACTCATTCAGTGGGGCCGATGGTACTCCCCCGCGGCAGGGAGTCAAACGAAAAGGGTTCGCAAAAAATTCTCAGTTCACCAACCGGCGCGGCCACCCTCCGGAACTCCGTGCGCACCCGAGAGTTTTCGCAAGTCGGCTCTCGCGGAGCAGTCCGCGCGTTCGCGCCGACCTTGTGCATAACCTGTCGATTACTCCCGTGCCGAACTTGACCGCAGCCACAGGAACAGCTCCCGACGGGCCAGTTGGACGAAATCCAGCTCCTCGTAAATCCTCACAGCAAAAGAATTTTGCTCGTCGACCGCCAGAAAAAGTGCAGAGCGACCCCGTTCGCGGGCGAGGAGGAGAGCTTCCCGGATCAGCCGCCGTCCGAGGCCCGAACCGCGAGCGTCGGGGGCCACGCCGATATAGACCAGTTCGACCGCACTCTGCTCCGGATGATCTCCCAGGAGCAGAATCGCCGCATCCCTTCCGCCGAACTTGTACAGTCTCCACCACGCGGGGATGAACTCGCCGGAGAGCCGGTGGCTGGCCAGCGCCTCTCCCCCCGTCCGCAGGCCATTGATCAGCGAGCAATCGCTGCTCCCGATGTAGGTCTTTTCCAGGGTCTGGACGAACCGGTCGCCGTTCCGTTCCGGCTCGTACTCCTCCCAGCTCAGCTCCGGATCGGCCGGCAAGTCCGGCACATCCCGCAGTCCCCGCGCCAGGAATGAAAGAGTCCCGCCGGACTGAAAACCGGCCCGGGTCAGTGCCGCGGTCTCCCACGGTTCGGCGCAGTCGGCCAGGCACTGGCCCCAGACGACCCCCTCACGCCGAAACTCGGCGATGACGCCGCGCAGGACGGCGGACTGGGCCGCGGCGCGCTCGGCGCGATCGCCGAGAGTGCTCGCCGCGGGCCAGGTGACGCCGACGCCGTCGGGCAGCATGGCGACGAGGGCTGCGGCGTCAATGCGTCCATCGCGTTCGGCGACGAGGAGCCGGCTGAGGTCGAGTGTTCCGTGCTCAGCGCCAGTTCGAGCCTCGGCCAGGACCTCCGCCCGGCGAGGTTCCTCAAGGGGCGAAAACTGCACCGCCAGCGCCGCGGCCCATTCGTCGGGGCGGGCGGGTCGGACGGTCCACGTTGCGTCCATGCCGGGCTCCGGGGACGGGCGGCCGCAACGCGACCTGCGGCGGGCTCGCCAGTCCGACCCGCAGCATACCATCGGGCCGGCCCGGAGTTTACTGAGGGACGCCGGGCGGCCAGCGATAATATCGGGCCGAAGTTTTGGAGAAATTGACGCGGGACACGCGACCGCCGCTGTTCGTGTCGGTCTGATTTCCGCCGAGCATGAAAAACTTGCCGTTCTCTTCATCACAGAAGGCGACGTGGGCGATGCTTTTCCCCCCGGTCCAGTTGAAGCCGACGATCGCCCCCCGCTTCGGACCGGTGAGCGCCGTCCCCCAGTTCTGCCAGCTTGACGCCAGGGCGTTGTCGGTCCCCGCGATTCCATTTTGCCGCAGACACCAGTTGACGAAGGCCGAGCACCATTCGACGCCCTCTTCCCCTTCGCGTTCGACATACCTGCGCTGCGCGTCGGTCTGCTGAATGTTGCTGCAGGTGCGGATATAGTCCATGATTCTGGGGTTGTGCGTTGCGCCCTTGATTTCGTGGATTCCGAGCTCGCCGCGGGCCGTGCGAATCCAACCCGGGGCGGTATCGAGCGCCTTCAGGATCATCGCGGCCGGCGCGAAATTCATGACGCCGGAGATTGCTCCCTGGAGCCACTGGGCGAATCGTTGCCGGTTGGCGAGGATCTGATTGCGGATCTCCAGCCATTGCGCGGCCAGTTCCGGTTGCAGACGGGGGTCGATCTTCCCCGCGAATCCGGACTGCAGCCGGAAGATCCCGTTTGTCAGTTCATTGACGGCCTGTCGCGCCGGTTCGGGCAGCGCGCGGTATTCCTGGTCCCAGCGACTCATGGCAAGCTCCTGATTCCGCGGCCCGGAACGGGAAGATCGTGTCACCCGTGAAGCCGCAGCGGCCTCTCCAGAACGGGTGGGTCGGTCTATTCTCGCCGCGGCCCGGCGGAAGTTGCGGAGAGAATGTGGTTTGTCATTTGTTTTTTGTGATTTGTCAGTGGCCGAGACGCTGGCCGCGGGCAAGGATCTGCTGCCGGTATTCGTGATCTTTCCGGCATTCTGCTTTCGTCGTTGCCGGAGCAGCGAATAGGGAATCGCGAATCGCCAGAGAAGTGGGCTGATCGCTGATTGCGGATCGCCGATGAAAGGCTGCCGCATGCTCTCTGCTTTCACTCGTGCAGGAGCGTCAGGCCTTTGTCGCCGATTTCGAAGGGGACGATGGAGTCGTCGCAGGCGCTGCCCCGGTGCTTGGCGACGTGGAGCGCCCGCCGCATCTTGACGCCGTCGCGGATCTTGCCCATCAGGATGATCGTGTTGGCGTTGGCCAGTTCGTCGCCGCTCTCGATCGGTCGGGAGAGGAGCTGGTCCAGGAGGACCTCGTGCGAGGTGTAGAGCATCAGGCAGGCCAGTTCGCGGTGGTCGTACATCCGGGACTGGATCTGCGGTTCCTGCTCGCGGAAGTGGACCCGGAACAGATCTCGTGCGACCCAGTCGGCGTCCTTATGCAGGATCTGGTGGTAGATGTAGTCGAAGACGTGGAACTGAAACGACTCGCTGACCTTCTCGACTGGCTCGATGCCGTCGATGACGCAGCGACGGACGCCGTGCACGAAGTTGCCATAGAAGAACGCGATCGCCTGGTCGAGTTTCTGGTTCAGCTCGACTTTCCACTCCTGCCAGTCGGTGGTGTCCATGTCCTGCCGGGTGACGCGCCGGCCGGAGCGGCGGAAGATGTGGAACAGATCGCGGCGGGTCGCCTCCCGGTCCCAGACGTGTTCCGGGCGGAAGGCCTCGTCAATCAGCCGCTCCGTCATTTCCCAGCCGCACATCCGCCGGGCGTAGTCGATGTGGTTCTGCGAATCACCGCGGGAGGTCATGTCGAAGACGATCCCGGGTTCGCCTTCCTGGCGGCGGCCGGCATCAAGAAAGTGGACGCCGAGCTGCGTTTTGCCGACGCCCGTCGCCCCCATGACCACAGTCATCGTGCCGGGGAGCAACCCGCCCCCCAGCATCCGATCCAGTTCCGCCAGTCCTGTACTGATCCGTTCTGCCATCACCTACCGCCATTCCTGCAATTTCGCGAGAGAGGCCGTGCCCCCGGCGTTGAAGCTCCAAACACCAGATCACAAATTCCAAACCAGACACGACCTGTCGGCGGCGGCCGTTCTCACAACTGACAACTGACAACTGACAACTGACAACGGGCCACGGCCCCTATTCCACCATCAACATCGGGTCGAGGTCGCCGTTCTTGTCGAACCGGCCGATGACGGTTTCGTTCCAGGAATGGTGGCCCAGCACCGTCCGGGCCTCTTTCGGCTTCTTCAGGCTGCGGTAGACCAGCCATTGACTGTCGCCGATCCGCAGCCGGAAGCCGGCGGCAGTCCCCGCGGGAGCGACCTTGCCCGCTTCCGACACGGTCAGCGTCCGCCAGACGGCTTCTTTCTTGACCAGCTCGGGGCTCCACTGAAAAACCACCGGCGCGACCAGGCCCGTTCCGGCCGCGACCTGCTCCAGCAGGAGCTGATCGTCGGCCACGGCGAACGTATGCGGCGTGCTCTGGACCCGTTCGCAGGCCAGCCCCAGCGGAAACGCCCGGACTTTCTGTCGTCCGGCCTGCAGGCGGATCTCGCGGGTTGCGGTGTCGGCCTGAGCCGTGACGCCGGCCGCGAGCGGAAACTGAGAACGGAGCGTGATCTTCTCGGCGGGCGCGCCGGCGATCGAATCCGCCAGCAGCAGGAAGTGATCCCGGCGGGAGAGGAGCACCATCCGTTCGACGCGCAGGTTGCCGGGCCCTTCCATCTGCAGTTCGAGGTAGTCGACATCGGCGTCGGAAACCCAGCAGACGCAGGACCATTCGTCGGCCAGTTCGAAGAGGGAGTCGCCGATCTGGAGCTGGAGAGGCCAGTCTCCGTGGAGCAGCGGCTGACCGAGCGCAGCGACATCCATCTGCGGGAATCGCTGGTGGTGGGTAATCGCCAGCGTGTCGGCCTGGGGGCTCCAGTCGGTTCTGAGCAACGCAAAACGGGCCCAGTCCGACTGCGTCGACGGAACGTCGGCCTCCGTCATCGCAGGCCGGGACTTCACCACCTTGCCGGCACTCGCCTTGGCGATCGCTTTCAGATAGCCCGCGGCTGGCTGGTCCGTGGAAAGGCCCAGGATTGCGGCGGCAGCGTTCAAGAGGGGGAATGCGTCGATCGCCAGACCATTCCCCATCGCCAGCCGGCCGTCCAGCCGGCAAAGGGGCGTGGCGTGCTCGATCGTTTCCCGCAGCAGGATCTGCTGGTCGCCGTTCCACAGCGAAACGTCGGCGAGTTCGCTCCACCAGGTCGCCCGGACGAGCGGCGCCAACCAGAGAGGCAGCCGCGGCAGCAGCTCGGCGTGAGGCGTTCCGTCGGAATCCGTATGGTCCGACAATTTGCGAGCCAGATACTTCTTCCCGTCGCGGAGCAAGGCCGAGCTGCCGGTCAGTCCCGGAAAGAAGGCTCCCGCCAGGAAGGGAAGCTCGCCCTGACGGACGAGCTGCATGTCCAAAGGGGCCGTTTCGTCAACGGGCGTCGACAGTGCAGCCCGGAGAGCGGTCAGGAGTCCGCGCCACAACGCGAATGCAGGTCCCGCCGGCAGACTGCCGCCACGGATTGCCCACAATTCCGCAGCCGCCAGGATGGTCAGGGGGCCGGCGGCGTCTGTCGTTGCGGCGGACTCAGCCCCCATTGTGCGCGCTGCGGCGTGGGCCTTTGCCGCATGCGATGTCAGCCGGTCGAGGAGCGGGGCGAGCCGTCGGGGCCAGTCTGCGGCGGCCTTGATCGCCCCCTTTCGAGCCTTTGCGGACGGTTTGACGGTTGGGATCGCAGCTTGCAGCAACCGACCCGGATCGACGTCATCCGGCCAGCTCGCCTGCGACCAGAGGCAGGCCCATCCGGACAGCTTGCGTCCGCCGGTCGCCGGGCCGGCGTAGTCCCGCCAGGCCTTCAAGAATGGTCCGGGTTCACCCGCGGATGCCGCGTCGCGAACGGCGCGCGGGGCTCCCTTGTCCCAGGCGAGGGACTGCAGAAATTCAGCGTCGCTGAAATCGGCGAGGTCAGGAACATTGCTGACGAGAGCCCAGGCGGGAACTGTCATCGCAGTCTTTCGGGAAGATCTCGTGTGGAACAGTGCTGCAACCCCGTCGAAACGAGGTCACGGCGTCCGGAGCGACAGCGTACCCGCCCGCACGAAGCGACGCCAATCTGCGCGATCTGCGAAAAGAGGGAGGGGGCCAATTGGCAGCGACATTGCGGCGGGCGGTACCGGAGCGAACCTTGCATTTCAGAAGCAAACTCCGACTGGGCCGGTTGTTGAATCCGGCCCGGCGCGTAGGATGGCGCATTGCGGCAGCGTGATGACGATGAACGTCTTACTTGCTGGTGGCCGTGACCCGGGGCGGGAGCCTGCCCTACGTGATGCTGGATTCGCCATGACAGACCTGCCCCGCCATTCGCCGAACCGCCTCGCCCAGGAGACGAGCCCGTACCTGCTGCAACACGCGAATAACCCGGTCGACTGGCGGGCGTGGAATGAGGCGTCGCTGGCGGAAGCGAAGCTGGCCGACAAGCCGATTTTTCTGTCGATCGGCTACAGCGCCTGTCACTGGTGCCACGTGATGGAGCACGAGAGTTTCGAGAACCCCGACATCGCGGCCCTGATGAACGACTGGTTCGTCAACATCAAGGTCGATCGCGAAGAACGGCCGGATCTCGACCAGATCTATATGGCCGCGGTCATTGCGATGACGCAGAGCGGCGGCTGGCCGATGTCGGTCTTTCTGACGCCCGACCTGAAGCCGTTCTTCGGCGGGACCTACTGGCCTCCCGAGTCGCGCTGGGGGCGGCCGGGTTTCCGGCAGATTCTCTCCGCCGTTCACGAGGCCTGGCAGAACCGGCGCGAGGCGCTGCTCGAACAGGCCGAACAACTGACGGAGGCGGTCGTGGCCGCCGGCCGGCCGCAGCATCCCGCCGGCGCTCTCTCCGAGGAGACGTTGCGGAACGCACTGAAGGTCCTGGTGCGGTCGGTCGACCGGGAGAACGGGGGGTTCGGCTCCGCCCCGAAGTTTCCCCACCCGATGGACCTGCGGCTGCTGCTCCGCCTGTGGCGGCGATTCGGCAGCGAGGACGCTCTCGCGGCGACGACGCTCACGCTCGACAAGATGGCCCGCGGGGGAATTTATGACCATCTCGGCGGCGGATTTGCGCGGTACTCGACCGACGAGCGCTGGCTGGCGCCCCACTTCGAGAAGATGCTCTACGACAATGCGCTGCTGGTCCCGGTCTATCTGGAGGCGCATCAGATCACCGGGCGGGCGGACTTTGCGGCCGTCGCGCGCGAGACGCTGGACTACGTGCTGCGGGAGATGACCCGCCCCGAAGGTGGGTTCTACAGTACGCAGGACGCAGACAGCGAAGGGGAGGAAGGAAAATTCTTCGTCTGGTCCCAGGGGGAGATTGAAGAGGCGCTCGACGAACACGAGGTCGCGGCGTTCTGCGCGTGCTACGACGTGACGCCCCAGGGAAACTGGGAGCACAAGACGATTCTCAACCGGCCGGAGTCCCCCGAGCGCCAGGCGGCCCGGCTTGGACTGTCGCCAAGCGTGCTGGAGGCGCTGCTGGCCGGGTGTCGGGCCAAGTTGTTTGCGCTGCGGGCCGAGCGGATCGCCCCCGGACGGGACGAAAAGATCCTGGCAAGCTGGAACGGGCTGATGATCGCGGCCTGCGCGCGGGTGGGGGCGGCGTTCGACGAGCCACGATACATCGAAGCGGCCCGGGCCGCGGGCGACTTTGTGCTGTCGACGCTGGTCGCGGAGGATGGTCGGCTGTGGCACGGTTACAAGGACGGGCGGGCGCGATTCAACGGGTATCTCGACGACTACGCGGCGGTCATCGACGGACTGGCCGAGTTGTATCAGGCGACGTTCGATGCGCGTTATCTGGAGGGGGCGCTCGCGCTTGCGGAGCGGATGGAGGCGCAGTTCGCCGATGCTGCGGACGGGGGCTACTTCTACACGTCCGCCGATCACGAAACTCTGATCGCACGCAGCAAAGATGTCCACGACAACGCGACCCCGTCGGGCAACAGCCTGGCGGCGACGGCGCTGGTCAAACTCGCCCTGCTGACCGGCCGGTCCGACCTGGAACAGCGTGCGGTCGGTACGCTGGAGATGCTGGCGGGCGAGCTGGCCCGCGTGCCGATGGCGGGGGCTCAGGCGCTGATGGCGTTCGACATGCTGCTCGGGCCGGCCCATGAGATCGTTTTGATGGAAGGTGCGGATCCGGCCGAGTGCGAGCGGGTGCTGGTCGAGCTGCGGCGGCGGTCTCTGCCGAACTTGCTCGTCATCCGGCAGGCCGCCGGTGCGGCCGTTCCTGCGGTGCTCGAGCCGCTGCTGGCAGGGAAGACGGCGATCGATGGTCGGACGACCGCGTACGTCTGCCGGCGCGGGGCGTGTCAGTCGCCGCTGGTGGGTGCGGAGGCGATTCTGGCGGGGTGGGGCCGGTTGACGCTTTGAGGATCAATCACCGGAGACATCAACTGGGCTCCGCCGGAAGACGCTTCGTAATCTGTCCGGTGACCTCAATGCACACTGGAACTCCGTTGACCGAGGATGGGGGCGAGACCGACTCCGCCAGCGGTTCGGCCAGGTTCACCTTCAGGCCGTACTGGTCGCCAATGCGGGTGATCCCGACGGCCGCCGATCCGGCGAGACGGTTGAAGATCTTCAACGTTTCCGCCTTAGCGTCGCGAGCTTTTTCCAGGGATTGGTCGAGATCGGCTGGCATGGGGCGGGGCCGCGGCGGAGTCGAGGGAAGACCGACAGACGACGGTAACTTCACGGACATCAGTTACTGAATCGACTCCCCCCCTACCGCGAAGTTGGACCCGGCTTTTTCTCGAACACCGGGATCAATTCGATCTCCACCGGAGTGCCGATCGGCGGAATCCGCTCGGTCCAGGCTTCGTAGTCGAGGCCGTCGTTGGACGCCGAACTGCTGACGGCCAGGTCCAGCGTGGCGGTTGAGAAATTGGCGACGCAGATCAAGTCGCCCGACTCGGCGTTGTAGTACTTCTTGCCGGTCTTCTCGTCGACGGAGAAGCCGCTGCCCGCAAAGACCCACCGGGCGTTGAGCGGCCGGAGCTGCGTGCGATCGAAGATCGACTGCACGGCTTTGCGGTAGGCCGCATTCTGCGTCGGTTTGAGCCACTGATCGCGCTGCTCGGCGGTCATTGGACCGTACCAGAAGAGCTCTTTGTTCTTCTCGTCGTAGCGCAAATCGGTCCGTTCGCCGATCGCCGTATCGGACGGAAGCTGCTCCAGCTTTTCGACAAAGTACTTCCGCGTCGCGTTGCGGATCCACTTCTGCGCCGGCTCGCGGTGCGACTTGCCATCCTTGTCGGTCCAGGAGAGGTAAATCTCAATCGGCTGACCGGTCGCGGGTTTGTACTCGGGCATGAACTGAACCGGGCGTCCGCTTTCGGCGCCGAGGGCCAGCAGCCCCGCATGGACGACCTGGGCTCTCGTGTCGACCCGCAGGATCGCCTCGTGCTCCTTGGTCTGCTTCAGGCAGGCCAGCATTTCCAGCAGCCCTTCGCGCAGGCAGACTTCGCTCTTCAGGATCAGCCGTTTCCGCTCGGCGTCGAGCAGGACCGTGCCTTCTTTGTTCAGCGAGGTCAATGTTCCGCGCGGGGTTGTCGGCGAGCCGGCCGGCGGGGTTTCGGCAACCGCTGACACACTGGTCGCCAGGAGGAGCAGGAGAGCGGCGGCAAACGCAGGCATACTCATGGCGTGAGATCTTGTGCAAGGGACCGGCCGGCAGACGCTTGCGGCCAGTATACCGCGATCCAGCCGTTGTCACTCCCGGAATCCAGTCCGCCCAGCTCCGCCGAGGAAAGCCGAGCGCCACGATCGCCGCGGCGGGAACCGTCTCAGTACGACAGCGGCGGAACGAGATAGGCCGGATTGACCAGAATCACCGGCGGGCAACAGCGGCAGACATCACCCAACGGCGCTGCGGTCGCTGGACGCGTCTGCTTGCGGTCGGTCGCTTCCTGAGCGGCGGCGACCGTCGAGGCAGTTTCCCGGGACGGTGCAGGCCGCCGGGGGGCCGGTTCCGGGAGCGGAAGTCGGCCGACGGTCGTCGTAACTGGCTGACGGGCGTCCTGGAGCCGGGGCTGGATCGACGACTGGATTCGCGTCGCGGCGGGCACGGCGGCAGCGGCCATGGCCTGCAGCGAAACGAGCCCTTCGCCAGGCTGCCGACCGGTCAGCCGCAGCACCGTCCGATGCGATCCCCCGGCGGGGAGGTCGCCGATCCGATACTCCAGCTCACGGCCATACCTATGGTCGAATGCCGACGAGACGTCGGCGTAGACCGCGACGTTGCGGGCGTCGGCGTCACCTTCATTGCGGACTTCGATCTCGACTTCCAGCGTGTCGTCCACGCGGACGCTGGAGGTTAACTTCCGGGCCGAGATCGCCAGCAGGGGCTGTCCCTGAGGCTGCGGCGAGCCGACTTCGGTCTCGGCCGCCACGAGAGCTTCGGCGATGATCGTGACTTCGTGCCGGTAGCGGCCCGGCTCGCGCGGAACCCAGCGGACGGAAAGCTGGCGTTCGCTGCCGCTGTTCAATCCGACGATTTCCCGCCGGAGGGCGCCATCGGCGACCTCCGCCAGCGGTCGGGCGTCGACGACGGTCTCCAGCAGATCCAGGGGCTCAATGATCTGCAACCGGGGCAGGCTGTCCGAGCCTCGATTCGCAATCTTCAGATACGACTCCTGGACTAGATGGGCCAGGCCGCGAATCGGACCGAGCAGCGCCAGGTCGAGTCCAACTTCGACCGACGATGGGATTGAGTGATCCAGCACCTGGTCGGCCGGTCCGGTCGCGCTGCGATCGATGGACCGCGCTGGCGGCGGGGGGAGATCGCGACGGTCCGCATAGGCGACCGGAATCACCGGACCGGCGTCAAACGAACCGCTCGAACGGGACCAGCCGCCGACCGCTTCGCGCAGGCGAACCTGCCTCAGCAGCTCGGGAAAGGCGCTGCGGGCCGTGACGGTGACTGGCGGATTATCGGGAATCGGCGCCGCGGCGGCCGCGACGCGTTCGAAGCGAACATCCCATTCGAACTCAGCGGTTTCTCGATCCGTTTCGCGGCGCGGGGGAAGCTCCGGCCAGTCCGACGCGATGGGCTGAGGCTCGGCGGCGGGCCTGGTTTCCGACGGGAGCGCTTCGGGAAATACGAAATCGTCGGACCGGCCTCGCGCGTAGTAAGGGCCATCGCCTGGATCGAGCTGAACGGCATAAAGTAGCTGCGGGCCCGGTTGCGAAAACCGATCTCGCGTCTCCAGCGAGGGACGATTCTGAACTTCAACGCGGGCCCAGTATTCGCGGGCCTCTTTGACCGAGCGCCCCCCGCCAACGGTGCCGAGCCAGCGAAATTTGTCGGCGGTGAGGGCGAAGAACATCAGCGTCGTCAGGCCGATGCCGACGAAGCCGGTCGTCGTCACGAAAAACCACTCGGGCGAGTGATTGACCGAACGGCGGAAAATGTTCAGGTGGACTGCGAGCTGTTCACATTTCTCGCTCAGCAACTCGCCGAACTCGCGCACTGGCAGCGCTGCGTCGCGGGCGAGCCGGCGCATCGAGAGTCGGACCAGGTGTAAGAAGCGGGAACGCACGCCTGAGCCTTCCGTGGCCGTCCTGGTTCAAACTGAAATCAACGCCCCGTCGAGTGCCAGAGGCCCTGCCGGAGCGCGATCGGAGGAGAAAGTCGACGACCAGCCTCTTCCAATAGCAGATTCCCGTCAGCTCGAAAAGCGGAAACCGGGCGTTCAGACCTGAAAACGGGGGAGCGGCTCTCGAATCACCGAGTTCCGACGAGGGGGGTTCCCGCTGGAACATTCGCCTTCTGGTACTCCTCCAGCGCAACCATCGTGGCACTGGGGGACATCAATCCGAGACGGGCGATGGCGGCGGCGAGCTGCTGGGGATTCTCCTGCTGCAGCGCCAGGAGATGGACGACATGCTCGCGATCCAGCGCGCCCGTCTGAACCGCGAGCTGCCCGAACCGCTCGCCGACCGTCGACTGCATTTCGAGAATCGCAGCCACCTGCGACTCGGTCAGGTAGCCGGCGCGAACCGCAAGATCGCCCATCCGGCAATGATCGGTGTGGCATTGAACCAGAGCGCGGGAAATCTGCGGAACGTCGAGGTACTTCTCCGCGACGAGCCACCGGCTGAAGCGATGCTGATTCACCAGCGCAAACATTTCGCGGTCGGCCGCGGTGACGAGCGAGCGGATCGTCACGCGATTCCGACCGTCCGACTTGGATCGGTAGAGGCATTCGTCGGCGGCGGAAACGAGGCTGGACGGCGTCCCCGTCTCGTTGCGGGCGGGGATCGTGATGGCGGCGCCGACGCTGACGGTCACGGGAATTTCCGTCGAGCCGAAAAGGAATGATTCCTGTTCGACGCGTTCGCGGAGGCGCTCGGCGAGTTTCTCCAGGCCCTTCTCCGTCGGCTGGTTGGCCAGCACGACGAACTCTTCCCCGCCGTAGCGGGAAATGACGTCGGCGCCGCGGATGGTGCCCGCCAGTACGCGGGCAATCTGTTGCAGCACGACGTCGCCGAACGGGTGCCCGTAGGTGTCGTTGATCACCTTGAATCGGTCGACGTCGATCAGAATCACGCCGACCGGGCTGGCCGACCGGCGGGCGCGGACGACTTCGCGTTCGAGGGTCTCGTCGAAGAATTTGCGGTTGTAGACCTTGGTGAGGCCGTCGTGCATGGCCTGCTGAGCGAGTTCGCGGTTGAGATCTTCGAGCTGCTGGCGCTCCCGTTCCATCACCTGCTGCCGCACGGTGGCCTGAGTATTGGCGACATGTTCGCGCAGAGTCAGGTTGACCAGTTGTTCGTTCGCTTGGACCATCAGATCGGCGGTGCTGGGAATGTGGCTGAGATCCACGTTGAAGAGTTCGGCGGCGGCGACCAGGCGCTCGCCGACCGCATCGAGATACCGCGTCAGGCTGGCGTCATCGAGCTGGAAAAATTCGTGCGTCAGAGCCTTCAACTGCTCCAGGGCGCGGCCTTTGGAGGAGTTGCAGAAGTAGTCTCCCACGCAGGCGGCGACGGCCGCCCCGGCGGCGAGATTGCATTCGGCGTCGCCGTGCCGCGCAACGATCTCCGGCGCGGAGGCGTGATGAGTCTCGACGGCGCGAATCAGGCTGTCGGGCAATTTCCAGTTGGTCATGAGCTGGACGCCCACCTCAACGTGGTCGATTCCGAGATGTTCGCGTTCGGTGTCGACGAGAGATTTGCCGTTCGACTCGAACGCCTCCAGCGGAACCCGGTATTCCCGGGGCACGACCTTGAGCATGGCCAGTCGACCGAGATCGAGCAGGAGCCCGATGAGAAAGTACTCGCTGGCGAGTCCGTGGCCGACCAGCCGGCAGAGACTTTCGGCGGCCGAGGCCTGGACGACCGACTGCTGCCAGTATTTGTTGTAGTGCGCGGCCATCGGACCGGCGGCCATCGATTCATCGGTGAGCGAGAAGCTGAGCGAGAGCGAGGTGGTCACGGTCGTTCCGAGCAGCGGAACGGCCCGGTCGATCGAGCGGACTTCGGAGCGAAAACCAAAGAAGGTCGAATTGGCCGCTTTGACCAGCTTCGCCGAGATGGCGGGGTCGGACTTGACCAGATCGATGACGTCGCGAATCTCGGTTTCCGGATCTTTCGCCAGGTCCAGCAGACCGATGGCGACGGCGGGAAGCGTCGGCAACTGCGACGAGGCCCAGATATGGCGGGGGTCGAGCATGATCGTCTCGCGGAAGCAATGCGCGCCTGAACGGCGGATCGGGGTGGATGAAAGTTTCGCCGCTTCGGTGGCGGCCGTTCGCCCGCCGGGCGGAAAGGCGCTCTGAACTGGGATGGCTGCAGCAGGAGGTCTAGAGCTTCGCGCCGACCCAGCGTTCGAGCTTTTCCTTCAGCCCGTCCGGAGTGAACGGCTTGACCAGATAGTCGGAAACGCCCGACTGGATCGCGAGCACGACGCGCGCCCGTTCGGCTTCCGTCGTAATCATGATGACGGGAATCTCGCGGTTGCGCTGGCGGATCTCTTTCAGCAGCGTCAGCCCGTCCATGTTCGGCATGTTCCAGTCCGTCAGGACGACATCGAACGTGCCGGCCTCGAACATGATGAGCGCCTGAACGCCATCTTCGGCCTCGACGACATCTTCCACTCCGAGCTTGCTGAGGCACCGCTTCTGAATGGTGCGCATCGTGCCCGAATCATCGACCAGCAGGACTTTCATGGATCATGACCCTCTCGCACACTGACGGGCAGTTTCGCCTGCGTGCGAGGAGTCATTTCCTGCAGCCCGCAAGTCGACGGTTCCCGGGAACGGGATGAACTACAGACCGTTGAATCCGACTTCAATCACCAGCGCGCCGATTTCGGAATCGAACATGATCACGATCGGCTGGACCTCGGAGGGAAAGTGGACCACGTGGCCCTTTCCCGAAAGCACGTTGGGCAGGCTGATCGACAACTGATGCGCGGCAAGCTGGGCTTTGGCCGCTCCGGCAATCATGTTGGTCAGCTCGCCGACGGCGTCGCAGACTTCGCGATTGATTTCCGTGGCCTCGATTCCGACCATCCGTTCGAGCACGCTGCAGGCCGCCTCCGTCGACAAGCTGACGACAATGGTGCCTGTCGCGCGCCCCGAGACGCCGATGACGGCGCTGACTTCGTGATAGGGCGCCCCTTCCTGCTTTAAATACAGCCCCGTTCGCGTCGGCGTGCAGCCGAGCATCATTTCAAACACGCTGCGCGTGGCCGAAATCACGGGATTGATGTATTCGGCGGTGAGCGCCGATCCTGCGCCGGTCGCTTGAGCAGTGGTCATCGTGAATGACTCCAGGAGTCGCTTCTGCAGGTGGCGTGTTGCAGGGCGCGGGCCAACGGGCAAGTCCTCGGCGCATTCACCGAGTCCCTGAAACATAGGTCAAGAAGCAAAACGTGCTGTCTTCTGGCAACATTTTTTCATCGCCACGTTGAACCCGAGGAACAGTCGCGGCGCCCCGAGCAATCCTGGCGCGGGCGCCTCACGCGACGTCGCGACAGATCGAGGTCTCTACAAGTTGTTGCAGCACAACATGATCGGGCCATCGGCTCGACTTTTTACGAAGCCGCGTTCCGCAGGAATCAGGTCCGCGTCGCCTCGCACAACCGGAACGGCTGTCGTTGACGAAACGACGCGATTCAGACCGGTTCGGTCAGGTCGTGCAGATAAGTCGCCAGGGCCGCTTGCGTCTCGAGCAGGTGCCGCCAGGCGACGGAATCGAGTTCGATGGCCGTCGTCCCCTCGGGACGACGGACCTCGACCGCGAGCTGGAGGACAATCCCCAGCCGGCTATGAAGATTGCCGAGCAGGTCGGTGAGCTGGACGTACTGGAGACCCCGCAGATTCTCCGGAAGCTCCGGCAGATGGCGGGGAAACAACGGCATCAGCGGCAGGTCCTGCACCAGCGGGGCGAACTCCACGTCAAAATCGTCGGAAACGCCCGAATCCTGCCCCGGAAGCAACGTCGAATCGGCAGGTCCCGATCGCACGAGGGGCTCGGGCGACGCGCCGATCAGCAGCAGGCAGCGTCCGACGAGAACGAGGTCCCCGGTCTGCAGCACGTGCATGTGTACAACATGACCGTTCACGCGGGTCCCGTTGGTGCTGCCGAGGTCGGTGAGAATGATCTTGCCGCCGTCGTCCTGAACTTTGGCATGGCAGCGGCTGACCCGGTCGTCGTTGAGCTGGACTTCGTTGTCGTCTTCACGGCCGATCGTGAAGGGGGTGAGGAGGTCGGAAAAGATCCGTCCACGCTCCATGCCGTCGAGCACCTGCAACGCAATCCGGGCCATCGAAGATCCGTCTGTGTGGAGTTTCAGCCCGTCGGCGGCGCGACCGGCATTCGATCCCGTACAGGGGAACTTGTACCACTCGCGATTTCTCAGCGTCAACCAGCCGCCTTTTCTCGCGAGGAAGTCGAGTCCGACGACAGCGTCCGACTTGCAGGGCTTCAATCCGGCATTCGGCGACGTGTCGACGTTCCCTGACCGGGGAGCGGCGGGTACTCTGTCTGCTCGCCCGAGTTCGGTCTTTTCGACGACGAGTATCGCGCCGCATGACTCCCGTAAACATCGCCGCCAGCTTGCAGAAACACGCCCGGCTGCGACCGGATCAGCCGGCGCTGTATGTCCCCAGCGGGAAACAGACCGACGTCGACCTGCTCACCTATAAGACCTGGACCTTCGGCGAGCTGGCCGGCGAAGTCCGCGAACTGGCTGCCGGACTGGTTCAGTGCGGCATCGGCCGGGGCGTCCGGACCGTCTTGATGGTCCCCCCGTCGCCGGAGTTCTTCCAGCTCACTTTTGCCCTGCTGCATGTCGGGGCCGTGCCGGTTCTCGTCGATCCTGGCATGGGAGTGCGGAATCTTGGAAAGTGTCTGGCGGAGGCCGAACCGGAAGCATTTGTCGGAATTTCAAAGGCCCATGTCGCCCGGCTGCTCCTGGGCTGGTCAAAGGGATCGCTGAAAACGCTGGTCACGGTCGGCCGGAAATTCGGCTGGGGCGGCCGCACGCTGGCCGATGTCTACCGCGCCGGACGTGGTGCAGATGCCGACCGCTATCACGAGACGGCCCTGACAACCGCCGAGGATCCGGCGGCAATTCTGTTCACCAGCGGCAGCACGGGAGTGCCGAAGGGAGCGGTCTATTCCCATCGCACCTTCGTCACGCAGGTCGAATTGCTGAGAACGGCTTTCGGCATCGAGCCGGGCGAAGTCGACCTCTGTACGTTTCCGCTGTTTGCCCTGTTTGCGCCGGCCCTGGGCATGACCGCCATCATTCCGCGGATGGACGCCACCCGGCCGGCGCGCGTCGACTGGCGCGAAGTCGACGGTCCCGTGCGGCGGTTCGGCGTGACCAATCTGTTCGGCTCGCCCGCGCTGCTGAACCGGGTCTCGCGGGACATCGTTGCCGCCGGACTCGCCCGGCCCGCAGCACCGCGGCTGCCGACGCTGAAGCGCGTCCTTTCGGCGGGCGCCCCGGTTTCGCCGACAGTCCTGGAACGGTTTCGCGGGCTGCTCGGCCCGGACGCCAGGATCTTTACGCCTTACGGAGCGACCGAGTCACTGCCCGTCGCCGTGATCGGCAGCGACGAAGTCCTGAGCGAAACGCGTTTCCAGACTGCCGTCGGTGCGGGAACATGCGTCGGACGTCCGGTGTCGGGAATTGACGTCCGGATCATCCGGATCAGCGACGATCCAATTTCCGCATGGGACGAGGCTCTTGTGCTGCCTCCCGGGCAGATCGGAGAGATCGCCGTTCGCGGTCCGATGGTCACGCGGGAGTATTTCCGTCGCCCCGATCTGACGGCGCTGGCCAAGATTTCCGATGCCGAAACCGACGGCGTGTGGCATCGTATGGGAGACGTCGGCTATTTCGATCCGCAGGGGCGACTCTGGTTCTGCGGTCGCAAGTCGCACCGCGTCGTCCTCGACGAGGAAACGCTGTTTACCGATCCGGTCGAAGGCATTTTCAACGAGCATCCCGGCGTGTTCCGCACGGCTCTGGTCGGGGTTCGGCGCGGCGGCCGGATGGAGCCGGTTGTCTGCGTCGAATGCGAACGGACCGCTCCGCGCTCCTCCGCCGAGGGACTGCTCCGCGAACTGCGGGAGCGTGGGGCCGGCTTTGAGGCGACCCGCCGGATCCGGACCTTTCTGATCCACAAGGCATTTCCCGTGGACATCCGCCACAATTCCAAGATCTTCCGCGAGAAACTCGCGGTCTGGGCGGCGAAGACGCTGGGCGGAACCCCGTCCTGATCCCAATTCCGGAGGCGACCATGAACGAGCAAACCGACAGCGAAGCCCCGGCGACGCAGGCAGCGCGCGGGGGCTGGGCGGCGGACTTTGTCACGCGGCCGAGCGCCCCGCCTCTCTACCAGACGACGGCGTTCGACCTGGAAGATCTGGGCCAGCTCGACGATGTGGTGAGCGGCAAGTCGCAGGGTTACATCTACACCCGCGATGGCAATCCCAACCGGGAAGCATTCGCCTCGGACGTGGCCCGACTGGAAGGGGCCGAAGCCGGCGTCGCCTGCTCCTCGGGAATGGGAGCGCTCACGGCGACACTGATGGCGCTGCTGAAATCGGGCGACCATCTCGTCGCCGCCCGCGTCCTCTATGGCAGGACCGGGCAGTTGCTCAATCACCTGCAGAACTCGTTCGGCGTGCGGGTCACCTTCGTCGACGCCAACCAGCCGGACGAGTTCGCCGCCGCGGTGACGCCGGGGACGAAACTGGCGATCGTCGAAAGCGTTTCCAATCCGCTGCTGGAGGTCGCCGACCTGCCGGCGATTGCGGCGGCCGTGGGGGGCGTCCCGCTGCTGGTCGACAGCACGTTCGCGACCCCCTGCCTGCTGCGCCCGATCGACCACGGCGCCACGCTGGTCTGGCACAGCGCGTCGAAGTATCTCAATGGTCACGGCGACGTGATGCTCGGAGTGATCGTCGGGCCGAGCGCCAGCATCCGGCGGATCAAGGGGCTCAGCAGCCTTTATGGCGTCAACAGCAATCCGTACGAGTGCTGGATGGCCTCCCGCGGGCTGCGGACGCTGCCGCTCCGGATCGAACGAGTTTCGGCCTCGGCGCAGATACTGGCGGAGTTTCTTGCATCGCAGCCGCAGGTCGGCCGGGTGTATTATCCCGGCCTGCCGGCACATCCCACCCGGCGGCAGGCCGAGCGACTGCTGACGCGCGGTTGCGGCGGGATGCTGTCGTTTGAGCTGAATGGAGGCCGGCCGGCCGTTGACGCGTTCTTCCGCGAACTGGCCGAGACGATTCCGTTCTCACCCACGCTGGCGGATGCCCGGACGACGTTGTCCTATCCTGCCGGGACGTCGCATAAGTTCATGACGGCCGCCGAGCGGGCTGCGTGCGGCATCAGAGATGGGCTGGTCCGGCTGTCGGTTGGTCTGGAAGACGCGGGAGACCTGCAGCGGGAGCTGAGCGCGGGGTTGGCCTGTTTGTAAGCTTGCGAGCCGCCCGATGGGGTTTCATTTGCCGGCGCAGGGCGGCAAATGTGAGACACGGTTCAAGACTGGGTCGTCGCGGACTCCGACGCCAGCCACCCGGCGCGGCGAATCCTCCCTTTTACTTCGTCTCTGCAGGTTTCTCTTCCGCCGGGGATTGTTCTCCGGTGAGCTGCAGCTTGCCGGGTGCGGCGGGATGCAGCGTCGGCTCCTGGAAGGCGACGGAGACCGGCAGTGGCTGGTAGGGCTGATTGGGGCGAACCGGCACCGAGTGGCGGATTTCGTCGCGGACCGAACCGCTCTGCCAGGGGCCGACGCCCATCACGAACCAGTTGTTGTCTTCGGACTGGGACGATGAAACGCCCCCCTGCCCCAGCACCGCCATGTTCTTGGGGTCGTAGGCCACGAGACCGATCTTAGCCATCGCCGACTGGCGGGTCCGGTTGACGAGTCGGACTTCCGGAATGGTCAGCATGCCGGGGAGTACGATCTCAGGAGTACCGAGAAACGAGTCGGCCATATCGGTGCCGATGACGCCGCTGCGCAGTTCCATCACGACGTCGGCATCCTCGATTTTGTTGACGACGACGGCGCCGTTGGCCATCGCCCGATGCCGGATGGAACCGACGAGGTAGCCCTTGTCGACGCACTCCAGATACTTGTCGTCGACAAAGACGCGGGAGCCCTGAAACGGGGTGAAATCGACTTTCGAGAGCGACTGATCGATGGCATTCGAAACCAGCAATTGCTCGCGAGCCGTTCGCGCGGTGTTGGATTGTTTTGTGCTGGAACAGCCGAGCGTGAAGGCGGCGAGGCCGACCAGGCACAGGCCGAAGCGAAGGGCGCTGGACATACGATGACACTCCTGGGCGCGCGGAGCGCCGTCGGTGACGCGCGACCACAGAGCCTGGCCCGGGGCGTGGCGGTCCGCGTCGAAGGAATTCGAAATGAAGATAGACAGGGAGAGCGGGGTTGTAGCTGACGCAGCGACTGGAAGGCAAGATCGGACCGGACGCCCGGATTTCGAGGAGTACCGCAATACCGCCGGACTGACGAACTGGACTCCGCGAGATTTCGAAGTAGCGTTCGAGCATGGGTGTCCGGACTGACGCCGCGGTTGATGCATGCCTGACTTCGGGAACCGACTGTGACCATCCTCCGCCAACCGCAACTGTCGACGGTCGCCGCCGCGTCCTGCTGGCTGCTGTTTGTCGCGGCGTGCTGTCTGCCGGCGTTCCGGCTGGAGGGACGACCTGAACCGGAGCCGGCGATCGGGCTGCTCCTCATCGGCTGGCTGGGGCTGTTCCAGTTGTTGGACGGTCAGATCGACGCGCTGGGCTGGCTGGCCAATCCATTCTTCCTGATGAGCACGCTGCTGACGCTGGCGCGGTCATACCGTCCGGCGCTCGCATCTGCAGCGGTGGCCGTCGCCTTCGCGCTGACCAGCTTTCTGATCCGCGAGATGATGGTCAATGAAGCCGGCCATACTCGCCCGGTCGTCGGTTACGGAGCCGGCTTCTGGCTGTGGCAGGCTGCGATCGGGCTTTGCCTGTTGGCCCCCGCAGTTCTACTGGCAATGCAGCACTACCGGGCCGCCGAGAAACCAACGTTGCTCGAATTCGACGCCGAACTGCCGCTGAGATCATAAAATACATGTAAGGGGCTGGACCGATTGAAACTTGCGCACCGTCCACTCGGCCTCAGGCCGATGCTGGCGGAGGCGACGCCGCGCCCCCCCTTTACCGCTTCGCCAGCGCCGCCTTCACGGCCTGTTCGATGTCTTCGTGCGTGAACGTCTTCTCGTCGTCCCCCGAGGCGAACGTCTTCAGCAGCTTGCCGTCGCGGCCGTAGAGTTTGAAGTGGGGCAGAGCCCCCTCTTCAATTCCGAAGACATCGGCCCCGTCGTCGGCGATGTCGAGCTTGCTGATCAGGTTGTCGAAGTCGGCGTGCTTGTCCTTGAGGAACTCGACAACGCTTTGCGGAGCCTCGCCTTTTTTGAGCGAGTCGAACGACAGCGAAACCACGGCCAGGCCGTCCTTGCGGTAGCGCTCGGACAGTTCTACGGTCTTGGGGAACGCTTTGATGCAGGGGACGCACCAAGTCGCCCAGCAGTCGACAAGAATCACCTTCCCTTTGTGCCGGGCGAGGATCTTTTCGTAACCGGCTTTATCGACCACCTCGACCGCGGACGCCCCGGCGGGAGGGGCTGCGTGGCTGGCCAGCGAGAGAATTGCGGTCACGAGGACTGCCAGCAGGGGCGTGAAACGCATCCGTGAAAGCATGGGAAGAGCGTCCTTTGTCAGTTGTCAGTTGTCAGTTGTCAGTTGCGATGATGCCGGCGACCGATTGCTGACGGCACTCCGCCTTCGGAATTCGTCATTTTTTCTCGTCGGGTTTTCGTGGCGTCCGGGCGTACTCGATTCCGCAACCCGTGTGCCGGGTTTCGGTGTGCTTCGGCGGTTTTCCGGCCAGGACTGCTTCGACCGCTTCCCGGACGTAGGCGACCCCGACGTTGTCGGCGTGCTGCCAGTCGTCGTCGATCGCCCCCATATAGGCGACTTTGCGCTCGCCGTCGAGCACCAGCGCCTGAGGAGTCACGGCGGCTCCATACTGGCGGCCCAGATCCTGCGACAGATCCTGCAGATAGAGGAAGTTGAACTCCCGTTCGCGGGCGCGGGCCTGCAACAGTTCCAACGTATCCTCTTCCGATCGGCTGACGCTGATGGCGACGACCTGCACGCCCCGGTCGCGGAAGTCGCTCTGGAGCTGTTTCAGGCGTTCCTCGTAGGCGGTGGCGATCGGACAGTGATTGCAGGTGAAGACCACAACGACGGCTTTGGCCGCTTTCAGATCGACCAGGGCGTGCTGTTTGCCGTCGATGCCGGTCACGTCGCTCCACGACGGGGCGGCATCGCCAATGCTGAGTTTCCGGTTGTATTTACCGGCTTGGGCGGGTTGAACCAGGCACAGCAGGCTCAGCGCCAGCCATGACGCCATGAACGCTCGAATCGAGCCCATTTCCTGACTCCGTTATCGCTGAACCCGGCCGGTACCGCTTCCCTGCATCAGCGTCTCGATTTCACTGCGGGAGCAGAGGTTGAAGTCGCCATAGAGACCATGCTTGAGGCAACTGGCCGCCACTGCGTAGCGCAAGGCCGTTTGCGGATCGGACAGTTCCGGCGTGGTGCAGGCGAAGATCAGTGCTCCGCCGAAGCTGTCCCCGGCTCCGACGCGATCGACGATGTTGTGCATTTCGTACGGCGTGTATTTCCCGGCCTCATCGGTGGGTGCGACATGGACGGCGTCAGTCGCGGCGTCGTACAGCAGCGCCCCCCAGTTGTTGTGGTTGGCGGAAAAACTCTCCCGCAGAGTGATTGCGACCTTCTCGATGTGGGGGAACTGGCGAACGATTTCGCGGGCGGTCCAGGCGTAGCCGTCGAGGTCGATTGTTCCTGCTTCGACGTTGCTGCCGGGAGCGTGAATTCCCAGGACCTGCTCGGCGTCTTCTTCGTTGGCGATCAGGACTGTCACCGACGGCAACAATTCCCCCATCACCCGGCGGGCCAGGGTGGCCGGAGATGTTCCCGATTCCCAGTTCCACAGCTTCTTGCGGTAGTTGAGATCGCAGGAGACGGGCATTCCCTTGGCGCGGGCGGCCTTCGCGCCGGCGATGGCGGCGGCCGCTGAAGCGCTGCCGATCGCAGGCGTGATGCCGGTGACGTGAAACCAGCCCGCGTCGTCGAGAATCCGGTTCCAGTCGTAAGTCTCGGGCGGGGCAATGGAGATCGACGAGCCGGCGCGATCGTACGTGACGTTGCTGCCGCGCTGATTACTGCCGGGTTCGACGAAATAAATGCCGAACCGGCCTTCCTTCGTGCGGATCAGCAGGTCAGTGTCGACGCCGTACTTGCGCATTTCCTGGACGAGGCCGTCGGTGACGATGTTATCGGGAACCGCGGTGCAGTACGCGGCCTTCCCTCCCTGCAGCGCGATCGAGACGGCCACGTTGGCTTCGGCGCCGCCGTAGGTGGCCGACAATTCGCCCGGCAGGCTCTGCCGCCAGCGCTGGCCGCCGAGAGGCATGAGCCGGAGCATGATTTCGCCGAACGTGACAACCCG
Organism: Planctellipticum variicoloris; assembly: GCF_030622045.1. NCBI lineage: Bacteria > Pseudomonadati > Planctomycetota > Planctomycetia > Planctomycetales > Planctomycetaceae > Planctellipticum > Planctellipticum variicoloris. Next base: position 7,253,558 of record NZ_CP130886.1, on the reverse strand, counting down.
CATGGTCAACCTCGATCAGGATGGAAACGCCGACGTCCCCGGGGGGAGCAGCGGATGGAGTTTCCCCGATGCTAACGGCTGGTGCGGGCAGGGTCGAGCGGACCGGCGCGGCGCGACGATTGGGGAACTTCGGCAAACCGTCTGAAATCGTTTTCTGGTGACTGGGGCGGACCGGCGACTGGCCGCGACTGTCGTCGAGTTGATTTCCAGATTGGCGTCGAGTAGTCTGTCAACCCTTCGCACATCAGAATACCGCTCCCCTGAACTTTTGCACCATAGACTCGACCGCCGTGGGGAGCGATTTCTACCGGCCGGGACCGGAACGTTCAGTTCCGATCCCGGCTTTTTTCGTTTTTCGTTCGGACCGGCGAAGACTTCAGAGATCAGCCAGTCTGGGATTCGCCGTGCGCCATTGATTAGAATTGCCGGGAAGTCTTGATCCGGCCGTGTGACAGGCTATCCCCGCTCATGACCGCCGCGCCTCGCCGGTGTTGCGGAGAGGATTATTCCCGATGGAATTGCGTCGTCGATGGTCCGCCCTGCTGGCCTGCCTGATGGTCGTGGTGCTCTGCGGCTGCCCGCAGAAGCCTCCGGGGAGTGCCGCACCGCAGGAAGCCGGGGCCGTCGCTTCTTCAAAGCCGGCGACGGTCACGCTGACCGATCAGGAAGGTCGACCGGCCCCGCCGTTCCGCGAAGGAGCCACGGGGTTCGAGGGGCGCTGGTCGCTGTTTCTCAGCAGTCAGGGACAGGACATCGTGCTCTGGCTGTTTGAAATCAGCCGGGGGCCCGAGAACGCCTGGTCCGGCAAGTTTCTGGATGCGTCTCGCGACCGGACGAAGCCGGAGTTTACGCGCGTTGCCGTCGATGGGGAACAGATTCAGTTTGACGTGAAAAACGAACAGGGTACGGTCAATTTTCAGGGCCGGCTTGTGGACGGGGTCGTGCGCGGGACCTTCGCGTTCGGGCCGTACGATCTGAGTCCCGCCCGCCTGTGGCCGACGTCGATCGATTCGCTGGAGAAATCGGCCCAGGCGCTGCCGCCGCCAGGGATTGACGTCTTCAAGCAGGCGGCTGCCGAGAAGGAGAAGCCGGTTGCGGCGATCCTGCGGGCGGCTCAGGAGGCCTATGACAGCCCCCTGGCGCTGGACGCCTACTCCGGAGTGCTCGAACAACTTCGGCGCGTCGAGCCGACTCGTGCGCAGGCGGAAAAAATCGTCAGCGGCTACGCGAAGTCCGCCGCCACCTGGGGACCGCGGATGGAGCTTCGTTCCCGGATCATTTCCGCGGTGCAACTGACGCGAAACCGGCTCTTTCCCGACATGGTCCTGTCGCTCCTCAAAGAGTTCGAGCAGGGGATCGGCGATGAGCTTTCGAACTGGAAGGACCAGATCAAGGCCGCCCGCACCAACGCGCTCGTCGAACAAGCGCTGCTCGATTTGAGGTCCGGCGACGAGGCGAAACGAACGGCGGCCCGGGACTATTTGTCCGATCCCAAGCTCACCACGCAGCATTACAACTTTGAAGTCCTCTACGAACTTGCCAGATACTCCGCCGACCATGACGAGACCGACAAGGCGATCGACTACTATTCGCAGATCGTGGCGCTCCCGCTGCTGGAGATGATGGTCAAGGAAATGGGCCCCCAGATCGGTCGCGCCGCGGGGGATCCGACTCCCCGAGACGTTCTGACCGAGCTCTGGGAAAAGTCCAGGGGGTCTCGCGACGGTCTCGACGCCCACTTGAGGCAGGTTTATGAACAAAGCCTCGCCGGATTAATTGCCAACGCCAGGGAGCGCGCCCCGGCGGCGGTGGCGGCGCCAACTCGCCCGGTCCTGCTGGAGTTGTTTACCGGCACGGAGTGCGGACCGTGTATCGCGGCGGATCTTGCCACCTGGGGAGTCCAGCAGACGTACTCCGATAAGGACGTCATCGTGCTGCAGATTCACCAGCACATTCCGCTGCCCGACCCCCTCGCCAACCTCGACGGCGAAGAACGGTACAGCTATTACGAAGCCCAGGGGACTCCCTGGGCGATGATCGACGGCATGTCGCTGCAGGGCGAACGCGGACTGATTCCCTCGGGAATCGGCGGGCTGCTGCAACAGGTCGAGATGAACTACCTTCAACTCCGCAACGTGATCGATCAGCGGCTGGTCATGTCCCCCGGAGCACAGGTCTCGGCAACCGCGGCCCTTCAGGACGGACTGTTGACGGTTTCCGCAGGCGCGACGGGATTTTCCACAGACGATTCGGGGGCGCTCCGCCTTCGCGTCGCGCTGGTGGAAAGACAGGTGGACTACGCCGGCACCAACGGCATCCGCGACCATCATCACGTGCTACGAGCGATGCTTGGCGGCGCCCGCGGCGCCGCGGTCCGCAAAGGGGAGCTGAAATACGACACTTCGATTCCACTGGCCGAGCTGCGTCAGCAGATCGAGAGCTATCTGGCGGAATTCGAAGCCGGTCGCCGGATCAAGTTCCCCGTCAAGCCCCTGGAGCTGAAGTCGCTGGAAGTTGCCGCGTGGGTGCAGAACGACAAGACGAAGGAAGTTCTGGGGAGCGTGCTGATTCCGGTGGCCGGGGCATCCGCTCCCGAATCCGCCCCCGCAGTCCCTGCCGCTCAAGAGCCCGCGAATGCCTCCGCACCAGCCAACGGAGCTCCAACGGCCCCGTAAGTTCCACGGCGAGACCTCATTTCCTGAGATTGCAGGAAACTTCTCGGACAATTCAGGTTCGTCTTGCGGCATGAGCCGGCGTACCCGACAATCGCAGGGACGTCCGTACCCCGCGAGTGGCCCGCCATGACCGTCCGTCGGCACTTCGAATTCTGGTTCATTGCCGGTTTGGCGCTGTTGCCGACGGGCTGCGGAGGGAATCCCGCCGTCCCAAGTGCGCCGGCCCCGCCGAATCGACTCGCGACGCCTGCGGAAACGCAGGGGGCGAAGGTCGCCGCCGCGCCGCCGCCGCGTCCGGTCGCCAGTTCACCGGCGTCGACGGCCAAGAAGGAGGTTTCCAGCCTGCCGGATGGCGTCGATCCTCGCGACGCTTTCAAAGTTGCAGCCGCCGGGCCGACATTCGATGTCCTGGCCATCGGCACGGTGCTCCCGGAGGACCAGGTGACTGTCGTCGCCGCGGTTTCGTCTGGCGACCTCAACCAGTATCAGGTGGCGACTCCGGGTGGGGCAGGGAGGACGGCCGGCGCGCCCGCGCCGGGCTTTACGCTGCCGTCCGGATTTCAGGCAGTCCGTGCGGCAGGATATTCGTCCGCCGGATTGCCGCTGCGAATTATCGACGAAAAGGCCGGTGCGGAAATGGTTCTGATTCCCGCCGGAGTCAGTTATCTGGGGACCGATATCGGTCCGGAGAACGCCCGACCGCGCGTGCCCGTATTGCTCGACTCCTATTACATGGACGTGACGGAAGTCACGCTCGCCGAATACGACCGATACAGCACGGACCTCCGGGATCTCAAACGGCCGCGTCCGCAGGAGCCGTTGAATGCGGGGGCGCTCCCCGCGTTTCCCGCGCTGGGGATTTCCTGGTCGACGGCCAACGCCTTCGCCAAATGGGCCGGCAAGGATTTGCCCAGCGAGGCCGAGTTCGAGAAAGCGGCCCGAGGTCCCGACGGTTTCCGCGCGCCGTGGGGGAATGGACGGGCCTTGTGGCCCGACGGCCGAAAGCCCGAATCGATTTCCCAAGTGGCGGCCTACCGTTCAGATCTGAGTCCTTATGGCGTATTCGATCTGGCCGGAAACGCCCGGGAGTGGTGCAGCGACTGGTATTCCGAAGAAGGGCATCGGGAAGCCCGCGCATCGGGTTCCGGAACAATCAAGAACTGGCCCGGTCCCCGCAAGGCCACCACGACCAGCCATCGAGTCGTCAAGGGGGGGGCCGAAGACTGGTCGGCTTGGACTCGGGCCGGGGCCAACATGGCGGACCGGCCGGCCGACGTCGGATTTCGCTGCGTGCTTCGCGTGGCTCTGCCCGGCGAGCCGCCGGCCGCCAGGGCCAACGGATTTCGGCCTCCGGCGACGTCGAATTGACGTGCGGACCGGTTTCGGCCAAAGTCTGTGAACCGTTCGCCCGGGCAGATTGTCCGTCTGGCGGACGTCACCGACTCCTTTTGACCGCCGAGTGCAATGCCCGTTCGTCCCCCGCAGGCTATCCGTGGTGTCAGTTCCGGAAGCGAAGGGCCGCTGGAGGAAATCTACCCGTCCATCGCCATGACCGGGCTGGGAAAGACCCTCGATCGGCTCTATAACCTGATTCCGCAGGGTTTCGGGCAAATCCGGTTGTCCTACCTGCTGTTCGTACCGCCGACGGCGCCGCTGGCCCTGGCGGCCTACTTTGCGCTCAAGGTGACTGGCGAGCACTACGCGATCACCAATCGCGCCGTCAAACGCGTCCGGATTCTGGGGGGGCGGACTGTCCAGCAGGCGCTGCTGGAGGACATTCACGAAATCCTGGTCGATCCCGATTCTCGCAGTTCGTTCTTCCAGACCGCCGATCTTCGGCTGAACGACTCCCAGGGGCAGACGCTGCTCGAACTTCGCGGCGTGCCGCATCCCGACCGAGTTGTCGCGGTCATTCGCGAAGCCCGGTCGGCCCGGCAGCGCGTGGCCGCCTCTCTCGAACAGATTGCCGCCCGGTCCTCGTGATCCGGAAACTTGTCACTGCGGCGGCGGGGGCAACTCTTCGTAGCCGCGCCCGCTGGCGGGAACCGCTGGCGTGGAGTTTCGCGGACCGGCGACCGGCCCGACAGGCGCTGCGGGAGGTTCGGCTGGCTCCGGCTCGGCGGGGAATTCCGGGGAATTCTGCTCGCCCGGTTCCGTCGTCGAAACCAGAGCGGCCAACAGTCCGGCCGACTCGCCGGGCTTGAGCCCGATCACCAGTACCGGCACATGAAACGTGCCGTCGGAAAACTCCTCCAGCGAGCCTGGCAGACGGTCGAAGTCGAGCCTTTCGATCGCAATCTGGTGCTGCTGATGAAGCTGGCCGGCCAGTTCCGTCGCGGCCCGGTTAAAGAGAACGCGCGTCGCCAGCGGATCCTCGACAATGTGAATGACTCGTTCCGGCTGAAACTCGAACATCAGTCGCAGGAGCTGCTGCGTCTCGGTTTCGCTCGCAGGACAGGTCCCGGAAAACTCCACCTGCGGACGATACCGCCGGCCCGGGAAGTTCCGGTTGAGATCGACATTGCTGTCGTTGAAGCGTCGCGCCGCCTGCAGCCCGCCGGGATTCGCCCGGGGAATCAGCAGAAAGGTCTGATTCTCAAGAACCGCCGGCTGGCGCGTCAGTTGCGAGATCAATTCTTCGGCGGCCGCGACGGCGCCCTGGTTTTCGCCATTGAGGCCCGCCACGACCAGCGTCCGCAACGGTCCCTGGCCGAGCGTGCGCGACGACAGTGAAGCCGAAGGGACGCCGCGGGAGGTCGAAGCCGGCCGTGCAACCAGCGCTTCGCCCGCCGAGACCTTCTGCGGTGTGCGGAGCTGGGAGAGATCCCGTTCGACGACGAGCGGGTCTGCGGGCATGGCGCCTGATGCGTCAGCCGGTTCGGAACGACGTCCCGCCAACGCCCGAGCGGCATCCTGCAGCTCGTCGACGGCTCCGTTCTGCCGAGGTCCGGATTGAACCGAAGCGGAGCTCGCTGCCGTCGCCAGCCCGCTCAGTTCGCTGAACCACTGGTCAAGCGGCTTTCCGGCGACCGGCAGGCTCTCGACATCGTCCACTCGATTGCGCAGCTCCGTCGCCGCCAGGTTTACCTGGCCGGCGGCGTCATCAATGGCCCGCGCGATCGGCGTCGCAGGGGGAGCTGTCGCCGACGACTTCCGCCAGGCTTCCCAGTGCTGGGCCGTCTGGCGAATCCACTCTGGATGCTCATAAGCGACAAACGCACTCCCGGCGCATGCCAGAGTGCTGCAAACCGTCAAAAACGTTCTCACGACTCCCTCCGGTTCCGGCGCGGGGCAGCGCCGCGGCGAGGCTCTCGCCGATTCGGAACGGACAGAACAAAAAGATTGCCGGCATCCGCCGCAATCCAGAAAGAACCTCCGGATCAAGAATCCAATTCTCGAACCCGAAGGGACTCAAATTCCAACAGTCGACTCTGATTCGAACTCGGTCCGACCGCCATAACTCCGGGCCAAGCCCATCGCGGCCGAATCGGCCATCTACGCCTTACCCATCTCCAAGTCGGCACGGGGGCCGCCCCTGGCGGCCGGCTAGTCTTCGTCGATGCCGAGGCGGTACTTGAGTTCGTTGAAGCGGCGGCCGAACTCTTCAGAGGAAGAGTGGACGTGCTCCGCTTCGGTGATAAATTTCATGTCTTCGACGCAGTCGAGGCCGTAATCGTCGAGCGTGTCCTGGAAGTCGACCAGTTCATGGCCGTAGCAGATCAGGAGTTTGTGCTCGTCGAACTGAATTTCGAGGGGGATGCGCGGATTGAGCACCGCCAGCCCGGTGCAGCCGTCGTCGAGCAAAACGTCTTCGAAGTCGTAAAGAACGCTCTTGAGGATCGGCAGGTCGATATCTTCCCGATACAGATCGGAATGGCCGCCTCGGCGGTCGTGACTGGTTTCGAGAACGACATCGACGACGTTCCCCAGCGGATCGAGCAGGTCGAAGAAGACGTCGAGCAGCTTCTCGCGGCTGACGGAGGCCATCAGCACGGGAATCTTGATACCGGAATCGCGGTCCTGATAGGCGTCGTGTCGATATCCGGAGCTGGGGACGACCTGCAGATCGTAGGACGGCCGAATGGCGTCGGTGAGCCGGAATTTCCCATACCGCGCGATGTTCAGATGCGTTTCGAGCTGCTCCTCGGAGAGGTTCTCGAAACTGCTCCGTCCGTGGCGGGATTCGCCGTCGCGATACGTGTTCTTGAACAGTCGCTTCAAGAACCCCATGGTGCTGATCCTTAGTCTCGCCCGTCGTGGCGGTCGCGCTTCGACAAGTGCAGACTGGGTAATTGACCTGGCCCGGAGTTCGCCAATCCCGTCCCTCAGGACAGCATTGACGGCCTGTGTTCAACTCCGGCTCAAGGCAACTCTAGCACGCAAAATCGGGGCGGTTCGGCGGCCGATCCTCAACTCTTTCCGGAATACAGGCGCCGCTTTCTGGAACGCACCTCGCAATACGACTGGCGAGAAACTCCCGCGAGGGCAAGAAATTCCGCTAAAGGATTCTGCGCGGGCAGGGAACTTTGCTCCGGGGCGGGCCTGCAATGCAGGAGGGCCACGCCGAGCCATTCTTCCGCCTGGCGCGATTATGCGGATTGCGACATCCCGCCCCCCTCCCGGGCGAAAGTTCAACCCGACCGACCTGCACGCGGGTGAACGGAAATGGAATGCTGTCGAACCGGCCGAGTCCGGTTATACTGTCGGACTGGTTCGGGGCTTCCGGCGTCCCGACGCATTTGGACGGAGACCTCGCACGGAACAGGGACATCCATGCCAGCGACGGAACTCGTACTCGCTCAGCTCAATCCGAATGCCATCGCGGGCATTACGGTGGTGGTGGTCATTGGGCTGCTGGTGCTGCTGCTGGTTTTCGCGCGCTACATCGGCCTGTGGGTCCAGTGTAAGTTCGCGCGAGCGGGGATCTCGTTTACCAACCTGATCTTCATGTCGTTGCGCAAGATCAGCCCGACGATGATCGTCCGGGCGCGCATCATGGCCGTCCAGGCCGGATTGCTGGAAGTCTATCCCATCAGCGTTCGCGACATGGAGTCCCATTTCCTGGCTGGGGGCAACGTCCTCAAGGTGATTCGCGCCCTGATCGCCGCTCACCGCGCCCGGATCGATCTCGACTGGCAGACGGCCCAGGCGATCGACCTCGCCGGCCGGGACATTCTCGAAGCCGTCCGGACCAGCGTCTATCCGAAGGTGATCGACTGTCCCGATCCGCGAAAAGGGACGCAGACTCTGGATGCAGTCGCCGCCGACGGCATTCAGCTCAAGGCCCGCGCCCGCGTCACGGTGCGAACCAACATTCATCAGCTCATCGGCGGTGCAACGGAAGAAACCGTGATCGCACGCGTCGGCCAGGGGATCGTGCAGGCGATTGGTTCCACGTCGTCCTACAAAATCGTCCTCGAAAATCCGGATCGGATTTCGCAGACCGTGCTCAATCAGGGCCTGGAAGCCCAGACGGCGTTCGAAATTGTTTCGATCGATATCGCCGATATCGACGTCGGGGACAACATCGGCGCCCGTCTGCAGGCCGATCAGGCGGAAGCCGACATGCGGGTCGCCCAGGCCAAGGCCGAGCAGACCCGTGCCGAGTTCGCCGCCCGCGAACAGGAGATGATCGCCAAAGTTCAGGCGAACCGGGCCGAGGTGGTGCTGGCCGAGGCGCAGGTTCCGATGGCGATTTCCGAAGCGCTGCAGAGTCGAGCGATCGGACTTCTCGATTACTACGAATTGAAAAACGTCCAGGCCGACACCCAGATGCGGCAGGCGATCGCGGGCCAGGGGCTGGGCGGCCAGGCCGTCACCCGGTGAATTCCGGTCGACAGGGTCGGGCGGGGCGATGGATGGGGTTCCGGAGGAAGAGGCAATGACGCAGTATCCGGTGCTGGTCGCGATCGAATGGGGGCAGGTCTTCGGCCTGATTATCCTCGTGATCTCGATCCTGAGCTGGTTGATCAATGCCGTGAAAGGAAACCCTCAGAAGCCGGCAGGCGGAGCGGTTCCGGGCCAGCCGCCCCGCAATGAACTGGAGCAGTTCCTGAAGCAGGTTCTGGAGTCGAATCGCCCGAAGCCCGCTCAACAGCCCCAACCCGAACGCCCGCGGACGAATCCCAACGCCGGCCGGAACAAGCTGAAGAACAAACCGAAGCGACCGCCGGTCAAGCCGGCCGCTCCGGTGTTTGCCGATGACGATCGTCCGTCCCCGCCTGGCTCCATCGCCCGTCAGCATCTGAAACCGTCGAATCTGTCGAGCGGCGTCGAATCGCACTTGCGATCGCATTTCGCGGAAGACCGCCGCGAGGAAGCGGCGCAGCGGCAGCGCATGTCCGGACCTCAACTTCTGGGTGAACGGGTCCGCGATGCCGTTCAGACCGACCTCGGAGGCGGCCTTGCGGCATCGGCTCCGATTGTCGCGCCCGTCCTGCCGCAACATCCGCTGATGAGCTGGCTGGCGCAGCCGGGCTCCATTCAGAACGCAATCGCCGTTCAGGAAATCCTGCAGAAACCGCGCGCGCTCCGCCGCGGCTGAACTTCTTTGTCTGCGACCGGCGCGCGGCGACGACTGCGTGCCTTCGCCGAGCGACTGCCATCGCGTCCCCATGGACGAACCCACCCCCCGGATACTGCTGCTGGCCGGTCGCTACGCATTGCGTGGCACCTGGTCCTACACGCTGCGCCTCGCGGAACATCTTCCCGAGCACGGATTCTCGATGACGGTGATCTGTCCGGACGCCCGTCGCGTCGATGCGGCCCGGCGCCGAGAGCTTCACATCCAGCAGTATCCGCTGCTGCAGGCGCCGCTGTGGGGACAGGTCGTCCTGGCGATGCTGTATCGGCAGCTTGAGAAACAGCCGCCGGAACTGATTCATATTCAATCGCGCTCAGCGGTCAAAGCGGGACTCTGGCTGGCGCGTCGGCTGCAGGTTCCCTACGTCCAGACCGTCCACGATTTTCTGCAGGTTCGGCAGCGTTTCGTCTGGGACCGTCGACTGTGCCGGCGGATTCTTGCCGTCAGCGAGGCCGTCCGGTCCGATCTGATCGGCAAGGCCGGGTTGCCGTCCGAACTTGTCACAGTCGTTCCGCCGGGTGTGGAATGCGGCGAAAGCGTTGCAGGCCCGATTCTGCAGCCCGGCCGGATTTCCGTCGTCGGCACGGCGGGTCCGCTGGAGTCGATCAAAGGCATGCCGTTCTTTCTGGGCGCGGCCGCGATGGTCCTGCAGACGCAGCGCGATGTGGAGTTCCTGATCGCCGGCGCCGGTCCCGAAGAATTCAATCTCCGCCGGCTGGCGCGGGAGCTGGGCATCAACGACCACGTCACGTTTGTGCCCAACATTCTCGATTTCGACGAAGCGATTCTGGCGATGGACATTTTCTGCCTGCCGTCGCTCCAGCAGGGGATCGGAACCATCATGCTGGAGGCCATGGCGCTGGGACGTCCGGTGATTGCGACGCGCGTCGGCGGCGTCTACCGCATCATTCGGGACAATGAAACCGGGCTGCTTGTCCCTCCTTCCGACAGCCGCCGTCTGGGCGAAAGAATTCTGGAGCTCCTCGATCAACCGGTCCGAGCCCAGGCGATTGGCGCCGCGGGGCAGCGCGAGGTGGAGGAACAGTACAGCGTTCAGCAGATGATTCGTCAGACGGCGGACCTGTATCGCGAGATTTTGAACATTCCGGCGCCTGTGGCGGTTTGACTCGACCGGCTCTCCCCGTCGACAATGCGCATTCCGGCTGACGACCGGTGGTTGATCGGAACAGCAGACATTGCGTGCAACAGCACGGATCTCCGGCCTGGCGGCACGCGGCGGATCCAGCAGATCGAACAAAACGCCGTCGGGAATCTGGCATGCAGGCAGAGATTATCGCCGTCGGCACGGAACTGGCCAACGGGGCCAAGCTTGACACCAACAGCCAATGGCTCAGCCTTGAACTGGCCGAGATCGGGATCTCCGTCCGGGCTCACGCGACCGTCGGCGACGATCTCGACATGATGGTCGATACGATCCGCGCGTCGGCCAATCGCAGCGACGTGGTGCTGATCACCGGCGGGTTGGGGCCGACGCTCGACGACCTGACGCGCGACGCCCTGTCCCGTTTCACCGGCGCCGAACTGGAGCTGCATCCCCCCTCTCTCGAACACGTCAAGGAAATGTTCGCCCGTCGGAATCGCCCGATGCCCGAGCGGAATGTGGTGCAGGCCATGTTTCCCCGCGGCAGCCAGCCGCTTCCCAATCCCCGCGGCACCGCCCCGGGAATCTGGCTGACGGCGCCGCGCCCCGACGGGAAGACTTGCGGAATTGCGGCCATGCCCGGCGTTCCCAGCGAGATGAAGCAGATGTTTCGACAGCAGGTCGTCGCCCGTCTCGACGCCGGAGACCGGATCATTCGCCGGGCGCGCATCAACTGCTTCGGCTGCGGCGAGAGCCAGGCGGAGGAGATTCTTGGCGATCTGACGGCTCGCGGTCGGGATCCGGACGTCGGCATTACCGCGCACGAGGCGACCATCACCATGCGGATCACGGCGGAAGGGGGTTCGATCGACGAAGTACGCGCCAAGATCGAGAAGACGCGCGCCGCCATCGTGAACCGCATGGGAGAGTTCGTTTTCGGCGTGGAAGACGAGGAACTCGAGCACGCGCTCGTCCGTCTTTTGCGGCTGCGCCGGGCGTCGCTCTCGACCGCGGAATCGGGCACCGGCGGGCTGCTCGCTCACCGGCTGACCAGCGCTCCGGGCTTCGAGTCCTGCTATCTCGGCGGCGTGGTGGTGACATCAAACGCCGCCAAACGTGAAATGATCGGCGTCGAGCCGCAAGTGCTCGAACAGTTCGGACCGATCAGCGCCGAAGCCGCGGCCGCGATTGCAGAGGGGTGCAGGACCAGGTTCGCGACCGACTTTGCCATCGCGGTTACAGAATGGCCCGAATTCGATCCTGACGATCCGCTGGCCGCAGTCCCCGCGTCGTTCGTCGCCCTGGCCGGTCCCAACCTGCTGACCGTCGAAAAAGTCCAGCACTTCGGGGACCCCGCCATCGCGAAGAGCCGCACCACCAAAGTCGCCATGAACCTGCTGCGTCTGCACCTGATTCAGGGGTAAAGCCGCCGTTCAGAAGAGCGGCTTCTTCGTACTGCCCGGTTTCGCGTTTCCGCCGGCTGGTGGCGGCTTCGGGCCGGTGTCGCCGGGCTGCGACGGCGATCCGTCGGGACCCACGCTGGAAGTCTCGGCGCCGATTGGCCGACCGCCGTCACCCCACGTGCTCGCTTTCGCCGAACGGTGCAGGGCGAACGCTTGCGGCTTGATCGACTTGTAGCTGTTGGACAGCGGGGTCGCATAGTAGACCCCCTGGTCGCCGGTGAGCAGTTGAACGTCGCGATCGGCCCCCAATGCGGCCTGCCATTCGGCGAGAGCTCCCGCCGAATTCTGAACGTCGCCATCCTTCCCGAGAAGCCGCTGAATCTCAGGTGCGACGCCGTTTGCCCGCCCCCACCATTCCACCTGATTCCGCTGCAGCGCTGCGGCGTCGCACAACAGCACGGCGGCCCGTTCGGCTTCGCCGTTCTTCACGACGAACGGCCCCGCGAACGCGGTCTCATCGACGTACAACCGGAACGGCCGACGGACGTCGCCGTCCGGCTGAATCGGTTCAATCCGTATCGCCGACTGGGTCGCGGCGAGCGTACATCGCCGGATGTCGACAGTCAGCGGGACGGCGTCTCCGACGCGCGCCGGCGCAAGATCGAGACCCAGTCCCCGCGCCACCAGGATCGAGTTCCGCAGGAACAGGTTTCCAGCCCCCCCCTCCGCACGAATCAGATGCCCCGGCGAATACAGCAGCGAGTCTGCAATCACCAGCACTGGCGGATTGCTGCTGGCTGCAGACCCTTCGCTGGAAATCCAGCGGATCAGCCCTCGATGCTGCGCCCCATCGACCGCCGGCCCCATGAGCTGGCACTGCCGGATCATGAGTTGGGAGTCGCGGGCGACGATCAGGTGTTCGGGCACGCCCTCGCGCGTTGATGCAAGCTGGGCCAGCGATGCGCCGACGAGCTCCAGCCCCCCCTTCTCAACGGTGATCAATGCCTGCGGACCGGCCCGACCGTCGGTCACCCTCGGCTGCATCAGCAACGGCGGGCTCCCCTCGACCTGGCGGAAGACGATCCGAACCCCCTTCCCTTCAATTTTCACCGGGGTCATCGTCCGGTTGCCGGAGCCGGTGGCTTCAATCAGGGTCCCCGACGGCCATTGATTGCGACCTAGCACCACCCCCAGATCTTCTTTCAGCAAGTCGACCCGCAAAACCTGCGGCGGTTCCGACGACGCCAGGGACAACTGCGAAGGAGCCTGCTTTCGTTCGGCGAGCGCCCGGATGCGGACTTGCGAAACATGATCGGGCAACGACAGCGAAGCGGTCTCGCAGCCCGGCGGTTGTCCTGACGCAGACGTGACTCCCAATGGCGGAATTCGATCGCGGTCGAGAATCGCCACATCCGTTTGAGCCCAGTCTTCCGGCGCAGCAGCCGGGAAACCGGCGGCCTGGAACTGCTCGGCGTCGAACTTCTTTCCCCAGAACCGCTGCCAGCTCGCGGCGTCAGTGACCCGGAAAGACGTGGCCGCCCCCGGATCGACAAGTTGCCCGTAGCCGAGGTACAGCGAATTGGTCGAGGACCACATGACGTCCTGGAGCTGTCCCGCGTCCTGGCCATTGTGCTGAGGCGGCCACTGTGATGCGTCAAGCAACACGGTTTCCGACCGGTTCGCCGTGCAGCAGACGGAGTCCTGAAAGACAAAGTTGGTCAGTGGAGGCACGCCCGACCCGTTCAGCATGAGCCGAACGGCGGCTTTTCCCGTGACGAGCGTCGACTCGACAAACCGCACGGTCCGCTGCGGGCCCGCAGGTAGCGCCGGAAGCCCCGCAGATCCGGCCGGATCTTTCGATTCACGCTCCGGAGCCACAAATCGCTGCGATGAAGAAAGCACGACGACTGGAGACGTCGCGGAGACCAGCACGCTCTGCCTCACCACCACGTCGGCAAACTGCCGCAGCACGGCGAGCGCCGTGACGGCTTCGCCCCGGACGATGGTCCGCTCGATCAGCGTTTGAGGCCGCATCAGAGGCTGTATGGCGGTGGGGTCCGTGCGGGTTTCGAGTGCGATCGCCTGGACGGGAACCGTCCCCGTTCCGCTGACCGTGAACGAACAGTCGCGAATCTGCAACTGTCCATCCACAACCGCTACCAGGCTGACAGGTTCGGTCCCCGGCAGATCTGCGGCGTTGGCGGCAAAATGCAGCCCTTGCAGTTCCAGAGTCCCGCGGGACATTTCCAGCCCCAGCCCCGGCGATGCGCTGTTGGCCTCACAGACGACCACCGGGCGCTGTTTCGGATCGGCGGCTTCAATCACGAGTCGAACAGCGGTGGTCGCAAGCTTTCCGGAAAGCGTCAGGATCCCGCTTCCCAGCACCTGCACGCGACCACCCCGGTCTCCCAGGAATTTGACCGCGGCGGCAAGCGACGGTTGATCCCCTTTCTGCTGCCCGTCCGAACTGACGGTCACCGTCTTCAAACCGTTTGTGGCGATGGCCCCGGCGGCCCAGGCCGGAATCTGTGTCGGATCGAACGGAGTTCCCGGCGCGGCGCCATCGGGACCGTCAGTACCGGCAGGCGTTCCCGCCGCGTTGTTAGCTGCCGCGGTCGCTCCCGGAGCGTTCGCGCTGGGTGAACCCGTTGTGGCTCCCGGCAGGTCCGCAGGGTTGGACATCTGCGGTCCGCCCGCCGCCCCGCCGGGTTCGTTACCGAGAATCGCGGTCCGTTCGCGCTGGGCCGCAAACGGATCGGTCACGGCCTGGCTGGGGCCGCCGAAGAAGAAGCTGGTGGCATAGTTGGAGACGACCCAGCCGAGGCCGAGGACGAGCGCAATGACGCCCAGGACGGCTCCGACCGGCTTGAGCCGGTCGATATTCAATCCTTCCCGTTCCTCCGTGGGCTCCAGAGGTTGCCGTTTGGGAGGCAGGTTTCGAGACTTGCCTTCCGTTGCCGACCGTTCGGGTTTGCCTTTCGGACGCTTCCCGGATTCTTCGGGAACCGACCCGGCGGCTTCAGATTCGTCCGGTTCGCTGCGTTGCCGCTCCTTCCGGGACTTCCGCGAAGAGCGGGATTCTACCGGCGCCTCATCCACCTCGGCCGCCGCATAGCGACGGTCATCTTCGTCATCGTCATCTTCCTCATCGAGAGACTGCAGACTCCCCTTCGGGGAGTCCGAATCTTTGAGCCGCGAGAACTTCCGGCCGCTCGGCTCGGGAGGGGGCTCGCCGCGACGGACGGCTTCGTCACGTTCCTCCTCCTCGATCGAGCCCATGATTTCGTCGCCGACCGCGCCGCGACTCAGCCGGGACTGCTCCAGGTCCGCGAGCAGATCGGCCGGGCTCTGGTAGCGATCCTCGGGCTTCTTGGCCATCAGGCGGTTGAGGACCGCGACGATCCCTTCCGGAATCTTGGGATTGAGGTCGCGGGCATTCGGAATCGGGCGAATGGCGTGGGCCTGGAGCTTGTTGGTGACGCTCCCTTCCGGGTAGGGCGCCTGCCCGGTGAGCATGTGGTACCACGTGCAGCCCAGCGAATAGAGGTCGCTGCGGATGTCGGCCAGCTTGCTGTTGCGGGCCTGCTCCGGCGCCATGTAGTCCACGGTGCCGACGGTGGTCCCCGCACGCGTGATATTGGTTTCGAGTGTGTCGTCGATCGATCGCGCCAGGCCGAGGTCGGTCAGTTTCACTTTGCCGTCGAGACGGATCAGCAGGTTCGACGGCTTGATGTCCCGGTGGACGATGTTCTGCTCGTGGGCGTGCTGGAGGGCCGAGGCCACCTCCTTGATCATCTGAATCGAGCGATTGATGGGAATCCGTCCCCGCTTGCGGATCAGCTCGTACAAGTCCTTGCCGTCGATGTACTCCATCGCGATGTACAGAAACCCGTCCGCCTCGCCGCTGTCGTAGACCGCCACGATGTTCTCGTGGCGGAGTTGAGCGGCGGCCTGCGCTTCGGCCTTGAAGCGCTTGACGAGCGTCGGATTCTCGGCCTTATCCCGCGGGAGCACCTTGAGGGCCACCTGCCGCTTCAGATCGGAATCCCGGCCGAGATAGACGGCCCCCATCCCCCCCTGACCGATCTTGCGGTCGATGATGTACTTTCCCAGCCGCTTCGGCGAGCCGTCTTCGGGCGGGGGTTGAGCCGAGGTGTCGCCAGCCATCAGGTTACCTCGCTCAAGAGCCGTGGAAGAAATGAGAGCCGGACGGCTCCCTCACAACATCGGGCGGACAGGACGGCGGCGATCAGTTCAGAAACAGGGCCAGCGGCAGAACACCTCCAGCGGGAGCGGACGCATCCGAAGGTTTCTCAACGTCCGGACCGGACAATGTACCACTCCCACTGTCGCCCCGTCAAAAGCCGGATGGGAATCGTCGACGGCAGACGGCCGGTTCTACGGCTTATACCGACGATACCAGTCGAGCAATGTGCAGAAGCAGGGCGTATACCGGTCCGGTTCCCGGTCCATTCGGCGCTGCAACTCATCCAGCGCGACAAATTCCGCCTCCAGCACCTCATTTGGATCCGGGCGTACGGTTTCTGCCGTCGTCAGCCGGTAGAGCCGGGTGTGCTCGAACGAGGTTTCCACTGAGGCGGGAAACTGCTGCAGAAACTCCACCGGTCCCCGCAATCCCAGCTCCTCCTCCAGCTCCCGCTCGACCGAGGTGTCGTAGTCTTCGCCGGCGGAAACGTGCCCGGATGCGGACGACGTGTAGCACAGCGGGTATTCGTCCTTGGTGGCGGTCCGGAGCTGCATCAGCAGCTCGCCCGCCGGATTGAAGACGAACACGTGCACCGCCCGATGCAGCAATTTCCGCGCATGGACCTCAGACCGCGGGGCACGACCGACCACTCGATCATGCTCGTCGCAAACGTCGAACCACTCTTCCATGATCGCTCCTTGGCCGTAGTGAGGGAGTAGCGAATAGGGAATAGCGAATAGCCAGAGAAGAGGCTTATCGCGGATCGCTTATCGCGGATCGCCAGAGTGTCGAAAGGTCAGATACGGTCTTTCTGCCCCTCAACTCTCAACAACTCCAGCGGGTCCCTCTCGACCTGACTCGCCCGAACTTCGACCCCATCGCAGCGTTCTTGCAGGAGCTCCGCCAACCGCTCCATCGCCGGGCGTTCGGTCTGGTAGTGCCCGGCGAGGACGAGTCCGAGTCCCAGATCGCGGGCTTCCAGGGCCGCATGAAACCGACCTTCGCCGGTCAGGAACACATCGCAGCCCTGCCAGTGGGCATCGCGAAGGTATTCCGCCGCCGCGCCGCAGGCAATCCCCACGCGCTGAACCCGTCTGATTGGATCGCCGACACACTGCAACATCGGCGCTCGCAGCACTTCCCGAACGCGAGCGACGAAGTCACTCAGGGAAAACGCGGCCGGCAGCTCGCCGACGCGACCAGCCCCCGATCCATCGGGCGTCTCGGCGAGCGGCACCACGTCGATGGCGGGCACTTCGTAGGGATGCGCCTGACGAACCGCCGCCAGCGCAGCGGCGACGCGATTTGCGGGGCAGAGAACTTCCAGCCGGACTTCCGGCGTTTCCTCAAACCGTCCGGGGACGCCGACCGCGGGATTCGTCGATGCGTTCCCCATGAACGTCCCGGTTCCGTCACCGAAAAAACTGCAGCGCGTATAGTCCCCGATCCCCCCCGCCCCGGCATTCCAAAGGGCCTCCTGAACCGCTGCGCGGGCGCTCTCTGGAACATAGACGATGATTTTGCAGCCCAGCGACGACTGCCGCGGACGGAGCGGGCGGATGTCATTCAGCTCGAACAGTTCCGCGAGCTGCTGATTGATTCCGAGCGGCGCGTTGTCCCACGACGTATGCGGGCTGTAGACCGCGATTCCGTGCTGGAGCAGCGTCAGGACCGTCCGGCCCTCAGGCGTGGCGGCGGTCAGTTTCTGGACCGGCTTGAACAGCAGTGGATGATGGGTCACGACGAGCTGCACGCCTGCGGCAACGGCTTCTGTGGCGACATCGCCGGTGAGCGTCAGGCAGGTCAGGGCGCGGTCGACGCTCCGGGCGGGATCCCCCAGGAGCAGGCCGGTGTTGTCCCAATCCTCCGCGAGGAAGGGAGGCGCCAGCTCCTGCAGGACATCGATGATCGTGGCAAGCTGCATGGGTGTCGTCTTCGTCGAAGGCAAGTTACGCTGAAGGGGGATTGCCCCTTTTTGTGCAGGATGCCAGCGGATGTCGATGGAGAAAAGCGAAGGACTGATTCTGCGGGTCACCGACTTCAGCGAAACCAGCAGAATCGTCGTCCTGTTCACCCGCGATTTCGGCAAGCTGTCGGCGCTGGCGAAAGGGGGCCGGCGGCTGAAAGGCCCCTTTGAATCGTCGCTGGATCTGCTGGCCCGCTGCCGAGTTGTCTTTATCCGGAAAACGACCGCAACCCTGGACCTCCTGACCGAGGCCCAGCTCGTCACGCGGTTCCGCCCCGCGGAGCGCGACCTGGCCTGCCTCTATGCAGGCTATTATGTCGCCGAACTGCTGCTGGCGCTGACCGAAGACTACGATCCGGCCCCGATTCTCTACGACGCAGCCGCGGCGGCGCTCCAGGAGTTCGAGGCATCCGAGAGGGTGCGCCTGGCGACTTTGCGGTTTGAGCTTGTGCTGTTGCGGGAAATCGGCCAGTTGCCGGATTTCGAAACCTGTGCCGGTTGCGGCGCCCCGCTGACAGAAGGTCAGGCTTTCGGCTTCTGGGTCTCGCAAGGAGGATTGATCTGCCCGGAGTGCCAGCGCGAAGAGCACCAGCCGGGAACCGTTCACGCCGGCACGGCGGCCGCTTTACGGGCACTGTCGAGCGAGAACGACCAGTTCTGGCGGCGACTGCAGCCGACAGTTCAGCAGTTCCGAGAGATGCGGCAGCTCGTCACGACGACGGTCTCACACGTGATGGGTCGCCGACCGAAGATGCTTAAGTTTCTGGGGTGAGCGGCGAGGTTGGCGGTCAAGAGGGAATCACCTCCCAGCGGCGATGCCACTCTCCGAACTCACGACCGCCATGCCGGAAAATCGCCTGACAGCCCTCCCGATCCGCGAGCCGCCTGCCGTTCAAAGTCGGCCTTTCGACATTCCGACTTCGTCATTCGACATTCCCGTCTTCCCCAGCACCTCGGCATACACTTCGCGGATCCGCCGCGTCATCGTCTGATGTCGGAACTGGTCGGTAAACCGTGCCCGTCCCGCCGCTCCCAGTCGCTCCCGCAGGGCTGAATCCGCAGCCAGTTCGCAGAGGGCATCGACGAGCTCCGGGATCGACTGCGGCGGCAGCAGGAAACCGGTTTCGCCGGGAATGACCACCTCCCGAGCCCCGTCGACGTCGTAGCTCACGACCGGCTTTCCGGCGATCAGCCCCTGCGGCAGCACCCGCGCCAGCCCTTCCCACACGCTCGTGTGGACCACGATGTCCATCGCATGCAGCAGCTCGGGGATCTGCGTCGGCGGCACGAGCCCGGTGAATACGAACCGGTCCCGTAGACCAGCCGCGTTGAGTTGCGACTCAAATTCTCCCCGGAGAATGCCGTCTCCCACAAACAGAAACCGGACGCGGGGATTCCGCTGCAGCACTTCGCCCGCCGCGGCGATCACGAACTCGTGTCCCTTCAGGGGAAACAGCCGTCCCACTTTGCCGATCACAACCTCGTCGTCGGCGATTCCGAGTTCCCGGCGCACAGTTTCGCGCGATCGCGGCGGATTCAGGAACGGCTCCACGTCGAAGCCGCTGGAGATCGTGACGAACTTCTCGCGCGGGGCAACCCCCGCCGCCACGTACTGATCGGTCATCGCGTCCGCCACGCTGATGAACTTCGCGGTTCCCGGCCCCGCCTGCCGCTCGAGCCAGCGATAGAGGCTCTTGGCGTACCACTTCTGCCCGTAGTGAAACGCCGCCCCGTGAATCGTGTGAACGACGGGAATTCCCAGTTTGTTCGCCGCCCTGCGGCCGAGGATTCCCGCCTTGGAACTGTGCGTATGCACGATTTCGGGCCGGATCTCCTGCAGCAGCCGGATCAGCGTCCGGTAGCTCGACCAGTCCCGCCACGGATGCAGGTTCCGGCGGAACTCCGGCACCAGCCGCAGATCGACGCCCGCCGCCAGCGCCCGCGGTTCCAGGCTCCCCTCCGGCCCGAGTCCCGGACCGGTAATCAGCGTGACGCGATCTCCATGCAGTTGCTGCTGGTCTTCGACCGTCAGCAGCGTATTTTCCTGCGCCCCCCCGACGATGAGCCGGGTGATGATATGCACAACGTGCATGCGTCAACCTCTGCGACCGCGGTCCGATGCTGTTCAGTCCGGCCCTCCTGACAGTCGGCGGAGACTGTCAGGAGGTGAGTTGGACCCGCTGCAGCGAGGATGTCAGGAAGGAACTCAGGACACGAAACTCCGTTACGACTTCGCCTTCACTTCGCCGCAGTCGGTGATGACGATCTTCTTCGAAGTGCGGCCGGACCCGGAGCCAAAGGACTCAATCTTCTTGACGACGTCCATGCCCTCGACGACCGAACCGAAGACGACGTGCTTGCCGTCCAGCCACGCGGTCTTGGCCGTGCACAGGAAGAACTGCGAACCGTTCGTATTGGGGCCGGCGTTCGCCATGCTCAGGACGCCCGGGCCGGTGTGCTTGAGCTTGAAGTTCTCGTCGGCGAACTTCTCGCCGTAGATCGACTTGCCGCCGGTGCCGTTCCCGTTCGTAAAGTCGCCCCCCTGACACATGAACTCGGGAATCACGCGGTGAAACGGGCTCCCCTTGTAGCCGAATCCCTTTTCGCCGGTGCACAGCGCCCGGAAGTTCTCCGCCGTTTTGGGCACGACGTCCGACCGCAACTCGATGACGATCTTGCCGATCGGTTTGTCGTCGGCCGAAACTTCGAGAAAGACGCGCGGCAGCTTGGTGTCTGCGGCCTGAGCCAGCGTCGAGGCGGCCAGCGCTGCGGCCGAGGCTGCCACAAATTCGCGACGGGAAAGCATTTTGAAGATCCTCCGTGGTGAACCGCCGGGCGAAACGATCCGCGATCGTCGCCAGCCCGGTTCCCTGAACTCTAAACCGTCCCGTGGGAAGTCACAACTCCCGGCGATGGCCAGGCGCAACCGCTGCAATACGTCTCCCTCGACCCGGCGCTACGCCGGGCAGGGGACGCGGAGCAGATTAGCGACGCGGGCGATCTCGGCCTCGGTCAGGAGCCCCGACAGGTGATGCGCAAAACGGGGCGAAATGTGCCATTGGGCGAGCGCGTCGAACAGGGCCTGCTCGTCCGCGGCATGCAGTCCCATCTCCCGCTTGAGAGGGTTTCCGCTTTCCGGATCGAGATCCAGGAACTGGCTGATCAGCAGGAAATCCCCCTGATTCGAGAGATTCAGGGACAGCCCGCGAATCTCGGTCGCCAGGAAATGGTCAATCGAGAGAGAGGCATCCAGGGGTCCGCCGCGCAGAGACTCCGTCATCAGCAGCGGATGCTTCTCGATGATGGCCGCCGTCGTCTCGCAAACCGCGTAGATCACCGCCTCGTCGACGAGGTCGGCGACGTACGTTTCGCGGTGCAGATGGCGGCGCCAGACGGACGCCAGCAGGTCGAGCTGGACGTGCGGCGGGACCTCCCGCAGGAACGGGACTTCGCACAGGTAGCCATAGCACTCGTCGTGCTGGCGGTCGAACCGCTGCAGCAGGGCGTAGCGGTCGAAGGTGTCGCGGAAGGCGACCCGGAACGCGACGTAACTGAGCAGGGTCTGCGGCAGGAGATCTTGGGCAACGCGGATCATGAGTCTCATGCTGCCGAGCGATCAGGGGCGCGCACAAGAGACAAAAAACATCTCTGTGAAAAAAATGCAAAGAGCAAACTTCCAGTGGCGTTTGCCCCCTGCCGGACCTGCCAGATTGCCGAGCTTTCCTGGAATCCCGCTTGCCCGCCGACGACCTGACTTCCGGTCAAATTCCTGCAAGACAATGGCGGTCGCTGGCGATGAAAACAACACGACTGAACACGCGAGACCATTCATCGCCGCAGGCCGATGGGCTTTGCACCTCGCCTCGTGATCGACGACCATTCTCCACGGAGGGGATTGGATCGTGCCCGGCCCCTTCCCGGTGCATTTCATTCGAGACAGGAGCGTCATGACGGACTTTCATCGGATCACCTTGCCGGTCGACTGCGTCGAGCCGGGAGTGCACGTCGCACCAGCGACGTTCGTCGCCTTTCTGGAAGGGCCTGCAGCCCATTGCGACGGGCGGGTTTTCTTTACGGATATCGTCAACAACCGGGTCGTCTGCCTCGACGCAAACACGGGGGAGCGGTCGATCTTCCGCGAACCGAGCGGCCGGTCGAACGGACTGCTGTTCGACGCGCAGGGGAGACTGCTCGCCTGTGAAGGGAACGAGTTCGGCCCCAACGACGGGAATCGGCGAATCACACGAACGAACCTGGCGACGGGTGATTTGGAAGTTCTGACTGACCGGTATCAGGGCCGGCGGTACAACGCCCCGAACGACATCGCCGCCTGCTCGAACGGGCGGATCTTCTTCACCGATCCCTGCTACGGCGATCGGGCCACGATGGAGCTGGATCACGATTCGGTCTACCGGATCGATCCCGACGGCTCTGTCACTCGCGTCCTCACCCAACCCGCGATTCAGCGACCCAACGGCATTGCATTGAGTCCCGACGAGCGAACGCTGTACCTGGTCGACAGTTGCCCGGTGATCGGCGGCAACCGCAAGATCTGGGCCTTCGATCTCGCGGAAGATGGCACGCTGTCCGGGCAGCGTCTGGTGTTCGACTTCGGAGCCGGTCGCGGCGGCGACGGGATGTGCGTCGACGCGGCCGGGCGGCTCTACATCGCCGCCGGCATCTCCCGCCCGCGCGGCCCGCATGAGACCGCAGAAGTTCCGCCGGGGATTTACGTCGTGGATCCTTCCGGCGCGTCGGAACCCGCCGGGCGGCTGCTGGGCCGGATTCCGGTCCCCGAAGACGTCCTCACGAACTGCACATTCGGGGGGCCCGATCTGCGGACGCTCTACATCACGGCAGGAAGGACGCTCTACGCGGTGCGGACCGAAACGCCGGGGTGGGTGGTGCACCGAAAGGGATGAGGCAAAAGCACGAAATCCGAATTTCGAAATCCGAAACAAGCACCAAATTCGAAGCACGAAACGAACTGCGACAATGCCGCTCTCACTTCATGCGGCGCTCTTCATCTTCACTCGCCACCAGCCACTCGTCACTCTCTGCCGCATTGATCAGAAACGTCGCCGCTTCGTCCAGAAACTTCCGAATTGCCGTGGCCGCCGCGGGCGGAGTCCCGGACTCGTCGAGCGCTGCGTTCATGAGCTGCATCCAGCGGTCGCGAACCGTGCGGTTGATCGCGAACCCGACGTGGCGGATGCGCAACTTGGGATGTCCCCGTTCCTGGATGTAGCGGTCGGGACCACCGAAGCGATAGACGAGGAAATCGCGCAGCCGCTGTTCGGCCCCGGCCAGGTCGTCGGGCGGATAGAGCGGTCCGAGCAGGTCGTCGGCGGGAATCTGGCGATAGAAGGCCGCCACCAGACGCGCCAACCCCTCTTCGCCGAGGGCGTCGTAAACGGTGACTTCGTTGGAGTCAGTCATAAGTCTTGTCGGGCCGGCCCAGCCGGCCGTCTTGCGAAGATCTGGAGAATTGTTGGATGTAGAAGACCGGGGCTTCGCGAAGACGCTACAGCCGCCGGCCACCCCGGGCGTATTGTGGCAGCGGAATCACATTATGGCCGGCACAGCCGGCCCTACGCCGATTTCCTGCCGAGCATCCGATCCAGCGAGTCGGAGGTCTGATAGATCAAGGCTTCGGGCCAGTGCTGGTAGGGGTGGAAATACTCGAACGTCAGATAGCCGCGGTATCCGCTGGTTTCGAAGGCTTCCAGGACCGCGGGCCAGTTCGTGGTCCCGTCGAGCAGCGGCCGGAAGGCTTCGAGAGAATGATCCGTTCCCTTCTTGGAGTATTCTTTCAGGTGGACGTTGCGGATCCGCTGGCCAAGAATCGGGATCCAGTGCTCGGGGAACTGGTACTCCATAATGTTCCCCGTGTCGAAGTGGACGTGGACGTACTCGCTGCCGAATCCATCGACGAACTCGACCATCTCCATCGGCGTCATCAGGAAACCGTTGAAGAAGATATTCTCCATGTTGAGATGCACCTTCAGCGCCTCGGCCTGCGGGATCAACTTCGCCACGGCCTCTCTGGCCCGCTTGAGGCAGACGTCGTTCGGGACGGGGTCGTAGTCGGTCCGCCAGGGGATGTGCACCGCACCGGGGACAACCAGGAGATTTTCCGTCCCGAGATCGTGAGCCGCCTGAGCCATCTTGCCGGCGAGTTCGAGGCCCCGTTCCCGGCGAGCCGGGTCGTTCGCCGTCAGCGGATAAGGCCAGAACAGGAACGAACAGAGTCCGCTGATGGCGATGCCGATCTTGTCGGCCAGTTTGCGGATCTGCTCGAATTCGCGCGTGCCAGACTTGGGGGAGAGATCGCTGTCGAGGTCGTAGTTCAGCTCGATGCCATCGAAGCCGGCGTCTTTCGCCAGGCGCAGGCATTTCTCCAGCGACATCTGCTGCGGGTACGGAAACGCCCAGAGGTTAATCGACTTCTTGAACGCGTATTGCCTGCCGCCAGCCTGGGCAGGGGTCGTCTGGGCGAGAGCCTGCGGCAGTCCGAACGGCCCCCCCAGACTGGCGAAACTTCCCGCGGCCGCTGCCGCCAGCGCTTCTCGTCGACTGAATCCCGGCATGGTCCATTCCTGCTGAACGTAGGGCAGGCTCCGGCCTGCCGCATGACGACATGGAATCCACATTTCGGCAGGCGGGAGCCTGCCCTACGCGCCCGCCAATGTGTTAAACCGGATTGGTACGCCGTGTTCGGCAAGATACCGTTTTGTGACGTCGATCGGATGCGTGCGGTAGTGAAAAATACTGGCCGCCAGAGCCGCGCTGGCGTGGCCTTCGGTGAGAATCTCACGGAGATGCTCAGGCGAACCGGCCCCGCCGCTGGCGACCACGGGAATACTGACCGCGTCCGCCACGGCCCGTGTCATCGGCAGGTCATAGCCGTCTTGGGTGCCGTCGGCATCCATGCTCGTCAGGACGATTTCGCCGGCCCCGAGACGCTCGACTTCCTGCGCCCAGGCGACGGCTTCCAGCCCGGTCGGGACCCGACCGCCATTGACGTGGACTTCCCACACTTCCCGGCCGTCACGCCGGACCCGTTTGGGGTCGATGTTGACCACAATGCACTGACTGCCAAAGCGGAGGGCGGCCTGCCGGACGAACTCGGGATCCTTGACCGCCGCCGAATTGATGGAAACCTTGTCGCAGCCCGCCTTGAGCAACGTGCGGATGTCTTCGAGCGTTCGGATCCCCCCGCCGACGGTGAGCGGCATGAAGCAGACTTCAGAGGTTCGCCGGACGACGTCCAGAATGATCGCCCGCTCTTCGTGGCTGGCGGTGATGTCCAGAAAGACGAGCTCGTCGGCCCCGTCTTCTTCATACTGGGCGGCGACTTCGACCGGATCGCCGGCGTCGCGAAGATTCAGGAAATTCACCCCTTTGACCACGCGACCGGCGTGAACGTCGAGGCAGGGAATGATCCGTTTGGCGAGCATGGCGGGCAGGCTTTCAACAGTAGAGACTTTTCCCGGCCTTATCCTAACGGAATTTCGCCAGTCCGACGACAGACGACGGTGCCAGCGACGCCGCGACGCTATGCTGAAATGCCCCAACACTCGTTTCCTGGAAAGTCACTCCGTGTTTTCCCGACTGGCCGCGCGCCTGCAGACCCTCGACGAGCGCCATCCTCAGTTTGTCGCCCAGGCGGTCGAGCAGACGCTGCTCGAAGCGGTCGAAGTCCGCGCCAGCGACGTGCACATCATCCCCGGCCCCGAGCAGGTCCGGATCAACTTTCGTGTCGACGGCGTTCTGCAGCATGCCGCCGAACTTCCTGCCCGACTGGCAACGAATGTCGTGGCCCGGCTGAAGGTGCTCGCGGATCTGCTGACCTATCGCGTGGACGTTCCCCAGGAAGGCCGCATCAAACAGGGACCCGCGGGCGTTGAGATGCGGCTGAGTACGTTTCCCACCATTTTCGGCGAGAAAGCCGTCGTCCGGTTGTTCGCCGGTTCGGGACGGCACTTGCTCCCCGGCGATCTGGGCCTGCCCGCCGACGTCGCTGAAGGCCTGGAGCAGGCGCTGCACGAGACCGCGGGCGTACTGCTCCTGGCCGGCCCGGCGGGAAGCGGAAAGACCACAACGGCATACGCCTGTCTCCGCGAGCTGCAACGGCGATTCGCCGACAGCAAGGCCCTGGCCACCCTGGAAGATCCCGTAGAATCCCTCCTGCCGGGAGTCGTACAGTCGGCGATTCAGCCGGCTCACGGCTTCGACTATGCCACCGGGCTGAAGTCGCTGCTCCGGCAGGATCCCGACGTACTTCTCGTCGGCGAAATCCGCGATCCCGAAACGGCGGAAACAGTCTTCCGGGCCGGGCTGACAGGCCACCTCGTCCTGACGACGTTTCATGCCGGAAGCGCCGCCGAGGCCATCAGCCGCCTGCGGGACATGGGCATTGAACCTTACCTGCTGCGGGCGGCCCTGTTGGCGATTGTCTGCCAGCGGCTGGTGCGGCGGTTGTGCGACTGTTCGGTCTGGTCCGAGTCGGCGGCGGCCGAACTGGGCCTTCCCGCCGCGCGCAGTCGAGTCGCCGTCGGGTGCCCGGCCTGCGGAACCAGCGGATATCGGGGACGGATGCTCCTGGTCGAGCTGCTGCGGGACCAGTTGCCGGCGCTGGCAACGCACATCCTGTCGGGAGCGGACGCCGTGGAACTGCAGAAGTGCGCCGTCGCCGAGGGAATGTTGGCGTTTTCGAGTCGGGCGAAGGAGGCCCTGGAGCGGGGTCAGACGAGTGCGGTCGAGATTCGCCGCGTGCTGGGATTTCGAGTATAAGCGATGGAAGCACGTTCAAGCGTTTGTGCGGCTATCTGTCGCGACTCCTGAAAATTCTCGCTCCGGAACCGCCAGCAGCCACTGAGGACGAATTCGGATGTCTGCGAACTCCTTGACGCTGATCGATCTGGTGAACTTCAACCAGGAGCTGGCGGCGCTGATTCGCGCAGGGGTGCCGCTGGAACCGGGACTCGTGCAATTGGGCCGGGGATCATCTCGGCGACTGCGCCTCGTGGTGGAGCGAGTCTCCGCCCGGCTGGCGAACGGCGAGTCGCTGGTGGATTCGCTGCGGGCCGAGGAGCCCGGACTGTCGCCGGTCTATGTGGCGATTGTTGAAGCGGGCCTCGCTTCCGGAAAACTGCCCGAAGCCCTCGAAACCGTGGTTCGCTACACCGAAGAGTACGACACGATCCGTCGCACGCTGTTTGTCACCCTGCTCTACCCGGCGTGCGTCGTCGCCGTGGCGTATGGGCTGGGCTCCCTCCTGATCGTGGCGTGCGTCCCGCGATTGCAGCACATGTGGGAGACTTTCCGGTTGCCGGTCACCGCGATTCAGCGAGTCTTGACCGCAGCTTACGAGACAGCGGCCTGGTGGATTCCGGGGGTTCCGATGGGGCTGCTCTTCGTGGGAGTCGTCTTCGGCTTACGTCAATGGAGCTCGGGAATCTCCGGTCCGCTGTCGTCGGGGAACGGACTGCGCCTGCTGACGGGCCTGATCTGGGCGCCCGGCATCGGCGGCATTTTCACCAACCTGTCGCGCGCCGAGTTTCTGGAACTGCTGGCGACGCTGGTCGAGCATCAGGCTCCGTTGCCGCGGGCGCTGAGACTGGCCTCGCAGGCATCGTCGGATCGACGGATTCGATACGCCGGTCCGTTGCTGGCAGAGGAGATCGAACGGGGACAGTCTGCCCGTGACGGGGCGAATGCGGTTTCGAGGCTGCCGGCGCTGCTGGGCTGGGCGATGACAACCGGACTGTCGCTCCCAGAGCCGGGAACGACGTGCCGGCGTGTGGCGGGCGTCTATCGCAAGCGCGCCGAGCGCCGGGCTTTGCTGCTGACGACACTGGCGGCCCCGGTGTTCGTCGCGATTCTGGCGGGGCTGGCCGTCCTGACCTATTGCCTGGCATTCGGACTCCCCGTGGTCGATCTGCTCAATCATCTGGTCGATGAACCGGTTTCTTAGAAAGTCGCCATGACGCAATTTCGCTATCGCGGCTTCAATCTCTCCGGCGACGCCGTGGAAGGTGTCTGCGAGGCGGACTCCCCGGCGGCCGCCCGGCTGACACTGATCGAAAGCGGATTGTCCGACCTCGAAGTTCTCGCGGAGGAAGACGCGGCATCGCCGGTCGCGCTGGGCGAGTCGGACTTCGTCGGCATGCTGGGCATGGTCGAAGAGGCCACCGCGGCGGGGCTGCCCCTGCCGTCCGCCTTGCGGATGCTCAGCGACGAACTGCCGAACCGTCGACAGCGGGCCGCCCTCCGGTCCTTAAGCGACCGGCTCGCCGGGGGCGAAGCGTTGGAGGACCTGCTGCCGCAATACCGGGCCGGGCTGCCGACAGCCATCGGCGAACTGGCGGCGGCGGGAGCTGGCGGAGACCGGCTGCCGCTGGTGCTGGGCGAGTACCTGCAGCGATTGCAGCAGACGATCGAAGTTCGGCGGATGGCCTGGCTGGCGCTCGTGTATCCGGGCGTGCTGATCTTCGGCGCGCTCGGCGTCAGTCTGATCTTCGCGTGGTACGTCGGGCCAGGACTGGAATCGGCCTATTACGAAATGAGCGGGCTGCAGAACACCTTTGGCATGACCCCCAGCACCGTCCAGACCGCGGCCAAGCCGATTGGCGGGCTGGGCTTGCGGGTGCTGGCCGGGCTGCGGCTGCTTTTCTCGCCGCTCGCCGGAGGCATTCTGCTCACGGCGCTGGCGGTTTTCGGGGCGAGTCGACTGTTCGGCGGACGCAAATTCTGGGGCTTCGTGGACTACTCGATTCCCTTGATCGGTCCGTTGTTCCGCTACGCCCGGCTCTGCCAGTTCTGCCATCTGTGCGCGTTGCTGATCGAGTGCCGCCTGCCGCTGCCGCGGGCACTGCGGGTGGCGGGCGCCGCGGTCGACTGTCCGCCGGTTGAGGCCGGGTCGGAAGCGCTGGCTGCGGGGATTGAAGCCGGCAAGTCGGCCACCGACGTCGCCCGGACGTCGGTCTTCGTACCGGAAGATCTGATCCCCTTGATGCGGTGGATCGACCGTCCCGACGAACTGGCCGGCATGCTTCGCGCCACGGGGGAGATTTTTGCAGCGCGGGTCCAGCTTCAGGCGTCGAAGCTCGCCATGGTGCTGCAGCCCTTTGTGCTGTTATCGATTGCGTTCTTTTTCGGCCTGCTGGCAGTGATCGTGTACGCCCCGTTTTTCGACATGATTCAACTGCTCAACGACCTCGCGTAGCCGGGACTTCAGCACACTCGCGGCGAGCGGAGTCCTTCGTCATCAGCGTGCAGCGGCGCGCGGCTGCGAGACTGGCTCCCCCGGGAGGACTCGGCGAATGGCGACGATGCACAGGTCGTCACGCTGCTGATGAGCCCCGCCGAAAGCCTCGACGTCCTCGACGATCGCCGGGACGAGATCGGTCACGCGCGGCGGGCCAAGACCGACAGTCTCTCCTAGACGCACCCGGCCGTAGATGCGGTTCTCTGCGTCCATCGCTTCCGTTACGCCGTCGGTGTAGAAGACGAGCGTGTCTCCGGCGTCGAGCGACAGCCGGATTTCCTGGAACTGCTGATCCGGCAGGATGCCCAGCGGCATGCCGGATTCCTTGATCCCCGGCTGCTCGATGGACCCGTCAACGTGGCGAAACACTGGCGGCAGATGACCGGCGTTCGCCAGTGTGACCTCGTGACGTTCGGCATCGACAATCGCCAGCGCCAGTGTGATGAAGCGGTAGCCCAGTCCGCTGGAGGCGATCTCAGCGTTCAGATTCGTCAGAGCGGAGGCGGCGCTGGAGGCGCTGAGCAGGTGATAGCGTCCGGCTGCGTGCAGACGGGCCATGAGGAGAGCGGCGGGTACGCCCTTCCCCGCGACATCGCCGACCGCGACCGCGACGCGTCCGTCCGGAAGTTGAACATAGTCGAAGTAGTCGCCCCCCACGCGATTGGCGGGTTCGTAGTAGTCGGCGAACTCGTAACCCGGCAAAGCCGGGGGCTGATGGGGCAGAAATCCGAGCTGCACCTGGGTGGCGAACTCCAGATCACGATCGAGGTCGCGCTGCTTGAGCAGATCTTCGTGAAGGCGGGCGTTCTCGACGGCCAGGGCCGCCTGCCAGCTCACGCTGGCGAGCAGATCCAGGTCTTCCGCGGTAAATGCCCGCCCCAGATCGCGTGAGCTGAGCTGGATGACGCCGATCGCCGCAGAGTTCGCGTCCAGCAGCGGAGCGCACATGACCGTGCGGATCCGGAGCGAAGCGATGCTCTGGCTGGCCGCGAACCGCTCGTCGTCGCGGGCATCGGCGCTGAGAATCGCCCGGCCGGTCTGAATCGCTTCGCGGACGATGGTCCGACTGACGGGAACAACCTCGTCATCCCCCTCGTAGCGGGCGATTGAGGCCCGCTGTTCGAGCTCGTCGGACTCGGCGCTGCGGAGCAGCACAAACCCGCTGTCGGCCTGCGGGAAGAGTTTGAGCAGCGTCTTCAGCAGAACCGGCAGGACGTCATCCAGTTCGAGCACCGAGCCAAGTTGGCGACTGATCTCCAGAATCGCCCGCAGCTTTGTCTCCGGGCGGACGCTCAGCCGGGCTTCGCTCCGTTCGCCCCCCGCTTCAAAGGTCGAAAGAATCGAAGAGCCGTGGTCTTCGGGGACCGGCTCCCGTTCCGCCAGGCGGACCACCGGTCGGTTGCCGGTAGTTCCCGGATCGCGAACGGCCGTGGCGTTGCGGCCGGAGGCTCGCGAACGGGCGGCGCGTTTGCCGTGAACGTCAAAACGCAGCCGGAAGTCGCAGATCTGAATCTCGTCGCCGTCGCGCAGTTCGGTTCGCCCGCGAACCGGCTGGCCGTTCAGCTCGGTTCCGTTCCGGCTGCGGAGATCTTCGAGGAAGTAATTGCCGTGACTTTCGAGAATCTGCGCATGGCGGCGGCTGATGGCGCCGTCGTCGAGGACGATCTCGCACCCGGAATGGCGGCCCAGAATGGTCCGCTCCCCGCGCAGTTCCCAGACGCCCGCCGGCCCGCCGCTGATGACCTGGAGATTCGCCACAGATCGAGCATCCTCAGGAATTTGACTCGCACAGAGGGCGTCAGCCGTCCGGTGCAGGCACCCATGATGGTAGGGGACCGACGGAAAGTCCGCAATCGGCAGGCCGGTCGAGAGCCAGAAGCCGGCGAGCAGTGATCAACCCTCTTCTCCTGCTATTCGCGACTGGCTATTCCCTATTCGCTGCCTCAACGAATCACAACGGCGGAATTCACAATGGCGGAATGTCGAAAGGAAGAGCTTGTATCGCTGGCAATGTCAGCATCTCGCCCCCTTCTCACTCACCACCGACCACGCGCCACTCCTCGCTTCTTCGCCTTATCTGCGAAGCCCGATACCCGAATCCCGAAGCCCGCCTCAAAACGCCGACAGCCCGAACGAGTGACCGTCCGGGCTGTCAAAGCGTGGTGCAGAGACTGACTGCGAGT
Source organism: Planctellipticum variicoloris (assembly GCF_030622045.1). NCBI lineage: Bacteria > Pseudomonadati > Planctomycetota > Planctomycetia > Planctomycetales > Planctomycetaceae > Planctellipticum > Planctellipticum variicoloris. The sequence continues at coordinate 7,222,167 of NZ_CP130886.1, read as the reverse complement.
TACTTCGCGACGACCGCGGCGAGCTGATCCAGGAAACCCTTGAGCTGCTTGCTGCGGACGGGATGCTGGAGCTTGCGGACCGCCTTCGCCTCGATCTGGCGAACGCGTTCGCGGGTCACCTTGAAGATCCGACCGACTTCTTCCAGGGTGTAGGTGTAACCGTCGCCCAGACCGTAGCGGAGCTTGATGATCTCCCGCTCGCGATACGTCAGCGTCTTCAGGACGGATTCAATCTTGTCCTTCAGCATCTCCTGCGTGGCGGCGTTGACCGGGCTTTCGGTGGCGTCGTCTTCGATGAAGTCGCCGAAGTAGCTGTCTTCGCTCTCGCCGACCGGACGATCGAGGCTGATCGGATGGCGGGAGATCTTCATCACCCGGCGGGTTTCCTCCAGCGAAACGCCCGCGGCTTCCGCGGTTTCCTCAATGGTGGGCTCCCGGCCCTTCTCCTGCAGCAGCCGCTTGCTGACTTTGCGAAGCTTGGACATCGTCTCGATCATGTGGACCGGGATGCGGATCGTCCGGGCCTGGTCGGCGATGGCCCGCGTGATCGCCTGACGAATCCACCACGTCGCATACGTCGAGAACTTGTAGCCGCGGCGGTATTCGTACTTGTCGACCGCCCGCATCAGCCCCGTATTGCCTTCCTGGATCAGGTCCAGGAAGCTCAGGCCGCGATTGCGGTACTTCTTGGCGATCGAGACGACCAGCCGCAGGTTGCCGCCCGACAGATCCCGCATCGCCTGTTCGTACGCCGCGAACCGCTCGTAGATCGACTCCATCCGCTTCTGGAGGCTTTCGGGCGTTTCCAGCGTCATCATCTGCAGGTCGTGAAGCTCTTTCTGCAGGTTGGCGCGCTCTTCGCGGGCCGACCGCAGACTCTTGAGCCCTTCGATCTGCTTCTGCAGATCGCACATCCGGCGGGAGATCTGCTCCATCCGCTTCATGACCGGCTGCAGGCGCTGCGTCCGGAGGCTCAGCTCTTCCAGCAGCGTCACCATCTTGCGACGGTGGTTCTTGAGCTCGTCGTCGGCGGACTTGCGATCGTCGGCGGTGCTGTCCGGCGAGACCTTCTTCTCGAACGCGGCAATCGACTTGGCGCGGAGCTGTTCGAGGGTCTTCAGGTTGTGGGGCATCCGGCCGAGAATCTGGTTCTTCTCCAGCCCCTCCGTCACCGACACCTTGATCGTCCGGTCGAACGGCAGCTCGCCGTTGTGAACCTTGTTCAGCACGTCGATCGACGTCTTGAGGGCGTAATCGCTTTCGAGAAGCTGGCGGCGGAACCGCTTGCGGGTGATCTCGATCTTCTTGGCGAGAGAGATCTCCTGCTCGCGGGTCAGGAGGGGGATTTCCCCCATCTGCGTCAGATACATGCGGACGGGATCATCGATCCGCTTCGACTTGTCATCGGAAATCAGGTCGCGAATACGGACCGGCTTGGCCTTGACCTTCTTCAGCTCAAGCTGTTCCTGGTGCCTGGCGACGCGCTCGTCGGGAATGATCTCCATCCCGATTTCGTCCAGCGCCAGCAGCAGATTATCCAGCTTCTCGGGACTGACCGCTTCGTCCGGCAGGTAATTGTTGACCTGCGAAAACGTCAGATAACCCTGACCCCGACCGAGCTGGATCAACTGGTTCAAACTCTCGTCGAGTCTGTGCACGGAAACTCCTCCCGAGGAAACAAAAATGAAATACGAGTCATTTCCGGGTCGTCCGGCGAAGGAGGCAGCCACAGCCTCTTCGCAGAATCGGTTGAGCCGCCAACCGGCCCCGGAAACTGTTTTCTTACGATGTCTTCGCGGCACGCTGCTGATGAAATTGCATGGCCCGCTGAAGAGCTTCCCGCGTCTGGGTATTCAAGCCCGAGGCGCCTTCGGAATGTTCCAGAAGACGACCCTGCGAGGCCTGATGCGATTCACGCTTGCGACGCCATCGGAAACCGTCCAGCACACGCTGCAACAAATTGGGCGGGGCTCCAGCCCCTTCGGACCCGGCGGCATCCGGCGCCAGCTTCGATTCGACATTCTGCAACCGCGCCTGCTCGTCAATCCAGACAGCAAAGCTTTTCAGTTGCGGCGATTCCAATTGCGACAACACCTTCTCAAACGACGGCGGCAACCCGTGCTCCCACAGGTCGCAGCAGACACAGAACAATTCCCGGCACGGTTCGCGTCGAAAGTCGTCCGCTCCAATCTCACTCACGACCTCTGCAATCATAGGGGGGCAAGTAAAGAGGACCTGCAATAATTCGCACTCCAGCAGATCGTCCTTCCGCTGACTGCGCTGCAGGGAAACGATCTCCTCCCGCAGCGCGACCTGCGCCTCCCCGTCACCTGGTCCATCTACGGCGACTTTCCGCACGCGGGAAGTTTCGCTGCGGCCATCCCGCACCCGGCGCAACTCTCCAAGTCGTTTGCGAATTTCCCCTTCGGCAATCCCGAGCCTGACCGGTAGTCGGCTCAACAGAGCGTTTTCCTTGACCGTTCCTGCCACCCCAGGCGCAAGAACCAGCAATTCCAGCAGACCTTCGAGGACCCGCAAACGCCCGTCGGAACTCTCCGTCCCGAAACGTTCCACGAACACCCGCTGCTGATATTCCCAAGCCTCCGGCGCCGTGCGAATCAGTTCCTGAAAGGCCGCCGTCCCATACGCCGACAGATATTCATCCGGATCGAGCTCCTCCGGCAGCGTCAGAATCCGCAAATCGACGTCCTGGGCCAGAAAGCGGGGAATTGCCCTCTCTGCAGCCCGCACGCCGGCCTCGTCTCCGTCAAACACCAGCACCACCGTCCGTGCAAACCGCTTCAGCATCGTGACGTGCTGTTCGGTCAGGGCCGTTCCCAACGTGCCGACGACGTTCAACACGCCCGCCTGGTGGCACTTGATGCAATCGGTGTACCCCTCGACGACACAGACCATTCCAGTCTGCTTGATCGCTTCGCGTGCGTGATCTAACCCGTAGGCCAGCTTGCTCTTGGCGAAAACCGAACTCTCCAGCCCGTTGATGTACTTGGCAGCGCTGGAATCCTTGGCGTCTGGTAAAATCCTCCCTCCGAATGAGACCGGACGCCCGCGCTCGTCCCGGATCGGAAACAGCACCCGATCCAGCAGTCCGAAGAAGTCGGTGTACCCGGAGCCCGATTTGCGCTCGGAGACCAGTTTTGCGGCCAGCAGCACCTCCGTCGAAAACCGCCCGGAGGCGCGCTTGAGCAGCCATTCCCAGTCGTCCGGATGATAGCCCAGCCGGTAACGCGCGATCGTCTCGGACGTGAAACCCCGCGATTCCAGGTAATTCCGCGCCCGCTGAGCCGCCTGAGCGTTCAGCAGAAACTGGTGAAATTCCTGTTCGGCCCAGGCCACGACATCCAGCAGTTGAGGCCGTTCCGGGGAACCCGGAGGTCTGGCATCCCGAAACTGCGAGGGCATTTCCAGGCCGGCCCGCTGGGCCAGCAGCTCCAGAGCCTCCTTGAACCCGACGTTTTCATGCTTCATGACGAAGGAAAAGACGTCGCCTCCTTCGTTACAGACCCAGCAGCGGTAGGACTGCCGCACGGGATTGATCTGCATCGACGGATTGTGGTCGTCGTGGAACGGGCAGAGCGATTTGAACATCCGCCCCCCCCGCTCGGAATGAACCGTCACCGACTCGCCCACCAACTGGACGATGTCGGTGCGACTGCGCACCAGCTCTTTGAATTCTTCGGGGGAGACCGGGGTCAACGACGGCGCCTTACGGAACGACTGAGCAAGCTTCACACATCAGGGAACGCAGGCAGGCCGAGCCGCTCTGGCGGATTGATACAGGGTTGACTTCTAGCAGGTCTGAAGCAGGCGGCGGAGTGCGTGGGCACCTCTCTGCCGCGGCTGGGATTCTACACCACAGAGAACGTCGGTCAAGGACCTGAAAAACACCGATTTCCCCGAGAATCAACCGCAACTGCTTATGGATACAAGTGTTAAGAATCCAAAGTCCCATCCCGACTGGCTCGATCCGCCGGCATGCCCTGCCAATTCCCCTCCGCGTGAAATCGCCAAAGATTCGCTCAAGATTCCGTGAAATGGCTCACAAAGGACACTTGGTTTCCGGGAATTCGTCGCTTCCGCCATTCCGGATTGTCGCGAAATCGATCAATCTCCCCGTCAGGCAGCCGAAGCTCTTCCGTCTTCGGTGTCATTCAGGACGGTCTGCATCTGCCGGAAGTTCGCCGTTTGCGGTGATGTCTGCCGGATCCCGCAGCCGGAAGACGAGATCTCCTGGCCCCAAGCCAGTTTCATCAACCGGCGTTCCAAAGTTGTCCTGCTGGTCGGGACCGATGCAGTAGAGAACCAGTGACTTCCCTTGGCGTGCCATCCGCAACGGCCGCCCGTCATACGGATCCCGCGGCACATAAAACGAGGGATCCTCCAGCAGCGATTCCAAAGTGGCGGGAAACTCGCCGTGACGCAGGCGATACCGATGACACGCCAGAGCGGCGAGGCACAGCCGTTGATGGGCTTCGTTCCGACTGGCCGCCTGGTGCACGTGCCCCAGCGCCGGCAGCAGCAACCGCGTCATAATCCCCATCGGCCCCGCGGTCGTCCGGCTGGAAAGCTGCTTCGCCAGCGCCTCGCGCTGCGCAAACGACTCCGTCGCCGCCTCCTGCCAGCGCACCATGAATCTGCGGTAGATCTCAAGATCCTGGATGAGCAGGAAAACTCGGTAGACCGGGCTGATATTGGGCGGCCAGCCGTTCAGCCCCAGCGGCTCCTGAATGGCATCCATGTCGCGCCAGTCGGCCACCTGGCAGAAGGTCATCACCCCGAAGGCTTCTTCCATCCGCAGTGCGCGCTGCAGCCGTCGTGTGGCGGGCGTCGGCCGCCAGTCGGCCAGCACGGCCAGATCGTCCGGAGTGACCGGATCACGAGACAGAATCTGTTGCAGACTCTCGGCCGCCATTGCATCCAGGGCAAAGGCGACGAGCATTGAGATGATTGGCGGCTCCTCGCCAGCGTGTCCGGCGAGTTGGTGGATCGCCAGGACATTCTCCAATGCGCCTCGTACGTCGCCATCGGCGGCGCGGGCGCGGGCCTCCAGCGCCAGGTCACGGGCCAGCACCCGCAGATTCTGCGCTCCGGACAACCAGGTGGCCGGGCGATTCCAGTCTCGTCCAAAATCACAACCCGGAAGGCTGGTTCCCGCGCGAACCAGCCGCAACAGCGGCGCAATCTGCTTCAAGTATGCGCGAAACTCGGAGTCGTCCGGTCGAAGCTCCACTTTGTCGTCCGACAAACCCTTGAGCCAGGTTTCGTAGGCCGCCGGCTTCGGGTCCAGCAGGCCGCCGTCGAAGGCCTCCTGATACAGCAAGGCGGCGTTGTCGCGGTTCTGAACGGGAAGCGGAGCCACCGACTGGGCCTGCACGCGGGCTTCGGCCCGCAGCACATCCATCTGCTGACGGACAGCCAGATCGAGCGTTGAGAGCGTAACCAGATGCGCCAGAAACGCACCGGCCGCGAGTAGACTGAGCATTCCCGGCGACCAGTGGAGGGCGCGCGGCGGAGCATCCGCGCGACGGCGCAGCCCCCAGATCAACAGAACGATCTCGCCGGCCAGCAGAAACAACAGAAGCAACAACAGCGGGACAAACAGCCCGACCTGCAGGCCGGGCTGTGACTCCAGAGCCCCAAACAGCAGCGTGACGATTGTGATTGCGGCCGCCGGGAGACCAATTCCGATCAGCAGAATTCCCCAGCGCAGCAGGCGTCGTCGGACGCGACTGGCCAGCGCCAGCGACAGCGCGGCCAGCAACAGCCAGAGTGCCAGCTCTTCGGTCCACAGCAGTAGAAACCCCATGATTCACGTCCCTTTCTGCGGGCTCGACAAGTGCAGCTCGAACTTGGTTTCAGCGGAGACCGCCCGGTTGTCCGGCGGACAGGATCAGGATCATCCGGCGAACTTCGGCCTCCGGAAGATCCGGCAACAAGTTGCGCAGCCCGACGGCCTCCCGCTCGACCTCCGACGCTGTGAGCAAAAGGCCGTCGGGGCGGGTATCGAGCGCAGCGGTCCACGAAACGTGACACCACAGCAGGAATATGGCGGCAGCGGCAGCGGCTTGCTTCCAGCGTCGCTGACGATGTTGCGCCCGCAGCTCGTGCGATACCGCCTTCAGGACCCGGCTGCGGAGGCTCGCCGGTGGCGGCAAACGGTCCCGCTGAAGCTGTTGCTCCAGTCCGTCGTCATTGTTTTCGATCATGCGTCGTTCCGTGGTTCAATCGTCGTGGGACGCGTTTCGGCCAGCAGTTCGCGCAGCCGCTCGAGGGCATAGCGATACCGGCTCGCGGCCGTATTGGGACTGATCCCCAGCACCGCACCGATTTCCGTGAAGGTCAATTCGCCGTCGACCTTGAGTGTGAGGACTTCCTGCTGCGGTTCCGGCAGCAACTGGACGGCCGCCGCCAGCCGTTGACGGTCTTCCTGCCCGGCGGCCAGCAGCGGCGGTCCGGGCCGGGGGTCGGTCGCGTCTTCGAATTCCGAGGCTGGAGTGATTCGCAGTCCTGAGGGACTCCGGTGTACACGGCGAAAAAGGGACGAAAACAGGTAGGCTGGCAGGCTTTCCACACACCGTAATGCCGACCGCGACCGAACCAGTGCCACCAACAGGTCCTGGACAGCATCTTCAGCCGCGTCCGGATTTCGCAGCAGACCCAGGGCCGTCCCGTACAATCGGGGGCCATAGAGTTCGTAGAGCTGCGCGAACGCCTCCGGTTCGCCCGTGGCCAGCCGGTCCAGGAGACGCCGTTCGTCGTCCGGGTCGCTCATAACTCCAAGGAGCGCAGGGCAGGCCGGATTTGTCTACTCGACCCTGCCGAAATCTGCGATCCGGAACGGGGCTTGACCCGTTGTCGGGCTACGGCTTCTGCACGAACCGCGAGTTTTGAGGTCCGACTGGGTTGCCCGGCGGCGGCCAGTCGAGTCTCTTGGGGCGGTCCCATTCTCGACACGAAGGAGCGCGACCTCGGATGCATGCGAATCTGGATCTGATTTTGACGCTGACGGGAGGACTGAGCGCCGCCCTCGTCCTGGGCTACATCACTCAGCGTCTCGGCTTGTCTCCGATCGTGGGGTACTTGCTCGCCGGGATTGCGGTGGGGCCGACGACGCCCGGGTTTGTGGCGAATCGGGAAGTCGCCGATCAACTGGCGGAAGTGGGGGTGATTCTGCTGATGTTCGGGGTCGGCCTGCAGTTCCACCTGAAGGAGCTGTTGGCAGTCCGTCGGATCGCGATCCCTGGAGCTGTCTTTCAGAGCCTCGTCGCCACCGTCCTGGGAGCGGTCATCGCCCGCGCCCTGGGCTGGGACTGGACCGCGGGGCTGGTTTTCGGTCTGGCGATTTCCGTCGCGAGCACGGTCGTGCTCGTTCGCGTGCTGGCTGACAACAACGATCTGCATACGCCAACAGGCCACATCGCCGTCGGCTGGCTGGTGGTGGAGGACCTGTTTACGGTCGTCGTCCTGGTCGTGCTGCCGGCGCTGTTCGGTCACCAGGCGGAAGACGGTCTCTGGATGCCCCTGGCGCTCGGCCTGGCGGGGTTAAAGATTGCCGTACTGGTGGCTTCGGTCTTCCTGCTGGGGGGCAAGGTGATCCCGTGGCTGCTGACGAAAGTTGCCGCCACGCGGTCGCGAGAGCTGTTCACGCTGACGGTGCTCGTGGTCGCCCTCGGCATTGCGGTGGGGTCCACCAAGCTGTTCGGCGTCTCGATGGCCCTGGGGGCATTTCTGGCGGGAATGGTCGTCGGACGTTCCGAGTTCAGTCTGCGGGCGGCGACCGAAGCGCTCCCGATGCGCGACGCGTTCGCGGTGCTCTTTTTCGTTTCCGTCGGCATGCTGTTCGAGCCGACGATTCTGGTGCAGTCCCCTGTCCTGATCCTCGCCACGCTGCTCATCGTCATGGTCGGCAAGCCTCTCGCCGCCGTCGTGATCGTTCTCGCGCTGGGCTATCCCACGCGTGTCGCCTTCGGCGTCTCAGCGGCCCTCGCGCAAGTCGGCGAGTTCTCGTTCATTCTGGCGGCGCTTGGTAGACATCTCGAAATCATCCCCCTGGAAATTTCGAATGCGGTGGTTGCCACAGCGATCGTCTCCATCTCGCTCAATCCGCTGCTCTACCGCGTGGTCGACCCGTTGAACGCCTGGTGCGCCAGAAATCCTCGTCTGACTCGCTGGGCTCAAAAATCGGCCCTGATCGCTGGGCCGGAATCGGCGACCGCTGTCGAACCGGGCACCGAAGGGGCGCGGCCGGCACGTGCCGTTGTCGTCGGTTATGGCCCCGTCGGCCAGACGGTCTGCCGGCTGCTGAAGAGCAACGGCGTCGAGGCGTCGGTCATCGAGATGAATCTGGAGACCGTCAAACGGTTGCGAATGCAGGGGATTGAGGCGGTGTATGGCGACGCCGGGCACCCGGAGACGCTGCGCGCGGCCGGCATCCAGCAGGCCAGCACTCTGATCCTGAGCGCGTCGGGGCTGGCGAACGCGCGCGAGATCATCCGCCTCGCTCACGAGCTGAGACCGCGGCTCCGCGTCCTGGTGCGGACGGCCTATCTCCGTGAAAACGACGAGCTGATCGCCGCGGGGGCGGACCGGGTCTTTTCGGGAGAAGGAGAAGTGGCCCTGGCGATGACTGAGTCCATTCTGCGCGACTTGGGAGCAATTCCCGAACAGATCGACCGCGAGCGGCAGCGCGTGCGGGAGGAGCTGTTTGGTTGAGCGCCGACGCCATGTCCAGAAAATGAACTGCATCCGGATATTGAACTGCCCGCCGCTCCCGGCCTTCCCTCTGGCATCCGGCTGCTCCATCTGGGACAATCTTCCCCCGGAGGATCGGCAATGCTTCGGCTGAATGGCTCGGCGAAACGTCTCTGCACCGGCATCACCCGCCGCGACCTGCTGCACATCGGCGGCGTCGGCGCGCTGGGACTCGGTCTCGACGGCGCTCTGCGAGCGGATGTCGCCGGCGGCCGGCCGCAGGCCAAAGCCTGCATCTTCGTTTTTCTCTTCGGTTCGCCCCCTCAGCACGAAACGTTCGATCCCAAGCCCCTCGCTCCGTCGGAAATCCAGGGCGAAATGGGGGCCATCGACACTGCCGTCCCCGGTCTGCAGATCGGCGAAGGCCTGCCGCAGATCGCCCGCATCGCCGACCGGCTGACGGTCGTCCGCTCGATGACCCACGACTATCCGATTCACTGCTGCGCCTACGTGATGACGGGGATGCCGACCTACAGCATTCCGCTGGAAACCAATCCCCGCGCCCCCGAACACTGGCCCTTCATGGGCTCGATCGTCGACTACCTGGAAGCCCGCCGGTCGGGACCGGCGCCGACGCTCCCCCGGAACATCGGGCTCCCCTGGCGGTTCTGCGCCCGCGGCAGCTCCCCGACGCAGGCCGGGCCCTACTCGGCCTTCCTCGGCGACGGCTACGATCCGTTCTGGACCGACTTCACCGGTCAGGGGACGGTCGTCGTCCCCGCTCTGAACGCCGACAGCCAGACCGAGCAGGTCCGCGATCCTCATGCCGGGATCACGTCGACCGACCGCTTCCAGCTCGCTCCCGGCTGCCAGTTGCCGGCGGAACTTTCCACCAGCCGCTTCGACGCCCGCGTCCATCTGCTGCAGCAGTTCGACGCCGCCCGCCCGCAGCTCGATCGGGCCGCGGCGGTGACGGGCTACGACATGCACCGCGAACGCGCGCTGTCATTGATCGGTTCGAACCGCATCCGCACGGCTCTCGATGTCGACCGCGAATCCCCCGCCCTGCGCGAGCGCTACGGCATGACGCTGTTCGGCCAGTCGTGTCTCGCCGCCCGCCGGCTGGTCGAAGCGGGAGCGAAATTCGTCTCCGTTTTCTGGGACCCGTTCGGTCCGCATGGTGCGTCGGTGTGGGATACCCACTCGAACCATTTCCCCCGCCTCAAGAACTATCTGTTGCCCGTCTTCGATCAGAGCTATTCGGCCCTGATCGGCGATCTCGACGACCGCGGGATGCTCGACGAGACGCTGGTCCTCTGCACCAGCGAGCACGGCCGGACGCCCCAGATCGATTCGAAGCCCAAGGGAGGCGCCCGCCATCACTGGTCGCGAGCCTATTCGTCGGTCTTTGCGGGAGGGGGCATGGCCCGCGGCCGGGTCGTCGGCCAGACCGATGCCATCGCCGGGGACGTGACCGAAACGCCGATCTCTCCCAAGGACATGCAGGCGACGGCGTATCACCTGCTGGGCTATGCGGAGACGACGACGGTCCCCGACGCGCTGGGTCGACCGCATCCGATTGCGGGGGATGGGAAAGTCCGGCCCGAATTGCTGGGCTGATCGCGATGCACCCTCCGTTCTTCCCCGCGGCTTCACCCGCTATACTCTCCCACCGCTGCAGGGCCGTCCTGCGGCAGCCATCATTGCCGGGACATCCAGGAGGGAGTCGTGACGGACGCGGGTCGAGGTCTCAAAGTCTATTGCGCGGGGCCGCTGTTCAATCAGGCCGAGCGCGACGAGATGACCGCCATCGCCGAGGGTCTCGTAGCGGCCCGCTATGACGTTTACCTGCCCCATCGCGACGGGATGGAGTTCCGGCTGGTCCTTGATGTCCTCCTCGACCGGGGCTGGGAACACTCGGTTGCCGGGCAGTTTTTGCACGAAGCGATCTTCGCCCTCGACGTCCATCAGGTCGTGGTCGACTGCGACGCGCTGGTCTGGAACCTCAACGGCCGGGTTCCCGACGAAGGAGCCGTCTCTGAAGCCGCCATCGCCTGGACGCTGGGCAAGCCGACCGTCGCCTACAAGGACGACGTCCGCTCGCTGATCGCCGGCCGGTATAACCCCTTGCTGGTGGGCCTCGTCGATTTCACGACGGTCGACGCCATCGACGACATCCCGGCGGCGCTGGCCCGCGAAATCGCCAGCCAGCCCCCCCCGGAAATCAATCCAAACCGCCTGCCGCCGCGCCTGCAGCGAGCCGTCGACGCCGGCGCCGCCCTCTGGGAAACGATGACGAGCACCGGCGCGTACTGCGAGAACGAGATCCTCGCGGATTGCGTGACGCGGCTGTTTGCGCCAACCTGAAGAGCGGGTATCGGGTCTCGGGATTCGGGTATCGCAGACAAGACGAAGAAGTGAGGAGTGGTCGGTGATGAGTGAGTGGAGTCCGCGATGCGGACATCGCCGACAGGTGACCTCTTCCTTTCGACATTCCGCCTTCGACATTCGACATTTCCACCTAGAAACGAATAGCCTTTCGAAGTCCGCACGCCCGTCCGGCACTTGACTCTTGGCACTCGTCACTCGGCACTTGGCCCTCCCCCCATGCTCCACCCCTACGCCGAGATCCCCGAACTTTCAGACCTGCAGGTGGGCGGGCCTCTCGTCCGCATTCCCATGCAGCTCGATGTGCCGTTCACGCCGCGGGTGCGGGCCATCGTCGATACCGTCGAATTCCAGCGTCTCCGGCATATCACCCAGCTCGGCCTTGCCGACCGCGTCTATCCCGGCGCCACGCACACGCGGTTCGAGCACGCGCTCGGCGTCTTCCACAACGCGCTGCGGTATCTCTGGCAGCTCGGCAAAGATCCCCGCTTCAGCCAGGTCGTCGACACCCACCAGGCCGAAGTGCTGATGGTCGCAGCGTTGCTGCACGACCTTGGGCACTGGCCCTTCTGCCATCCCATCGAAGACATGGGGCTGGCGGAGCTGCCGCCGCACGAGGCCTTCGCCGCCGAGTTTCTCGGCCCCGGCAGCGAGCTGGCCGCGGCCCTGGAACAGCACTGGAACATCCGCGCGGACGAAGTCCTCGACGTCCTCACTCCGAAGACCGACAGCCCGGCCCTGCGCCTGATGCGCTCGATCCTCTCCGGGCCGATCGACATCGACAAGATGGACTACCTCGAACGGGACAGCCTGCACGCCGGAGTTCCCTACGGACGCAATTTCGACCGCAGCCGGCTGATCCAGTCCCTGCTGGTGAACGAGGCGGGCGACGGCCTGGCGATCAGCGCCAAGGGAAAAACCGCCGCGGAACTGATGGTCTTCGCCCGCTACGTGATGTTCAGCGAGGTCTACTGGCACCACGCGGTCCGCTCGGCGACCTGCATGTTCGCCCGCAGTTTTTATGAGCTGCATCGCCAGCTCGACCTGCAGTCCCTGTTCCGCCTGACCGAATACGACGTCATCCGCGAACTGCAGAGGCAGGCCGTGGGGACGCCGGTTGCCCCGCTGCTCGAAGGTCTGTTCGGAGCAAAACGCCGGCTTCACAAGCGGGTCATTGAGTTCACCGCCGACCAGTCGCCGGAGCTGTATCGGGCACTCGCCGGCCGCCCGTATGCGGAGACCGTCGAAGTCGGTCTGCAACTGCTGTCGGCCCTCGAACGCCTGACCGGCCGGACGCTGGCGGCGACCGACGTTCTGATCGACGCGCCGCCGGTCCACAAGGAAGTCGAATTCCGGGTCGAGATCTACGATCCCAAAGCCCGCGTCTATCGTCCGCTGGGCCAGGTCTCGCCGGTCGTCGACGCCCTTGCCCGCACGCAGTTCGACGACTTCGTCAAACGTGTCCGCGTCTTCGCCGAGCCCGACCTCGCCCGGATCCTCAAAGACCGCTACGACGAGTTTGTGCGGGAACTGGAAGCCGCCGCCTGCTCGACGTGAATTCAGGTGGCACAGACATTCCTGACTGTGCTCTTCAATTCTTCCTCAACGCTCGACGCTCAACGCCCCGCGTGACAGATCGCGGCATACCGCCGCACCGTCTCCGGCAGCCCCAGCTCCAGCGCATCCGCAATCAGCGCATGCCCGATCGAGACTTCCAGAATCCCCGGCACGCCCTCCAGAAACGGGCCGAGATTGTCGAGGCTCAGGTCGTGTCCGGCATTGAGTCCCAGACCCGCCTCCAGCGCCGCACGGGCCGCCGCAGCGTAGCGGGCAATCGACTCGGCCCCGTGCCCGGCGGCAAATTCCTCCGCGTACGGACCGGTGTAAAGCTCGATGCGATCGGCCCCCAGTGCGCGGGCCAGCGCCATCTGCTCCGGGACCGGGTCCATGAACAGGCTCACGCGGATGCCGAGGCCCGACAGCTCCGCGATCAGCGGTCGCAGGCGGTCGTTGTCGGCCGGCAACTGCCAGCCGTGGTCCGAGGTCAACTGATCGCGGGCGTCCGGCACCAGAGTGCATTGCGTCGGCTTCACCGTCCGGACCAGTTCCATGAAGGTCGGTTCGAGCGGGTTTCCCTCGATGTTGAACTCGACGTCGAGCATCGCCTTCAGTTCGTGCACGTCGGACCGGCGGATGTGCCGTTCGTCCGGCCGCGGGTGGACGGTGATGCCGTCCGCCCCCGCCTGCAGGCAGGTGGTCGCCGCCCGAGTGACGCTTGGAATCCCCGAACCCCGGCTGTTCCGGATCAGGGCGATCTTATTGAGGTTCACGCTGAGCTGAGTCATACCGTCGGTTCCGTCGCTGTCCCGTGAGCCGCGTGCCCCTGCCGGGCGCCGCGCAACGTCAGGATGAGCAGTGCCGCCGCCGCCATCAAGCCCGCCCCGAACCAGTACGGCATCGCCACGGTCCACTTCTGCAGCCCCAGCCCGGCGATCGGGCCCAGAATCCGGGCCAGCGACGAAATGCTCTGACCGACTCCCAGAATCCCCCCTTGTTCGTCGCTGGCGCTGTTGAGCGACAGCAGCGACTGCAGCGACGGCGTCGTGGCGGAAAACCCGACGACGCACACGGGGAGCACGCAGAACAGCAGCGCCAGCGACACCGTGCGATTCTCCGGCAGCGTCGCGGCCCCAATTCCCAGCAGTCCGCATGACATCAGCGCGACGCCGATCGTCGCCATCCGGAACTCGCCAAGTTTCGGCAGGAGCCGGCGGACGAGAAACCCCTGGGCCAGCGTGAGAATGAACCCGATGTAGGCAAACACCAGGAAGTTGCCCCGGTCGCTGATGCCCCGGTCCTCCGTCAGCAGCGACAGCGTGCTTTCGAACTGAGCAAACGCGAACGTCGTCAGAAAGATCGAGGCCAGCACCCAGCCGACGTACGGCAGGCCGACGGCACGTCGCAGCGAGCTGACGTCGAACCACTTCCGCCCCGGAGCGGGGGCCACGCCCCTCTTGAGGGACTCGGGCAGCATCGTCAGCGCCCAGAGAAAAGCGACGCCCGACAGCGCAGCCGCGACATAACCCGGCGCTGCGCTCGGTGCGTCGAGTTTGTCGGCACGCACAAACGCCGCCCCGATCAGCGGACCGAAGGTGAAGCCGATGCCGAACGCCGCCCCGATCAGCGCCATCCCCTTCCCCCGGCTCTTCGCGTCGGTCACGTCGGCGATATAGGCCTGAGCGGTGGGAATCGTCGCCCCGGCGATGCCTGCTCCGATCCGCGTCACGAACAGCCAGAAGACGGGGCTGAGTCCGAAGATCGGCCCCAGATTCCCCCGCTGCGTCACAACCGCAAACAGGAAATAGAACAGCGTCGAGCCGAACAGCCCGATCAGCAGCACCGGCCGCCGGCCGACGCGATCCGACCACCGGCCCCACAGCGGCGCGAACAGAAACTGCATCGCCGAGAACGACGCCATCAGAAATCCGAGCGTCAGCTTGTCGGCCTCGAAGTGCAGCCCGTACCGCGGCAGGAGAGGCAGGACGATGCCGAACCCCAGCAGATCGATGAACACGGTGAAGAAGATAATCAGCAGCGGACTGCGGCGGGACGACATGGGAGGCGGGGCTCTGGCAGGAGGTTCGCGCGATTCACAATTTCAACAGCGGAAACAGCTTCCGCAAACGCCGCCGTCGCCGCAAGCTCGCCGGGCGAGAGAAGAAAAAGGATTCACCGCGGAGGCTCGGAGGACGTGGAGATGACCGGGGGAGGAAATCTCGAATGTCGAAGGCGGAATGTCGAAAGAAGATGCCGCGAGTCGGAAGACGCTGCGAACATATTGACCGAAGGTCAGTTCTTCGTGGCGTCGTCGCGTGAAATCCTCTCACCTCCGTGAGAGATCTTCAATCCAGCACGCGGGCCACCGGCAGGGAGTTTCCGAAGCGCTCGAAGTCCTTGAACGTCCAGACGACTTTCTTGTCGGGCGTTACTTCGAGAAGCTGCGGATTCTCCGGGCCCGCATGGCAGTTGACGATCAGCGTGTTGCCGTTCTTCAGGCGCTCGACCATCGTGATCCACGCGAGCTGAATCCCCGGCAACTCCTGCTCGCCGATCGACCAGACCGTCTTCCCCGCCGGGTCGACCTCGATCACACTGTGGCCGTCCCCCATTCCGAGCAACGTATTGCCGTTCTCCAGGCGGATCGCCGAGTAGAGCCGCTTACCGGCGGCATACTCCCAGACGACCTTGCCGTCGCCGTCGTACTCGCGGACCGCCAGGTCCCCCTCCTGGGCCGCCAGGTAGTGACCGTTCGACAGCTTCCGGACCAGCCGCGTATCGCGGTGCGCATCGGGATGTTGCCGTTTCAGCGCCACCGTTTTGAGGATCTTTCCCTGTGCATCGACTTCAATAATCCGCCCGCGACCGCTCTCGACGATCATCGTCGAGCCGTTCGGCAGCCGCTGAAACGCATGGATCTCCACCCGTTCGCCGGCAGCCGGCTTCGCGTCGTACTTCCAGACGACCTTGCCTTGCGGATCGACTTCGACGACGTCCTGAAACGTCGTCTGAAACAGGACATTACCGTCGGCCAGGACGTGCAGGTCGTGGACGTCCCGGATCGGCCGTTCCCACGCGACGGAGTTGTCCGCGTTCACCAGCGCGATCCGCTTTTTCTGGTAGTCCGCCGCCAGCACCCGCCGGGGCGTCCCCGTCTGCGTGGGATGGTCGGCCCAAACCGCTGACAGCGAAACCAGACACAACGGCAGCAGCGCAAGCAGACGAACGATCATGGTGGCATCTCAAGGAATGAAGACGAGTTCAAAGTCAGACAGCGGTCGAGCGGCCACTACTCTTTGGCTGGCTTGGCCACCTTCTGCGTCAGCAGAAATGCCAGTAGATCGTAGTACTGGGCTTCGGTCAGTTTTTCGACGACGTTCGCCGGCATCGGCGACAGCTTCACCAGTTTCCGCTCGTCGATCTCCTGCAGCGGCAACTGGATCTCGCGGCCCTGTTCGTCCGCGATGACCAGCACCTGGCCTTCTTCGCGCAGCGCCAGTCCTGTGATCACTTTGCCGTCGTCCATCGCTACGACGGTCGTCCGGAAGGCCTGATCGACGTTCCGGCTCGGATCGAGCGTATCTTCCAGCAGCCGGTCCAGCCCCCGCAGCCCGACTCCATCCAGCTCCGGTCCGACCTTGCCCCCCTCATTGCCGACGCGGTGACAGGCAGCACAATGCTGCTTGTACATCGCCCGGCCGTTCTCGATGCTGGGCTGCGCCTGCTGGAAACCGCCCCGCCTGGTCTTCGTCAGTTCGGCGACCCGCTCATCCTCAGCCGGCAGACCTTCCAGCAGCTTGTTCCGCCGTTCATCGAGCCCTCCGATTCGCGCCGCCCGCAGACGTTCTTCGATGGTCTTGTCCTGCAGCAATCGCGGCGACGCCCGCCCCTGCTCCATGGCCGCCAGCAGCGCATTCCCTCCCGACTGACTCACGGCCAATCCGCGGGCGATCGCCAGCGCCAGGGACTGCGGCGCCGTCTTCAGCCGGTCGAGCAGAATGCTGCGGCTGTCTTCCCGGTTCATCCCACTCAGCACCTGCGCGGCATGCTGCTGCAGTCCCGGATCGCGTGATCCGTCGATAACTCCGGTCGCCAGCGCCACAACGTCCGGATGCCCGACCGCCGCCAACGCATCGAGCACGCCAGGCTTCAGTCCCCCAAACTTCGCGTCTGTCGCGAGCAGCGCCGGCAACTCCGTCGCGGCCTTCGCCAGCCGCAAATCTCGTACGGCGTCAATTCCCGCCCGCCGGGTGTCCTCGTTGTCGCTGGCGATCAAGCGGGCGGCCAGGCCTTCGGCCCAGTCTTCCAGCAGCGGAGAGCGTTTCCCGCCCCGCTCCTGCGTACCTCGCTGAGCGGCCCGCAGCACCCGCAACTGCAGTTCGTCCGACTGACCGCGGTACTGCTCTGCCAACAGCCGTTCCAGCGCCGGCAACTGCTCGACCGGAATGTGTCGCACCGCATGCTGCACGTAATCCTGCGCCTGCCCTGCCGGCCAGGGGGTCCGTCGGGCCTGTTCGAACAGAAACAGCCCGGCCTCAGGCTGTGGAATCGCCAGGCAGACTTCCGAAATCCGCGGCAGATCGGCGACCGCCACGCGATCCCCCGCCGCCCACTTCGGCAGCTCGGTCGGATGCGCCCGCAAGACGTCCCGCAACGAGACCCGAATCGTATGAACCAGCAGCGCATCCGCCGGATCGGCCCCCTTCCACGCGGCGATCAGCGCCGGGACCGACTCAGTCGCCAGGCCCTTGCCGAGCGACTCCGCCGCCGCCCGTCGCACGAACGGATCGGCGTCGCTCAGCAGATGCTCTTCGACAATCCCCCGCAGCGGCGCACGCGCTTCCGTCCAGGGAACCTGTTCCCCCAGCGCCTTAACCAGATGCACCCGCACGGCCCGATCGGGATCACCGGCGATCTTTCGCGCCAGAGCCTCGTCGAGGCCCCCCAGACGCTGCACGACCCACAAGGCATGCACGCGCTGCCACGGAGAAGCCGACGGGTTCGTGGCCAGCGTCGCCATCTCCGGCAGCGCGGCGGCGCCAAATCGGTGCACGAGCTGATGCGTCGCCTGCACCCGGATCGGCAGCGTGTGCGAACCGAGGGCGGCAATCAGTCCGGCCTGCGTCGCCTTCGTCAGGTCCGGCGGCACGTCGATCTTTGCGGGATTGTTCGGATCGGTTCCCACATAGCGGATCCGCCAGATCCGGCCCCGTTCGCGATCCCGCCCCGGATGCAGCAGGGGGACTTCGTAATGTCCGATGATCCGGTTGTAAAAATCGGCGACATACAGCGCCCCGTCGGGTCCGAGCTGAATATCGACCGGACGGAACCACTGGTCGTCGCACGTCAGGAAATCCGGCTGCTCGATCGCCTTCGCCGTCGACCCGGTCCACTCCAGGGTGTCGCGATTGATCCGTCCGGTAACCGGATTGCCGATGAACAGGTTGTCGCGATACTCCTCGGGAAACTGCTCTGCCGCGTAGTACACGACGCCGGCGATGCCGGTCGAACCGTGGGCGTGCTGCATCAGCTCGGGACCGAAGCCCAGCCCGTCGTGCGGCCGGCCGAACATCGGATACCAGGCGCCGCGCACCAGCAGGTACGCCGGTCGCGTGTGGCAATCCGACGTGTAGACGTTCCCCAGCGGATCGAGACACATGCCGAACGGATTCACCTGTCCGTGACTGTAGTATTCGATGTGCGAACCGTCCGGACGGAGCCGGTACGTGTTTCCCGAGGACATGAGGATCGGCTGGCCGTCCTGCCCCTTGACGGTCGACTCGTTGGAAAAACCGTGGCAGCCGTAGACCCAGCCGTCGATCCACCAGTTGAGCGAGCTGCACATGCCGTGCGTGTCGCGGAAACCGAAGTTCCCGTAGAACTCCTCGCGGGAATTCGCCCACAGCTCCCCCTCCGGATCGGGGAAGAAGTTCAGCGTCGGAATGCTGAAGCCGAGGACCCCGCCGTAAACCGGCGTAATCCCGATCGGGATGTTGAGTCCATCGGCGAAGACCTCCGTCTTGTCCGGCATGCCGTCGCCGTTGGTGTCGGTCATGACCCGGATCATGTCCTGCCCCCGGCGGTTCGCGGCGACCGGCCACGGGTACTCCACCGACTGGGTGAAGAACAGCCGCCCTGCCGCGTCGAACTTCAGGTTCATCGGCTTGCGCACATCCGGTTCGGCCGCTACCAGCTCGATGATAAACCCGGGCGGCAGATGAAACCGCTTCTGCTGCTCCGCCGCGGTGAGCGGCTCCGTCTCAGCCACGAGCTGCGGATTCTGAGCCGAAACGAACGCAACCCGGCAGACGAGCAACGCCACCAGCAGCAACCAGCGCAAGCGAAGCATGAGGCATCCCTGGAGCAAATCTGGGAAATATCAAGTAGAGTCGAACCACACGCATCGGCAGCCATCGAATGCAGAAAAGAGCAGCATCACCGCCGCTCTTTTCTGCGAGACCCGAATCCCGATGCCCGAGACCCGGCCTTTACGCCCGCTTCTCGGCACGCAGGAATCCGCCGCGGTAAGCCGCCGCCATCGCCTGCGGAATTTCAGCCTCGGCGAGGACCACCTTGGCCTGGTTCTCGACGGTGAGCGCCTTCATCTGCTGCTCGTTGGCGACCGCCCTGGCCCGACGCTCTTCGGCCTTCGCCCGGGCGATCCGCATATCCGCCTCGGCCTGATCGGCCTGCAAACGGGCGCCGATGTTGTCGCCGACATCGATATCGGCGATATCGATCGAGACAATCTCATACGCGGTCTGCGAGTTGAGCCCCTTGTTGAGCACGGTCTTGGCGATCAGCATGGGATTGGCCAGCACGTCCTTGTGCGACGCGCACGAGCCGATCGCCGACACGATCCCTTCGCCGACACGCGCAATGACGGTTTCCTCAGTGGCCCCGCCGATGAGCTGCTCGAGATTCGTCCGCACGGTGACGCGGGCGCGGGCTTTGAGCTGAATCCCGTCCTTCGCCACGCCGTCGAGAGTATTCCGCCCGGTACTGCGGTCCGGGCAGTCGATGACCTTTGGCTCGACGCTGGTCTGCACGGCTTCGAGCACGTTGCGTCCGGCGAGGTCGATCGCCGACGCGGTGTTCCAGTCGAGCTTAATCTTGGCGCGGTGGGCGACAATCATGGCCCGCACAACGCGGGGGACGTCGCCGCCGGCGAGGTAATGCGCTTCCAGGCGGTCGGTCGTGATCTCGCGCAGTCCCGCCTGGACCGACATGATCTTGGCGTCGACGATCGCGGTCGGGCTCACTTTCCGCAGCCACATGAACAGCAGCGCGAACGGACCGATCCGGGCACGGGTGACGAATGCCCGCAGCCACAGTTTGAAAAAGGCCAGGAAGACCGCAATGGAGACAAACACGACCAGCCCCGCGAGGATGCTGATCACGATCATCACGATTCTGAAAATGTCTTTCGGATCCATTGCGGATAACGCCTCCGGGTGCGGTTTCGAATGAGAATCGGACGCGCCGCATTCTAAGGCCGCGCACGCCGCCAAACCAGCCGGTCTCGCGGCGACGGCTACGAATTCGCCCGCCGGTCGGATTGCGCAGATCGGCGAGAATTCCCATCGCATATTGGAACCATGTCGCCTCTCTGATACGATTGACGGGTGCGGTTTCCGGGCCGATTGTCGGAATTCCGTCAGCCATCGTCCCTGCCAGATTTTCCCACCAGCGATCTTTCCGGGAGTCCGCTGCCATGCCCCGCTCGAATTCCGGCCTTTTCCGTCAGCTCCTGACATTCAGTCTTCTGCTCGCTCTGCTCGCCTGTCCGACGACACTGTTCGCTCAGGATGGAGAGGCCGAAGTCGACGCCAAAAACCCATTTCCGAACCGCGTGAAGGCCGTCGATCTGGACGGCGGCGTGGAATGGCTCAACACGGCGGGACCGATCAACCTGCGGGACCTTCGGGGCAAGGTCGTGCTGCTCGACTTCTGGACCTTCTGCTGCATCAACTGCATGCACGTCCTGCCGGATCTGGAGTTCCTGGAGAAGAAATACGGCAACGAACTGGTCGTGGTCGGCGTCCACTCCGCCAAGTTCGACAACGAAAAAGAAACCGGAAACATCCGGAAGGCGATTCTGCGCTACGAAATCGAACACCCGGTGATCAACGACGCCGAAATGACCGTCTGGCGCAAGTATGGAATCCGCTCGTGGCCCACGCTCGTGCTGATCGATCCGGAGGGCTATTACTGCGGCTACATTTCCGGTGAAGGCAACCGCGAAGTCCTCGACAACGTCATCGGCAAGCTGGTGGCCTTTCACAAAGAAAAGGGCACTCTCGACGAAACCCCGGTACGGTTCGACCTCGAACGCCATCGCGCCCCCGCCACACCCCTGAAATTCCCCGGCAAAGTGCTGGCGGACCCCGCCGGCGGCCGGCTGTTCATTTCCGACAGCAACCACAACCGCATCGTCATCGCCGGACTCGACGGCAAACTGCAGGACGTCGTCGGCAACGGCCTCCTCGGCAGCAATGACGGCGGCTATTCCGAGGCCCGGTTCGACCATCCCCAGGGAATGGCGCTCATCGACAACACGCTGTATGTCGCCGACACCGAAAACCACCTCATCCGGACAATCGACCTGCAGTCGAAGACGGTCAGCACTCTGGCGGGAACCGGCCAGCAGGCCAGCTTCCGCGCCGGCGGCGGTCCGCTCCTCGAAACGGCTCTCAACAGTCCCTGGGATCTCCTGCCGATCGACGGCGTCCTCTACATCGCAATGGCCGGTCCGCATCAGATCTGGTCGCACAAACTCGGCAGCCAGTCCATTCAACCGTATGCCGGGTCGGGCAAGGAAGACATCACCGACGGCCCCCTGGCGGACTCCGCACTCGCCCAACCCTCCGGTCTGGCGACCGACGGCGCCTATCTCTACGTATGCGACAGCGAGGGGTCTTCGATCCGCCGGATCAGCACGCGCGCCGTCAACAACTTGAACCGGCCCGACGGCGCAGTCACGACCGTCGCCGGCACTTCCGGTCTGCCGAACGGGCGCTCTCTGTTCGAGTTCGGCGACATCGACGGCCCGGTGCTCAAAGCCCGGCTGCAGCATCCTCTCGGCATCGCCTACTACGACGGCGATCTGCTTGTCGCCGACAGCTACAACCACAAGATCCGACAGGTCCATCTGAAGAGCAAACGGGTCGAGACCTGGCTGGGAACCGGCAAGGCGGGGAGCGGCCTAGATCCCGTGCAGTTTGCTGAGCCGGCCGGTTTGACGATCGCCGGAGACAAGCTGTATGTCGCGGACACGAATAACCATCGCATCGTGCTGATCGATCTGAAAACCAAGGCCGCTGCGGAGCTCCCGATCGCCGGCCTGACCCCGCCCGCTCCCCCTGCCGGCGAACCTTCCGCCAGCATGCCCCGCGACGAGCAGCAGGTGGAGGAGCAGTCGGTCAAAGCCGCCAGCGCGCTGGCGATCGACGTCGAGTTTCTGCTTCCCGAAGGCTACAAACTCAACAAGCTCGCGCCGGTCAGCTATCGCCTGACGGTCGACGACGGACAGCAGCTCATCTCCGATGACAGCTTGAATGTTCGCACCGAAGCCAAGGCCGGCGAGGCCGCGGCGACGCTCGAAATCCCGCTCGCGGCGAAATCGGGATCGGCGGTCCTGCATCTGGCCGTGACCTATCCATTCTGTCGCGACGGCGTAGGCGGGCTGTGCAAGATCGACACTGCGTACTATCGCATTCCGATCAGCGTCGGCGCGGCGGGAACCGCGGACCGCATCAAGTTGACCGCCGCACCGCGCAAGTAAGCCGGGCGACCGTTCGAATTCTCTCCCAGGACGAGCAACATGCGATTGTCGGTTTCTGTCTGTGCGGTTCTGCTGACGCTGACGTCTGTCACTTTCGCCGCCGATCCGTGGGTCGTCTACGAGGGGCAGTCCGGACCGGGGCGCGGCAAGCACATCGTGCTTCTGAGCGGGGACGACGAGTACCGTTCGGAAGAAGCGCTGCCGCAGCTCGGCAAGATCCTGGCGCTCCAGCACGGCTTCAAGTGCACCGTGCTGTTTCCCATCGATCCGGCGACGGGCGAGATCAAGCCCGATTTCCAGACGAATATTCCGGGGACCGAAGCCCTCAAGACCGCCGACCTGTTGGTAATCGCCACGCGGTTCCGCAATCTTCCGGACGAGCAGATGGCGCCGATCGTCGAGTACATCGAGTCGGGCAGGCCGATCGTCGCCATGCGAACCGCCACGCACGGTTTCAACATTCCCGCCGACCGCAAGTACGGAAAGTATTCGTGGAACAGCAAGGCATGGGACGGCGGCTTCGGCAAGCAGGTTCTCGGCGAGACCTGGGTCAGCCATCACGGTCACCACGGCAAAGAGAGCACGCGGGGCCTGATCGCTCCGGGGGCCGCCGACAACCCCATCCTGCGCGGCATCAAGGACGGCGACATCTGGGGGCCGACCGACGTCTACGGCATCAACCTGCCGCTGCCGGGCGACGCGCAGACACTGGTCCTGGGACAGGTCCTGTCCGGCATGAAGTCGACCGACTCGCCGGTGGAAGGTCCCAAGAACGCTCCCATGATGCCGGTCGCCTGGACGAAATCGTACACGGGACAGTCGGGCAAGACCGCTCGAACGTTTACGACTACGATGGGCGCCGCCAACGATCTGGAAAGCGAAGGGGTCCGTCGCCTCCTCGTCAACGCCTGCTACTGGGGGCTGGGGATGGAGGAACAGATTCCCGCGAAGTCGAAGGTCGATCTTGTCGGCGACTACAAGCCGACCAACTTCAGCTTCGGAGGTCACAAGAAGGGCCTCAAGCCGGCGGACTTCGAGCTCCGTTAGCTCCCCGCAGAGAAGCCGCCCCGATTATGTGACAGCCGCCAGTCCCGCCGCGGGACCGGCGGCTGCTTTCGTCGACTGACCGGCGCTGCTCCAGCCCATTGCAGCTTTTGCCGTGTGTTGATCGCGACCGTATGCGATCCGGACGCCCCCCCCCTGCGGCGTCGGCGCGTGGGGCCTCAGTTTGTCGACGCGAGTCCTGGCCAACTCGTGTTTCACGACGACGCCATTTCACGCGCAGAACCTCGTCTTGACGCTGCCCGGCCTCAAGACCTATGGTTCCTCCCTCCCCAAGTTCTCTCAACACGTCTGCAGGATGTTCCGGTCCTCCGCAACCGTCGCGCCGGGTTGGCGCGCGAGCGGCAGGATCGGGTAGGCGAAAGGAATCGCCCGGCCATGCGCAGCTCCAATCCCGCTCGAATCTGGCTGACTACGGCCTGCGCCGTCACGCTGTTGACCGCAGGGGCCGTTTCCGTGGCCGCACCCCCTGCACAGCGTCCGGCAGGCGGCGTGAATCTGGAGACCACGCTGGTCGGTGCGCACACGACGTTCCAGGGATACGGTCCGGTGGTCCTGACCGGCGTGGGCCTGGTGGTGGATCTCCCCGGGACCGGCGGCGATCCGGCCCCCTCGGCCTATCGAACGATGCTCCTGGACGAACTCAAGCGCCACGACATCCGCATCCCCAATACGATTCTTGCATCGCCGAATACGGCCCTGGTCGTTGTGCGGACCTACCTGCCGCCGCTGCTGCAGCCCGGCGACAAGCTGGACGTGGAAGTCATCGCGCCGGAGAGCGCCAATGCGACGAGCCTGGCGGGCGGGTGGCTGATGGAGTGCCATCTGACCGAACAGACTCTCGTCCCCGGACAGGGATTGATGAAAGGTCATACGTACGCCCGGGCGAAAGGCCCTGTCCTGGCGGCCGGGGTCGCCATGCCCAGCGAAAAGACGGCGGCATCGCAGATGCTGCGCGGACGAGTGCTGGCCGGCGCCATGCTGACCCGGAGTCGCGAGCTGGCCATCAACCTGCGCAACGACTTCCGCAGCGTCCGCAACTCGTCGCGTATCGCCAACGCCGTCGGCACCCGGTTTCACGACTACGACAAATACGGCATTAAGAAGCCGATGGCCGTCGCCAAGACGGACGCCAAGATCGCACTCGAACTGCAACCCCGCTACAAGGACAACTATCCGCGATACCTCGAAGTCATCAAGCACATCGCCTTCGCCGAGAGCCCCGTGGCGCAGCGAGTTCGCATGCAGCGGCTGCAGGAAGAACTGTTCGAGCCCGAAACGGCGGAGGAGGCGGCGCTGCAGCTCGAAGCGATCGGGGGCGCGTCCGTCCCGCTGCTGAAGGCCGCTCTGAAGGCGCCGACGCTGGAATGTCAGTTCCAGTCCGCCATGGCCCTGGCCTACCTGGGCGAAGCGGATGGAATTCCGGTGCTTGCCCAGGCGGCCCGCGAG
This sequence comes from Planctellipticum variicoloris, assembly GCF_030622045.1. Taxonomy (NCBI): domain Bacteria; kingdom Pseudomonadati; phylum Planctomycetota; class Planctomycetia; order Planctomycetales; family Planctomycetaceae; genus Planctellipticum; species Planctellipticum variicoloris. The sequence goes on along the minus strand of NZ_CP130886.1, from coordinate 7,197,215 downwards.
GAACCGGCGTTCCGCGTGTTTGCGCTCGCCGCTCTGTCGACGATCGACGACGCCGACGCCCACATGGCGCTTCGCGAGCTGATGAGTCAGAACAGTGAAGAGCTCCGCTACGGGGCTTTCCGGGCGCTCTGGACGCTCGACCGGAGAGATCCGTTTATCCGCGGCGAACCGATGCTGGAGCCGATCGATCCGTTGCTGGCGGATGACATTGAGGCTCAGAAAGACCGCCAGCTTCACTTCGTCCTGCACGTGCTGGAAACGAGCGGCGACCCGATGGTTCATATCACGCTCCGCACGCGTCCCGAGGTCGTGATCTTTGGTGCGGACCAGAAGTTCGCCACGCCGTTGCTGCTGTCCGCCGGCCGCAACGTGATGATCACCGCGCAGCCGGGCAGCGAAACCGCCTCTGTGGTCCGCTTCGAGGCGAATCGCCCCGACCAGCGTAAGGAGGTCTCGCTCAACGTCGCCGAGGTGATTCGGACCGCGGTCGAACTCGGGGCCCGTTATCCGGACGTGGTTCAGATGCTGTCGGAGGCGTCCCGTCAGCGGAATCTCGCGACGCGCCTTGCGACAGATGCTCTGCCGGAAGCCGGCCGCGTCTACAACCGCCCGCGAAGCGCCGACGCACCGAGCACGCTGGAGAAACCGGCAAAGCCGACGAAGATCGGTCGCGATCACATGGCCCCGAATCTCTTTCCGATCGACCACGAAAAGGCCGAGCGGGAAGGGAGCGGCAGCGGAGACTGGGCCGACTCGGAGGGGGTCCAGGCCAGCGTCCCGGCCGACACAAAACCGGTCGCCGTGAAAGACGAGAAGCCGGCAAATTCCGACAAACCATCAACCCCTGCTGCGCCGGCAGCGGACAAGGTCGACAGCGACGACGCCAAGAAGAAACCCTTTGGACTGATTCCCCGACTCCGCGAGAGATTCTGAGCGACCGGGCTCGGACCGTGACCCCTGGAAACGATTCCTTCGACCGGCGAGTCTTCTCGCCGGTCTGCGGGCCGTCGGCTGCCGCCGGCGGCAGGACCCCGTCATGCTGAAGTCACTGGAACTGTTCGGCTTCAAGAGCTTCGCCGACCGCACCAGGTTCGACTTCGCCAAGGGCATTACCTGCGTTGTCGGTCCTAACGGCAGCGGCAAGAGCAATGTCGTCGACGCGCTCAAGTGGATTCTTGGCGACCAGTCGGCCAAGAGCCTCCGCGGCAAGGACATGGTCGACGTCATCTTTAATGGCTCTTCGAGCCGCAAGCCGAGCGCATTCGCCGAAGCCACGCTGACTTACGACAATTCGTCCGGCCTGCTGCCGATCGACGCGCAGGAAGTCCACATCGGCCGCCGCATCTGGCGCAACGGCGACGCGGAGTATCTGCTGAACCGCGCTCCGTCCCGGCTGAAAGACATCAAAGACCTGTTCCTCGGCACCGGCGCCGGGAGCGCCGCGTACAGCATCATCGAACAGGGGCGCGTCGACCAGATCCTGCAGGCCAACCCGACCGCCCGACGGCTGGTCTTCGAAGAAGCCGCCGGCGTCAGCCGCTTCAAGGCGCGGCGGCTCGACGCGCAGCGGAAGCTCGAACGGGTCGCGCAGAATCTGCTCAGGCTGACCGACATTGTCGACGAGGTCGAAGCGCAGCTCAATTCCACCCGCAGCCAGGCTGCCAAGGCGGTCAAGTATCGCGAAGTCAGCGAGGATCTCAAGAAGTGGTGGCTGGGGCTGGCGGGCGACGACTATCGGCAGCTCACCGCGGAGATCTCGGTTGTCGACGCTGCCCTCGCCGAATCCGAGGGACGCCTCCAGGATCTGACCGACCGGCAGAAGGTCATCGAATCGGAGGAAGCCGCTTTCGATCACCAGATCTCCGCCCTCGACGATCGTCTGCGGACCGTCGACCGCCGGAATTCGGCAGTCCGCGAATCCATCGTCGGCCAGGAAGCCACGATTCAATTTCAATCGGCCCGGCTGCAGGAGCTCGAAGCCGAGCTGACGCGTCTGCAGAAACAGCAGGCCCACCTCCGCCGCCGGACGAGCGACGCCCGCGGAGAAATCGAACTGCAACACCGTCGGCTCCAGGAAGTCGAAGCCGAGTACGCCGAGACGCGGGTCCGCGTCACGGAGCGGGACGCCACGCTGCAGGGCCGGGCTGCGGAGCTCGTCCAGTTGCGCGAGCGGATCGAAGCCCGCAGGACGGAACGCGAACAGATCGTCCAGCAGTCGGCCGGCATCGCCAATCAGCTCGCGACGCTTCACGCGCAACTCGAAGCGCTGCAGAACTCGCAGCAGAGGGTGACCGGCCAGCTCGAACATCTCGACGAACTGATCGCCCGCCTGCAGGCGGATCGGATCGAACACCAGCAGCGCCTCGATGCCGCGCAGACCGGCCTGGCCGCCGCGCAGCAGTCGCTCCGCGATGTTCAGAGCCGGCGTTCGCAGCTTGTCGGTGCGCAGGATGATCTCAAGTCGCGACTGGCCGCCGATCGCGAGCAGCGCAGTGCAGCGCTGGCCCGGAAGAGCCTGCTCGAAGATCTCGAACTTCGCCAGGAGGGCCTGAATCTGGGCGTCAAAGAGATTCTCTCGCGCGCCCGGACCTCCGATCTCCCCCCGTGGAACACGGTCATCGGCGGCGTCGCCGACCTGCTCGACGTCGACCTGGAGCACGCCGCGCTGCTGGAAGTCGCCCTGGGAAGCCGGTCGCAACTCATCGTCCTCCGGGAGTACCAGCCGCTGCTGGACTATCTCCGCTCCGGCGCGGCACAATTATCCGGGCGCGTCGGCTTTCTGGCGATTCCCGACAGACTTGCCGGCGAACCTCTTCCTCCCACGCTGCGCGGCGAAGATTTCCTGCATCTGGAGTTGAACAGCGCACTTCTGCCGGACCTGACCGGTTTTCCAGGGATCATCTCGCGGGCGGACGAGCTGATTACCGGCGATCACGGCATCCTGGGCCTCGCCGCCGCCGTCCTCGCCGACACCTGGGTCGTGGGAACTCTGGACGATGCCGTGCGCCTCGCGACCGGTCCCGGCAGCGGATGCCGATTCGTCACGCTCCAGGGCGAAGTGCTCGAACACGAGGGGTCCTTACATCTGGGAGCCGTCCGGAGCGACACGGCGCTGCTCTCACGAAAGAGCGAGCTTCGTCGAATCAAGAATGATCTCATTCAGCTCGACCGGCAGATCGCCGAGCAGGAAGAATCTCTCAAAGGCGTGTTCCGCTCGCTGACGTCCGCCGACGGTGAACTCGAAGCGGCGGCGTCCGCCGTCGATGTCGCCACGGCCCGGATGGTTGAAGCGCGTGCCGAAGTCACAACCTGCGACCAGGATCTCGACCGACTGCAGGGAGACCGGCGGCATCACGCCGAACAACTCGAACTCGCCGGTCAGGAGCTCGCGGCCCGCGAACTCGACGTCCAACGGGTCAGGCAGCAGGCGGAAGAGCTGGCGGCGAATGCCGCCGCGCTGGAGCAGGACCTCGAAGCCCACAAGGAGCAGCTCGTCGCCGCGGAGCGGGAGACGCAGGGTCTCGAACAGGAACGGGCCGCCCGTCAGCTCGATCTCGTCAAACAGAGCGAACGACTCGACGCCCTCAGAGCACAGTGCGAACGGCTTGAGGAGGAAGTCCGCCAGCGATCGCTGCAGAGCGACGAGGCCGAACGTCGACTTGAAGCCGCCGTCGCGAAACGGCGGCAGACGGTTCTGCATATTCTGAACACGCGCGACGCCGTCAACGGGCAGTATCTCGCCGCGGAAACCGTGCAGATCGAAGCCGCCGCGCTCCACGCCGAGAAGCGAGAGCTCCGCCAGCGCCGCAGCCGGCTTGTCGAAGCGGAGCTGGCGCTGCGCAAGGAGCGCCGCGAACTGGCCGACCGCCGGCACGCCGACGAAATCCGTCTCCGCGACATGCGACACGCTCTGGAAAGTCTGGCCGAGCGACTCGACGAAGAGTACCAGGTCAAGCTCGAGGACGTCGCGGCGTCGGGCGTCTCCGCCTACGCGCTGCATCTCGACGAACGGCACTCCTCCCAAGACCGCCGGCACCACGTGGACGAGCACGCCGAAGACGCCGGGCCGGAACCGGCTCACAATCCCCGCAAATTCGACGGCGCCGAGCCGCCGCCGTTTTCTGAAGTCCGCCCGGAGCTGGACGCCCACGTCACCCGGCTGCGACGCAAGCTCAAGATGATGGGGAGCGTCAACACCGACAGCCTGCGCGATCTCGAATCGCTCGAAACCCGCTTTCAGCAGCTCAGCGCCCAGCTCCAGGACCTCGTCGAAGCCAAACAGACGCTCGAAGACATCATCCGGCGGATCAACGTCGAAAGCCGGAAGATGTTCGCCGAGACCTTCGAAGTCATCCGCACGAACTTCCAGGATCTGTTCCGCAAAGTCTTCGGAGGGGGCGAAGGGGACATCATCCTCGAAGACCCCGAAGACATTCTCGAATGCGGCCTCGACATCCAGGCTCGCCCCCCGGGCAAAGAGCTGCGCAGCATTTCGCTCCTGAGCGGCGGCGAGAAGACCATGACCGCCATCGCCCTGATCATGTCGATCTTCAAAGCCAAACCCAGCCCGTTCTGCATCCTCGACGAAGTCGATGCGGCCCTCGACGAAGCCAACGTCGAACGCTTCACCTCGGTCGTCCGCGAGTTCCAGAGTTCGACGCAGTTCATCATGATCACCCACCATAAACGATCGATGGTGGTCGCCGACGTCCTGTACGGCGTGACGATGGAAGAGTCCGGCATCTCCAAACGGATGGCCGTCCGTTTCGAAGACGTCAGCGACGACGGCCACTTCAAACCGCCGGCTCAGGCTTCGGTCGCCTGACCGGAACGATCTCGCTCAGAAGTCGGCGCTCTTGGGCGTCCGCGGGAACGGGATGCAGTCGCGGATGTTCTGCATCCCGGTGATGAGCTGGACCGTCCGCTCCAGCCCCAGGCCGAATCCGCTGTGGGGGACCGTGCCGTATTTGCGCAGCTCCAGGTACCACCAGTAGTCGTCGGGATTGAGGTGCGACTCCCGCATGCGGTCGACCAGCACGTCGTAGCGTTCCTCGCGCTGGCTGCCGCCAATGATCTCGCCGATCCGCGGCACCAGCACGTCCATCGCGCGGACTGTCTTCCCGTCTGCGTTGCAGCGCATGTAGAACGACTTGATCGCCCGCGGGTAGTCGGTCAGGATCACCGGCTGCTTGAAGTGCTCCTCGGTCAGATACCGCTCGTGCTCGCTCTGCAGATCCTTGCCCCACGCGATCGGATACTCGAACGTCCGGCCGGACTTTTCGAGAATGTCGACGGCCTCGGTGTAAGTCAGCCGGATGAACTCGTGCGAAACGATGTTCTCCAGCGACGCCAGCAGCGTCGGTTCGATCCGCTCGTTAAAGAACTTCAGATCGTCCGGGCACTTTTCCAGCACGGCCCGGATCACGAACTTCACGAAGTCCTCGGCGAGCTGCATGTTGTCATCGAGCTCGTAGAAGGCCATCTCCGGTTCGACCATCCAGAACTCGGAGAGATGCCGCGTGGTGTTGGAGTTCTCCGCCCGGAATGTCGGCCCGAACGTGTAGATGTCCCCCAGCGCGCAGGCGTAGGTTTCTCCTTCGAGCTGACCGCTGACCGTGAGCCCGGCCTTCTTGCCGAAGAAATCCTGGCCGTAATCGATCTCGACGGGTTTCCCCTGTTCCTGTTTGAGCGCCGCCAGGCGAGCGAGATCCAGCGTCGTCACCTGGAAGAGCTGCCCGGCCCCTTCGCAGTCGCTGGTCGTGATGACCGGCGTGTGGACATACAGAAAGCCGCGGGACTGGTAGAACTCATGAATGGCGAAGCAGATCGCGTTCCGCACGCGGGCCACGGCCCCGAGCGAATTCGTCCGCGCCCGCAGGTGCGCCTTCTCTCGCAGAAACTCGAAACTGTGCCCCTTCTTCTGCAGGGGATACGTCGCGGGATCGGCCGTCCCGAGCACCCGCAGCGAACGGACGTGGACTTCAATCCGCTGCCCCTTGCCCGGCGACTCCTTCACTTCGCCGACGGCGTGAATGCTCGCTCCGGTCCCGATCTCCTTCATCAGGGCCGCGTAGTCGGGGACGTTTCCGTCGACGATGAGCTGCAGGTTGCCGAAGCAGCTTCCGTCGTTGACTTCGAGGAACGCGAACTCCCCCTTCGACTCGCGCTTTGTCCGCACCCAGCCGCGGACGTCGACGGTCTGCCCGGGCTGCCCGTCACGGAGAATCACGGCGATCCGGCTGAACGATGACATGGGGAACCTGAAAAGTAGTGAGTGATGAGTGATTCGTGGCGAGTGAGGAGCAGACTCCGGGCGCCACGTCCCTGAGTCTTCGAAGGGCATGTCTTCCGTCGAGAGTGACATCGCGTGACAGATTCTCGCTCTGTTCCGCTGCCTACCCACCTCTCTGCTTCTACTGAATCCAGCGTTCGGCGGCAAGCCGTCCGTTCACGGCATGGCGACGGCCCCTGCCCTCTCCTTGACCTCCGGGATTCCATTCGGATGTCGAGTTCCCTGACTCTACCCGGATTGCAGGTATCTGGTTTCTGTCGCCCATCAGAGAGGAGGAGGCCATCCCATCGGTTTGTGGAGTCAGTGTTCGCGGTCGCGTTTACCATTGAGCCGATGGGCCGGGCTGTCGTGAGGGCGCAGTCGGCCGCTGCGGGGGGCAAACGGGCGGAAGTTCCAGAGCAGCGCCCAACCCCGCAGGCGACGCTGCGCAGACGGTCAACACCGACGGCTGGGCGGCGACGCAGAACGTCTTCCACTCCCTGTTCGCCGCCATCACGGCGGACCTCTACGTTCTGCGCGGGTTCTTGAAACTCCGCGACCGCTGTCGCTCGTCGACAGGACTGCGACGATGTCCTGTTTGCGATCCGGGAGGGAACCGAACGAATGGCCGAGGTCCATCTTACCTGGCATCGGGAAACAGATCCCCGCTGGCCGCGTACCGTGCTGTTTCCGAACATGGCGGCCTGGATGGGATCGATGCGGTCCGAGCGAAAGGCGAAGGCCGAAAAGAATGCCGACGAGTTGCTTCGGCTGAATGGCTGGATCCAGCGCGCGGAACTGGCCGAGCCCTTTCCGGAATTTGATCCGCTGGCTGATGCTCGCAAGAAGATCGCCGACTCCACCTGGTCGTTCGATCGTCCGGCTCAAGGTCAGAAGGGGCGTATGACGTTTCACAAAGACGGCGCCTGGGAGACGACGATTCCACAAAAGGGTCATTGGATCATGGCCACCGAGCAGATGGTGATCTGCAGCTTCCGCGGCAAGGCGGGCGACGAAGTGTTCGTCTTTACGTTTGACGAGGATTATCGCAAGTACGAAGTGCGGGCGTTTACGGATACTCCGACGAATTTCGTCGGAGGACAGCGACAGCGCTGACGCCGATTCGACGCCGGCTCGCGGTCGGTGTTTACAGTCCGTTGGATGATTTTGTCGAGAAGCCCGGACGGGAATGTCTGGGCACCTTTAAGGGGTTTACTGCTGGCGGGGCAGGCATCTCTGTCAGTCGCCAATTCTTCAACAGGCTGTTCGTTGGAGAAACTGGTGTTGTCCAAATCGGCCAAGTCAGATACATCCCGCTCGCGCCCTTCAATCGCTCAGACTTCCAACTCGACTCGATTGCGAGTCGGGGGGAGGGGAGCAATCGTTTTTACCGGCGGTCGTCGAACTGGCGAAGCAATATGGCTGCGAGCCGCATTGGCACCGTCAGAGCCGTCGTGAGCCTGCTGTTGGCTGCGGCGATCCTGGCTCCGGGGACGTTTGCTTGCGCTGCACCGCCGCACAATGATTCCCTGGAATCTGTGGGGCAGATATCGCCGTCAGCCCCCTGGTGGTCGGCGGATTCCGAAGTCTTTCCCGCTCCGCGGGCAGCGGAGTTCGCGGCAACTGATGCGGAATTCCCCTGGCTGACTCAACGATCCGGCCTGGCCCGGAATCGGGCCGGAGATCCTGCCCGACTCCGCCTGACTCAGAATGACTCGAGTTCGACCGAAGAGGCGGATATCGCCAACCCCGGCCCGGACATGGGCGATTACCCGAATAGCGCGTACACGCTTCGAAAGGGGCAGGCATACGTCGAAATGGGGCCGGCGTCGTTCCGTACCAAGAACGCCAGCACCTCTTCAGCGTACGCCACTCCATTTCTGCTCCGGTATGGCGTCACCGACGACGTGGAGTTCCGCGTGCTGGGGACCGGGTTGACGTCTTTGATCAGCCCGAATCAAACAACCGGCTTTGGCGTCCTGACGTTCGACACGAAGATTCATCTCTGGAACGACCGGATGGAGTATTTCATCCCCGCTGTTTCGTTCGAGGCGTCGCTGCAGAGTCGACTCGGCAGCCCCGCATTTCAGGCGGGGATCGATCCGTCGCTGAATATCAACATGGACTTTCCGTTTACGGAGCAAACCAATCTGGAGGCGACCGTTTCGTATGCAGGAGGAGAAAGCAGCATCTACCTGATCACGGGGGGCGGCGGTCCGGCCGACAGGCATCCAACTGTCGTGAATGTCAGCCAGAACGATTTCACGTTCTCGGTCCAGGCGGCGTTGGAGCAGGAGGTGACCGACTCGTTTTCCGTATTCGTGCACGGCTACTACGGAGTGCCGGTCCAGGCATCCGGTGGGGCCGACGCGGTCGCTGGAGCCGGGTTCTTTTACCAGATCAACCGTCGGGTAATGACTTTCGGTTCGGCCAACGCCGGCCTGACAGAGACCGTGTCGCCGTTCCTGACGCAGTTGGGAGTCGCCATAGCGTTTTAGTTCCGACGGCTCTCGGTCCTGAAGTGGTCGGCGTGCCGGCGCCGGGCCGGCGATGAATTCACTACGTGGCCAGGCCGGGCTCTCTCCTTGAGCGAAAGAGGGGCGGGAGTTGAGACAGGGCCTCGGCAGCGAACGGTAACTCCGTGTTACCGTCGAGGGCAGAAGCCAACGTCCGCCGGGTTTCGCAGACCGGCGGGCGTTGGTATTTCAGACGATTGCAGCTCCTCCGGCCGTCGCGCCGGTACATCGCGTTGCCGCGGACCGCCAGCGCGTGTTTTGACCGGTCGGGCGTTCAGTTCCGCACCTGCCCCTGACGGGCCAGCAGGACCAGCGGAATCAGTTCGGCGAGCGAATCGACTTCGAATTTCTTGAGGAGCGATTGTCGGCGCGCCTCGACGGTCCGGAGGCCGAGATCCAGCTTTTGTGCGATCACCTTATTGGCTTCGCCTTCCATCAGCAGGTCGAGCACATCCTGCTCGCCCTGCGTGAGCAGGGCCAGGTGCGCCTGCAGTTCACGCTGGCGGGCTTCGAGCCGCACCTGCTCGACGTCCTGTTCCAGAGCCGCCCGGATCGCCTCCCACAATTCGGAATCGCGGCACGGCTTATCGAGCAGCGTGAAGGCGCCCTGCTTCATGGCCCGAACCGTCGTGGGGGTGTCGGCGTGCGCGGTCAGAACGATGACCGGCAGCAGCAGTCCCCGGCGGCCCAGTTCCACCTGCAGTTCCAGTCCGGTCATGCCAAGCATGCGAACGTCCGTCACGACGCAGGCGGGGCGTTCCCCCCGATAGCCGACAAGAAACGCTTCCGCCGACTCGAAGCCGGTCGCGGCGAGGCCGAGCTGCGTCACCAGGGTGGCGATCGCTTCCCGGACGTCGCCGTCGTCATCGACGATGAAAACTCGAGACTCTTTCGGAATCATGGCGAGGTCTCCGCAGCGCAAGGGAGCCAGACATGAAACGTAACACCGGGATCCGACGATTCGTACCAGATATGACCACGATGATCGGCGACGATGGTCTGACAGATTGCCAGGCCGAGTCCGGTGCCAGTCGGCTTCGTGGTATAGAGCAGTGTAAACAATTGATTGGCGGCTGCCTGCCCCAGACCGCGTCCAAAATCGCGGATCGAGATCTGGACGCCGCCATCTCCAGCGCGATCGGACCGGCGGCCCGTGACGACGATGCGCCGCCGGTCCGATTCGACTTCGGCGAGTTCATCGCAGGCATTTTTGAAGAGATTGACGAAGACCTGCTGCAATTGAATCCGGTCGCCAACGATCTGCGGGAGATCGTCGCCCAGCGACATCTCGATCGTCACTCCCTGTTCGTGGAGCTCGGTCTGCAGGATCGCGAGCGAGTCCCGAATCGGCAGCGAGACCGGCAGGCGTTCGCGTTCCTGCGTCGACGACCGGCAGAAGTCGCGGTATTTGCAGACGATCGCGTCGGCGCGGTCGACCAGTTCCGAGATCCGGCCGGCCCAGTACGCCAGTTTGTCGGCCGGCGGAGGCGCGCCATCCGGTGCGATTCCAGCGCGGGTCGCTCGTTCGATACTCGCCGAGAATGCGCGAATGGCGTGGAGGGGTTGCTTGACGTCGTGGGCGATGCCGGCGGCCATTTCGCCCATCATCGACAACCGCGACGCCAGGGCGAGTTCCTCGCGCTGGCGGTCGAGACTTCGCGCACTCCGTTCGCGCTGGATGGCGTGGCCGAGCAGGTCCCCGAGCATGGCCATCAGAGGCAGGCGATCGGCGGGCAGCTCCTTCACGCGTCGCAACGACACCAGGCTGAGCATGCCAATGGTTTCGAGTTCCACGGAGACAGGAATGATCACGATGGACTTGACCCCGTTGGCCAGCAGGACGCTGCGCAGCGAATCTTCGTCCTGCGACAGATCTTCCACGCGGGAGACCTGCCGAATTCGGGCGGGAGTAATCTCCGGCGCCAGTCGCAGAAAATCTCGTTCCATCAGCCGCCGACCTTCGTCGGACAACGGATCGATGCCCGGCGCGCACCATTCACTTCGGCGCTCCGCGACGTCGCGCGCCTCCGAAAGTTCAACGCACTGGCAGCGGTCGATCTGCAGAAATGTTCCGACGCGATCGAGCAGCCGCTCGATCTCCTGCGGGATTCGCCGCGCGTCGCAATTGATAAATCGCGAACTGGCGTCTCCGATCAGTCGCTCGAAATGCTCGCGAAACCGCAGCGAGCTCTCGTAGCGCGAGCGGGCGAGGACGTCGGCAAACAATCCGCCGATCAGGCGAATCCGATCGATCATGCCGACCGACCAGGCATGTTCGGTCCGGAGCGATTCCGCGTAGAGCGCGCCCAGCACCTTCCCTCCGGCGCGCAGCGGCACCTGCAGCAGCGACTTCACGGAGCACTGTTCCAGCTCGCGACGCTCATCGGCGGCGGATTCGGGCAGGTCGTCCAGCCGTTCGACGACGACAGTCGAACCCAGCACCGTCTGCTCGGCGAGCCAGCCGGCCGAGTTCCACAGGTCGCTCGATCTGGGGCGTCCCCAATCGCCCCCTTGCGTCAGTCCCGGGGCCCAGTATTCCGAGAGGACGCGCCAGGCCCCGGATTCTTCGACGAGTTCGATCAATCGCAGTCGGTCGACTCCCAGGTCGTTTCCCAGTTCGGTCAGAGCCTCGCGCAAGGCCGAGTCGTAGCGGCCCCGTTCGGCGTCCAGAAAGAGCCGACCGGTGCGGGCCAGCAGCTCGTCGAATCGCAGCCGCTCCTGAACCTGGTCTTCCAGGCTCTTGCGCGACGATACGTCGCGTCCGACCGACTGAATCTCGACAAGCCTTCCGGCTCCGTCAAAAAAGCCGCGATTCGTCCACTCCAGCCAGACGGGGAGATTGTCGTTCAGCACGGCGTACTGGGCGGACTGTTCGACGGGAGCTTCCGGGGTCAGGCGGGTGACGACGCTGAGGACGGCTTCAACGTCTGCGAACGGGAGTCTGTCCGGCGTTCGATGCTCCGGCGCGGCGCCCGTGGCTGCCATGAAGTTGCGGCAGGCGGAATTGGCGAACAGGATCGCACCGTCCGGGCGCCAGCGGACGATCAGATCCGCCTGGTCATTCACTACGGCCCGGTAGCGGGCTTCGCGGGTCGCGATGGCGCGCGTGCCCGCCACACAAATCGATCCCAGCAGCGTCGCCAGTCCGGCCGACAGCAGAAACAACTGCAACTCCACCGTCCAGACAGCGGGGATTCCGCGAGAGACGACCAGCGGGCCGATGGACAAATGGGGCGGGATGATCAGCGTCAGCGTCAGCAGCAACATGCCGATCGCTCCGACCCAGATCGGCAACCTCAGCGCCGCCCAGCCCTGCATGGAGAAGATGATCCCCAGCGGCAGCAGGACCCACGGAATCGCGCCCGAGGCCAACCAGCCGATGCCGCTGCCGAGCAGGATGAGGCTCCCCAGATAGATCAGCGATTCCCGGTCGATCGAGAGTCGCTGCCGGGCGCCGTTGACGTGGCGCAGCTCGAAGGCCAGCGGCGCCAGGAAAAGAACGCCCAGAACGTGAGCCAGCAGCGTCGCCGTGAAGACGGCGCTGGACGGTCCCAGATTCGGCAGCAATTGTCGCCACCAGGGGAGCGACAGCAGAATCGAGACTCCCACGGCGGCGGCCGCGCGCGTCACTGGTGGAGGGATCCGACGGACGCCAGACAGAGTCCCGACGCAGGACTCGATCCGGATCAGGAGCAGGGCGAGCAGCATCGATCCTGCCTGCAGCCCGGTGGACGCCACGATCCGGCTCAACAGAGGTTCGGCGGCCGTCCCGCAGAGCAGACCGCAGATGGCCAGGATCAGCCCGATCCGCGACCACTGACTTCGGGGCGCCTGGAGGTAAGCCACCAACGAGACGCCGGTCAGCAGATGGATCGCGGGGGGGGCCGACGGGGTGAGACGGGAGAGCTCCGTCAGACCGACGGCGAGAATCGCAGCGCCGGCCAAGGCTCCGCCGCGGGTTGCCGCGGAAGCCCCGTTGATGCCAACCCGTTCTGCAGCGGCGGACCCCATGCCAATTCGCCTTCCTGCTCGCCGCCAGTCCCGGAAGGAATCGCGCTGCGAATCGCCGATCGTAAGTTCCGAGGGAACGGAGTACCACGAGTCCGAAGCGAAACTCGCAGATGCTACCGACTGAAGTTCTCCCAGGGCCGGTCAAGTCGCCGGCTCGTCGATTTGCTCAGGAAGCGCAGGTCCGTCTGGAATGACGACAAATGCCGCCGCGACTTCCGGCGGGACCCGCTTCAGTCGATGTGTTGCGAAGTCGATGAAGGCCCAGTTGGTGGCTGCGACCGCCAGTCGGACGTTGTCGTGAGGGCGGAGAATCTGGTAGCGGCGGAGCGACGTCATTTTTTTCAGGTCGGCAATCCAGGTCTGAACAATGACCTCATCTCCGGGAAATGCCGGCCGCAGATACTCGATCTCGTGCGAGCGCACGACCCAGCCTGCATTGATGGCCCGATATTCGTCCATCCCCCAGCCCCGAGCGGCGGAGTGGCCGAACGCCGCGGACTGCATCCACTTGAGGTAGACGAGATTGCTGACGTGTCCCAGTTCGTCGGCTTCGTCGGCCCGGACGCGATGTCGCAGTTCGAAAATTGCCGGCATGAGGGGCTCACAGCTCAGGAATCGCGACGGACGAAGCGGGCAGGGACGATCCGCACCGGCCAGGACGAACGACGGTCACGGGAATGAAACCATTAAGGTAGCAGTCGCCCGTGGAACGGAACAGATGGTCCGTCTCCTCGAAGGGACGCGAGGGGAGAATCTGCTGATTTGGGAGAATCTTTGACGCAGCGAGAAACGGATGATCGCGCGCTGGAACGGACTGCGGTTGTGAGAGTATCGGGTGCCCTCTCTCTCTGCGGCAGCCGACGACCGGAGCATGAACGTCTCCCGGGTCGCCTTCGATCACATGGGATGGTGTGTTCAGCGGGCAGCCTGTGGCCCGGGGGGCGTTCTCCGGATCTTCTTTCCGGGCAAAGTATTACAGTTCGGAATCCCTCCCGTTGCGGCATTCCGCCTGCGTCCTTCGACACTCGCCCCGGAATCTCCTCTTGCTCCACGTACGCTTGTACGCCACACTCCGCGTACATTTGTTTGTCACGGAGGAGAGGCGATGGGCGACCGGCCGGGTTTATCGAAGGGCGAACTCGAAGTCGCCCGCATGCTGTGGCAGCTCAAGGAAGCGACCGTCCGCCAGGTTCACGAGGCCTTTCCCCCGGAGCGGGAGATCGACTTCGCCACTGTGCAGACTTACCTCCGCCGGCTGGAGGCCAAAGGCTACGTCACCGGTCGGCTCGACGGCCGGACCCGCGTCTATACCGCCAGCGTCCAGCCCCGGACCGTCATCCGTGAAACGATCAACGATTTCGTCGACCGGCTGTTCGGGGGAGAAGCCCTCCCGCTGGTCCGGCACCTGATCGAGGAGCGGGACATCAGCCCCGACGAATTGACCGAGCTCCGCCAGCTCATCGACCGCCTGGAGGGGGAGCGCCATGAGTGATCGCTGGCTCGTCCTCCTGCTGACCCAGGCCTGGCAACTGACGCTGGTGATCCTCGTCGTCGCGATGCTCTCCCGCCGGATCGCCCGCAAACGCCCCCATCTGGCCGTGGCCCTCTGGCTGATCGTCCTCGCCAAGGCCATTACGCCCCCCGTCTGGAGCAGTCCGCTCGGCGTCTTCTCGTGGACGATCCCGATTTCCGCGACGTCGCTGGTGGAAGTCGAACGCGCCAGGTCGACGTCGCTGCCCACGGCGGTGAGCGCCCCCCTGCCCTCCCCGGAACCGTTGCCAGCTCCATCGACGGAATTGATCTCGCTGCCCGATGAGCCAGAGATCGCGGTGCTCCCGTTCGAGCTGGCGTCGCCGACCGAGTCAACTCCCCAGCCGATCGACGTCGAGCCGCTCCGGCCCGCACGCTGGTCGTGGTCGGCAGCTTTCCTGACCGTCTGGCTATCCGGTGCTACACTCACGCTGCTGATCATTTTCAGTCGACTGCTGCATCTCTGGCGCACGCTGTCCCGTGCCGGAGCCGGCCCGAATGCCGAACTCGCCGGGCAGGTCGAAACACTCCGAAGGCGCCTGAAGCTCCGCCGCCGGGTTCGCGTCTGGGTGACACCCACCGATCATGGCCCCGCCGTGCTGGGGCTCTTCCGCCCGTGGCTGCTGCTGCCGAAGACGCTCGTCGACAGCGTCGCCCCCGACGATCTGGAGCCGCTGCTCGCGCACGAGTTGCTGCACATCCGCCGGGGCGATCTCTGGTTCGGCTGGTGGCAGGCGGCGGTACAGGCGGCGTGGTGGCCGCACCCGCTGGTCTGGTGGTCGAATCGCGTGCTCACCCGGCAGCTCGAACGCTGCTGCGACGAAGAAGTCCTGGCGGAGCTGGGCTGCGAACCGGGCCGTTACGCCCGGGGTTTGCTGAAGGCGTTGGAACTGAAGCACCGGCTGCGTCCGGTGCCGGCGGCCCCGGGAGTCCGGCCCGTCGATCTCACCGCGGAACGGATGGAGCGAATCATGCGCATGGGACAAGGAAGTCGCCGCCGCACCCCCTGGTGGTGCTGGGGAGTGCTGGGAATGGGGCTGCTGGTCGCGCTGCCGGGAGCGGGGCTGAAGCTCGGGGCGGAGGAGCCGGGGCAGGTGTTGTTGGGGGTGGGGGTGAATTCGGAGGCGGGGCTGACGGGGACGGTGGTGCTGACCGATGCGAGCGAACAACAGCCAGCCGAGCAAGCTGAGGAAGTCGACAAAGAGAATGTGACAATCATTCCTCGCGTCAATCTCCTTGTCGGCGATCTCGAAATCTCCGCGGATGCGATACGGATTTCAAGCAGGCAAACGCTGCCGACGGTGGAGGAGATTCTCAAGATCCACCGCGAGAACCGGGCGAAGCTGAATCCGCTGCACCTGCGGGTGACGGTGACGCACGAAAAGACAGAAGCGGCGCAGAAGCAAGCGAAGTCGGAAGTGATACGGCTGACCGAACTCCTGGAGCAATTGGGAGACGACGATGCCGTTGGCGAGGCTCCGGACGGCAACAAGGTCACGCTTTCCGCAGCGAACTTGAAATCTGAACTTCGCAACAACCTCAGATTTGCCGAGTTCGTCGCCAGCGGCACTCCTCACACTACGTTCCTGGAACTGTTCCTCGACGGCGAGAACTACCAGACCCGCACGCTGACAGGCAGTCTGCAGGTGAAGCGCCTCGACAAATGGGCGTTTTCCAACGAGCCGATCTCGCCGCAGAATCTGAAGACGATCTACAACGACTACCTGATCTACTCGCGGTCGACGCATCTGACCCCTCCAGCCCGCATCTGGCACGGCTCCGGAAACGAACGCCCGGCCGGTCCGGTGATGGTGACTGCAAAGCATGTGACCAATACGCAATCGCTGGAGCTGCCCCCCTATGCCGACAATCTCGACTCAAGTCGGCGAGGTCTGCACCCGATCAATCGGCTGATGTCTCAGGACGATTCACGATTCCGCGTGGCTGGTCGGGACGTCGTTGGCGACCGCACTCTCACTGTCGTCGAAGTCATCGTCCCGACGGGTCAGATACAGACTGTCGCTGACAAGAACGGAAAGATGGCTCCCGCCGAAATGGCAGAGTTCTACCGGGGCTGGCTGGACCTCGAACGGGGAGCGATTCCCGTAAAGATCGAACAGCGGATGAGCTCGCTCGCGACGAACTTCGCGACTTTTGACAGTTGGGGCGTCGACAAGGTGGTTTCTGTCGGTGAAATCCGCCAGCTCGAAAGTGGCGGGTTCTATCCCGTCACAACGACGATGGATGTCATGGCGGTCGACCCCGATGGTCTGCCGCTGACACCGGCGCTGCGCGAGGAAATCAACGCGGGCCGGGCAAAGTTCACCAAAGTTTCCTTTGAAAAGGTGACCTGGGCCTGCTCGACCGTCGAAAGCAGATTTCCGCATGACGAAAAGTTCTTCATTCTGAACTTTCCGGAGGGGACGGAGTACATCGACCTGGAGACCGGGACAAAGGTGGGAGCGCCGCCGCACGCTTCACCCCTCAAGCCTGGCCGACCTGCTCCAGAATTGTCTATCGCACGCTGGGTCGGCGGGACGCGCCAATCGCTGCAAGATGCGCGAGGACGCGTCACTGTTCTCAACTTCGGCGGCCTCACCTCGAAAGCGACGGACGGAACGCGCGAGGCGCTGAAACGGCTGCAGGTGCGCTATCGGGCGCACCCGGTGACATTCCTGAGTGTTCAGCCGGCTGACAAGAGCCCCGATTCGGTGGCTGTTGGGATGCAGGAGCAGGCCGTGCTGCGCGACTGGACAATCCCGACAGCGATCGACGCCGGCACGATGCGGGAGAACTCGCAGACCTACCACGCTTACGGAATCGCGTCGTCGGATGGCAACGTCGTCATCGACCCGACGGGCCGGGTCGTCTTCCACAGCGATGCGGCGTTTGCCGAGCTGAACGAGGAGTACGCCTCCATTTTCGTTAAGGACGAGCTCGACGAGAAGAAGGCCGAAGCAGGGTTTGAGGCAATCATGAAGCCAATCTTCGCAGCGATCGGCGAACCGTGGCCGCCGCGCGAAGACCTGACTGCCGAGCAGAACACCGCGCTGAGTATCCGCATTCAGGAGTACATGCTGAGTCGGGCCATCGACGAGGCGCTGAAGATAGTCGCCAGCCGCAGTCGCGCCGAGCCGCAGCAACCGCCGGCCAATGCGGATCGTAGCGCGGCGACTGTTCCGGAACGAAAAGCACCACTCGACCAGCGCGTCACGATGACCATCAAAGACCGCCCCCTCGACGAACTGCTCGCGGAACTCGCCCAGAAGTACGAGTTCTCCTTTGTCATCGATCAGATGGGCCTCGAAGAAGAGGGCGTCCGAAAGTCCGTTCCGGTCAGCGGCGAATTCCGCGACGTCGCAATTTCCAATCTGCTGAAACTCCTCGTCGAGCAGACGCAGAATCTCGTGCTGCTGGATCGCGACGGCGTCTTGGTCGTCACCAGTCGCGGGCGGGCCGAGCCCCTCGAAGTCCGGACCTATGCTGCGGCCGACCTCCTCGTTCCACTTCCGGGAGTCGATGCGAAAGCCAACATGTCGTCAGATCCTCGCAAGGACGCAGCCGCGCCGATCCAGTCGTCCAAAGAGCTGATCACACTGATTCAGTCGACAATCGCCCCCGATTCCTGGATCGAGGGAGGCGGCAAGGGGGCGATTCAGCTTTACGAAGCGAACCTCAGCCTTGTCATCCGGCAGAGGCAGAGTGTCCACGAGCAGATTGCCGAGCTGTTCGATCAGTTGCGGAGGCGGCACGATGCCCAGATCTCGCTGCAACTGGTCAATCGCGCTCTGACCGCCGAGGAATGGAAGGCGCTGAGCCCCGACGGACATCGACAGACGGTTTTCAAGGATGGAGCGGCCGACCTGAGCGCGGAGAACCCGCGGAAGGCGACACTCTTCAACGGTCAGAGGACTATGCTGTCCAGTGAACTCGATCGGCGCTACAAAGCTCAGGCCTCGTTACTGAGCTTTGATGTAATACCGGTGATCGCCGAAGACCAGAAGTCCATTGCATTAATTCTGCTGCCAACCAGCCATCTGTCGAGATTCATTCCTCGGTCGATCAATATCCCCGACGGCCAGACCGCTCTCGTCGATATCAGCGACACCCTCCCCGCCAGCGATCCCGCCGTCCAGAACGGCAAACGAATCGTCCTGCAGATCACACCGCGGATTGTGGTGGTTGAAGAACCGGAGGCATTGACGAAGTAACCGCGACGGCCTCAGCCGGGCACAGATCGGCGCGGGCCGAAGGCCCCGCGGCGATCGTGGGGAAGCTGAGTTCCTCCATCCGAGGCGTTCCAGTCTCAGCTCGGTTCGGTCGGGCGAGGGGGCCGGCGGCTCGGCATCGGGCGCTGATTCATTCTCGCCGGCCGTTGAAAGGTCCGCCGGAAAGTCGCACTGCCCTCGTCTCTCCGTGCCGGTCGAGTGGGTGGTGGATAGTGGGTGGTAGATAGTGGGAGAAGAAGGCGCGGAGCGTCTGAAGAGGCGTTCCCGGGCGGAGCCTGGGAATGCGGGAGGGCGAGGGGCTGGCGGAGCTGGCGCCATGCTGCCGTAGATGCCACATTTCGGCAGGCGGGAGCCTGCCCTACCGCGGCGGACGAGGACGTCCGCCGTACGTACCGCGATCGGCTCCGGCGGGTCGGCTTTCTTACGGCCGTCCCGCCGGAGTCCGTCTGGCGGTGATGTTGCGCCGGTGGAAGTCCCGGCGGTTCAATGACTTGATCAGGTTCGCCGGTCTTGCGGCCGGGTGAACGGGGAAAGCTCGACGTCGAGGCTGTGCGCACACGGGGTGCGCCCCTCGGACCGTTCTTGCGAACGGTCCGTCGCTGGGCCCTGATCAGGCCCGGGTGAAGGGGACATTCCGGACGCCTGCGGAGGTCCGCAGACACGAGTGCACTTCCTTGACCCCTTCATAAATAGGGGGTTTGTTGCGCGGAATTCACATAAGCGGTGGTTGGTGGGTAGTGGGTAGTGGATGGGGAGGAGAAGACGGAAGACAAAGAGGATGCTCTGAGTCGTTTTCGTAGGGCATGGTCCAGCGGCGCCGATCCATGCGATTCAAGTCGATTCCGGCGGGCGGGAGCCTGCCCTACTTGGCGAACAGCGCCCGGGCCGTTTCCGCGAACGTCGGGTAGATTTGTTTGCCGGTGTCGTTGAGGTAGCCGGCGTGCTGGACCATGTAGATCAGGACCAGGCCGCGTTCGCGGTCAATCTGCATGTTGGTCGCAAGGGCGCCGCCGTGGCCGAACGTGCCGTTGGGGCGTTTATCAGTGGAGAAGCCCAGGCCGTAGCCGGTCGGGAGGTCGCCGGTCTGGTTGGCGGCGAGTTGTCCGACGGCGTCCGCGGAGAGGTAGCGTTTGCCGTTGAGTTCGCCGCCGTTGAGGAGCATCCGGCAGAAGGCGGCCATGTCGGCGGCGGTCGAGAAGAGACCGCCGGCGGGCATGGGATAACGTCCTTCGCGGCGATTCAGCGGATACTGCAACTGATCGATCCTGGTCTCCTCGAGGCCCGACTTGTCTTTGTTGGGGCGGTACGCCCTGGCCAGCCGGGCGACCTGTTCTTCGTTCGGCCAGAAGGTGGTGTCTTTCATGCCGAGGGGATCGAACAGCCGTTGTTGCAGGAAGTCTTCGTAGGCCAGGCCGGTGACGACTTCGATGATCCGCCCGGCGGTGTTGATTCCGGCGTTGCTGTACTGGTACTTCGTCGTGGGTTCGAACTGCAGCGGCGTCATGGCGTAACTGCGGACGGCGACAGAGAGCGGCAGGGCGTCGAGGGTCGGCTGTTCGAGCGCCGAGCGGAAGGGCATGCCGCTGGTGTGGCTCAGGATGTGCCGGACGGTGATTTTCTGCCCCGGCCGCTTGAGGAGCTGATGGTCCTGGTCTTGTTCGACGGCGAGCCAGAGGTTTTTGAATTCCGGCAGGTATTTTTCGACGGGGTCGTCGAGGGCGACTTTGCCTTCGTCGATGAGGAGCATCAGGGCCGTGGCGGTGACCGGTTTGCTCATGGAGGCGATCCAGAAGACGTTGTCCGGCCGCATGGGTTTGCCGGCGGCGATGTCGGCCGAGCCGACGGTTTCCGTGGCCAGGACGCCGTCGCGATTGGCGACGAGGAGGACCGCGCCGGCGAGGGTGTGGCTGTCGACGAACGGCTGCAGTTTTGCAGCGAGCTTGGCGGCCTGGGCCGATTTCGATTCCTGAGCCGGAACGGGGGCGGAAACCGTCAGGGCCAACAGGAGGACGGGGAGAAAGCGGAGCGGACTGAGCATGGTGATTGTCTCGCTGAGAGATTGAACTGGGTGTCAAGAAGTGGTGAGCCTCGAAGACTCGACTCACCCTACTGCGAACTGGGAACTCCGAGAAGTCTCTCTCCGTTTATGCGGCCGCCCGCCAGCTTTCGAAGAGTTCCCAGCCGCCGCAGCACCAGAAGTACCACGAGAATGACAGCCAGACGACCAGCCCGTTCAAGAGCGTTGCGCCGGTGCGGACCAGTCGGCCGGCGACGACGTACACCGGCCAGCAGGCGGGGAGAAACCCGATGAGAAAGACCCACTCGTGGGGCAGGCTGAAGTGGCGCAGCAGGAGATAGTAGCTGATGCAGAGTCCCGCGAAGGACAGGAGCGCCAGTCGGGCGAGCAGGTGCTGGGTCCAGGTGAGCCGCTTGCCGTGCAGGGTATGGAACAGAGTCAGAATGGCGAGCAGCCCGCCGAAGAGTGCGGCGGGCCAGGTGAAGACGAATTCGTCGAGCCGCACGTTCAACAGCGGGCTGGCGACGGCCCCGGCAACGAACAGAACTCCGGAAACGGCGGCGGCTGCGACATTGGGACGCAGCCGCTGGACGAGCCAGCCGGCGGCGATTGCGGGAAGGACCGCCGTGGCGCAACTCCACAAGTACCACCAGAGGAGTTCGTCAATGGCGGGGCGCATGAAGGGGTGTTCGCGTTCGCCGTTGAGGAGCCAGAACCAGTTCCAGCCGATGGTCTGAGGCAATGACTCCAGCGGGACGCCTGTCGGCGGAATCGAGGGGGGCGAATCTGCGGTGACGGCGGCCGGCTCGCGGAGGTCGATACAGGCGGCGTGGCTCTGCGTCCGCAGGTAGAGCAGGCCGTCCGACAGGGCGGGGGCGGTCCAGCAGACTTCGTCGCGGAAGACGGCAGCCCGGCCGATTTCGCGATAGATGCCGGCGTCTGCGTGGGCGAGGATCAGCTCGCCCCGGTCGTTGAACAGGATGAGCTTGCCGTCGGCGGACAACACGGTCGCGTGACCGATGGAGGCGTCGCTCCAGCGGACTTCGCCGGTCTTCCAGTCGAGGCAGCGGAACTCGCCGCGCGAGGGGCGATGGGCTTTCGACTGGGGATCGCGCAGGTCGAAGCCGAAAATGGCGTCGCCGACGAGAATGCTGGAGGCGGTGTCGTTCGACAGTTTGCTGCTCTGCCAGATGTGGCGAGTGGCGATGGCCGGCGGGTCGTCGGCCGTCCAATAGAGCTGGTGTGCGCTGGCTCCCGCTTTGAACGGGGCGGAGATCATGAACTGGTCATTGCGGATAACGGGAAGGACCGAGTGCTCGTCGTAGCCTGAGGAGAGTTCTTCCCTCCAGAGGACATTCCCGTCGTCGAGCCGGCAGAGGAGGAGGCCGTTCTGGAGGTAGGCCAGGAGGCAGGGGACGTCGCCGATGGTCATCGGCTGGACGGGGCAGTAGCTGGCGGGTTCATCGCCGGCGGTCCAGACGGTGTTTCCGGTCTTCGCATCGAGAGCGACGACGGCGGCGTCCCGGCCGCCGACCGGCAGGATGACTTTGCCGTCGATGACGCGGACTGACGCGGAGTAGCCGAAGTCGGTCCCTGAACCACGAAAACGCTGCGCGGTGGGGACTGTCCAGAGCGTTTCGCCGGTGGCGGCGTCGGCGCAGTGCACGACGGCATCGGGCGAGACGAAGTAGACTCGGTCATTGGCGACGGCGGGGGTCGAGCGCGGACCGGGATAGATGCCGGCGGCTTCGTAGGGAGCATCGTAGCGGCGCGACCAGACGGTCTTTCCCGTGGCGCCGTCGAGGCAGACGAGGGACTGCCCCCAGAGATCCTGCGACAGCGTCCAGGCTTTGCCGTCAACCACGGCGAACGACGAGTACCCCTGGCCGAGCGGTTGATGCCAGAGGACGCGCGGGCCGCCGGCGGGCCAGGACTTCAGCAGGCCCGATTCTGGCGAATGTCCATCCCCGGCGGGACCGCCCCAGCCGGGCCAGTCTGCGGCGCAGACACATGCCGAGGTCAATGCCAGCGCCAACAGGACCAGCGATGCGCGGGGCATGCAACACCTGGAAGGAGATCACGGGACCATTCCGCGAGCATCTCCTGTCGATTGTCAGCCCGCAGCCGCGATCGTTGCAAGTCCCATCATGCGATTAGATCGTATCTGTCACAAACGCCGCGTCGAGGTCGTCCCGGATCTTCATGGTGCGGGGAGCGTGACGACGAGGTCGTTGACCAGTTTGGCGAGCTGCTGGTTCGTCAGATCGAGCGGCGTCAGGAGTCGCGTTCCGGCCGCCCGGTCGTACTCGTAGCGGCGGAGGGCAAAGCGTCCCTGGCCCAGCGATGTCAGCAGGACCTCGTAATACTGCGGGCGGGCGGGCTGCGTCGCGTCCGGCGACTTCGATCGAATCAGCACCTGCGGCCCCTGCGCGTCGTATTCCAGCGGTTCCAGCGTCTCGAGCAGGTAGGTGATGCGGCCGCACAATCCGGCGGCCCAGGTCTTCAGGACATCGACCGCGGCGCCGCCCAGCGCCGGGACATCCAGCCGCAATTCTTCGCACGACACGCCGAGCTTTTCGACGGACAGCAGATCGATGGCGAGCGACACGCCGCTGCCGTCGGAGACCGACACGGTCTGCGGCGGAACGAAGACCTGCCCGACCAGGGGCTGCAGCGCGGTTGCCAGATCCAGGCTCAAACTCATAGGGACTCAACTCGCTGGAGGACCGGGGATGGAGATGACGAACTGGCGCGCGATGCTCACGACTCCGATTTCTCGCTGGGTTTGGTGTCCGGCTTTTCGCCCTTGGGGTCGGGTTTGTCCTGCAATTCCCGACTGGGCTCGTCGTCGGTCTTCGGCGTATCTTCGGCCGCCGGTTTTGCGGCGTCGGCCTTCGGCTCCGATTTTCGCGGCCCGACAGTCACTTCGTCGGGCGCGACGCGGACGGTCAACTTTGCCGGAAAGCTGATCTTCGAACCGGAAACGGCGCGACCTTCGATCTGGAACTCCGACAGGCCGGGGGGGAGCAGGAAGTACAACGCCTGATCGGCCTGCTGATAGACGCAGGGGTAGAGCTGAGTTTTGTTGCGGGCGACCACATGGTATCCCAGTCCGCCCGCGAGTGCCGGGAGCGCCAGCGTATCGCGGTAGCCCACCAGATCAGCGATCATCGTCTGGCCCGACTGCACGCCCTTTGTTACGGGAACAAAGGACTTTCCGGCCCGGGCAAGCTGTCGTTCGCGGACGTCCTCCAGATCGGCGGAGTGCTTTTCAAGCCACGTCTGCAACGACGGATTGCTTGCCAGGTCGACGCGATAGAACATCGTGTCTGCGCCGGCGGTTACGTAGACATCCAGCCCCCGCGACGTCCCCCGCAACTGGACCTGCATCAGCGAACTGATGAGCGGGATCGGCTGATTCTCCAGGTCGGTCAGCACCGACCTGGCTTCCTCGTCGGTTCCGCCCAGCAGTGCTTTGTCGATCAGCACCGGTTCGAGGTCCGGGAACGTCATGCGCGTCGCCGTCAATTCGCCGGTGACTCGCGCCGGCAGCAGTTCCGGGAAATAGAAGAACGCCAGGCTGCCGCACAACAGCAGCCCGAAGACAACGGGGATCATCCAGACGAACGAGCGACGGCGTTTCTTCAGCTTCCGGGCGACGCTGGTGGAGACTTGCGGCAGTGCGGCGAGATTCACGGCTGGCGGGGCCGGGGGGGGCAGCACGTCGGGTGCGGCATCCGCGAAGACGATTTCATCGTCGGCCGCGGCCGGTACGGGGGGCGGGGCGGCGTTAAAGTCGGGCAGGCCGGGGGCGACCTGCGGCGGCGGGGCGGCGGTCACCGCCGGCATGGCGGCGCTCACCCGCGGGACCATCAGCTTGCGGACGCACCGGGGGCACTTCCCCGATTTGCCGGCCGCTTTGTCCGGCACGCGGATCTGGGCGTCGCAATACGGGCAAACGAACTCGATCGCCATCTCTGCCGATTCCCCGGAGGCCCTTGCGCACCGCGTCCGAACCTGATCCGATCGGACATCCGACTGGCAGAGGTGGTACGCTTACGGTACATCATCCGATATGCACCCCGCGCACTGCAAACCCAACCGCGGATTCGATGATCCGACGAAGACGGGTCATGCCTCCAATCCACTCGACGGAAGTCTGCGATGACACGACTTGCCCGCGCACTGCGACTTTTCCTGCTTCTGGCGCTCCCGTGCGGGCAGACTTTTCCGCTCCGGGGACAGGAGGCGAACCCCCGGCCGCTGGATCACCGGCAGCTCATGGTCGTCCGCGACTCCGACGGGACCGAGCGCCCGGTCAAGACAGTCGCGGACTGGGAGCTCCGGCGTCGGCACGTCCTGGCCGGGATGCAGCTTGCGATGGGTCCGCTTCCGGACGACAGTCGCCGGGTTCTGCTCGACGTGGAAGTCGTCTCCGAAGAGAAAACGGAGAAGTACCTTCGCCGCAAGGTCCGCTACACTCCTGAACCCGGGGACCGCGTGCCGGCCTGGCTGCTGATTCCGCAGGCAGTGATCGGCAAGGCGAAATCCGCCCCGGCGATGCTCTGCCTGCACCAGACGACGGGGATCGGCAAGGACGAGCCTGCCGCGGTGGGGATTCGCAACAACCTGAACTATGCTCACGAACTGGCCGAACGGGGCTTCGTCTGTCTCGTCCCGGACTACCCGTCGTTTGGCGAGTACCCATTCGACTTCAAGACCCAGGGGCGCGAGTACGCCAGCGGAAGTATGAAGGCGATCTGGAACAACATCCGTGCGGTCGACCTGCTCGTCGCGACGCCCGAAGTGCACCCGCTGCGAATCGGCGTCATCGGGCATTCGCTGGGGGGGCACAATGCCCTGTTCACGGCAATGTTCGAGCCGCGTCTGCGGGCGGTCGTTTCGAGCTGCGGCTGGACTCCGTTCCATGATTACTACGGCGGCAAGCTCGCCGGCTGGACCAGCGACCGCTACATGCCCCGCATCCGGGACGTGTATCACAACAGTCCCGATGAAGTCCCCTTCGATTTCTATGAGATCGCGGGCGGCCTGGCCCCGCGCGGTTTTTTCTCGTGCTCGCCGACCGGCGACGGCAACTTTGATGTCGGCGGGGTCCGCAAGGGGATCGCAGAGGCCCGCAAGGTCTACGAGCTGTACGGGGCGGCGGACAATCTGCGGTTGGAAACGCCCGACAGCGCCCACGACTTCCCGCCGGCGGTCCGCGAGGCGAGCTACGGCTGGCTGGAACAGCAGCTCAAGGCGCCTGCGCCGTAAGAAGACGTTTTACCGCGGGGACGCGGAGAAGACCGGGGGGGGGGGACGCTGGTTCCCGGGCGCGAGCCTGAGAACCGGCGGATTGCGAGGCTCCGCCTGGGATCGGGGGTAATTGGCCCTGCCACGGCGGCAATCCGCCGTTGTCCGAATTGGCGCAATCTCTTACAGTGCCTCACTTCTGAAGGGATTTCTGGGCGCTTACGAGATTGACGAGGTCGACGTGAACGGAAGCACGTCTCCACTGCTCCGGCATCAGGCGTGGATTCTGCTGGCGGCGGGTCTGGTGTTCTTCACCAACCTCGGCGCGTATCCCCTGTTTGACGAAGACGAGCCCAAAAACGCCGTCTGCGGCAAGGAGATGTTCGAACGGGGGGACTGGATCGTCCCCACGTTCAACCACGACCTCCGGACCGACAAACCGATCCTGATCTACTGGGTCATGCTGACGTCGTTCCACCTGTTCGGCGTTTCCGAACTGACGGCCCGGCTCGGGTCGTCGGTCCTCGCCATTGGCGCGTCGCTGCTGACCTATCACCTCGGCCGAAAGCTGTTCGACGCACAGACCGGGCTCTACGCCGGGCTGATTCTCTGCACCTGCCTGATGTTCTCCGCCGTCGGACGGTCGGTCACACCCGACGCCACGCTGATCTTCTGCACAACGCTGGCTTTCACGGCTTACGTCTGGGCGGTCGCCCGGCGGCACGGCGGCCGGTTCGGACGCACCGCGGAAGGCTCAGCCGACCGCCGGAACTGGGAGCAGTTCCTCCCCGCAACACGGCTGGGGAACGTTGCCATGTACGCGGCGATGGGGCTGGCGGTTCTGGCGAAAGGCCCCGTCGGCGTGGTTCTGCCGTGCGCCATCGTCGGGATGTTCCTGCTGGTCCGCTGGCGCGGCGACCGGTTGATCGACGGCTCGCTCGCCGCGCCGACCGGCGGATGGTGGCGGACCTGGCCGATTGCGATCCTTCAGACCTTCAACCCGGTCCGGATCGCCTCTGCCTCGTGGAAAATGCGAGTGCTGTTCGGGACGCTGGTCGTCGCGGCGGTGGCGCTGCCGTGGTACACCGCGGTGGGCATCCAGACCAACGGCGCCTGGCTCGCGGGGTTCTTCGGCCAGCACAACGTGGGGCGTTTTCTGGAGCCGATGGAGAATCACCGCGGCCCGATCGTCTACTACATTCCGGTTCTGCTGCTGGGGACTTTTCCCTGGTCGGTGTTTCTGCCGGTCGCCGTCTGGCGACTCATCCGTCGGTTGCGCGAAGGGGGACCGGACGCCGCCGCCTTGACCTTCCTGGCCTGCTGGGCCGGGGTGTGGATCACGTTCTTCTCGTTCGCACAGACCAAACTGCCGAATTACGTCCTGCCGACCTACCCGGCTCTGGCGCTGATTGTCGCCGTCTTCCTCCGCGACTGGCTCCGCGAGGTTGACCCCTCCAGCTCGGCGATCTTCCGTTTGGGCTGCCGGACGCTGGGGGGCGTTGGCGTGCTGATGCTGATCGGCCTGCCGATCGGACTGCACATTTTCCTGCCGGCCGAGCGCTGGCTGGGTCTGCTGGGCCTGATTCCGCTCGTCGGGGCCGGCTTCGCGTTCGGCTGTCTGCAGCGTCGGCAGCCGCAGATCGCAGTGCGCGGCCTGTTCGTGATGGCGGTTATGCTGGCAGTTGGAATCACCGGCTTCGCGTCGACCCGCGTTGGTCGCCACCTGGAAGCTCCGCTGTTCGCCGCGGAAGCGCGCCGGATTGCCCGGACTGATACGCCGGAGGTGGTGACGTACGAATACTTTACGCCGAGCCTGGTGTTCTACGTGGGAGGCCGGGTCGACAAGCTGGGGCAGCCGGAGGAAGTTGGTCAGTACTTCGCCGACCATCCTGCGGGGTTTGTGCTGACGCGGGAAGATCGGCTGTCGAATCTGGAGCCGCTGCTCCCGGAGGGGGTGAAGGTGCTGGCCCGTCAGCCGCGGTTTCTCCGACGCCACGAGCTGGTGATTCTGGGCCGGGAAACGACGCAGGTCGCCGCCCGTCCGGCGGACATTCGTTAGTTGAGCATGCCTCTGATGCACAACGGACGTGAACGTCCGTTGTCTTCCACAGGCGATGACATGCCAGAGAAAAAGGAAGAGACCGACGGACGTGGACGTCCGTCGGACGAAGTTCCCTTCTCTCGATGCACGTCGTGGTCCCCCGAGGCCCGCCTGCCCATCTGTTGGGCAGGGCTTGCCTGCTGGTATGGCGTTTGCATACAAGTGCTGTAGAAACAGGCAGCTTGTCGCGCCGGAAACCAGATTTCGGGCATCGTGGAGAATCTCAAAGTGCACGCCCCTACCCCTCGGGAAGTTCTCGCTCTGTGCCGGGAGAAAGAGCTCCGCGCGGTTGATCTCCGCTTTATGGATTTTCCGGGGACTCAAAAGCACTTCACAATCCCCGTAACCGCTTTGACGGAAAAGAGTTTCGACAGCGGATTCGGATTCGACGGCTCGTCGATCCGGGGCTGGCAGTCGATCAACGAGAGCGACATGCTCGTGGTCCCCGAGTCGGGAACCGCGTTCGTCGATCCGTTTATGAAGCAGACGCTGGCGATCACCTGCAACATCCAGGACCCGATCACCCGTGAGGACTATGCCAAAGATCCGCGCAACGTTGCCCGAAAAGCGGAGAACTACATGAAGTCGACGGGGCTCGCCGAAACGGCGAATTTCGGCCCCGAGGCGGAGTTCTTTGTCTTCGACGACGTCCGGTTCGACCAGAACGAGCACGAGTGCTACTACCACATCGACAGCGTCGAAGGTCAGTGGAACCGCGGCCGATCCGAACCCGGCGGGAACAAGGGGAACAAGATTCGAATCAAAGAGGGCTATTTCCCGATGCCCCCGGCGGACACACTGCAGGACATCCGCACGGAAATGATGCTGATGCTGCAGGACTGCGGCGTGGAAGTCGAAGCTCAGATGCACGAAACCGCCACGGCGGGCCAGTGCGAGATCGACATGAGGTACCAGCCGCTCGTCAAAACGGGCGATAACCTGCTGCTGTATAAGTACATCGTGAAGAACGTCGCCGCCCGTTACGGCAAGACGGCCACCTTCATGCCGAAGCCCCTCTGGAACGACAACGGCTCCGGGCTGCATATGCACTTTTCGCTCTGGAAGAACGGCACAAACCTTTTTGCGGGATCGGGTTACGCCGGGCTGAGCGACACCGCCATGTATGCGATGGGGGGGATTCTGAAGCATGCCCCGTCGCTGCTCGCCTTCTGCTGCCCGACGACCAACAGCTACAAGCGGCTAGTCGCCGGCTTCGAAGCCCCGATCAACCTGACGTACAGCAGCCGGAACCGCTCGGCGGCGATCCGGATTCCGGTTCACACGCCCCACCCGGAAAACAAACGGTTCGAATTCCGCTGCCCGGACAGCTCGTCCAATGGCTACCTGGCGATGTCCGCGATGCTGATGGCGGCCCTCGACGGGATTATGAACCGCATCGACCCCGGTCGGCCGCTTGACAAGGACATCTACGACCTCGGCCCCGACGAACTGGCCGATGTGCCGCGGACGCCGGTTTCGCTGGAGGAATCGCTGCACGCGCTGCGACGCGACCACGATTTTCTGCTCCGCGGCGACGTGTTTACGGAAGACGTGATCGACACGTGGATCTGGTATAAGTCAGAGAAAGAAATCGAAGCCCTCCGTCAGCGTCCGCATCCGTACGAGTTTGCGATGTATTTTGATATTTAATGTCGTTGAGCGTTGAGGGTTGAGCGTCGAGAAGAACGGTGAAGTGCCTCGCCCGCAGGACGCGCACGGTCGGAGGTCCTACAATGTGGGGCAGTCATCCGTCGCCGTTTCCGCAGGATTCCCCATGGCGCCCGCCACACCCGACCAGCTTCTGCAGCAGTTGCAGTGGCGTTATGCCGTCAAACGGTTCGATCCCGACCGCAAGATCCCCGCGGAAACCTGGGCGGCCTTGGAACAGTCCCTGGTCCTGTCGCCGTCTTCATTCGGCCTGCAACCGTGGAAGTTTTTTGTCATTGAGAATCCGGAACTGCGCCGGAAGCTCCTGCCGCTGACCTGGAATCAGTCGCAGGTTGTCGACGCTTCTCATCTGATCGTGATGGCCGTCCGCGAGCCGTTCGGCATGCACGATATCGACCGTCACCTGGCCCGGATTGCGGAGGTCACCGGCACGCCCGCCGAACGCCTCGCCGGCTACCGCCGGACGGTTTCCGGCTTCATCAATGACCCGAACTTTGACCCGACGGACTGGGCGAAACTGCAGGTTTACCTGGCACTGGGGGTCTTTCTGGCTTCCGCCGCCCTGCTGGGCATCGACGCCTGCCCGATGGAGGGCTTCCAGCCCCGCGCCTATGACGAAGCCCTTGGCCTTGCCGAAAAGGGTTACGCATCAGCCGTCCTGGTGACGGCTGGCTACCGGGCGGCCGACGACCGCTACGCCAACGGACCGAAGATTCGCTATCCCACGGATGAGGTTGTTGAGAGGATTCGTTGAGAGTTGAGAGTTGAGAGTTGAGGGAAGGCGAACCCGGCCGCCGGCGGCCCCCTCTGGGCACCTGGCTCTTGTCACACAGCACCCGGCAATTCCCGCCCCCTCATTTGACCCTTTTCCCCGCCCCGCCGCATAATGCCCGTTGGAACTTCCCTGCCCTGCGCGGCGGAGTTCCCTTCCTCTTTCACCGCGGAAAGTTGCGACCATGACCACGACGACGGCCCCGAAGGCCACGTCTCACGTTCCGGATCTTCACGGCTGCTTCGGCGAGTTCGGCCGTCGGTTCGTCCCGGAAACCCTGATGCACGCCCTCGAAGAGCTCACTACCGAGTACGAAAAGGCGCGCCAGGACCCCGCGTTTCAGAAGCAGCTCAACGAGCTGCTTCGCACTTTCGTCGGCCGGCCGAATCCTCTGTACTTCGCCGAACGCCTTACTCAACTCTGCGGCGGCGCCCGGATTTACTTCAAGCGGGAAGACCTCAATCACACCGGCGCTCACAAGATCAACAACACCATCGGCCAGACCCTGCTGACTCTCCGCATGGGCAAAAAGCGGGTCATCGCCGAGACCGGGGCCGGGCAGCACGGCGTCGCCACCGCCACCGCCTGCGCCCGCTTCGGCCTGCCGTGCGTCGTCTATATGGGTGAGGAAGACGTCCGCCGGCAGAAGCTCAACGTTTTTATCATGCGGACGATGGGGGCCGAAGTCCGCCCCGTCACCAGCGGGTCCCGCACACTCCGCGACGCGATCAACGAGGCGATGCGGGACTGGATGGCCTCCGTGGAAACGACTCACTACATCATCGGCTCGGTCGTCGGCCCGCACCCGTTCCCGATGATGGTCCGCGATTTCCAGTCGGTGATCGGCCGCGAAGCCCGGGCCCAGTGTCTGCAGGAAGTCGGCCGGCTGCCTGATGAAGTAGTCGCCTGCGTCGGCGGCGGGAGCAACTCCGCCGGCATGTTTCATCCGTTCGTCGACGACGAACTGGTCACCCTCACCGGCGTCGAAGCGGGGGGCCGCGGCGGGCAGCCGGGCGAGCATGCCAGCACGCTGACTTACGGCACCAAGGGAGTGCTCCACGGCAGCTACAGCTATGTGCTGCAGGATCCTGACGGGCAGACGATGGACGTCCATTCGATCTCCGCCGGCCTGGACTATCCAGGCGTCGGCCCCGAGCACAGCTACTGGAAGGACACCGGTCGGGTACAGTACGTCAACATTCTCGACCACGAAGCCCTCGACGCCATGAAGACCGTGGCCCTCAACGAAGGCATCCTGCCGGCTCTCGAAACCTCGCACGCCATGGCCTACGCCATGAAGCGGGCTCGCGAACGGAGCAAGGAGGACGTGATCGTGGTCTGCCTTTCGGGACGCGGCGACAAAGACCTCAACGAAGTCGCCCGCCTCACCGGGCAAACGATTTAATCAACAGTACGGGTGGCCGGGGCAGGAGCGTCCTCGCGATGCCCCGGTTTCTTTGTGTCTTCACGAGCCACCAGCCACTCATCACAAGCCACCCTTTTTCTGCCGGATTGATCCACCGTGAGCGCCATTGCCCCCGTATTCACCCGGCGAACTGCCGAAAATCAGCTCGCGTTCATGCCGTTCATCACGGCGGGCGACCCTGATCTGCCGATGACCGCCCGGCTGATCCGCGAGCTGTCGGCCGCCGGGGCCGACCTGATCGAGATCGGCTTTCCGTACAGCGATCCGATCGCCGACGGCCCGGTCATCCAGGCTTCGTACACGCGGGCTCTCAACAACAAAGTCCACGTGGCGGACATCTTCGCGACCGTCGCCGAAGTCACCCGCGACATCACCACGCCCCTTGTGGCGATGGTCTCCTACGCGATCATCTTCCGCATCGGCCCGGACAAGTTCGTCGAGCAGGCGGCCGGGGCGGGCTTTGCGGGCCTGATCGTCCCCGATCTGCCGGGGGACGAAGCCGACCAGTTCGCCGAGCTGGCCCGGACGGCGAAGCTCGATCTGATTCAGCTCATCGCTCCGACGACCCCCGGCGACCGGGCGGCGCGGATCATGCAGAACTCGACGGGCTTCGTGTACTGCATCGCCGTCGCCGGGACGACGGGGGTCCGTGAGGCCTTGCCCGACGAACTGCAGCAGATGCTGCGACAGCTCCG
Source organism: Planctellipticum variicoloris (assembly GCF_030622045.1). NCBI lineage: Bacteria > Pseudomonadati > Planctomycetota > Planctomycetia > Planctomycetales > Planctomycetaceae > Planctellipticum > Planctellipticum variicoloris. Next base: position 7,164,726 of record NZ_CP130886.1, on the reverse strand, counting down.
CGAGCGGACCGAACTGCCGCTGGCGGTGGGATTCGGCATCAGCCGGGCCGATCAGATCGACGGCCTCCGCGGCCTGGCGCAGGGAGTGATCGTCGGCTCGGCGATTGTCCGGTTCCTGGAGACGCTGGCGACTGATCCGACGCAGCGGGATGCGGTGCTGAAGCAGGTCCACGAGTTCGCCGCAACGCTCGCAAAAACTGCACATGAGAGCCGTTGATGCAGGGCCAGTCCATGCCGGCGCTGGCTGACTGGACGATCATGCCGTAATCTCGTGACACTCATGTCGGTCACAAGGTACGGAGCCGCTCAATGTCTCTCCACAACCTGATCGCCTTCACAACTGCAGGCGATGCATTCGCTCTGGCCGACAATCGCGAACTGCTGGTTCACGATTTTGCGACCCAGTCTCCTCTCTGGCGGCAGGAGCTGCCGGCCCGAATCGTCGGTCTCGGTGCGGAAGGATCTGCCATCGTCGCAGTCGACGATGCCGGTCAAATGACTCTGTGGGACGCGAAATCCGGCCAGGCGCGCGGCCAGTTGACGCTGGGGAGCACCGCGAACGGTCTGGCGATGTCGCCGACCGGCGCCGCCGCCGTCCTCCTGCCAGACTCCGTCGCCATCGTGTCTCGCAACAAGTCCGTCTCTTCTGTCAGGATCTCCGGCGCCTGCGCAGCCGCCTGGTCCAGCGACGGCGGGCTGCTGGCGATTGGCGCCACCGACGGATACGTGACGATCGTCGGCGCGAATCTGACCGCTAACGCGCCCGCAGCCGATTCCGCCCGCAGCGTCAAGCTTCCGTTCCCGGTGCAGTTCCTCTGCTGGCACGACGGCGGTGACTGGCTGGTCTCTGCGGGAAGTTCCATTTGGACGATCGACCGTCTGGCGGCCTCGCATCAGGAACTGATCACCGAGTTGCCGGAACCGCCGGATTTCGTGGCCTGTTCCCGCGACGGCGGACTGCTGGCCTTTACGACGCGCGGCAAGTCCGCCAAGGTCTTGAACGCCAATGACTACTCGGTTGTCGCCAGCGTGACCTACACAGACCGCTCAATACAGGGCCTGCTCTTCGGACCATCGCCATTCCTGGCCATTTCACTCGACGGTGGCGACGCCAATCTCTTCAATCTGGCTGACGAGCAAGTTCTGCGCAGCGATCCCCATCCGGGCCGGGACCACAATCGATGGGCACTCAATGTCGGCCTGCATTCGGAAAAGCTTCCCCCCACCTACATTGGTTCCGTCGGGAAGGCAAAGTCTCAGCCGACGCCAGGAGATTCCGCGACAGTACCGCGCAATCAATTGTTCCCGGGCTGGATGGGGCCGATCGTTGGCGCTGGAATTGGAGGCTTCTTCGGGACCAAAGTTAACACTGAGATCCCAATCGAACAGCGAATGCCCGCGATTCTGCTTGGAGCCGCACTTGGCTGCGCAGGCGGCCTCCTGATCTGGCTCTGGGACTGGTCCCGCTCGCGTGGCAAGAAGTAAGGAAGGCTGCGAACTCGTCCGGCTGAGCTGACGGGCCGACAGTAAGGCTAAAATCCGACCCCGCGTGTGGTCGAGGACATGAATCAGGACCTCCGCGGCTGGGTCGCGTACTTCCGGCACGGTTACCCGGCCCCAGCCTTTCCCCGAGTGAGGGACTGGGCGCGGGGCCGACTGCATCAACACCCGGCAGGATCGGCAGACCCGCGAGCACTCTGCACAGGCCACTGACAACTGGCCTCGCGCTCAACAGATGGGAAATTCGCCCCGAATCAGCTTCGCGGTGAATGCCTCCATCTGTCCCAGTTCCTGCTCCACCACCTGCCGCACGGCGGGGGCGACGTCGGACACCCCGGCCCCGGACGCCAGAGCCAGATCGACGGACAGGATCCAGGGCTCGTCGAGCGGCTGGCCAATCTGGCTGCAGAGCCAGACGTAGACTTCTTCGACGCCGGGGACATCGGCATGAATCTTTCCGGCGAGCTGATGACTGAGGACGCTGTAGATCTTGCCGACGTGACTGACCGGGTTCTTCCCCGCGGCGGCTTCGGTCCCCATCGGGCGGTGAAGGGCGATGACGCCGTTGACGCGGTTGCCGCGTCCTACCTCGCCGCCATCGGCGCCTTCGGCGGCGGTCCCCAGGACGGTGAGATACATTCCGCCTTCGCCACGACTCGGGTCATCCAGCGTGTTGAGCGCAATATCGACCCGGTCCAGCTCGCGCAGTCGGGAGGCGAGAAACTGTCGCAGGTCCTCGGCGATCTCCGCCTTGCGGGAAAAGTAGGTGGTCGCATCGGCGATGAACCGATCGACGAACGCCAGCGCCACGGTGAGGGAGAGCACCCGGCCCCGTCGGACGGCCATCACCTTCACGTCCTCTCCGGCCGCCGGAAACCGGACTTTGAACGGGGGAGAGTTGAGATAGCGTTCCGCCGCGATCACGAGCTGCTCCGTCTCGCTGAGCGGCGCGTACCCGACGGCGGCGGAGGTGTCATTGGCGGTGAGCCGGGTGCGGGCGAAGATGTCGGTCAGTTCAGGGGAGCCGGGGCGGATTTCGTTCTGGAATGCCACATGTTTGTCGGGATCGACGAACCGGAGATGGTCGCGGATCCACTTTCGCGCCGTCGCTTCGGCGATTTCTCCGACGGGGATTTTGACGCCGTTCCACTCGGCGGTCGCCCGGTCGCCGAAGATCAGTTTCAGCGGGGCGTCGATTCGTCCGCCGCCGAGCGCCGGCGTCGACTGCCCCGCCACGAGCAGGCTTTTGTCGACGTTGTGATGCAGGATGCGGCCGGCGGTCTGCTGATATGCGGCGCACAGAGCCACAGACACGGAATCCATGAGTGCGTCGCAGATCGAATCGGGGTGGCCGAGCCCTTTTCGCTCGACAATTTCAATCGGCTGCATTCCGAGCGGGGGCGCCGTCGCCGTCTGAATCGCGATCTCGTTGCGCATGGGAGATTGGTCCGGCAGGCTGTGCTGGTCGTTCACCGTCGTTGCGCGGCAGCATAACGCACAAAAGAGTCGGATGCTCGTTTGTGCTGGGGCAGGTCAGATTTCCAGCCTGTTCCGCGCTCCTCCGCCGAATTCGGCGACCACCGCACAACCTGGTTTTGAAGCGGCGACCGCCGGCCCTGCGGGCTATTTGCGCTGGTAAACGACCGAGATGATGGAGGTCACGTCGGTCGGTTTGCGGCCGGGGTTTGGAATCGAAACATAGTCGGTCTGCACCGTGAGCTTCAGTTTCCAGCGGTCTTTCTCATCCAGATCAACGCTCAGTCCGGTCGTGCTGAAGACGCGGACGAGTTCGAAGTTGGCCATATTCGGCTGGACGCGGAGCTTCTGCTCGATCGACGTCCGGTCGAAAAGGGGCCAGCGGAGTTCCAGTTCGGCGAAGATATCGGGCGTCGTTCGCGTCTGCGCCGGGTCTTTGTAGGACTCGACCGTGAAAGCGGGGCCGAAACGCGTAATCAGCCGCCTTTTCGGCTCGAAGTAGAATCGATAACCGACGCCGGTCGACACCGTCCCTCGATAGTTCAGGTTGGCCAGCCCGTTGTATTCGTTCTTGCTGGTCATAAACACGATCCAGGGGTCGGTCACGTCCCAGTCGAACGCTTCTTTCATGCTCCAGTCAAAGTTCGAGTTGAGCCACCAGCGATTCGCCGTCTGCTTGCCGGCGTTCCGCGACCATTGTCCGCCGACATCCATCTGGCGACTGTTCTCCGGCGTATTCCGTTCCAGGACCGAGGCGATGTTGAGCGCCTGCGTCCGCGCGTTGCCCTCCGTGAATGTTCCGCCGAGCGTCACCTGGCGGGCCCAGACGACCGCGGTCTTCTGGACCCCCTGGTAGATGTTCAGGGCCGGCGCGACCAGCGGCACCTTGTTGGTCCAGGGGGGCTCGGCGTCGGCCGGTTGATCGGGCTTCGGGGTCTCGCCGGCCGGCGGGGTGACTCCCGGCGGTTCCGTCGGCGCCGGAGGCAATTCCTCCTCGCGTCCGGATGAGACTTCCATGCGGTCGATCCAGTCCAGGGGGATTCGCAGTTCCTGTCCGGTTCCGATCTCCCACCGCAGAAAGCCATCTTCGACGCCGAGACTGACGCCCTCCAGTTCTCGGCCCCCTTTCAGAAACACGCGCTCGTGCGGAGCGTCGGCCTCGGCGCGGACCGTCGTCGTAACGCCGCCGGTCAGAACCAGCACCGCCAGGATGAACCCCGCTAAGATCCGGCGGCTCCGCATGCAGTCACTACAAGGAGAGTGTCGCCCTTCGGCCTCGAACGAGCACGCGGCGGAAGGGGCGCGGATTCTAGTGGCCGGAGCGAATCCGAACAACACGATTCCCGCGCTCGGCGGACGAACCTCGCCTGTCGGAAAGCGTTTCCCGCCAAGGAGAAACGGCGGCTCGACGCAGGAGTCATCGCGACCGGGATTCGCTCAACTCAGCCGTTTGCAGTCCGTGCCAGTTTGGAGCCGTTGCAGAGAGGATCTGAAATCCGGGTGGCTGGGGCTGGCGGCTCTGGTCCGGGCACTACGAGGTGGGCGAAGTCCGGGGGCTCGAAGACTCGGCCCCGGCCACCCGCCGACTCCTGCATCAGTTCCCTGGATTCAGCGGCACGACGCTGGAACGTCGTTCTGATCGCGGTACTACGAGCCCTGGAAGGGATCGTCCGTTCCGGGGAAACCGGTCGGGGGCGCAATGTGACCCGCGGGTCTGGGATCCTCATCGTCGATTGCGGTAGCCCGACCGGACTGGTCGGGTCGCGTGGCGTACAGCAGACCGTTCTCATCGAACAGCAGCGCAACATTGATATGCCAGCGCGAGCCGTCTTCCTGTTTCCAGATGTCGCAATAATAGATCGACTGGTTTTCGCCGAAACTCCCGGCGACGCCCGCCGTTTCGAGTTCTTTGAGGACCTCGTCGCGCGGCGTTCCCAGCGGCGCCACCTTCAGCACGCGCTGCACCTGCTCGGAGGCCGGCAACGGACAGGCCATCAGGCCCGGCGAAGGAGTCAGCCGACAACCGGTGCAGGCCCCCAGGGCCAGCAGAGCAGCAACCATCCCGCAACAGATCTGCAAACACATGCCTCGCATCGCCGGTTCCTTCCGGTTACACGGCCCTTCTGGCCGAGCGTCTTCTACGTCGAATCCCCCAATTCCGTCAACCCCCCCGCCACGGGCGGCCTGTGCCCCCCCGCCGCAGGCGGTCTGTGCCGACCCGCCGCAGGCGGCCTGTGCCGACTCAGAGAGGGGATTCTGCGTGGATGCCCCGAACGGCGGCGAGGGGGGGCTGGCAATGGACTTTATCGTCATGACTTCAACTTCCGCGGGGAGGGACTCTGTTGTTCTGGCGAAATGCGATTCGCGATTCTCGACCAGCCCGCCTTCGCTCCTGCCCCGCGATTTGCGATTCGCGGCTCAAAACCGATCTTTACCCGTTTCACACACCCTGACTATCATCCGCCCCGCTTAAGGCCCCCAGCCGACCTGAGGGCGGCCAAGTCCACCTTGCAGTGTGCCTGCGGGACAGGATGTCCCGTACCTGTCAGTAAGGAACGATCATGGAAGAACAAGCTCCCCAGGAACCGTCGCGTCGGCGACTGGGTCGCGGCCTCAGTGCGTTGCTCGGCACCGCTGCAGTCGGTGACGGCGAAGGATTCGCCGGCGATCAGGACAGCTCGACGATCTCCGCCGAGCTGATCGAACGGAATCCGTTTCAGCCCCGCAAAGACTTCGACCAGGAACAGCTCAACGAGCTGACCGACAGCATCCGGCAGCACGGCGTGCTGCAGCCGATTCTGGTCCGTCCCTTCGGCGACGGATATCAGCTCATCGCGGGCGAGCGCCGGCTGATCGCCGCCAAGCGGGCCGGGCTCGATCAGATTCCCAGTCGCGTGCTGCAGCTCAGCGACCAGCAGATGTGCGAAGTCTCCCTTGAGGAAAACCTCAAGCGGCAGGACCTCAACGTGCTGGAGAAGGCGGCCGCCTTCCAGGACTATCTGCAGCGGTTCCAGTGCACGATCGAAGAGCTGGCCCGTCGGCTGAGCCTCGATCGTTCGACCGTCAGCAACATGCTGCGACTGCTCGATCTGCCGGAAACGATTAAAGACGATCTGCGTTCCAACAAGCTGACGGCGGGCCACGCCCGCGCCGTTCTGTCCCTGTCCGAAGAAGACCAGCTCGCGCTCTGCAAGCGGATTCAGGACGAGAACCTTTCCGTCCGCAAAACCGAAGAAGCCGTCCGGCAGCTCGTCGCCGCCAATACCCCCGATACGGTCCCCTTCCCGACGGGCGACGTCGACAAACCGGCTCGGACCGCTCCGGCGATGACGGCCCATGTGCTGGGGATGCAAGACCAGCTCCGCGACTGGCTCGGCGCCAAGGTCGAGATCAAGCTCAAGGGGAAGGAGTCCGGCAAGATTCTGATCGAGTTCAAGACGAGCGACGACTTCGAACGGATTCTCGGCCGCCTGCAGCGCGCCGCCTGAAACCGCATCGCACGACAGACTTTGCCAAAACGGCCCGCAAACCACGAGGTTTGCGGGCCGTTTGCGTTTGAACTGTCAGGACCAGGTCCGATTCGGAAACTCCTGGAGCTCTGCCGGAAGTCGCGACTATGGCAGCAATCCGTATTTCTTCAGCTTGCTGAAGTAGGTACTGCGCGGGAGGCCCAGCAATCGGGCGGCTTCGGCTTTGTTGCCCCGGCATTGACGGAGGGACTGCACGAGGGCTTCCCGTTCGGAAACGGCGGCGGATTCCCAGTCCGCCGGAATGGCCGACTCCTCCAGATAACCGCGCGTCGCGCCCACCGATGTCAACGCCGGCCGCTGGGCGCGTCCGGCCGTTCGATGGCGGTCGGCAGGCGACTGATGCTGGATGTCCGGAGGGAGATCGGTGAGCCGGATGACTGCGTCGTCGGCCAGGACGACGGCCCGCTCGATGACGTTCTCCAGCTCGCGGATGTTGCCGGGCCACTGATAGCTGAGCAGCGCATCCAGGGCGTCCTCCTCGAATTCGAGGATTTTCTTCCCCCCTTTCGACGCCGCCCGCTTCAAAAACCACGTCGCCAGTTCCAGGAGGTCTTCCCGACGCTCGCGCAGCGGCGGCAGCGTGATACTGATCACGTTGAGCCGGTAGTAGAGATCTTCGCGGAACTTGCCCTCCGCGATCAGCCGCTCGAGATTCTGATGCGTCGCCGCGATCACCCGCACGTCGGTCTGGATCGTGACGGAGCCGCCCACTGGCTCGAATTCGCGTTCCTGCAGCACGCGGAGCAGTTTGATCTGCGTCTCGGGGGTGATGTCGCCGATCTCGTCGAGAAACAGCGTCCCGCCGTTGGCCAGTTCGAACCGGCCCCGTTTGTCGCTGGAAGCGCCGGTGAACGCTCCCTTCACGTGGCCGAACAGTTCGCTTTCGAGCAACCCGGCGGACAGGGCGGCGCAATGGACGCTGATCAGCGGTCCGTTCCGCCGCGGGCTGTTCTGGTGGATCGCCTGAGCGAGCAATTCCTTGCCGGTGCCGCTTTCGCCCCGGACCAGCACCGAGGTATCGCTGACGGCGACTTTGCGGACGGTGTCGAGCACGCGCAGCAGCGACGGGCTGTTGCCACGGATTTCGCCGCGCTGAAACTCCTCCGTCGGTTCGTCGGACCGGTTGCTGGTCATGCCGTCGGCCAGCTCCGCCTGCAGCATGGTGATCTGCTGCCGCTGCTGGGCGATCCGTTCGACCTTCAGTCGCAACTCTTCGTTGAGGTGCCCCAGGTCCTGATGGATCTTGGCGCAATGCAGGGCGACGCCGGTGATCTGACCCAGGGCGGTCAGAAACGTGACGTCTTCGCCCGTGAACGGCGTGCTGTTCTGTTTGGGTCCCAGGACCACCAGCCCGACCGGCTCGTCTTCCATCTCCAGGCTGTGAGCCAGCTCGGCATGCAGGTCGCGGAGCGTACTCTGAATGGGGGAGAGATCTTCGCGCGTTCCGTGCGAAACCCTCTGCAGCGCGGCGTCCTGCGTCAACGCCAGCAGGAACTCCGGGGTCGCCGTGACCTGTCGCGGCTGATCCGACGACATGCCCTGCGCGGCGACGAGCCGGAACGTCGCGGTTTTCCCCTCGCGCAGATAGAGGGCGGCGCGGTCGATCTGCAGGACGTCGCAGCACGAATTGAGCATGCGCTCGGACAGGAACTGCGGGTCGGCGAGCTGGCCGACGGCCCGGTTCATGCGCTGCAGCGCTTTGTCGAGGCGGTACTTCTCGCGAAAGAACTTACGGTCGACAAGCTGCTGCCAGTTGTCGCGGACCCACAGCATCAGCGTGACGGCGATCATCATCAGCATCGCCACCAGCAGCGTCTGCGGCCGGGACAGATTCGTGTTCCAATGGGCCGCGGCAAGACTGACGCTGGCGACCGTCAGCGCCAGTCCCGCGGTGGCCGCGAAGCTGAGGGCATAATACAGCATGCCGCGGTTAATGATCTGATCGATCAGCATCAGCTTGTAACGGACGATGCTCACCGCGTAAGCGACCATGAAGACGAGGCTCGCCGCAAACATCGGCACCCGGGCGCCTCCCAGGACGAACTTCGGCCGCGAGACATACGCCAGCCCAAGCGTGTAGCCAATGAAGACCGTGGCGATCAGGCCCGCCCAGAGAATGAATTTGACCTGATCCCGTTCGACGGGATTGCGGGTATGCACCACGCTGGAGATGAGCGCCACCAGCGTCCCGAGAAAATACAGCCCCGCAATCGCCAGATAGGCGTAGATGCCGTTCTTCAAATGGTTCAGCCAGGCCAGCGTTTCGGCCCGCTCTGCCGGCAACGGGTGGAGGGACTGCGACCAGACCAGGCTGTCGACGATCAGAAATCCGACGAAGGCCAGCAGAGGCACGGCATACATCACCATGACCGTCGTCCGCGGTATGACAGTCAGGGGAAACTTGGCGCGGGGATAGCTGAGGAAGAAGTGAAGCGTCACCACCGGCGCCAGGACGCCGCAGAGCACGAAAGGGAGGTTGAGCCAGAACGTGCCGGCCAGCAGCCACCAGTGGTAACCGCCGACGAAGGCTCCCATCGTCACGATGCACATGGCGTAGAAGAGCTGAGCCGGTCGATCGAACGGGCGGTTCCAGAACGCGAGAGCCCCCAGCGAAAAGATTCCCAGCTCCAGCACGAACCAGAGCAGCGTCAGCGCGACGTCACCCCACGGCAGCGAGCGGACCGGCAGCGCCGCCCGCAGGGTCTGCCCGGTCGAAGGGCGATAAAAACCGATTTCCACCCACCGTGGGCCATTCTCCTCCTGAATTAACTTCGGGAGTTCGCTGGCGAGCGGATCAGCCCCCTGCAGAATCACTCCCCCCGGCGGAACTTCCGCCGAACGGAGCTTCCAGAGGTAGTGCACGTATTGAATAAAGTCCTGCATCGGCTGATCGGCGACGTACTGCAGGCGATCTCCGGGTTCGGGTCGGTCGCCGCGCCAGTCAATCTTCTCTTCGAACAGACCTTCCGTCTGGATGATCTCGATGCCGGGCGTGGCCTCGCCCGCCGGTCGGGGCTGGTCGACCATGAGAAACCGGAGTCGGAGATCGGGGGCTGTCGCGACGAAGACCAGGACCGCCACGCAATACGTGACAACCAGTCCCCCGGCGACCGCCAGCGACCAGCGAATGAGACCGCCTTGTGAATTCACGACTTACGCCTCCAGTTTTCCGAGCGCCGAGAGTGTCGATTCAGCGCCGAAAGCGCCGAATCCCCTGAACTTTCGGTCGTTTTCGGCGCTGATTCGTCAGCGCCGAACTGCGTCACAGGTTCCCACACTTCCGGCCTGAAAATCATTCGCAGACGATGTAAGCTGTTCCTTATCAATACTATGGCGCAGATTTGACACCTGCGTCAAACGAGCGCCGAAGAATTTTTCGGCGCTCGTTCAAGTTTTGGCACGCTGACTGCATAGCCATTCTTCCGTCGACACGACCTCGTGACGACAACATTCGCGTGCCCCAGCCGAGCCCCTTTGCGGGATTCAGCCAACTACGCGGACCTGTGCTCTGATGGCCTATCTGCTTCGCAACTCGACCCACGTTGCCCTGCAGTCCCCAGTCGCCAGAACACCCACACAGGTCCTCGTCGGCTGACCGCAAGGGGCTTTTTTTATTGAGCGGAGAGTCGAGAGCTTAAAGCAGAAAGCCAGAAGTGGCGGCTCAGTCGCTTTCGCCGAAGGTGGATTTGCGGCGGAGGATGTGGTGGTAGTGCTGGGCGAAACGGTGCGATTCGTCCCGCACGTACTGCAGAAGCCGTAGCCCGTACGAGTGACGTCCCAGAATTCGGGGGTCCGACTCGCCGGGGACGAAGACTTCTTCTTCCCGCTTGGCGAGGGAGATGACCAGCGGGGGCTGGATGCCGATTTCCCGGAAGGCCTCCATCGCCGCCCCGAGCTGGCCTTTGCCGCCGTCGATCAGCAGCAGATCGGGAAAGGCTTCTCCCTCCTGCTGCAGGCGGCGGAAGCGACGGCTGACGACTTCGCGCATCGACGCGAAGTCGTCGACGCCTTCGACGGTCCGGATTTTGAACCGCTTGTAGCCCGGCTTGAAGGGCAGGCCGTCGATGAACTGGACCAGGCTGGCGACCGTTTCCCCCCCCTGCAGATGGGCGATGTCCATCCCCTCGATCCGCCGGGGGGGCGCGGACAGGCCGAAGACTTTCTGCAGGCCGCGGACCCCCTTGCGAGGATCGATCTGAAACACTTCCGGCTGCGCGTGATCCTGGAGGTTGCCCCGCAGATTCATGTTTTCCAGAGCTGTGATCGTGTCGCGCAGGCGTGCGGCCTTTTCAAACAGGAGCTCCTTGGCCGCCCCCTGCATCTCCTCGCGCAGTTCCTTCAGCAGGCGGTCCTTCTTGCCGTCGAGGAAGAGCATCAGTTTCTTCAGATCCTTGCGATAGTCCTCGCGTGAGATCCGCAGATTGCACGGTGCGGTGCACTGATTGATGCTCGCCAGCAGGCACGGCCGGAACCAGCGCCAGCGTTCGTCCTCCTCACGAATGTCGAGGTTGCAGTTCCGGAACCGGAAAATCTGCTGCAGCACGGCAATCGTCCCGCGCAGCTTGGAGGCGCTGGTGAACGGGCCGTAAAGCTTGACTCCCTTCAGCCGGGGCTTGCGGGTGAATTCGACGCGGGGAAACTGCTCGCGAGTGTGAATCTGCAGGTAGGGAAAGGTCTTATCGTCTTTGAGCTCGGAATTGAACCGCGGCTGAATATCCTTGATCAGCCGGGCTTCCAGCAGCAGGGCGTCGACTTCGCTGTCGGTCGGGACGAAGTCGATGTCGCGGATTTCCGGGACGAGATCGCAGGTCCGCCGGTCTTCCAGGGCCAGTTTCGTGAAGTAGCTGCCGGCCCGGCTGCGGAGATTCACCGCCTTGCCGACGTAAATCACCCGCCCGCGGCCGTCCTTCATCAGGTAGACCCCCGGCGTGGTGGGAAACGTCTTCACTTTTTCCCGCGGTTCGACGGCAGGCTCAGGAGGCGGATCAGCGGATACGGGGTCGGTCATGGACGGGGCGGTTTCGCGTGCGTAGTGGGAAGACGTCGAAGATTTTGAACCACGAAGCACACGAATGAGCACGAATTGCAGAGGGTGGAGAAATCCGCAAGATCTGTAAAAAGGAATCCAGCGGACTCGATTCCCGCGTTATACGGTCTTCGACGCATTCGTGGCGATTCGTGTCATTCGTGGTTCTCTCCGAACCAGACAACCCCCAATTATAGCGTCCTTCAACCGCCCGACAGGCTCTGTCAGGTTGCGTCGCCCGAATCGGCCGGCAGCCGGCGCACAAGTATGACGCTGTACGTGATCAGACCGGCGTTGATCGCAACGAAGACCAGGAACGCGACCAGGCCACCGACCTGCGCGGCTTCCGCATGGAGCTTTTCCAGCGGCGACAGATCGAGTGCGACCAGCCGGCGGCATTCGCGAACGACCGTTCCGCCGACCAGGCCGCACAGCCAGCCGGCCGTCAGCAGCCACAGCAGTCCCCGCGACAGCGACTGCCTGCGCCAGACCAGCCACCATCCACCCGCCTGAATCACCAGACCCGCAACGGCCAGGCCCAGATACGGTCCCGCCAGCCAGCCGAGCAATTTCCCGCGGACATCGCCCGGCAACACGGTCGCGTACCAGCCACCCGAGATCGCCGTCAGCAGCAGGCCGGCCAGGCCCAGCCCGGTCAGCAGGCGGACGGTCTCGTCGCCGTCGATCTGCGATTCCCCACGGATCCAGCGCGTCTGCCAGCCCAGCACCAGGGCCAGCGTCGGCAGCGCTCCGAAGTACCAGACCGCCAGCCGAGGGGGCAGTTCCGGCGAATAGTACAGCCAGCGACCGGAGGCGTAGTGCGCGACCCAGCCCTCGCGATCCAGACTCAGCAGGTGATTCTCGGTCCAGGACCACGCGATGAAGGTGAAGCAGAGCCACGCGACCGTCCGGACCAGCAGCACGACCGTCGTTCCGCGGGCTGTCAGCCAGGCGGTTTTCTGCAGATAGAGCAGGTAGAAGCCGACGATCAGCACCGGCAGAATCGCCATCCAGCGGTGCGAGAGGAGCAGGTTCGAGGTGTAGAACGATTCCTGATAGAGGATCTGCAGGAACAGCAGCGGCGCGACGCCGGCCGTAATCGCCAGTCCCAGGCAGAAGGGGAGCCAGTCCTGCAGGATGTGGGCCAGCGCGTTCCCCGCCGAGCCCGCCCGGCCGCGGCCCAGTCCGAAGACCAGGCAGGTCGCTCCGGCGAGGACGTAATTCATGAACGCCACGTGGATCAGCAGCGTGACGACGTACAGCGTCAGGTAGAACGCGGTTGCGCCGGGAAAGCCGAAGGGGAAAGGAGCATTCATCGGGACGCTCCTTTCACGGCAACTGTCAGATCGGGTCCGCCGGGCGGTTCGCGTCCGGGGCCTGCCTCCCGGAGCCAGTCGGCGATCTGCTGCAGCACTTCGGGATCGCTCGATTCCGGCCACTCCGCCGGGCGATGGGCCTGATGCCACGTCAGGAACTGCACGAGCGCCTCCACCTCCGCGGGGGTCCCGGCGAAGGGGGGCATGAAGGGCTTCGTCCGCTGCAGTTGCGCGAAGTTCAGCCGTTTCTGGTCGAGGCTCCACATCTGCGCCAGCTCGGAGAGGGGGTTTGCCCCGTCGAGCGTGTGGCAGACGCTGCATTGAATCCGGTAGACCTTCGCCCCAGTGATGAGCTGCAGATTCGGAAACGTCTCCGCGCCGGGGACCGGGTATGGGTCCAGGCTCGTGCAGCCCACCTCGCGCAGATGGGCGACTTCGTCCGGCGCGATCGAGTTCGAGTAGAGATACTCGCGGATCGTGAAGGGCTTACGGGCTCCTTCCCGCACGAACTCGCCGCCGGCGGTGGCCAGAAACGCCAGCGCCAGGAGCAGCGTCGCCGTCGCCCCGTTGATATAGAGCTTCTGCCGCAGCAGCGCCAGCACCGCATACCCGCCGATGAACGTCGAACAGCCAACCGCCAGCGTCAGGAACAACAGCATGGCGATGCTGCCCCCGAGCACCCAGCCCCGGCTGTCGGCCGGCATCACTGCGATGTACCACGCCCCCAGGAACGGCATCAGGACCATCGGCGCCAGGAATCGGGCCGCGATCTGAATGATCTCTGTCCGCTCCTCCCGGCTGACCGACGGGAAGACGTTGACCAGCACGCACGCGGCGAGGGCCGCCGTCGCCGTGCAGGTGATGGTGCGGAACAGGAGCGACGGCCAGAAGCTGGCGTTGAAGAAGCCGGTCCAGACGTTGTGACCGGTGAGCCAGCCCCCCGGCGTCAACTGCCACGAGAGGATGCCGTTGATCCAGAAGAGGCTGAACCAGGACGCGATGGAGTAGAAGACGAGCAGCGTCATGCGGGCCCGGTCATCGAGCCGGGGTCCGTAGCGGTAGAACATGTAGCCGGAGACGACTTCGAGGCTGAAGAAGGTCCATTCGATGGCCCACATCCAGTGAAATTCGCTGACCATCGTGCCGATGGTGCGCGGGCTGACCTGGATCGAGGTGAACCACATCGCCACGCCGGTGACGGCCCCGAGGACGAAGCTGACGAGCACCAGCACTTTGAAGTAGCCGTCGCTGAACCGTCGGGCGAGGGGATTGCGTCCCCCGGCGGACCGCCGCTGAAGATCGCAGAGGAGCATGCCGCTGCCGATGGCGAACTGGGCGAGGAAGACGTGAAAGATGGCGAGCCCGCCGATGGCGAGGCCCTTCATGACGGGGCCGAGGTCGGGGACGGGGTAGAAGATGAGGGGATTCATGGGCCACAGTGCGGCAGAAGGCCATCGGGGTTGCGCTGACGCCAGCCAGCGACGTCTCGCCCGTCACAATACCGCAATTATCGCCAGATTTTGCGAGGGAAAGACGCCCGCAGACCGGGACCGGCTGAGATTCTCAAAGGCGGGAGGAGAAATGCAGGCTTCACCGCGGAGGCTCGGAGGACGCGGAGGGAAGAGGGGGAGACGATGATAAGGTGTAAAGCGCCGTCAGGTGGCTTCTTCGCCATCTCCCCACAGGGTCTGCGACTCACGCAGGTACTCTTCGTGGAATTCGGAGTCGACTTTTTCGACGGAAGGGATGAAGTAGAACCACGGTAATCCGCCTCGTTCCAGTTCCGGTTCACATGTTGAATACCAGTCGTGATCGCCAGCAACCGGGTCAAGGCGAGTACAGACTCCGAATCTGCAGACGCACCCGCCATCAGGAACATCGACCCAGCTATCGCGACGCGCCAACGCTTCCTCAAGCGAGTTGTGCAATCTGCGGGACATGTCGACGAGACTGCCGGGAGGCGCCCAATGGAAGCAATATCGTTCCGGGCAGACATCGGCCGGAGGCTTCGTGTGTTTGTCCCAGGTCATGCGAGTTTTCGGCTAGCGGAGTTCGACTGGTACGCTCTCGCGTACCAAGTCCCACGAGACACTTCGATTCTGACACGCGGGAGCGTGCCCGTCCTCACAGAATTCAAGGAACGACCCCGCGTATGCGGACGGTCACAATGTCTCCCACGCGGCGCGCGACCAGCAGGAACGGGGGAATCACGTCCGGATCCGCACTCAACAGACTGCTGAGGGTACCGATCATAAATGCTGGATAATATGGCCTGGCCGCAGAAAAATCACACCGACCACAGGTTCTCCCTGCAAAACCGCAAGTGTGCCAAAGTCGGCGTCGTGAGTCACGATGATGCGATTTTCCGAGAAGGCCCGACGCATCAGTTCGGCATCGGACGTTCCCTGCAGCCCCGCCCGGCACACATCGAGTACACCGAAGCCGGCATCCTCCAGCCACTGGACGACCTCGGGATCAAGGTTCTCCTCGGTCAGCAGGCCGAAGTCTCGTAGCTTCATTCCGCAACCGGTGTCGTCAGCAGCACCTCGTTCCGCATTGCTGCCGCCGCATACCCGAGCGCCTGCTCGACATCAGCCGCCGCCAGGTGCGGATGCCGGCGCAAGATGTCGTCGCGGGACGCGCCCGAGGCGATCCATTCGAGAATCAGCTCCACGCTGATGCGTGTCCCGCGGATGATCGGCTTGCCACCAAGAATGGCAGGATCGGAGGTGATGCGGTCGAACATGGGAAGTCGCTCCAGGACACAGCGCGTTGGGAACTCCAGGATTCTACTCGATTCCGAGGGGTTCCTGCAGAATTGGGTTGGCCCGCCAATCGCTCGTATCGATCAGAAAGTCGGCCGGGCGCGCCCAGCCCTACGTGGAGGCCCCGCGGCGTTCCAGCTTACCGTCGCGCAGTTCCCGCTGGTCGGGGAAGCGCTCGGCCAGTTCCTGGCTGTGGGTGACGCAGACCAGGATCGTCTGCTCTTCCTGGTTCAACTCCAGCAGCAGCGAGCCGACCGAGTCCGCCGTCCGCCGGTCCAAGTTCCCCGTCGGTTCATCCGCCAGCAGCAGCACCGGCTGATTGATCAGCGCCCGGCAGACCGCCACCCGCTGCCGCTCGCCGCCGGAGAGTTGGGCCGGACGATGGTCCAGCCGCTCTCCCAGGCCGACCCGGTCGAGCAGCCGCCGGGCTCGCTGTTCGGTCTCGGGAGTGACGCCGGTGCCAGGGAGGGTGGGGATCAGGACATTTTCCAGCACGTTGCACTGCGGCAGCAGGTGATGGTCCTGGAAGACGAACCCGACATGCCGATTGCGGAAGGCGGCCTGCTCTGCCGGCGTCAGGTCGAACGGGTTCTGCCCCTGGAGCGAGACGCTCCCCGAGGTTGGCGTATCGAGCGCCCCCAGGATGTAGAGCAGCGTGCTCTTGCCCGCTCCCGAAGGCCCGGTGATGGCCAGGGCCGAGCCTCGCCGGAGTTCGAGGGGGATGCCGCGCAGAATCGACAGCGTCCCCGCCTCCGACGTGTAATCCTTCACGAGGTCGCGAACAACAAGGTCGGCAGGCGTCTCGGTCATCGAAAGAGCTCATCGGCAGGAGGCACGGCGGCAGACGGGGCACCGTGCCATCTTCAGGGACTGGCGGGCGGATGTCAAAAGCAGGGGAGGAAGTGGCGAGTGGTGAGTGGCTGGTGGCGAGTGAAGAGGGGGAGAAGGCGGGCTTGTCGCTGATCGCGAATCGCTGATCGCCAGAGCCGGTCTCGCGTTCCCCGGCTCCTCCTGGAAACGCCGGGCCTCGACGCTCCCGCGTCGCATCCATGTCCGGCTCTCGACTCCCGTTCGACATTCCGCGTTCGACATTCGACATTTCCGCTCTGCGGCCTCTCCCCCTCTCTGCGTCTCCGCGAGAGTTCTCCAACCTCACGTCACCTCCCGTCCAGCCTCCCAATCGGACCGGTCGGGTATTAGGATGCCTGTCGGCTCAATCTCTCCCCCGAATGAAAGGCGTGCTTGTGCGACTGGGAATGCTGCAGACCGAGGCCGGGCCGAAGCTTGTCGGCGTGAATCTCGAAGGACAGTTCGTCGATCTGTGCGACGTCGACGTCAAACTGCCGAACACGCTGCTGGAAGTTCTCCAGACGCCCGACGGCCTGAACAACGCCGCCCACGCCCTCGCCGCCGGCATGGTCAAGGGACCGTTCCTGACTGGCACGCCGCTGGCCCCGATCGCCCGGCCGGGCAAGGTGATCTGCATCGGCCTCAACTATCGCGACCACGCGGAAGAAAGCGGCCTGCCGATTCCGACCGAGCCGGTCGTGTTCAACAAGTTTTCGCAGTGCGTGATCGGGCCGGATGAGAACGTCGTGCTCCCGGCGGCCAGCACTCAGGTCGATTACGAAGCCGAGCTGGTGATGGTGATCGGCAAGCGGGGCAAGCGGATTTCGAAGAAGGAGGCCTGGAGCCATATCGCCGGCTATACGATCGGCAACGACGTTTCGGCGCGAGACTGGCAGATCGGCCGGCCGGGGGGCCAGTGGCTGCTCGGCAAGACGCCCGATACGTTTGCGCCGCTCGGTCCCTGGCTGGTGACTGCGGACGAAGTCGGCGACGCCCGCGAGCTGCGGATTCAGCTCCGCCTGAACGGCAGGACGATGCAGGACTCGTCGACGAAGGAACTGATCTTCGGCATGGACGACATCATCGCGCACCTGTCGCAGATCACCACGCTGGAACCGGGGGACGTGATTTTCACCGGTACGCCGCCGGGCGTCGGCATGGCCCGCAAGCCGCCGGTCTTTGTCCAGGCGGGGGACGTGATGGAAGTCGAGATCGAAGGCTTCGGCGTGTTGAGGAATCCGGTGGTTGCGGAAGTTGCGTAGGGGCGAGTCTCGCTTCTGCAACTCGTCATCCCGAGTCCAAGAACGCCGAGAAGCCGGGGAGCGATGCTCTCCGGCTTCTTGGATGGCGTGGACAGTCCGGCCTGAATCGTCTTCAGGGGACGTTCAACTGCGGCTTCACTTTGTTCTGCTTCATCAGGTCGAAACCTTTCGCACTCTCCGGGACCTCGAAGTTCTGCTCGCCGGCTGCGACTTCGGTTTCGATCGTGTAGCCCGAGAAGATCGGCGGCTTGTTCACGGTCGGCTTGGTTTCGTCTTCGGAACTTGGCTGCGGTCGTTCTTCAAACGCGCTGATGCGGACCAGATGCGGCCCCCGGACGACGCCGCGGCCGGAATTCTTCGTATCGTACTCGCCGTTGACGATCTCCGCCGAGCCTGCGGGCCCTTTGTGGTCTGCCGCCGCGTTGGGGATGAATTCAATGAGGCCGTAGACGATCGGTTGACCGCCAAACGTCACCTTGCCGTGCAGGTTTTCGAGCTTGAGGCCCGATCCGCCGCAACCGGCCAGCAGGGCGGCGCAGACTGCGGCGAAACACAAAGTTGCGAGCGTCCGTGTCATTGATCGGGAATTCCTTCTGGCAGGCGTGCTGCGACGGTCGCTGCCATCCCGACGGTCGCAGAAGGAGGTCATCCGCTTATTAATCGAGCTGGCGCGTTTCCGCGTCGCCCCGGCTGGCGGCCGCCTGGTAGGTGACGAAGTCGATGTTTTCCGAGACGAAGCGGACGGAACCGTCGCCCATCAGGAAGTGACAGCCCCCGACGTGCTGGCTGCTGAACCGGACATTGTTGAACAGCCGATTGGCCGTCCCTCCCTGATATCCGGAATACTTGCCGATCGGATGCGTCACGTTCTTGGATGAGTACATGGCCGTTCCGGTGGCGGCAGAGGTCGGAAACCCGGTGCCGTTGCTGGCGCCTTGGATCCAAGGGCGCCAACTGGTTGCATAGCCGGACGTCGGATCGGTCTGCCCTGAGATTTCGCCCATCAGAAAGGTATTGGTCAGCCCGTCGGTGCAATCGCCGAAGCGGAGCGACAGATTGCGCGTCAGCAGTCCATTGGTCGCAATGCCGCCGTGGTCGGTATTGGCCGCTGCGACCGAATTCCAGTCGTAGTTGCCGGTGAGCGGAGCCGGCTTCGGCCCGACGGCGCCGGCGACGCCGTAGTAATTCAGGGTCCAGTAGCCGGCGGTCGTCGAAGAGCGGTCGACCAGGCGGGCACTCGAACAGAAAAACAGCGGCGCCGAATTGGCGTTCAGAGCGAGGTTCGGAGCGCTGCCGTAGTTCAGGCTGAAGTTAAACTGGTTGTAGAGCGGGGCCTGGTCGATGTACGGTAGGAGCAGGACATGGAAGCCCATGTTGTTCGCGGGGGGGGTACCGGAATTGAGTCCCATGCAGCCGTAGGGCAGCCGGGTGAAGGTGTCGTGATAGTTGTGGAGCGCCAGGCCCCACTGCTTCAGGATGTTGCGGCATTCGGTCCGGCGGGCGGCCTCGCGGGCCTGCTGGACGGCAGGCAGCAGCAGGGCGATCAGGATCGCGATGATCGCGATCACGACGAGGAGTTCAATCAGCGTAAAGCCACGGCGGAGTCGCGTTTGCATGGATCGCCCTTTCTGCAGGAGCGCGGACAGAAACTGGCACTCAGAAAACGAGGCCGAAACAATAGTTCGATGGGATCCGGCGGAGTCCGCTTACGGGTCGTTGGCCCGTTTCTGAGGACCGGTCAGCTCAATTTCGGGCGGCTTGCCATTCGTTTTCAAATCGATGGTCTCCGGCTTGAGCCCGGAGGAGGTGACTTCGACTTCGAGACCCGAGGACGCCGGGTCGGCGTATTCGCGCGGGGTCGTCCACTTGTACTTAACGTTGGATGCCTCGGGGTTCTCTTCGCTGAAGTTCGCAGGAAGATTCCCCACAATCTCCCGCTTGATCACTCCAACTTTGTATTTGCCGACGGGCAGGCCGTCGTCATTGCCATAAGTCTGCGGGGTGAACGCCCCGCCGGGATCAGTCGTCGCCCGAGACGGCCTCTGGTACTTTCCTTTCTCCGTGGTGACGAACAGCAAGGCGACCTGAGCACCTTCGAGCGGTTGTCCGTCAAGCGTCACTTTACCCTGGACTTTCACCAGGCGCGGGCGTCCGGAGCCACCGCAGCCGATGGCCATCAACGCCAAGCCCATGACGACGGCAATTGCCATCCATCGCTGCATCACCATCGCCTCGTCTCGGTGTCGGTCTACGGAAAAAATGGAACAGGAGCCGGTCTGTTTAGAAATCGCCGATCGAATTTCTGTCGTTAATATTGAACAGGTTCTGGTAAATGTAATTCCCGCCGGCTCCTGTCGACCCCGTGACCGGATTCGCCTGGACGTTCTCGCTGATGAATTTCACCGAGCCGTCGCAGAACAGGAAATGAGCCCCGCCGACGTGCGGACTTGCTACCGAAGCACGGCTGACGAGCGTGGATGGTGAATTCTCGTTGTAGCACAAATTGGCGCTGTCCGGAGACCCGTCGAACGGAGTATTCATCGGGCACTGAGCGGCGACAATATCCAGACGGTTCGAGGAAGATAACGTGACGCAGGACCGGCCCATGATCCACTGGGCTCCAACGGCGACGAATGGAGAATCCATCAAAGACTTCTCCGCCATCAGCATCGTGTTCGACGTCCCGTCGAGAATGTCACCCAGCGGCAATGCCGGGGCTCCGGGCGCGCTCGAACTCGGTTGCTGGGCAATCTGATTGTTCATGGCGAACATCATCGTGCCGAGATTGTTCTGGTACTTGTTGACATCGGCGCCGCTCGAGGACGGACAGAAGAAGACCGAAATCTTGGTTGTGAACAATTTCTCCTTCGAACCGGCAGCGGCGGTCGTGTAGTCATGCGGGGTCGAGTTTGCAGCGAACGGGACAAGATTGGTCTGCCCGACGCCAAGCTGATTGTAGAGCGGAGCCTGATCCAGCATCGGTAGTAGCATCGACGGGTAAGCCCAGTTGCGGGTCACCTCTTGCGAGCCAGTTCCCAACCCACCGGCCACGCAATACGGCGGGAACCGCTTGTGGACGTCGATGTAGTTGTGGAAGGCCAGGCCGAGCTGCTTCAGATGGTTTTTGCACTGAGTCCGGCGGGCGGCCTCGCGGGCCTGCTGCACGGCCGGCAGCAGCAGGGCGATCAGGATTGCGATGATCGCAATCACCACCAGCAGCTCTATGAGCGTAAAGCCGGACGAAGCCCGGCGATCGGGGCGTACAATCGGGTTCATGGGGTCAATCCAGCGGGTGAAACTCGATGAAGCAATGACGACAATGACGACAATGACGACGACGATGGCGAAATCAAAAACGTTCCAGCCGCAGACTGCCGCCGAACGTATTACAAACCCCGCATCTCGGACCGCGTTTCGGAACGAATCCGGAGATTCCGGAAAATCCGCGGCGCCGAGCCAGTTCGATTTCAATGAACAATTGGTGAAGAGGTTCAGTCTAGACGTCGCTTCTGCCGGTTGCAATCGAGCTTGCAAATCCGAGACATGGTCTGTCACACCCGCAACGACTTCTGTCTTGATCGTCCGATGTGGCGATTGGTCTGGGATCCGGAAAAATCCGGTGAGGGAGCGTTGCTGGTCTTGCCGCCGCCGAAAACCGGGCCGAGCTCAGCGCGAACGTGGATTGATCGAACGCCGCGACCGGAAGTCCCAGAGTGCCTGTAACCCTTTCCCGCCAACCGTCACAGAGCGGACCCTCCGGGCGAAATCTCGGCGTCGGGACGCCGCCGCCGTCGCGGAGGTCTGTGGCCTCTGAGGCCGCGGACTCCGTCAGCCCCGCCGCTGCCATCCCGACGCCCTCCGCAGGGAGCAAGACGACAAACTCCATCGGCCTGTACAGAAAACGCGCCGAACGAGATTGGGCGGGAGCCTGCCGAAACGGACGTGGAAACCGCAAACCGGCACGCAGGAGCGTGCCCTGCGACAGACAACAGACGACTGACATCGGACCAAACTATGAATTCCACGCAACCAATCCCTGGAGGGTGAACGGCCAACAGTCCTCAGCCTTTCTCGGCCGCGCCGCCCCGGTCGCCCGCAGACGGTCCATCGGGGCCGCTCAGGGACTCCCGCGTCCCTCATTCCTCGCTCACCACTCACCAGGCTCTTTTTCCCATCCTTCGCTTTTCATTTTGCACTGCCCTCCCGCCCTCTTCTCCGGCGACTCGTTTCTCGCTATTCCCTGCTCGATAACTCGCTATCCGACGTCGTGAAGCCGGACTGCGGCAATGCTTGAACGATGGAACCATGTCGGCACGAGACTCGCGTGTTGCAGGTTGCCGGATGCTGCCAGATTCGTCCGGCGTGCGGCTTCGGCTTTTGTGCGACACGGTGATGCGACCACTGCCGGCCCTCAACTCAGAAGTCGCGACGGCCTGGGAGAGTGCAGGCTTTCGTGCTGATGGCTATCGTCTGGGCACATACTGCATTGCCACCGCGCCGCAGCCGAATTCCCGCCGGCCCACGAGCCTCAAGTCGACATACTTGGACAGCCCCGCGAACAACGTCGGCCCGTGGCCCGCCAGCCTGGGATGCACCACGAACTCGTACTCATCGATCAATCCCAGTTCCGCCAATGCCAGCGGGAGCTTGACGCCTCCCACGAACAGTCCCTTCCCCGGCTCCCGCTTGAGCTGCTGAACGGCCTCCCCCAGATCTCCGCGCACGAGCTCCGCGTTCCAGTCGACCCGGTCCAGCGTGCTCGAAACGACGTACTTCTTTGCGGCGTCGATCGTCCGGGCGAAGGGTTCCATCCAGTCGGCCATCCAATCGGGCCTCACGCCCGTCGCCGGCGGCCGCCAGGCCGCCTCCATCATTTCGTAGGTGACTCTGCCGAAGAGCAGGGCATCGGCCTGCGCGAGCTTCTCGGCCCAGTCACGATGCAACTCTTCGTCCGTCGAGCCTGCCCGATGATCGCAGCACCCGTCCAAGGTGATGTTGATGGAATAGCGAAGAGATCGCATGAAGTGCTCCTGCAATGGGCTTGCGGCAATATGCAGCGACCCCGAACGACGCCTCAACCTCCGATCTTTCGAATCTCTCAGAGAGCTGGGGCATATTCGAGCGCGAACAGACGAAGCCGTTTTTCCGAGGCCGTAACGATAGTCGTCGCAGATCGAGCGTACCACTTCGGCGCAATGGGAATGCGATGCCACTGCAGCACAGCCGGTGCGACTGGACGCCGTCTGAGTTTTCTCTGACCGGGGGCCGCGGCTGGAAAGCCTGCCTGCCGCAATTGAACGGCAGGTTGGCGGAAGGGAAAAGACCGAACGACCAATGCTCGGCGACCCGGCCCGCGCAATGCTCGGATTGCAACAGTGGCGCAATGGCCGGTTTTACTGCAGTGCACGGCGATTCGCCGGGCACGCCTCAGCCGAACTGCTCGGCAAGCGCGACAATGATGCCCTCCGGCCCGCGGATGTAGGCCAGTCGGTACATGTCCTCGTACTGCATTTCGCCAATGAGCTCGGCTCCGTGGGCGCGCATGTGCGCGACGACGGCGCCGATGTCATCGACAGCGAACATGACGCGCCGGATGCCCAGCGCGTTCACCGGCGCATTCACGGGTCCGAACCTGATCGCATCGGGCGTGTGGAACTTATCCAGCTCAATGCCCTGCCCATCGGGAGTCCGCAACATCGCCAGGGTGGCCCGGACATCGTTGAGCCCGATCAGTTTCCCGACCAAAGGCCCTTCGACGGTCGTCTCCCCCTCAAGCCTGAGGCCCAGTTCGATGAAGAACGCCTTGGCGGCTTCGAGATCGTCGACAACGATGAGGACGTTGTCCATCCGTTTGACCGTCATCGCGTTCCCTTCTTCCTTGACTGCTGAAGCCCGTGCTTGCCGCACATGGCGTATCACTGGTGATTCTCCCACCCGATTGTGCTGACAATAGGCGGCTGGCCAGAGGCTCGTCAATCACCGTTTGAACCGCCTGTCGCCCGACTGCGGCAAGCCGTTGCAGCGTCGACCGAGGAAGACCCTGGCCAAGGCGGCAAGTTTTTGAACTGGGCGCGATGCCGGGAGGAGATGCCGGAATTGAGGGTTTGACGCAGAAGTGCCCTGCAGCATGGTGGAAGGCCTCCTGCCGGCCATCAAGTCGAGATGGCGGGACGCCGTTAGAGCTTTTTGGGCCGGGCTGCGAACCTGGGGCGCTGAACTTCGGTGTCGCATGAAGGCCGGAAAGCAATTCCGAAGCTGCAATTCCGTCCCGGAATCGTGAGTGCTCTGGTGACTGGCGATGTATGCCGTCGTCCCGAGTTGCGGGTTGAACGCATCGGCCGAAGCGCCCGAAACGCCGCGCGTCAGCGGCAGAGATCCCATCCTGCGTCGCGCGCCGGTCGCGAGCAGTCGCTGACAGGGGTTCGCCGGCAGGCTGTGCCACAGAGGAAAACCAGGATCGCCTTTTCGATCGCTGAGTGCGGAATAATAATGAAGCGATAGACCCGTGCGGAAAAGACGGCATCGCCGGGGCATCGTGCGATGGCAAATCCAGAGCATGTTGGGCTACAAGCTCTCTGCGTTCAGCTCATGGAGCTGTCGAAGTGAGACAACGGAACTCAGCCGGGCGCTCAATGTGCAGATACTGTCGAATTCGGCGACGCACAGAGCGTTCGCAATCTCCTCTGGAGCTGTGAGCGGTTCGTGTCGAGGCGGGGGCAGCGGGTTTCAGTGTGAGAAGGTCGGCAGATGGAAGTGACGGACTATGCCTTTTTTCCGACGCGGGTGGCGACCATCCAATTCCCGGACACCGGCCCGCTGAATGCGGAGCTCTGCGATCTGTTTGAGCGCCGGCCGGAGCTCGACGACAGGTTCAACACGCACCCCGACGCGCTGAATCTGCTGCGTCTGGCGGACCGCGTCCCGGCGATCGAACAGCTCCGGTCGATGTTCCTCACAGGGGTGAAGCACTGGCTGGAGGCCGAGGGGATCGCGGGACCGGAGGGGCTCGATCTGCTGCTGTTCAGCAATCGCGTGGGCCGCGGGGAGGGCACGATTGTGCACAATCACCCCGCTGATCTGATCGGGATTTATTATGCCCGCACGGCGGATTCCGATCGACCGCCGATCCAGCCGGCCGACGGCGAAGACTACTTCGAGCCCGGCGACGGAGTGCTGGTGCTCCACGATCCGCGCTTCAATGCCAACCTGACCGCCGTTTGTCATCGCGATCACGTCAAGGTCATTCCGCGGCCGGGCCTGATGCTGATCTTCCCCGCCTACGTCTGGCATTCCGTAACGCCGCACCGCGGCGAGTTTCACCGGCTTGCGTTTTCGATGAACTTCACGCTGCGGTGGCCGGCCGGCCCGGCGGAGTACCACTCGTTGAAGCAATGAGCCGGACGAGACGCTTTGCATCATCACTGACGCAGCAGATTGGCATGCGCATCCGGCCGACGGGCCGCTTCCGCGACCGACAGCCGCTGCTGCTTCACCAGTTCCACGGCTTCCCGTTTGAACTCTGCCGTATCCGTGCGACGCTTCGCGGACAGTCAATGCTCTCGTCACGGTTCAGGATGCGATCTATTTCGAGCGCCCACAAAACGTGGGGAAGTCCAGAGGCAGCGTCTTGGGACTGGCGGTTCATTGCGGGCCGATTTTTCAGGACGCAGGGAGTCTCTTGACTCTGAACACACGCTCCGGCGACGATGCTTCCGAGCGCCGCGCGTCTTCAGTCTGGCAGAGAGATCGATTCCGCAAGGGCGGCCTCCTGCCGCCGCGGGGAAACCCCGCGGCTCGTTCGTCACCTGACCGTTTCCGGGCCTGAGCCCCACACCGCGACTGCGGTGAACTGCTCAGGCGGCACAAGACCTGGTGGAGACGCGCGGTCGCTCGCTGCTTCTTGGCTTCCAGAATCTCCGCTGAAAAGCGCCCTACATGGCCGCACGGACCCGCCAGGACTTCTTCCGTCAGATGGCCCTGGCCCTGCTTGCCGGCGACTGGACCGCAGAGGCCCTGCTGGATCGAACCCGGAGGGCTCTGGGACGGCGGCTGCGGCTGCACTGGGCGCCGCCGCTTTGTCGAACTCTGACTCGACGCTTCTCCGCTCCGCCCGGCGTCCTGGAACTGCAGCGCATGCTTCGGCAGGATTTGACGCTGATCGAGTGGCTCAGGCGTCGTCGGCAACCGGTGACGGTCGACCTTCCGGCCTGCGGACCGGCGGTGATGACGCCCGGTCTGGCCCGGTTTCGCGAATGGTCGGTCCCCGCGCTCACCACGACCGGCCAGGTAGCCGATTGGCTCGGGCTGACGGTCAGCGAGTGCGACTGGCTGGCGGATCCGAACTCGTGGGAACTGCGACGACAGACGGAGTCTGCTCGCAACTACCGCTATGTGTGGCTGACTCGACCGGGCCGGCGCGCCCGGCTGATCGAATCCCCCAAGCCCCGTCTCAAGGCGCTGCAGCGGCAGATTCTGCACGAGATCCTCGATCGCGTCCCGGTCCATCCGGCGGCGCATGCCTTCCGTCGCGGTCGGTCCGTGGCGACGTGTCTTGCGCCTCACGTCGGTCAGGCCGTGGTGTGGCGGGCCGACCTGCAGCATTTCTTTCCGAGCCTCCGTCGACCACGGGTCGCGGCCGTCTTTCGTACGCTCGGTTATCCGGATCACATCGCATTGTTGCTGTCCGCACTCTGCACAAATGCGGCGCCGCGGGGTGTGATCGACTCTGCTCGCGATTTTCTGGGGGAAGCGACCTATGAGGAGCTCCGGCTCGTCGCCGGGACGCCCCATCTGCCGCAGGGAGCGCCGACGTCGCCTGCCCTGGCCAATCTGATCGCCTTTCGTCTCGACTGCCGGCTCACGGGGCTGGCGCGGGAGGCCGGTGCACGCTACACGCGGTATGCGGACGATCTGGTGTTTTCGGGAGGCCGGGACTTCGCGCGAAGTCTGCCCCGGTTTCGAGTGCTGGCGCTGGCGATCGTCCTGGACGAAGGTTTTCAGATCCGCGCCCGAAAAGTCCGAACGATGCCCGCCGGTCAGCGGCAGCAGGCGGCGGGGCTGATCCTCAACGAGCGCCTGAACGTGCCGCGCGAGGACTACGACGCACTGCGGGCCACGCTGCACAACTGCATGCGTTTCGGTCCAGCCAGCCAGAACCGCGCCGGCCACGCCGAATTCTGCAGCCATCTGCTGGGGAAGATCAGCCACGTGGCAAGTACGAATCCGGCGCGCGGCGAGAAGCTGCGACGGCTGTTCGAGCGGATCGAATGGGATGGGGCATCGGACGCCGGGTCGCCTCGCTGATGTGAAGCACTGCTGACCCGCGGAGGGTTCAGCAGTGGCAGACGAAAACAACCCGAGCGCGGCTCGCCGCCGCGTTTACGAAAACAGCTTCACCAGCGGCTTTCCGTCGTGGGCGACCTTAAACGGTCGGCCTGATTTGGAGAAGACCTCCAGGTTCAACGGCAGGCCCATGGACCAGGCGATGGTGGCGTTGAAGTCGCCGACGGTGACGCCGTCGTCTGCGGGGCGGAAGCCGTCTTCATCCGAAGTTCCCCAGTGACGGCCGCCCTTGATGCCGCCGCCGGCGAGCAGTCCGCTGAAGACGCCCGGGTGGTGGTCGCGCCCGCCGTTCGGATTGATTTTGGGGGTCCGGCCGAACTCGGTCCCCAGCACGACCAGCGTCGTTTTGAGCAGGCCGCGGGCTTCGAGATCCGTCAGCAGGGCCGACAGGGCGCGGTCGAGATTGGCGGCCTTCTCCGGCAGCTTGCCGGCCTCGTAAATGTCGGTGTGCATATCCCAGCCGTCGAGCGAGACTTCGACGAATCGGACGTCGTGCTCGACCAGCCGGCGGGCCAGCATGCAACCCTGGCCGAAGCGGTCCCGCCCATAGGCGTCGCGCTCCTTGTCCTTCTCCTGGTTGAGGTCGAACGCCTTCAGGTCCGAGCTCGACATCAGCTCGGTCGCCTGGCGGTAGAACTCGGAGTAGGCCTCGACCTGTTTCTGCGGATACTTCTTGCGGAAGCCGCTGTCGAACTTGTCAATCAGTTCCAGACGCTTGCCGAACGACGCCTCAGTCAGGTACTCGGGCTGCTTGGTGTTCTGCAGGCCGGCGATGGGATCGCCGATCGGCACCGGCGTCATGCTCGGTTCCAGAAACCCCGCGCCCGGATGGCGTCCTTCGGGCCCGATCAGTACGTTGTCCGGCAGCGATTTGTCGCGGGCCCCTTTGAGCTTGATCGCCCAGGCGCCCATTCCCGGATGCCGGATCGTGGCGATTTCCTTGTAGCTCGTCCGCAGCAGATACCGCCCCTGCTCGTGGTCCGCCGTCTCCGTGTGCAGCGAGCGGACGACCGCCAGCTTGTCAGCCAGCTTCGCCAGCTCGGGCAGACGCTCCCCGAACTGCATCCCCGCGACCTTCGTGGCGATCCCCTTCGTCTCCCCCTGCACATCACGGCCGGGCTTGAGGTCGAACGTGTCCAGATGCGTCATCGCCCCTCCCATATAGAGGTAGATGACGTTCTTCGCCGTGTTGCCGCCGGGCGGGTTCGGCTTGACCGCCTTCTCCTCGGCCGCGCGGGCGAACGCCGGAAGCACGCTGACGCCGAGCATGGCCCGGGCGGTGTGTTCGAGGAACCGGCGGCGATTGAGTGAATCGAGCTGACGCAGGCCGCGAAGCATTATGAAGTCCTGACGGAGTCGGCTGAATGCGCAGGGAATGTGTGGTGAGCGGCTACTGGATGAACAGGAACTCGCGGGTATTGACCAGAGCCCAGATCACGTTGCCGTAGCCGGCGGGGCCGTGCTCGCGGATCTCGGCGAGGGCAATCTGTTTTTCGTCCGGCGTCGGCCGACGGCTGAGAATGCTGAGGAAGATCACGTTCACGCGCTCGTCGGGCTTCTCTTCGGAAACGACGTTCTTGAACAGCAGCGACTTGGGATCGAGCAGCATGTGGGTGATCGGGCCGTTGAACATCTGCAGCACCTGCGGCACTGCTCCGTCGGTGGTGTTTCCCTCGATCGTTTCGCGATCCGACTGGCCGAACTGCCGCAGGAAGTGTCCGGGAGGCATCGGGGCCGGCAGATCGGCGGCGCGGACCAGCAGGGTCCCTTTGTAGGTATAGGACTTGGTGCGGGCGTTCCGGATCTTGGCGCTGGTTGCGTCGCGCAATTCCTCGTCCCGCTTCATGATCTGCTCCGCCGTGGCGGTTTTCAAATCGAGGTCGACGAGCTTCGTGAGGACCTTGGCGGGTTCGGGCTGATAGTCCTTCAAGTCAAACACGGCGAGCGTGACGAACGAGTCCCAGACTTCCTCGGGAGACATCCGGCGGAGTACCGGACCGGGGAAGTGGTACTCTTCGCCAGGAGTGACCTGCTCGCTGGTCGCCTCGCGCTGATACGCCTTCGTATTCAGCAGGATGCGGAGGTATTCCTTGGTGTCGAAATCGAGGCGGATCATCTCGGCGGTCAGGAACTGGAGAAGCTCTGGATTCTCGGCGACCGATTCGTCCTTGATGTCGTCGACCGGTTCGATCTGACCGATGCCAAACAGCTCGCGCCAGAGCCGGTTGGCGATCGTCTTTGCGAACCGCGGATTCTCCTTCGAGGTCAGCCAGCGGGCAAAGGCGACACGGGGCGTCTCCCCTTTATTGATCACCGCCGGGGGATCGAAGATCGTCTTCGGGGCGACGACCGCTTTGGGTTTGCCGTCGTCGTACTGATAGTCGTGTGGCAGCCGGACGCTGGCGCCGTTGTCGTAGACTTCGACGAGATTCCCCTGCAGGAAGCGGTTGTACTTGCCGCCGCCGTCGAATTTGTCGTCGATTTTCTTGAGGTCGTCCCGCAGCCGGGCGACGACGTTGCCGCCGCCGAACATCTTGTCGCCTGCCCCGCGGCGCGTCTGCGTGCCGAAGGTGAAGGCGGCCATTTCGTAGAACTCTTTCTGAGTCCAGCGGTCGAACGGATGATTGTGGCACTGGGCGCAGCCGATCTGCGTCCCGAGGAAAATCCGCACCGTGTTGTTCATCGCATCGAGGGGCATGCCCGAGTCGCGGATGATGTACCCGGCCGCGGGATTCTCCCACACCTTCCCCTCCGCCGTGAGCATCTCCGAAACGAACTTGTCGTAAGGCTTGTTCGTCTCCAGCGACTCGCGGACCCATTCGCAGTACGGCCGGCCGGGAGCGTTGTTCGTCAGACGCTCATTCAGGCGGAGGATGTCGGCCCAGAAGTTGTAGTAGTGGCTCGCGTAGCCGTCGGTATTGAGCAGGTTGTCGATCAGACGGGCTCGCTTGTCCGCGTCCTTGGCGACGAGAAATCGCTGCACTTCCTGATAGGTCGGAATCGCTCCGGTGATGTCCAGGTAGGCCCGGCGGGCGAAGGCTTCGTCGCTGCAGAGCGGATTCGGCTCGACTTTGTGCTTCCGCAGACTCTGGTCGACGAGCTGGTCGATCTTTGCGGCCGAGGCCTGGGCCGCTTTGCGCGTCGCCGGGTCGACCTTGGCGATCACCACTTTGCGGACGGGAATGGCTGGCGCCGGCTCGGGGGGCTTCTTCTTGCCGCGGGCGACCGGACCACGGGACTGGGCCTCGACGGCGGCTGGAACGGCAACGACGGACGCGATCAGCCAGACCGCCAGAAGAGAGCGGCTGAGCGGAAATCCGCCGACCGCAAACGTCGAAAACTGGACTGCCATACGCGGGGAACCCCGATCAGGGCTGATGGTAATACGAACGCTGCAACGCCGTCGGCGCGCGTCTGACCCAAGTGACGAACGCCACCGGCAATCAGAAATTGTACGACACGTTCCCTCGGGTCGAACAGCAACATCTTGATGGATTCCCGGAAATCTCATGCTGGAGACAGGCTCCCGGACACACTCACGCGTTGTCTTTCGGCAACGCCACTGTGCTGCAATGCAGAGATGCACCACCCGCGTACACGAATGGCGTCGCCGACGGCTGCGACATCACAAGCCGCCGGGACATGCGGCGGTGATTTCTGGCGGGCCGCGTTCAGGCTGCGTAGACTGCGGCGGCGTTCAGACGAGAGCTGCTCGTCCCCGACGACTCCAGGCTGACGGAACTCCGTGATGGACGATCTGACCGAAGACCTTGTTGCCAGCGGCGATGATCCGATCTGGAGGCAGATTCAATCCGAAGCCCGGGAGGAGGCCGAACGGGAGCCCTTACTGGTGAGCTTCCTGTACGCCGCTGTGCTGAGACACGCGACCCTGGAGGAGGGGCTCAGCGTGATTCTGGCGAACAAGCTGCAGTCTGCCGAACTGCCGGCAATCCTGCTGCGCGATCTGATTTACGACGCGCTGGCCGACGATGGCTCCATTCGCAATTCGATCCGCGCCGATCTCCTCGCGGCGCGGACGCGCGACCCCGCGGCGCGTGGCTATGCGCAGCCGTTCTTGTACTACAAAGGCTTTCACTCGCTGCAGACGCACCGGGTCGCTCACGCCCTCTGGAGCCGCGAACGGCACGCCCTGGCGGCGCATCTGCAGAATCGGGTTTCGGAAGTGTTCGGCGTCGACATCCACCCGGCGGCCCGGATCGGCCAGGGGGTGATCATCGACCATGCGACGGGCGTTGTGATCGGCGAGACCGCGGTTGTCGAAGACCACGTCTCGCTGCTGCACGAAGTCACGCTCGGGGGCACGGGCAAAGAGCGGGGCGACCGGCACCCGAAGGTCCGCCGCGGCGTCCTCATCGGCGCGGGCGCCAAGATTCTGGGGAACATCGAGGTCGGGATGGGAGCCAAGGTCGCCGCCGGCAGCGTGGTGCTCAGAGATGTCCCGCCCCACACGACGGTGGCGGGCGTCCCGGCGCGCGTCGTCGGGCAATGCACGGTGGCGGAGCCGGCGCTCGATATGGACGCGACGTTTCCGTTTTCCGTCGATGCCGGGGCGGGGATTTGAGCTGGGAAGTGGCGTCTTCGTCTGGTCCGGCGTGCGCGTCGCGGTCGAGACTTTCAGTGACCGCCGCAGAATCTTCCGGATCACCAATTGTCTTTAATGACAGCACACTATATTATTTGACAATCTCCGGCAGAGGGACTGCGATGACGTGGTTCGACGTGTTCTGGGTTTTTCCGGACGATGCCGACAGCGAAGATCAGAGCAATGTTGATCACATCGCTCGGCACGATCTGACACCCGAAGACGTCGAGCATGCCCTCGAAAACCCGCTCGGCCCGGAGCGTCGGAGCCGAACATCGAGCCGGAGAGTTCAGACGGGCTTCGCAATTGACGGATCGATTATCGACGTCGTCTATGAATGGCTGGACGACGGCGTGACGCTCTACCCGATCACCGCCTTCAGGATCGACAAATGATGGCGAAACGCCTGGGAAAGCGAGTCATCGGAAAGCTGCCGGCCGATCGGGCCGTCCGTCTGCAGCAGTCTTGGAAAGAGGCGGAAGCGGAACGGGACGCGACCGCCGCCGAGAGTCGACAGATGCTGCGGGAACTGGTGCAGCTACCCGTGAAGCTGGGAGACGTCCTGAAGCTGTTGCGGGAACTGCGCGTCTCTTCCGGAAAGTCGGCGAAAGAAGTCGCCGACGCCATGCACATGAACAGCGGCAACTACTCCCGGCTGGAGCGCGGCCAGGGGAACCCCACCGTCGAAACGCTGGAACGTCTGGCGAATGCGATCAACGCCGAACTGATTGTCTCCGTTCGGCCGCGAGCGACGTCAGACACAAAGTAGTCTCGTCGTCGGGAACGGTGATCGACGGCCACCGCCAGAAAACTGCTGTTTCCCCGGATTCATGCCCGATTTGTCGGCGTGTATCTTCAAATGCAAGCGGGATTCGAAGAGCCTCGTTGAAACTCAGATCTGGCCGGCGTCCGCAGTTCAGAGGGATGGAGGATGGATTCGGCCGGACAATTTCTTGAGCCGTGGCATGCGGAATCGGCTCCGGAGTTTGCGGCCGAGCTGCAGCGGGAACTGGTTCCCGGCCACGTTCTGTTCGGCGCGCCCGTCATGGCTGTCGCTCGTCGACAGGACTGCGACGATGCCCTGTTTGCGATCCGGGGGGGAACCGAACGAATGGCCGAGGTCCATCTCACCTGGCATCGGGAAACAGATCCCCGCTGGCCGCGTACCGTGCTGTTTCCGAACATGGAGGCCTGGATGGAATCGATGCGGTCCGACCACGATGAATTCAAGAGGGCATAGCGGACTCAGAAATGCTTGGACTTGAGCGCCAGATGATGGCCCGCTATCGAGCCTGATCTGTAGAATGGTCCTGTCCCGGATCCGGGGGCCGGCAATCCGTTGGAACTGCCGGGCGATCCGTTTTGCGGGACGGACGGCTGATGAGATTCGTCGCGGACGGTTCGAAGTACGCCATCGTTTCCTGGCTGCGATATTGCCCGCATTGCCGCCGATGTTTCGCTCTTGCGTTTCAGGGAAAGAAGCCGCTGACTGGCGATGCAAAGGTCCAGACGCTGCGCGTGTTCGAGTGCCGCTTCTGCCGCGGGGTCGTCGAGTCGCCGCGATCGTATCTGGACGTGCTTCGGCGATCCTATTGAAGGTTCGCAGACGTTGCAGCGATCAGCCACTGCCGTCACTCCGACATGACTCGCGATCTTCGATCAGGGAAGCTCGAATTCGGGTCTGTTCGTAAGAACCATTCGGATATCGTCCGCGGCTCCAATTTCGCGAATTCTCCGGTCCGTCGGAAAAAAGCCGGAACTCAAGCGGCCGGCAGGTCATCCCCATGCGCAGGTCTGCCCACGCCAACGCCCGGCGAAACTCGCAAGGTCCCCTCGGCCCCGTTCCTCGCGGCAATCGCCAGGGAGGCTGTGTGGGGATATCACTTGCCGGCCGAATTCCGTTGCGGATCAAGGACTTTAATTCCAAAGCCGGCCCCGGGGCGGGGGGAGCTCGCGCTCTGAATCACTTCAACGTCAGGAGTCGGAACCATGCGACGCATCCTCTTGATCGCCCTGGCCGTCCTCCCGGGCGTCGCCGCACAAGTCGCGGCCCAGGACAAACCCAGGGCCTACCCGATGACGCTCGACGCCAAAGACGTTCACGAGCTCGCCGATCTGGCGATCAAGTTGAATGGGAATAGCCCGCATGATTCATCAATCAGCTCGTCGTTCCGACGTCGGCTCGGCCTGAGAGTAAGCGGCGGTCGAACGGCGATCTGCGCCGGGCGGCGCGCAGAACGCCCCCCTTCCCCGGAAGCGTCGAATAGCGATGTCGGGTCTGTGGCAGCACGACGGGAGAAGGCGTCAGGAGCTGCGCGGCCAGGCCAGCACCGCCTGCGAAATTCGGCGGTACGCGTCCGCAGACGGCCAGCTCGCGCTCAACCGGACTGCCACCCGGCGGGTGCTGACCATGATCTCCGCCGCCTTGATCAGTCGCTGACGCCACGTCGTGGCGAACCGCTCGCCCAGCGGATCCTCGCGACGACGATTGAACCAGCCTCACCGGTGAGCTGCGCCCGGGAGCCCTCGATTTCGATCGGTTTTCGGGGGAGGAAATCGAGGGCAAACGGCAGCAAACCCTGTCAACTCACCCCCGGTCTCCTTGTGGCGTTGAAGTGCTGATCTGACAACACCTTCTACGCCGCGTGAGGCCTTTGCATTGGAGCAGGGTGAATCATTCGGGTTGGCGCCCCCGAATCCCGACAAGAAACCCCTCGGCGATCCCGAACTCCGGACCATGACCGCTCAGGAGCGACAGAAACTCGAAAACATCGCCGCCTGAAATCGTTCACGACGTTGCCGGGGGTTGCCAGTCAGTTGCTGACGGCTCGGTCATCCTGGGCTGACGCCGTGGGGCGATGACTCTGGCCGCCCCAGGCAGGACTTTGGGGCATGTCCTCGCCTCGCTTTGGACAGTCATCTTCGCGTCCTCATTGCCAGAGAAGCGATTGACTGACGAAACCGAGTTCGTGTCGATCGACAGAGAAGAAATGCGGTTCCGGCTTCGTCTCTGGCTCTCGACTCCGGACTCTCGTCCCTCGACTATTCCGGCAGCGGTTTGCCGCGCGTTTCCGGGGCGAACCAGATGGCGACCATGCCGACCACGTAGATCATGCTCATCATCATGCCGGCTTTGGGAAGACTGCCGCCGAAGGCGTCCATCAGGACACCGGTCTGCAGCGCGCCGACGGCCGCCAGAATTCGACCGAAGTTGAAGGCGAACCCCTGTCCCGTCGCGCGCACGCGGGTGCTGAACAGCTCCGGCAGATAAAGCGGCAGCCAGCCATAAAACGATGCCGTGCATGCGCCCGCCATGAATGACGACACCAGAAAGAGCGTGTCGTACTGACTGTTGAAGTAGTACAGGAACTCGGCCGAGGCCAGCGCCAGTACGCAGAGCATGAAGTAGGCGGCCCGGCGGCCGAACCAGTCTCCCATCAGCGCCGCGACGATCGTTCCCAGGCAGGCCCCGGCCGCCAGCGCGATCTGCGTCCACTCGCGGGACTGGAACTCGTTGTTCGTGATCTCGCCGGCCCACTTGGGAGCCCACTGCGTCGATCCCCAGGTGCCCAGCAGCGCGACGCCGCTCAGGAGTGCTCCGAGGACCATCAGCCGCAGCGTTTTCTTGGTTTCGGCGGCGCCGCCTCCGCTGACGCGGAAGGCGCGGCTCAGATACTGTTTGACCGGGAACGTGTAGCCGAAGTACGCCACGGTCACGCCCAGGACGGTGGCCAGCAGTTTCAGCGGCAGCGGCAGCACAAAGGCCCCCACTCCGGGCAAGGAAAACGACGGCGCCCAGGCGACGATCAGCGTAGCAGCTCCGATACCCCCGATCAGCACTCCGAGCAGGTCGCTGGTCGCCCAGTGGGACGTGCTGCCGGTCGCATTCTCATCTTCCCACTTCTGCGACTCCGGCACGAACAGCCGGATCAGAAACGTCAGCAGGGCCGGGGTGGTTCCCATCATCATCATCAGCCGCCAGCCCTTATAAGCCGTCAGAGTTGCGATGGTCTCCGTCGAGAGGCCAATCCCTCCCAGCCAGCCGGGGATCTGATCTTTCAACAGAGCATCGAGTCCCAGGCCGACCACGCCGACCACCAGGTAGCCGACGTTGGCTGCGGCGCCGATCAGGCCGGCCATGAAGGCCCGCGACTTGTTCGGCCAGACTTCCATGACGAGTGCGACGCCGAGCGCCCACTCGCCACCCATTCCGAGCGAAGCGATGAAACGCAAGACGGCCAGCTCTTCGACGGTCCGCGACAGGCCGCAGACGCCCGTGAACAGCGCGTAGACCAGGACGCTCAGGCTCATCGCCCGGACGCGACCGATCCGGTCGCCCAGCCACCCGAACACCACCCCTCCCGTCGCGGCTCCGACCAGGAAGGTGGCGATGATGATGCCGAACCAGCGCCCTGCGACCTTCTTGACCTCGGTCTTCTGCGCGAGCAGTTCGTCGGTTTCGACGGCGGCGGGGTCGATGTCTGCGGCGTTCAGCAGCAGGTTTTCGACGGCGGCGTTGCCGACCATGGAGAACAGGCCCATCTCGGCGCCGTCAAACATCCAGCCCAGCAGAGCGGCGGTCAGCGCCATCCAGAGGCCGAAGGTCGAAGGCTGGCGCGCGAGTTTCGGGGCAGGCTCGGTCATCGGGAAGGGATCCGCTAGGAGGGAGATCGGCGGGGAGTTCACAGTGTCCGGGCTCGATTGTGCGGAGGGATGCCGCTGGACGCAATCGCCATATCCCGTTGTTTCGGGGGTTGGGCCAAATTCGCCGCGCGGGCATTTCACCCGCTCGCGGGGCTTGCGACCGGCCCCGGATTCGGGTGTATTGGTGCCCAACCTGCACCATCGTCAGTTTTCCGGGGGCCTTCGGCATGCACGGTCTGGAAGAGTTTTCGTCAGACAAGTCCTCCGACTCCAGCACCGGCCCCTGGTGGCGGCTGATGACCCGCTACCACTGGTTCGTGCTGCTGGTCGCCGCACTGGGCTGGCTGTTCGACTGCCTGGACCAGCAGTTGTTTATCCTCGCCCGCCCTGCCGCCATGCGGGAACTGATTCCCGAAACAACCGAACTCACCGGACCCAAACTCGATATCGCCCGCAGTTCCGCCGGGGATATCGCCACGTCGATCTTCATTGCCGGCTGGGCCTTCGGCGGATTGATCTTCGGCATGCTGGGCGACCGCATCGGCCGCGCCAAGACGATGATGATCACGATTCTGCTGTACTCGCTCTTCACCGGACTCAGCTCGTTTTCCACCGGCCCCTGGGACTTTGCCTTCTACCGGTTCCTGACCGGGTTGGGAGTCGGGGGCGAATTTGCCGTCGGGGTTTCGCTCGTCGCCGAGGTGATGCCCAGCCACGCGCGACCCTATACCCTCGGATTGCTGCAGGCGCTGTCGGCGATCGGCAATCTCAGCGCCGCCTTCATCAACCTGGGGCTGGGCCTCGCCGAAGAACAGGGAATGACCACCAGCCCCTGGCGGATCATGTTCCTGATCGGCGCCCTGCCGGCCCTGCTGGCCCTGGTGGTTCGCCGGAATCTGAAGGAACCGGAACAGTGGCAGAAGGCCAAGCACGACGACGCCGTGAAGAAGCAGATGGGGTCCTACGCGGAACTCTTCCGCGATCCGCTGCTGCGGAAACACGCGCTGCTCGGACTGCTCCTCGGCTGTTCCGGGATCATCGGCCTCTGGTCGGTCGGCTTCTTCACGATGGACCTGATCGGTTACGTCCAGCGGAAGCCGGTGACGGCGCAGGTCTACGCGGAGAGAATTGCCGAAGCCCAAAAGAGCGGCGACGACGCGGCGGTCGCGATGATCACCGAGTTGCGCGACTCCCTGGGAGATCCGAAGAAGCTCGAAGCTCTGAGCAAGGAGTCGAAGGAGGTCAAGGCCTCCATCGACGGCAAGATCAACGGGCAAGTCTCTGCCTGGCGCAGTTATGCGTCGATGGCGATCAACGTCGGGGCCTTCTTCGGCATGTTCGGCTTCGGGGCTCTGTCGCAGCGGATCGGCCGCAAGCCGACGTTCGTCCTCGCGCTGATCTCCGCCTACGTCACGACGGTCTGCGTCTTCTGGTTCCTTGAGGACTTCTGGCAGGTCTGGGTGATGGTCCCGCTGATGGGCTTCTGCCAGCTCTCGCTGTTCGCCGGCTATGCGATTTACTTCCCGGAGCTGTTCCCGACGCGGCTGCGCTCGACCGGGACCAGCTTCTGCTACAACGTCGGGCGGTTCGTCGCCGCCCTCGGGCCGCTCGTCAAGACTTATCTGGAATCGGGTTTCCGCTCGATGACCGATTCCCCGGATCAGGCATTGCGCTACGCCGGGGTGACGATGTCGACTATCTTCCTGCTCGGCCTGTTCGTGCTCCCGTTCCTGCCCGAGACAAAGGGCAAGGCGTTGCCGGAGTAATCGGCCCATCGGCAAAGAGAAGATTTCGCGCAACGATGCAGCGGCAAGAAACGTCGAATGACGAAGGCGGAATATCGAAAGCCAGCGGTCAGTCAGTGAAGACGACCTCGTGTGCCGCGTTTCACCACTGACCACTGACGACGGACCACTGACGACTCGCTAAACTTCCGCCACCAGACGGGCCAGTTCGGCGTAGTCGGCCTTCAGCGACTTGTACAGCCGGCCGTAGAGCGGGTAGGACTTCGTATAGACCCGCTTGGCCTCCGCCTGAGGGTCGGTGCTGCTGACCACCTTGATCGCCGCGGTGCAGGCCTCGACCACGCTCTTGTAATGGCCGGTTCCCGCCGCGGCCAGGAGCGCCACGCCGTAGGCGGGACCCTCCTCGGCGTTGATCGTCACCACTCGCCGGCCGTAGACGTCCGCCTGCATCTGCCGCCAGAAGTCGCTCCGGGCGCCGCCGCCCGACAGGCGGATTTCGCGGATGGGGATTTTGAGTTCGTTGATGATTTCGAGGCTGTCGCGCATCGCGTAGGTAGCCCCTTCCATTACCGAGCGGATCAGGTGCGCCCGGCCGTGGCGCAGACTCAACCCGATCCATGCCCCGCGGGCGTTGGGGTCGGCGTGCGGCGTCCGCTCCCCGGTCAGATACGGCAGGAAGAACAGTCCTTCGCAGCCCGCAGGGGCCTCGGCGGCTTCTTCGGTCATCAGGTTGTACGGATCGGTTTTCAACCGCTTGGCGGCGGCGATTTCCGCCTGGGCCAACTGATTGCGGAGCCACTGCAGGCTGCCCCCTGCGGAGAGGACGACCCCCATCACATGCCATTTGTCGCGGACCGCGTGGCAGAACGTGTGGACCCGCCCCTGGGGATCGATCTGCACTTCGTCGCTGTGGGCGAACACGACGCCGCTGGTTCCCATCGTCGCCGAGATCACGCCCCGCTTGACGATGCCGTTGCCGATCGCCCCGGCTGCCTGGTCCCCGCCGCCGCCGACGACCGGAACGCCCTTTTTCAGGCCGAGCAGTTTGGCCGCGGCTTCCGAGAGCTGGCCGCTGACTTCTTCGGATTCATAGACTTTGGGGAGGAGGCTGCCGCTGATATCGAGCTTCTCCAGCAGCGGCTT
This sequence comes from Planctellipticum variicoloris, assembly GCF_030622045.1. Lineage (NCBI taxonomy): Bacteria > Pseudomonadati > Planctomycetota > Planctomycetia > Planctomycetales > Planctomycetaceae > Planctellipticum > Planctellipticum variicoloris. The sequence goes on along the minus strand of NZ_CP130886.1, from coordinate 7,125,525 downwards.
CGACCAGACCCGGTTGCGGACGTCCAGCAGCAGCGTCCCGGAGGCGTCGCTGACCTCGGTCGCAAACTCGCCCGTCAGGCAGAACCGGACGTAGTCTTTGGGAAGCAGAATCTGCGTCGTTTTGTCGTAGTGCTTCGGCTCGTGCTTGCGCAGCCAGAGGATTTTGGGGGCGGTAAAGCCGGTCAGCGCGGGGTTGGCGACGAGCTGGATCAGCTTTTCGCGTCCGCCGGCCTTCTTTTCGATGTCGGCGCACTCGGCGGCAGTCCGCTGGTCGTTCCAGAGAATCGCCGGGCGGATGACGTGCTTCTGCTTGTCGAGGAAGACGCTGCCGTGCATCTGGCCGCTGAGGCCGATCCCCGCCACCTCCTCGGGCTTGATCTTGCCGGCTTTGAGAACCTTCTTGACGCTGGTGATGGTGGCGTCCCACCAGTCGGCGGGATCCTGCTCGGACCAGCCCGGCTGCGGGCTCGACAGACCGTACGTCGACGTGGCCGACGCCAGGATAGTACCGTCCTCACGCATGGCCAGCGTCTTGGTGCCGCTGGTGCCGACGTCGATCCCCAGAAATACTGCCATAGACGGATTGTCCTTCGACCGGATGCCGAGACTTGAGCAGAGGATTCAGCGAGACAGGACCGGCGCCGCGCAACGACCGCCGAAACAGCAGTATACCCGCGGAAAACACGCGAAGCGAGTGAGTGGAACCGTCTTCGATTGCGCGCCTCGCGTCGGTCCGGCAGTTGCTCCGGCCTCCGATTGGGCTACACTGCAGCGTGGGTGTCGGGGGGCCGGTCCGGCCGACGCCCGATTGTGGTTCGTGCGGAGTTGTCATGGGTACGTATGCGTGGCTGGCGATCGCGCTGCTGATCGTCGGATTGCTGCTGCTCCTGGCGGAGGTTTTCATTCCCTCCGGCGGCATCCTCGGAACGATCACAGTGGCACTGCTGATTGGCGCGATCATCTACGCCTGGAGCGCCTGGGGCCGCAGCCAGCCCCGCGTCTTCTGGCTGTTTGCGGCGACGCTGATGGTCCTGGTTCCGTCAACCCTGATCGGCGCCTTCCGAGTGCTGCCGCAGACGCGGTTCGGAAAGCGGGTGCTGCTCGAAGCTCCTGCACCGGAGCGACTAGAACCGTTCGCCGACGAAACCGCCCGGCTGGAGCGGTTTGTCGGCCGGATCGGCAACGCGTTGTCGGCCCTGAATCCCGGGGGGATGGTGACCATCGATGGAAATCGACTGCATGCATTCACGGAAGGACTCGTCGTCGAGCAGCACGAGCCGGTCCGGATTGTGGCGGTTCGCGGGACGCGGGTCCTGGTGCGAAGCATCAGTCCTGAAGAACTGGCCGCGATGTCCCGGCCGTCCGAAGAGGCGGGACGTGAAGCTCCGAGCATGGACTTCGATTTCCCGGACGAACCCGTCTGAACACCCCATTCGGTTGAATGCGGACCGCACGCCGGGTTAGCCTCGGTTGGAGTTCCTGCCTTCCCGCCGGGCCGGTTGCACCGGCCCGGCGACCTCCCCACGGATATGACATCGATATGGCCATCGCCGCCGGCTGTTCCGCGCAGCCCGATTTCTCGCAGGCGCTTGCCGAAGCCTGTCAGCCGATTCGCGCAGCGTTCGCGGCCGCGCCGCCCGATCTGACGTTTGTCTTCATTTCGCACCATCACGCCGCCCGCTTTGGAGAGATCGGCCCGGCGATTCGCGAGCTGACCGGGACGCGCCTGCTGCTGGGCTGCACCGGCGAGGCGATCATCGGCGGCGATCGGGAACTGGAGAACCAGCCGGCCCTGTCTGTCTGGAGCGCCGCGCTCCCCGGGTCCGTGCTGACCACGTTCGCCGTCGAGTTTGAAGAAACGCCGGACGGCATGGTCTGCTCGGGCGTGCCGGAAGGGCTGGCCGAGCACCACGACGAAACCCGCGCGATCCTGATGGTCGCCGAACCCTACTCGTCGATCCCCACCTCGCTGCTCGACGTGTTCGGCGACGAGCTGCCCGGCGTGCCGGTGATTGGGGGCATGGCCAGCGGCGGCGGGCCGGGCGCCAATCGCCTGTTCCTCAATGAGCAGACTGTGGAAACCGGGGCGATCGGCGTCGTTCTGCGCGGCGGACCCCAGGTGCAGACGATCGTCTCGCAGGGCTGTCGACCGATCGGTCAGCCCTACGTCGTGACTCGCGCTGATCGGAACATTATCTTCGAGCTGGGAGGCAAAACCGCCCTCGAACGATTGCAGGAGATGTTTCCCGGCCTCAGCGCCCGCGACCAGCAGCTCTTCGAGCAGGGCGTTTTTCTCGGCGTCGCCATGAGCGAGTACCGCGACACGTTCCAGCGCGGCGATTTTCTGATTTCGAACGTCCTGGGAGCCGATCGCGACACCGGAGCGGTCGCGGTCAGTAACCTGGTCCGACTGGGCCAGACCGTGCAGTTTCATCTGCGCGACGCCGCGACCGCCGATGAAGACCTGACGCAGTTGCTCGAGCAGTTTCAGCAGCGCGCCCCCGCCCGCGCCGAAGGCGGATTGCTGTTCACCTGCAACGGCCGCGGGACCCGGATGTTCCCGGAGCCCAACCACGACGCCGGCGCCGTGCAGGACCGGCTCGGCCCGCTCCCGCTGGCAGGAATGTTCGCCCAGGGGGAACTGGGACCGGTGAGCGGGAAGAACTACATCCACGGCTTCACCGCCAGCCTGGCGCTGTTCATGGTCGAAGAACCGGTATGAGCGGACGGGGCGGTGAGCCATGCAATTGATTCGCTCCCTCGACGACGCCGGTCCGTGGCGCGGCGGTTTCGTCTCGATCGGGAACTTCGACGGCGTCCATCGGGGCCATCAGGAAATGGCCCGCACGCTGGTGGCGCGGGCGGCCGCCAGCGGTTCTGCCACCCTCGTCGTGACGTTCGATCCCCATCCGGTGCAGTTGCTCCGGCCGGAACTCGCGCCCCCTCCGTTGACCACGCTGCCGCATCGGGCCGAGCTGCTCAGTCGCCACGGCGTGACGGGACTGCTCGCGCTGCCGACCGATCGGGCCTTGCTGGAACTGACGGCGGACGAGTTCTTCGAACGGGTGATCGTCGGGCGATTGGGCGCACGCGGACTGGTCGAGGGACCGAACTTTTTTTTCGGCCGACACCGAGCCGGGAATATCACTACGCTCCGGGCGATGTGCCAGTCCCGCCAGATGTCGCTGGATGTGATTTCTCCCGTCACAGTCGGCGACCAGTGGGTTTCGTCGAGCGTGATCCGCTCGCTGCTGCAGGCGGGCGACACCTCCGACGCCGTCAACCTGCTCGGCCATCCCTACCGGCTGTCCGGCCGGGTTGGGTCGGGAGCGCAGCGCGGCCGGACGATCGGCTTTCCCACCGCGAATCTGGTGGAAGCGACGACGCTCGTCCCCGGACCGGGCGTTCACGCGGGGCTGTGCGAATACCGCGGAGTCCGCTATCCGGCGGCGATTCATATCGGTCCCAATCCGACGTTCGGCGAAGACCGGCTCAAAGTGGAGATTCACCTGCTGGACTTCGACGGCGATCTCTACGGCCAGGAACTGACCGTCGATTTCCTGTCGCGCGTCCGCGAAGTCCGCAAGTTCGCCAGCGTCGGGGAGCTGACATCGCAGCTTCATCAGGACGTGGCCGAAGTCCGCGCGCTCGCGAACGAGTTCCTCGGCGTATGATCCGGCGACGATCGCAGATCAAGACGGTGGCGGATTGCGGAACGGCAGGCGCAGGATTCCGGGCAATCTGCAGCAGGTGGCTTCGTCGCGCGGCCACGGCAGACCGATGGTCGCCGCATCATGCCCGGCGGCCGGCTGATCGCGATAGGTGCGGAACAGCCGATCCCAGCAGGACAGGTTGAAGCCGAAGTTGCTGTTGGTCTCGGCGGGAACTTCCGAATGATGAACCCGGTGCATGTCCGGCGTGACGATCAGCCAGCGCAGACCGCGGTCGCACCACGCCGGCAGCCAGACATTGCTGTGGCTGAAGATGGACGTGGCATTGAGCACCACCTCAAAGGCGATCACGCCCCACACCGGCGGACCGATCAGCAGCACGAGCCCCAGTTTGAACAGCGAGGACAACAGGATTTCGAGCGTGTGGAAGCGCAGGCCAGTCGAGGCGTCGCAGTCGAGGTCCGCATGATGCACGCGATGCACCCGCCAGAGCCACGGCGCCGCATGGAAGAGCACGTGCTGACCGAAGATCGCCAGATCCAGCGCGACGACCGAAAGCATCAGCTCGATCGCGAACGGCAAGTCGATCAGGTTCAGTATTCCCCATCCGCGTTCCGCCGCCTGTTCTGCCAGGCCGGCTGCGGACAAGGGGATCAGCAGCCGGGCTGCGACGGTATTGATGACCGTCAGAACCAGATTCGTCGACCAGCGCCAGCCCTTTCCGACCGTCAGGGTTCGCCGAGGGGCGATCAGCTCCCAACTGGCCATGACCAGCAGAACGCCAAGAAATCCGGCGAGTCGGACGAAAGACTCCATGCGGCGAGGATTCCAGAGAGGCGTAGTCGGGTTCGAAGTTGATTGCCGTTCTCAACCTACTGCCTGAGCACCCGCCAGTCGAGCAGCATGGCGGCCAGGGTGAGGATCAGGGCGGTAAGAAGCCACCACGTCAGCGGCTGATCGACGGGGAAGAAACCGACATCTTCGGCATCGGCCGGGGAGCGATGTCCCGACCCAAGCTGCCGCAGGTCGGACTCGATCGCGTCGAAGAAATTGACCGCAAACGAATCGTACAACCGATCGCCATCGCGAAGCTCATAGAGGCCGACATCGCTCAGTGCAGGCAGGTCGACGACGGCGCTCCGGACCAGCGGACGTTGAGTCTCTCCTTGTCGCAAGATGAGCGCGCGGCTGCGGGCGGGCTCCGATTCGCTGCCTCCCTCGAACAGTCGAAAGCGGACGTCTTCACCCAGACGATAATTCCAGCGGCGCAGTCCCGGCAGGCTCTCCCGCCGGGCCTCCACGAGGTTTGTCAACAGGATCGGCCAGTCGAGACTCTCCGCCAGATTGGTTCGCGCCAGATCGAGATTGAGCAGCCACGCCGGCGCGGCCGCTCCGTCGAGTTCTCCGAACAGCAGGTGATCGCCGCAGGTAATCAGCGGGGTTGCCGGCAGCGTCATCGGCCGGACGCCAGCCCAGAGGACTCCCTGCAGCGTGACGCCTTGCAGCAACGGATGATTCCGTTCCAGCACGAACGGGCCGGTCAGGTCCAGCGGCTCGGCGGGCGCATCGGTAATGTCGGGCAACGGGCCGACGCCCACCCACCATGTGGTTCCAGCGACCGACGGGCCAGCCTCCGCCGGCGCGAACATCAGCCGGGCAGAATTCTGCTCCACGAGCTCGACGTCCGGAATCGCCTGCAGTCCAGCCTGGAGTTTCTGGACGGCGACAGGCTCGGCGACGGTCACGGCAACCGGCACGATGCGAGGTCGAGGGCGAACCAGTTCGACGCGGCTGTCGAGCGGCAGGGCGTCGTCCGAAGCACTCAACTCGACGCGAACGATCGCGGCGGCGGTCTGCAGCGGGACCTGCAATGAGACGGATCCTTCCGCGGGGACGGCGACTTCGCGTTGAAATAACGCCATCTCACCCGCCACGCCCCGCACGGTGGTCGTCGCGCTGGCGGAGTGATGGTTCTGCAGCCGCAGAAAGAGGCTCGATCCATGTCCGTCTCGAAGCCACTCGGCGGCCGAGATGCCGAGATTCGGCCGGGCTTCTCCAATCGCCACAATCTCCAGCTTCGCGGGGACGGGAGCGTCCGGATCTGGCAGCCGGTCGGTCAGGAACAGCAGCCGGGCGTTGTCGCCGGCGAGTTGCGCCCCCAGGTCCCAGGCGGGTCCGAAATCGTGTCGCGGAGCAGCGGGATTCCACCGCTCCAGAGCGGTCGCGACCTCGCTCCAGCGGATGGCGGGACCGGCCAGCATCGTGGGCCGCCGGCCGGTGAGCAGAACCGTCCAGACGCTGCGGTACGGCAACTCCTGCCGACGTTTCTCCAGCCCGGCGAGCGCCCGTTCGCGAAACGTCTGTCCGTCGGACCCGACAGCCGACATCGACGCCGAGTCGTCCAGGATCACGATCTGATGGACGGCCCGGCCGAGATCGCCAAACCGCAGGTCAACCAGACCGAGCGTCGCCGCGAGCGCGGCAAGGAGCTCCAGGAAGAGTGACGCCGAGAGGGGGAGTCGATCCCGTCGCCGGCCCGACGTGGGGACGTGGTCTTCGTCGGCCCAGAGATGCAGTCCCGCGACGACCAGCGCGGGAAATCGCCGCTGGTAGAGGTGCAGCACGATGATCGCGGGAAGGGCGAGCAGGCCCAGCAGGCCCCACGGATTGGCAAGGTACATGCGCGGGACGGGGCTCCCTTGTTAGGCCGGCTGCGCCGGCCGCTTTCTTCCACTTCTCCGGCGTCGACTCTACTTGCCGCTCTCCGCCTTCGGCGTCGGCAGAATATACGGCGTGCCGCGAACCTTAGTCTTCCGCGAATAGACCTTGTCGGAACACGTCACATACAGCGTGTCGAAGTTCTTACCGCCGAACGCGACGTTGGAGAGAAATTTGTTCTGCGGCTTGGCAATCGCGCCGCCGAGACGCCCGGTCGGATCGAACATCTGCAGCCCGGCGTGCGTGCAGACATACAGTCGGCCGTTGTCGTCGAACGTCAGGCCGTCCGAGCCCGGCTTGGACTGTCCCGAGGGGATCTGCAGCGGGCCATAGTACTTGTCGCCGAACTTCAGGCTGCCATCGCCCTCGACACGAAACGTCCGCAGGTTGGGCTCGTCCCAGTCGGCGACGACGAGCGTGCCGCCGTCCGGCCAGAGTATGAGGCCATTGGGCGTAAAGCCGCTCGCGACGACCCGCTTTTCTCCCTGGGGCGAGACGTACCAGACCTGCTTGCCGCCCATGTCCGTGACGTAAACGCCTCCCTGCCGATCGACCACCAGGTCGTTCACGGGGATCTCTTGGGCGAGCACGTGCTCCTTGCCGTCCGTGTCATACCAGACGACCTGTTTCGTCTCGCTCTGACAGGCATACAGCCGCCCTTCCGGGCCGAACATCAGCCCGCTGGCCTTCCCGGAACCTTCGACGAAGATCGTGACTTTGGCGGTCTCGGCGTCGATCCGGAAGATCTTGCTCTCCGGGACATCGACGAAGAACACATTTCCGTGTGCGTCTGGCGCCGGCCCCTCAGTGAATTTGTGCCCCTCGCTGACGAGCTGCCACCCGGCTCCGTCCAGCAGCACCTGCGAAAGGGGCATGTCCTGAGCGCGGGCAGCGGTGGACATGCAGAGCGTTGCCAGAAGCGAGTAGCGAATAGCGAGTAGCGAATAGCCAGAGAAAGAAGGGCTGATCGCTCTTCGCGGATCGCGGATCGCCAGAGCCGGAGGACTATCAGTACTCGTCATAAATCGATCCCTCTGCGTCGCGTCGTCGCGTTCTTCGTTGCGTGAACTCTTCTATCTTCCGTCTTCTCTGCGGCCTCTGCGCCTCCGCGAGAAATCTTCGTTACCGGCCGCGGCGGAGCTGACGGGCTTCGCGACGCGTCAAAGGTTCGGCAGGGCAGACGCAACTGGCGACTGCCGCCGGTGCTGGCGTTGCGGAGTGATCGACGATCCAGACGTTGCGGAAGTGGACCGCGTTGCCGTGGTCCTGCAGCAGGATCGGCATCGCTTCCGGACCCTCGGCCTTGCCGGCGCCGGTCTTGTTCGGGATCTCATAGTTCGACTGGACCGGCACGCCGTTGTGCCAGACGGTGATCCGGGCCGGGGCGACCTTCGCTCCGGACTCATCAAATCTGGCAGCCGTGAACTGAATGTCGTAAGTCTGCCACGAGAGCGGCGGAAACGTCATGTTGAGATCCGGAGCTTTCGTGCGGTACAGCGACGCGGAGTCGTTGAACTGCGGTTCCAGGCCGAAGGAATCGAGGACCTGCACTTCATACCGTCGCTGCAGGTAGAACCCGCTGTTGCCGCGCGCCTGGCCGCGGGCGTGCGGCATGTAAGGGGTGCGGAACTCGGCGTGCAGCGTGAAATCTCGCCACAGCCGGTTGGTCTCGGTGCCGATCCCGAGCAGTCCGTCCTCAGTGATCCGGGGATTCTTCAGTTCGCCGGTGTCGGTGCCGTTGAAGAGAATAATCGCCCCGGCCGGCGGAACCGCGCCCGTCGTCGAACTGTAACGCTGCCAGGGCTGCAACTGCCCCAGACTGTGACCGGCCGCGTCAGTGGCGGTCGCGGCATAGCCGGGAGCGATGGCGATCGCCAGGTTCTCGGCCTGCAGCGTCAGCCGTTCGCCGTCCCGCTTTCCGGCAAGCTTCGTCCGGGGACCGCTCTGGTAGCCGTTGCCCGGAAGTCCCCCCGGAGAGAGCAGAGCGGCGAATTCGCCGTTCCCCTGCGCGACGACCTGGAGTCCCACAAACTGCGACCGCCCCTGCCACCAGATCGGCCCGGCATATTCGCCCTGGAAGCGGAAATCATCGTCGACCTGGGACAGGTCGGTCACGCCGGCCTTGAGCGGATCGACGGGATCCGCCGCCAGGCCGAGTGCGGGGAGGGCGAGACCAAGCAAACAGCAGACGCCGCGCAGCATGGAAGTCTCTCTACGAATGAAGTCAATCAGCGCCCGCGGAACGGAATCGCCGCCCGTATGAACGTCGCCAGTGTGATCGCCCGGCAAGTCTGCCGCAAGATGCCGACGGAAACTGAAAGACGCGCGGCCGGCCGGTCCGAAGAAAGTTGGGAGACAACCGGGACAACCCGCGCCCCGGCCTGCGGCAGACGATAGAATTGATTGGACCGTCTGTTCATGCGTCGGCAGGCGGGGTCGGTCTCGCAGGAATCTCCGGGATGTTCCGCCAACCGCTACTTTCCCTGTATGTCTTCGCAGTCTGCCTGACGGGAATCTCGCTGGGGCAGGAGGCGCCGCCCGACCGTCGGCAGCCGCGTCCCGCCGTTGTTCCCGCCCGCCCGCCTCTCGTCGAACGGGAGTTGCGAACGGAGGCCAGTACCGATGCGGCGGCACTGGAACGGACCACCCTGACAATGCAGAGCCTGCACGAAGAGGTGCGGCGGCTGTCGGGTCCGCCCGAGGGAAAGGTTCAACCGCTGGAGCTGGAGGGGCAGTTTCGCGTGACCTGCGACGGGGCGCACCTCGGACACTTCTACACGAACGACGGACCAACCCGGTTTGTCGCGGTCCACCTGCTGGCGTTGAACCTGACGGACCACGCGATCGACATTCCGCGCGAACGGATCGCGGTATTGATTGACGACGCGGCCGGTATTCCCGCGGGAAGCGAGGAATCGACTCCGAACGCCGCGCTCGCCAATGCCGGGTTTCAGTACGGCGACCAGCATCTGCCGGTGCAGGGCATGCAAGGCCCGAAAGTCTGGACGATCCCCGCGCGCGGCTGCCACGGACTCTGGCTGGCCTTCGGCGACATCGGCCCGGGGAGCGACGTACCGCCGATTCGCGCGACAATCCGCGCGAACGACCAGGACTTTACGCTGGACGTCAATCAGTTGCAGCACGCGGTGCTTTCGCGACGGATCGAGCGGGTCGGACCGCGAAACTGCCTGGCGCTCTACACCATCGGCGGTCTGCTCAATACCGTGAATGCGGGCGGACTGGTGGAAGACTTGATCGCGCTCGGGCAGGAGCCTGTGGGACGGGTCGTCGTCGGCTGGAGCACCAACGCACCAACGCCCGATGGCCAGCTCCTGAGCTGGCTGCAGAACTCGGCGCTGCGGCTGGGAACCGGGCAGGTCGTCAGCGAGACGCTGCCGGCGATTCCCGCAGTCATCCGCGAGCTCCATCTGACCAAGCTGGCCGGAGGAAGATTTCCCTCGAACGACTATTCCGGCCGGCCGCAGGCCGCCAATCGGGTCCACGAGACGCAGCAGCAGGCGGTCTCCGCCGCATTACGGTCCCTGATGACGGTCCTCCCCGAAGATGAACTGGTGGCGGAGATCCGTCACGGCCATCCGCTGTCGCGGGCGGCGGCGCTGGAACATGGCGGCAGCCGGCTGCACGAAGACCACGTTCCATTGCTGATCGCGCTGGCCCAGGGGGACGATCCCGATCTGCAGGCATCCGCCGTGCGGGCGCTGGGGAACTTCGGCGACCCGGCGGCGACAGAGCAACTGACGCGCTGGATTCGCGACGGGGGAGAACCGCGGGCGTCGGCCGCAATCGACGCCCTGGCGGCATCGCGGTTCCGGGCCTCGCACGATGCGCTGCGGCAACTGCTGGCGTCGGAGAATCCTGCCGTGCGGCAGCAGGTCCTCAAGGCTCTGGCGGCCCAGCCGAGGCCGCTGTGGGTCAACGAACTGTACCAGGCGGCGACGGCGCCGGGAACGCAGCCCTCGAAAGAACTGCTGCTGGCGCTGGTGCAGCTCGGGCATCCGGACGTCGTCGACCTGCTGCAGCAGGCGCTCGGCAGCGAAGACAAGGGGCTGCGGGACTTTGCCTTCGGAATTCTGAGCCAGCGGAACGACATCCGCAGCGAACGACTGGCGCTGGAATTCCTGATGGAGCAATTGAAGACGACGCCCCCCGATGGACCTATGGTGCAATTGCTGGGACGGACGCGCGACCCCCGCGCCATCCCCCTGCTGGTGGGGCACCTGGAAGGCAAAGGCGATCGGCAGCACGCGATCACGCTCCTCGGGCAGTACGCCGACCCCGCCGCAACAGCAAAGATGATCGAGCTGTATCCGAAGATGCGCACCCACGAGCGGGTCCTGGTGCTGCAGGCGCTGCGGCAGATGGAGCACGAGCAGTTTACGGATCTGGCGCGCGAAGCGCTGGGGGCCAAGGACAATCAGCTCGTAACCGCCGCGATTCAGGGACTCGTCGAAATCGGCTCCGACGCCGCCTGCGACGCCGTGATCGCCGCACTCGACAAGCAGGAGCAGCCCTACTTGATCAACGCGTTGTGCGAAGCGCTTGGCAAATTGAGTCAACCTGCCGCACGGAACGCTCTGCTCAAGGAACGGCGGTCGAAAGAGGAGTCGCGGCGCGACGCGGCCCGACGCGGTCTGCTGGCCTGGCGGCAGCGTTCGCCCGCCTTCGTCTACGTCTACCAGGCCCAGACGCAGGTCCGCGACAAGCACTATGACGACGCCAGAGAAATGTTCGATCTCGCCGTCCAGGCCGATCCCGAGTTGCCCGAAGCCTGGGCAGGACGCGGAAATCTGCTGTTCCGCCAGGAAAAGCTGGCCGACGCCGAGCAGGACTACGAAAAGGCGCTCGCGCTCGACGATCAGAGCAGCGAGGCCGTGACCGGAGTGGGAATTATCCGGGTCATGACCGGCCGGGTGGAGTCGGGAATCGAGCTGATTGAGCAGCGGAGGAAGGACTTCAACCGGGAATCTCTGTTCCACTACAACGCGGCCTGCATGTACGGCCGGGCCATGGAGGCAATGGACAAAACGCCCGACGGCGCGGGACGAAAGAAGCAGTACCGCGATCAGGCCATTCGGGACCTGGCAACCTCGGTCCGGCACGGCTTCGAGGAATTCGACTGGATGGCCGAAGATCCCGACTTGAAGTCCCTCCACGGCGATCCCGAATTCGCAAAGATCTGCCGCGGCGAAGTCGAAGCCGAGATCGACGACGAAGCCACCCCCGCCCAGGATCGTTGAGAACCCCGCACACGACAGTCCTTTCCGGCGGCATTTCTCGGGGACTTTCCGGTCAGAATCTCTGCGTGAAATCTTCGTCACCCTGCCATTGGCTCCAGCCGCATGTACGAACCGTCGCAGATTCTGTTCGAGCAGCTCGGCATCGCACTGGGGATCGGATTGATCGTCGGGTTGCAGCGGCAGTTCGCAGAGTCGCCGCTCGCAGGGTTGCGGACGTTTCCGCTGGTGTCGGTCCTGGGGGTGATCGTCGGGCTGGCGGATCGCCAGCTTGAAGCCGGCGGCTGGGTGGTGGTCGCCGGATTTCTCTCTCTCGCAGTAGTGGCGGCGCTGACCAAGAGCATGCTCATTCGCCAGGGCGGACCGCAGGCTGACTACGGACTGACCACGGAAATCGCCCTGCTGCTGATCTACGGCCTGGGGGTCTACCTGACCGTCGGAGACCGGGCGGTGGCGATTGTGGCGGGAGGCGTCGCCGCGGTGCTGCTGCAGTTCAAGCCGGAACTGCACGGCTTCGTCGCCAGACTCGGGGCGACCGACCTGCGGGCCATCATGACCTTCGTGCTGGTGACCTGCGTCGTCCTGCCGGTCCTGCCCGACGCCGCCTACGACCCCTTCGGTGTACTCAATCCCCGCGAAATCTGGCTGATGGTCGTCCTGATCGTCGGCGTCAGTCTGGTCGGCTACATCGCCTACAAGCTCTTTGGAGCCGATGCAGGCGTCCTGCTGGGAGGCGTCCTTGGCGGCGCCGTCTCCAGTACGGCGACGACGATGAGCTGCGCCCGCCGGACGGCGGAAGACATCGGATTCGCGCGGGCCGCCGCCGCAATGGTGGCGATCGCCTCGGCCGTGGGCTACCTGCGAACGCTGGTCGAAATTGCAGTCGTTGCGCCGGCTGAGTTCCCCCGCCTTGCGCCCCCGCTGATTCTGGTGACCATTTCGATGTCCGCCGCCGCCGGATGGGCGTGGTGGCGGACCTATCGTCACCCGCTGAAGATGGCGGAGCACCAGAATCCGACTGAGTTGCGGTCGGCTCTGGCGTTTGCGGTTCTCTACGCCGCAGTCATCTGGGGTCTTGCCGCGTCGCGATTTCTGCTCGGCGGAGGCGGGATGTATGTCGTCGCAGCGTTGGCAGGGTTGGTCAATACAGACGCAATCACGATCTCGACTTCGCGGCTGGTTCAGAACGGCGGTCCGCAGACCATCGACCCTGACGACGGCTGGCGCATCATTCTCGTGGCCCTGCTGGCCAACCTGGCCTTCAAGGCCGGGATCGCCGGCCTGGCCGGCCGCTGGGCGCTGTTCCGCCGGGTCGCAATGATCTTCCTGCCCCCGGCATTAACGACCGTCGCGCTGCTGGCGACGTGGGGGTGGGTGGCGGGGTGAAAAAGTGCCCCGGAATTCCGCTGACCTCCCTCGCCGGGCGTGGTACACTTGAGCAGGTCCACCCGGGCCGTTTTTGAAGCGACCGTCTATTTGAAGTCTGGCGATGATCGAGCAATTCCACGTTCAGAACTACAAGGCCCTTCACGAAGTCCGACTAAACCTGACGCCGCTGCATCTGCTGATCGGCCCCAATGATTCCGGCAAAACGAGTCTGCTCGAAGCGCTGGCGGCGCTCTGTCGGAGCGTCGACGTCGATCTGGTGGAAGCGTTTCCGGGCGCTTGGGACGGGGCCGATCTGGTGACGGGTCGCGATCCGCAGCGGGAAATCCGTCTGGCCGCTGACTTCGATTCCGACCTCCATTACTCGATCGACATTTCGTTCTTGCGGACTGGCAAGGTTGTTAAGCTCACGGATGAGCAAATTGTAACGAGCGTGGGGGAGTGGAGACTCTCGAAGCAAAGTCGTCAGCGTTGGAACAAAACAATCACAAAGGTGGCCGCTGTCGAACGTTCTCCTGATGCAACACGTCAAGGTGAAGGTGCATTGACGGCTCAAGCTTTCGACGACGTTCGATCGGCTCTGTCCGGCGTCCAATTCTTCCGCTGGAACCCACGGTTGCTGGCGCTGCCGGCAGCGCTGGATCCGCAGGCGGGTTTTGCGATGGAGGCCTCCGGATTTGGCCTGGCGCGCGCCTTGGCGGAGATCGTGCTGTACGACCGCGGGCTTTTCCAAACGATTGAAGATCGTTTCCGGGACTTCTTTCCACACATTCAAACCATACGCATCGCATCCACGTCCGCGTTTGACACTCAACACAAACGGGACGAACTGGTGCCGATGCTGAGCAAGCAGAACGGCCACGAGATCCGGATTCTGTTTCGCGGCCACACCGAAGACGTCCCCGCCTCGCAACTTTCCGAAGGCGTCCTGCTGGTTCTGGCGTATCTGACCATCCTCTACGCCCCCAATCCCCCCCGTCTGCTGCTGATCGAAGAGCCCGAGAACGGCATGCATCCCGCACGACTGGAACAGATCATCGGCCTGCTCCGTGAACTGATCGCCAAGCAGGACCACACGCAGGTCGTCCTGACGTCGCATTCGCCGTATGTCGTCGACCAGTTCCAACCGGAGGAAGTCACGCTTTGCTACCGAACCGACGCGGGAAATATCGCCGTCGAACGGCTCTCAGAGAGTGAGACAGTGCGGCGTGAAGGCCGCATATTCTCCTTGGGTGAGATCTGGTCGGGTCGGGATGACCATATTCTGAATGGCAATCAGACCATTCCGGAAACCGTCGGAACGCAACCGTGAGAGTTCGCGTTTACCACGACGGTCTGCACGAAGCATCCGGCGCCCTGGAAACTCTGCTTTCCCGGCTGTGCCCGCAGATCGCCACTTGCGACTTCAAGTCTTCAATCAGGCTGAGATCCCGTCAGCACGGCAAGGGGGCCGGGTACTTGAAAAAGGCCGCTGCCGCCGTGGCGGAAGCCCGCGAAGAAGGTTTCGACGCGGTCGTCTTTCTAATCGATGAAGACGGTGATCCCGAGCGGTCTCAGCAAATGAATGCTGCTCAGGAAGGACACCTCGGAGACGTCCTTTTCCCCAGAGCGTTCGGAGTCGCCATCCGGTCCTTTGATGCCTGGATGGTGGCCGATGAAGCGGCAATGGCGAAGACGCTTGCTCGGACGATTGACTGCCAGAAGTCACCGGAAGAATTGAAGTCTCCAAAGGAAGTCGCGAGGTCCATTGTCGCTGAGTCGATGTCTCTCCGCGAGTTCTATGCCGAGGTGTCGCGATGGGTTCGCATTGATCACCTCGAAGACCGCTGCCCGGCGGGCTTCGCACCATTTGCACAGCGAGTCCGCAGCCTGCTGGCAAGCTGACCGGCTCACACTGCCGCCGTAATCACCAGCTCGACTCGATACCCCGCCGCCGCCAGCGGCGCATGCACGCACGCCCGCGAAGGAGCGTGGCCTTCCGGAACCCACGCGTCCCAGATCTCATTGAACGCCGCCAGATCCCCCGCCTCGGGCAGGTAAATCAGCACCTGCAGCAGGCGCGTCCGATCGCCGCCCAACTGCTGCAGCCGGGCGTCGATCTGGGAAAGTACCTGATGAAACTGTGTCGCGGCGTCGGCCTCGGGATTGTCCGGGACTTCAACAAAGTAGGCGACTCCCTGATTCACGACG
Source organism: Planctellipticum variicoloris (assembly GCF_030622045.1). Lineage (NCBI taxonomy): Bacteria > Pseudomonadati > Planctomycetota > Planctomycetia > Planctomycetales > Planctomycetaceae > Planctellipticum > Planctellipticum variicoloris. The sequence goes on along the minus strand of NZ_CP130886.1, from coordinate 7,110,305 downwards.
GCGTCAGACCAGCGGCGGGTTACGCCGTGGCGGATGATCTGGCTCATGGGGAACTCCATTCGGAGGAAAACGACGGTTCATTGAGGGTCCTGTAGCGTAGGCCAGGACGACGCGGTTTGACAGCTCAACGAGTCCTGCGCTGGAAATCGCCGCATGCGTTGCGGCCGACAACCGGTTTACAATCGCCGCACAGTCCGAGCGGTCGATCGCCCCTCCTGAAGTACTCAACGGATGACTCGACGGACGAACCGCCGCGATTTTCTGCAGTCCGCCACGCTGGCCGCCGCTGCCGGGGCAGCCCTCCCCGACCGGACCTGAACGCCCGCACGAAGACTCAGAACGCAAAGTCCCCGACCGAGCGACCGAAGATCGACTGGTCGACCGTTGACAACGCGGAGGACCTGGGCTTCGACAGCGGCGTGAGATTCGAAGGGGACGCAGGTCGGTTCTTCGTGAACCGCGGCAAGCTGACCGGCGCAGACATCGAAGCGCTGAAAAACGAACCGCTGGCGGACGACGTGTCACCTGTCGAACATCGCCAAGCGCCTCGGACGCAACTTGAAATGGGGTCCCAAATCCGAGCAGATTGTCGACGACGCCGACACCTGCTGGGCCGCGAGCAGCGGACGGGGTTTGAGGTAGTCTGACGTTCGCGGACAAACAGCAAACAGCCCGGATGATCGTGCGATCGTCCGGGCTGTTCGCATCGAGATTCCCGGCTTCGGCAACTACTTCTTCCCGCCGCCCACACCGTTGCCTTTGCCGCCCCCTTTCGGCTGACTCGTTGCGACTGAGTCGCTACCGAAGATCGAGTCCCCGTTGGTGAGGTCCGCTTCCAGTCGCACCTCCGTCGATGCGCTGTCAATCGCGCCGACCGCTTTCAGCTCCGCCGTATCGAATTCCAGCAGCAGGTCGTCGTGCCCATCGCCGTCGACATCCAGCACGCTGATCGTGTAGGGAGCCACCGGCACTCCATCCCCGGAAGCAATCAGCGCCGGATCGCCCAGCACGATGCTGCCCAGCACCACGTCATCGACCGAGAAATCCGCATCACCAAACACGGCCACCGGCACTGGCTTCGACTTCTTCGAGTTCAGATTGACGAAATTGTCCGTCGTCCCGGGAACTACGTCGATGGCGACTTCAAAGGTGACTGGCGGAGGGGGCGGGGAGGGAACGATGACCGAGACCACCAGTCCAATTTCGGGAGTGACGCTATTTACGGTCCACGTCAGGCCGCCATTTGGAGAGCGGAGACTGGGGATGCCGAACGAATTGACGTTGGGCGCGTTCAGAATCGCTCGATATCGAACAGCTCCCGGAATGGCGACGGTAAAGGTCACGATGTAGTTCTGTCCGGCGACGAGAGGAATTCCCAGCGATGATAAGTCGAACGTGTTAAGCGGATTCCCGTTGACGTTAAACCCGTTGATCTGGGAATCGGGAACGGACACGCGTCCCAGCAACGCCCCGGGGCGGCGATTGACGGCCGTGAAGACTGAGACAATCAACGGGTCGCCGCCGATGAAATTGTCGACGCTCGCCGTAATCGTGGTCAATGTCCCGCTCTTGGAGACGACGAACTCCTGGGCGGCCGCTTCGTTAGTGTAGTTCAGTGGCGCATAAATGTCGCCGACATACGTCGCCCAGCCGTTGATGCCGACCCAGCCGCCATCCATGTTGACCGCGGCGATTTCGTCCGCGCGTGTTGCCGACGACGCCAGCGCTGCCAGACCGAGCAGACAGCAGAAAAACCCAGATCTCATGTTGGCCCTCCTCAGAAATTGTGACGTGCCACGAGAATCGTGACAGTGCAGATAAGGAGGGAAATCATGACCGTCCAGCCAATGAATCGCAACAAGAATGTTTGCGAAGCATCATCGACACAGGATTTCCGGAGCGGCGGCCTGTGGCTGCTCGTACGCACTCTCCGGAGACATTTTCACGCCCGCTCATGCCGGCCGCGATGGCTTGTCCAGACGGTCCTGTTCAGCGAGCCTCCACGGGCGGCTTGTCCGTCCGCCACGTCAGCAGCAGGAGCAGCGCCGCCGGGACCGGGACGAGTCCCGCCAGCATCAGCCCCAGATCGAACGACCCGGTCTTGTCGATCCACTGTCCGAAGAGGATGTGCATCGGCGATGTCGTGAGCCATGCGATGGTCCCCAGCAGCCCGGTGACCTTGCCCTGGTGCCGGATCGACACTTCCTGGCTGAAGGCGTAGTAGCAGGGAAACAGCCCCAGCGAGCCCATGGCGACCAGCAGAAACACGCCCAGCAGCGCCGGCCCCTGCGGCAGCCACGGCAGCAGACCGCACAGGCTGGTCAGCAGCGCACAGACGCAGAACACGCCAACCCGCGCCCCCTGGGACGACCAGCCGCGACGGCCAAGGGCGATGGTCGCGGCCCCCGCCGCCAGGCAGCCGACGTCGGTCGCGACGTTGTACCAGAACATGTAGGCCAGCATCGCCTTCTCGGAGTAGCCCCGGCCTTCCTGCAGGAACATCGGCAGCCACGCCCGGAGCAGATGCCAGGCCGTATTGATTGAGATTACCACGAGTATCAGGATCAGAAAGCGGTAGTCGCACAACGCATTCAGGAAGCTCTTCCAGCCCGAGGAGGATTGCGCCTGGTGATCCACAACAGGGGTCTCCAGATCCAGTCCTCGGACCATCCAGAGCCAGAGCGCAATCCAGAAAATGCCGATCCCGCCGATGATCTGAAACGCCGGCCGCCAGCTCCCCACGTCGTCCGTCAGCAAAGCCAGCATGATCAGCGGCGTAATGATCGCACCGATCGCCGTACCGCTCTGCAGGACGCTGTTGCCGAGCGTCCGCCGGTTGCTGGGCAGCAGCCGTTGAGTCGTCTTGAGCGCGCAGGGCCAATGGCCGGCTTCGAAGAAGCCCAGCATCAGCCGGCAGACCAGCAGGCTGGCGAAACTGTTGGCCCAGCCGGTCAGAATCCCCATGATCGACCAGGCGAGCAACACGGCCGGATACAGCCAGCGGATGCTCGTGCGGTCCGCGATGACTCCGAAAACCGTCGCTCCGATCGCGAAGGCCCAGCCGAAGGCCAGTTCGATCTGGCCGTACTGTTCGCCGGACAGCCCGAACTCGGTCTTGATGCGCACCGAAACATTCGACAGCGTCTGGCGATCCATGTAATTGATGGAACTCGCCAGCAGCAGCACGAAACAGACGGACCAGATGCGGAATTCGGAATGGCGGGAGGCGGGAGCATCGACAGTCACGGGCGGTCACTTTCCGTGGGGCAGGGTTACTGAGACTGGGAGTCACGGACGGCAGGATCGCGATTCGGTTTGTCAGTCGTGGCAAGGTCGGAGTATCATCAATCAGTTCCGATGCCGGCACAAGCGGCATTCAGCGAAGTCTGACGATTTCGCGCCACACCCTGCAGATGTGCACCCCGGTCGCTCCCGCCCGTATCCCTGCCCCGCCTGCAACGGATAGCCCTATGCCTGATGCGTCGTCTGATTTCGATGCCGATGAACTGCCCGGCTTCGACTACGATCCCCGCACGCGCGTCGTGTTCGGATCGCATGCGTCGGCCCGGCTCGGCGAACTGGCCCTGGAGTACGGCGCTCGAAACGTGCTGCTGGTGACCGATCACGGCCTGCTCGAAGCCGGGCACGCCGAACGCTGCCGGGCGTCGCTGAGCACCTCCGGCCTTAATGTGACCGTCTTCAGCGACGTCCATCCCAATCCGACCACCGACGACGTCGGCCGGGGCCTGGAGATCGCCCGTCAGGCCGGGATCGATTTTCTCGTCGCCGTCGGCGGCGGCAGCAGCATGGACTGCGCGAAAGGCATCAACTTCCTGCTGACCAACGGCGGCAGGATGCAGGATTATCACGGGTCCGGCAAAGCGAAGCTGCCGATGCTCCCGCTGATCGCCGTGCCGACCACCGCGGGAACCGGCAGCGAAGCGCAGTCCTATGCGATCATCGCCGACGCGGAGACGCATATGAAGATGGCCTGCGGCGACAGAAAGGCCGCCTGCCGCGTCGCCGTCCTCGATCCCGAACTGACCGTCAGCATGCCCGCCGGAGTCACGGCGGCCGGAGGCATCGACGCCATCAGCCACGCCGTCGAGTCGTACGTCACCACCCGCCGCAATCCAATCTCCCAGCTCTTCAGCCGGCGGGCCTGGCGACTGCTGTCGGCGGGATTTCCCGGCGTCCTCAAATCGCCCGGCAACGTGAAGGCCCGCGGCGCCATGCTGCTGGGATCGCATCTCGCCGGCGCCGCCATTGAAAACTCGATGCTCGGCGCCACGCACGCGCTTTCTAACCCGGTGACGGCCCATTTCGGCGTAACTCACGGAATTGCAATTGGCGTCTTGCTTCCGCATGTCATCCGATACAATAGTTCCGTCGTGGGCGGCCTCTACGGTCGGCTGGCGGCGGATATCGGGTTGTGCGACGCCAGGGACCCGAGCGCCGGCAACCGGCTCGCTGGGGCGATCGCCGGACTGGTTCGCACAGCCGGCATGCCCTCTTCACTGGAAGCCTGCGACGTCGATCCCGCGTTGATTCCGCAAATGGCAGGCGAGGCCGCAAAGCAGTGGACCGGCGCCTTCAATCCCCGGCCCGTCGACGCCACGTCTCTGGAGGAGCTTTACCGATGCGCTTTTTCACGCTGCGACTGATGCGGGGCGGCACATGCGCCCGGCTGTTGTGCGGTGTCCTGCTCCTGGCGGGGGCGGCGTACGGAGCCAGCGCGAAGACGCCGGACGGCGCAAGCTGGTCGCGGTTTCGTCAGAACCTCTCTCAGACCGGAATTGCCGGCACGACGCTGCCGGCAAAGCTGGAGCTCCTCTGGGAAATCGAACTCGGCGACCAGATCGTCGCGACCGCGGCGATCGTCGGCGATGACGTCTACATCCCCTGCCTGTCCGGCGAACTCGCCTGCGTCGACCGGCTGACCGGTCAGAAGCGCTGGTCCTATAAGACGCTCGACCCGGTCCCGGACAATTCGTTCGCGCCCGGCTTCAAGTCAGCGCCGACGATCACTGCCGACGCCGTCTACATCGGCGACGAAGAAGGCAAGTTCCACGCGATCGACCGCGTCACCGGCAAGCAGCGCTGGGTCTTTGAAACGCAGGGAGAGATCTACAGTTCGGCCGCCGTGACCGGCGGGCGGGTGATCTTCGGCTCCTACGACAACGCCCTCTACTGCCTCGGGGAGGCGGACGGCAAGCTGAAGTGGAAGTTCGAAACCGGCGGCTACGTCCACTGCTCCCCCGCCGTGGCTGAAGGCTTCACGTTCATCGCCGGCTGCGACGAACATCTGCGGATCATCAACATCGAAACCGGCAAAGAAGCGGGCGACCTGCCGCTGCAGACGTACCTCATCGCCTCTCCCGCCGTCGTGGGAGACCGGCTCTACGTCGGTACGTATGCCAGCGAGGTGGTGGCTGTCGACTGGAAGAAAAAGGACGTCGTCTGGCGCTACAAGAGCCCGCAGTCCGACATGCCGTTCCATTCCTCGGCGGCGGTGACCGACGACCGGGTCGTGGTCGGCGGCCGCGACAGGCTGCTGCACTGCATCGACCGAGCAACGGGCGAAAAAGTCTGGACGTTCGCCACGCGGGGCAAAGTCGACAGCTCCCCGGCGATCGTCGGCAACCGGGTCTTCGTCGGCTCGAACGACGGCAACCTCTACGAACTGGACCTGCGGACCGGCGAATCCCCCTGGAAGTTCAATGCCGGCAAACCGATCACCGCCTCCCCCGCCATCGGCGAAGGGGTCCTGGTGATCGGCTCAGAATCGCGGGACGGAAAAGTGTATTGTTTCGGGGCGAAGTGAGCAGCCGTGGCGAAGAAAGCAGCCCGAAAATCGACGCCGTCCAAACTCGCCGGGAAGAACGGCGCGCATCGACCGCCCACGGACCACGCCTACTTCCTGTCGCTCGAAGTTTCAAACATCCGCTGCTTTGGCGCGGAGACTCAGAAGCTCAATCTGAGCAAGCCAGACGGAACGTGGGCTCCGTGGACAATCATCCTCGGGAACAACGGGACTGGGAAGTCGACGCTGTTGCAGATGATTGGGGGATTGAAAGAAGCTACGGAGCGACTTTACGCGATCAATGATCCAGCGAACTGCGTCATCGAGATCAATGATGATGAGAGAGCACCGCTGCCGGCAGTGGTGTTTCTAAACGGAAAGTCGCGTTGCTTGGATATGATCTTCGAAGGATCGCGTCTCAACTATGATCAGCATTCCACAATTGAATCAGGAAGCGTCGAGCTTGCATTTCAGTCGTCGTCAAGTAGAGGTAAATATGGGGTCGTCGTTTCTACGGTCGATGACTTTCCTGTCTATTCCGATGACCGCCTGGAGGTGATGAACCGACTTGGTTTCCAGAGCCCAACGGGGTTGATTCCAGAGCCGCGAGTCTTCGGATACGGAGCTTGGAGAAGACTGGGGCGAGCCGAGTTAGCGAATGGCATTCGCCACGCATTGAACTTCACTGACCATCTCTTCGACGACTCCGCCGATCTCGTGAATGCCGAGGAGTGGCTGCTGCGAGCGGACTACGCCGCCGCCAAAACGTCGCCAATTTCGAAACAGCTCAAGCAACGTCTCGATGCGGTCCGCGCGACACTCCTGCAGTTGTTTCCAGACGGAGAAGTGGCCGACATCCGGATTTCCGATCCCGACGAGCGACACAAGAACCCCCGTGTCCTCTTCGCCACCCCCTATGGCGAAGTCGAGCTCCGCCAGCTCGGTTACGGCTACCAGTCTCTCATTACCTGGGTCGTCGACTTCGCCGCCCGCATGTTCGAGGCCTATCCCGACAGCCCGGAGCCGCTCGCCGAGCCCGCCGTCTGCCTCGTCGACGAGATCGATCTGCACCTCCATCCGACCTGGCAGCGCAAGGTGATGCGCTACCTGAGCGAGCGGTTCCCGAAAACGCAGTTCATCGCCACAGCCCACAGTCCGCTGATCGTCCAGGCCGCCGCCGAGATGCAGGCCAACGTCGCCGTGCTGCAACGCGAAGGAGATCACGTTGTCATCCGCAATGATCTGGGTGCAGTCAAAGGCTGGCGGGCCGACCAGATCCTCGCCAGCGAGCTGTTTGACGTGCCGCTGCGCTCCGAAGCCAGCGAGGAGATCGTGAAAGAAAGAACGCGACTGCTCAGTCAGGCGAAGCTCTCGAAAGCCGACAAGTCGAAGCTGCAGGAGCTCGAAGCGAAGATGGCCGCCTTCCCGGTCGGCTCGACTTCCGCCGAGCGGGCCGTGAACGACCGGTTGCAGTCGGCGGTCGACCTGCTGGAAAAGGTGGCTCGAAAGCCCCGGTCATGATCCGGATTCGGAAGTCCGCCGCCGTTCCCTCGCCGCTCGATGGCCCCGAATCCCCCGGCGGACGAGCCGCGCAGCAGTTGGCGGACGACTACGATGCCGGTCAGCGGGATTTCAGGTTTCGCTCGGCAATCTACGGCGCGAAGGCCGTGAAAAACGCATTGATTGCCGATCAGCACGAGAAGTGCGCGTTCTGCGAATCCAAGTTCACCGCGACCGGCTACGGGGACGTCGAGCACTTTCGCCCGAAAGGAGGCTTCACGCAGCATGTGGGCGATCCGCTGGAAACGCCCGGTTACTACTGGCTGGCCTACGATTGGCAGAACTTGACCTTCAGTTGCCAGCTCTGCAACCAGCAGTTCAAGAAGAACCACTTCCCGCTCGCGAATCCGACAAAGCGGGCGCGCAGTCACCGTGACGATCTCAATCAAGAGAAGCCGCTGCTGGTCAATCCGGTCGTGGAATCCCCGACGCGGTCGATCGGCTTCCGTCAGGAAGTCGCTTTCGGGAAGACGCGTCGTGGAAGGGAAACAATCGAGGCCCTGGGGTTGAATCGCGGACCGCTGCTCGAACTCCGCAGAGAGCGTCTGAGAATCGCGAGCAACCTGCGGTCCGCGATCTCACTGGCTCTGCATCGCGACGACTTGTCGGAGGACGAACGCCGGGAACTCGAACGCCTGACAGCGGAACTTCAGCGGGATCTCTCGCCCGACGCCGAGTTCTCTCTTATGATGAAGACCGCCTTTGGATGAGATTCCCCACTCTTCACTGAAGTCAGCCCCATGCGCGGCCCCGGTCTCCGCCTCCCTCTCGAAGTCCGCCGTACCTGGCGCTGCCCCCGCTGCGGGGCCGAACGCAAGGTCCCCGGCGACGTCGTGCAGGTCCGCTGCCTCTGCGTCCCCGACGGCGTCACGATGAAGCTGGTTCATGAACCAGTCAGCGTCGTCCTCCGTTCGCTCAATCCCAAGTCGCGGTACGCCCCCGAACCGAAGCGCTCCGGCGATCTGCCCCCTCGCAAGCCGCTGGAAGACGAACCGGTCCCGCCGCCAGCCGCCGAAGCTCCGGCGGCGGCTCTGCCCGAAGCAGAAACACAGACAGGAATGTCTGTGCCACCGGACGCGGACAGCATCCCCGGCGAGTGAGCTCTCCCAAACGCGGTATCAAAGTGATCCACTGGCTGGGTGGCCGGGGCAGGAGCGTCTTCGCGATGCCCCGGTCTTCATCTCTCCCGGACCGGAGCTTCCCTGCGGTCCAGCGAAGGCCTCCCATCACCGCTTACGCCGATACAGATTCGAGCCGATTCGTGTTTTCCAACTCCAGAATCTGCTGCACGTCCTCGATGAGCTGCCGCGGGCTGAACGGCTTGTGAACCTGCTCGGCGACATGAAGCTGCGCCAATCGCGCCCGATTCGTGATGTCGCAGATCTCACTCGCCGACAGAAGCACGACAGGAATGCGGTCGAGCACGGCCGACTGCCGCATCCGGGCCACCAGTTCCTGACCCGACAGCCGGAGCAGGCTCTCATCGGTGATTACCAGATCGGGAATCCAGTCCTGCATCACGCGCCAGGCGGCTTCGCCGTCGGCGGCGGTATGCACTTCGTACCCCGCGTGCGACAGCTTCAACGACATGAGGCGGGTGACGTGCGGTTGCTCGTCGCAGATCAGAATGCGGTGCGTCATAGTGCCGTGGTCCTCAAGTGGCCCGTCTTGATGGAGCGGGGGCGCCGTGAAACGGCTGCCAGTCCCCGTGTGAAACCCTACCCCGGCCGCCGACGATCGGTCGGCCCGCCCGCCGCTCAAGCCCCGCGGAGGGCGGGCACTATCGCCGTCGCCGATGAAGCCGGCCTTCAACATTGCCTGTCGCGAAGTATCGAGCCATAGGATCTCGCGACCGCGATGGATTCTCCGATTCTGTCGACGGCGCAAACCTCGCCGACCGGGTAAGCGGCAAGGACCGCAGGGACGGCTCTCTCTCGGAAGAATTCCGATCCGGCCCGCTTCCGAAGGTCGAGTCGTCCGGGCTTCCCGTTCGGCCGATATCACTGTCGGCAGGAAAAAATGGCTGGTCGGCGGGCCGGATCAGCCAGGGAGGACGCGATGGCCGACGACGACGCTCCCCCCGGCGTACCGGAGTGGGTGGTGACTTACGGCGACATGATGTCGCTGCTGCTGACCTTCTTCATCATGCTCGTCTCCATGAGCGAGGTGAAGGCGAACAAGAAGTACCGCCAGGTGCTTGAGTCGCTCCAGCAGCATCTGGGCTACCGGGCCGGCGCGCGGGTCCCCCCCGGCCCCTATTTCCCGCTCAACAGCATGGTCGAGCAGCTCACCACGCTCGGCTCTTTCAAGGACGATCCCACCGGCAAAGGGGGCGTGAAGGCGCCGCAGACAGTGGATGGTCCGGACACCCGGACCCTTACGAACCGTCCAGGCGTCCCGATCCCCGTCGAGCCGGTTTTGCTCTTCGACACCGGAAGCCTGGTGCTGGATGAGGCCGGCCAGCGAGCCATGGAAAAGATCGTGGCCGCCGTTGCAGGGAAACCGAACAAGATCGAAATCCGCAGTCACTGCGCTCCGGGCAAACCCGACTTGCGTCGGTTCCAGGACAATTGGCAGTTGACGTACGCCCGCGGTCACGCAGTCTACGAACTGCTGCGCAAGGCCGGAGTGAATCCGGAGCGAGTGCGCATCGTCGCGTGCGGCGAATACCAGCCCCCCAACAGCTCGACGGACATGCGCAGCCTGCAGGCCGACCGCGTCGAGGTCATCATGCTCGACACCTACGCGAGCGACTACATCGGCCCGCGCGACGGCGCCGGTTAGCGGCTACTCGGCCGGCAGAAACTCATTCGTGTAAGCGTCCGCCGGCGCAACGGCGCCGGCCTTCAGCGAACCCGCGGTCTCCATCTGCTGGACGAGCTCCGTCCAGCGCTGCGGGTCCATGCGCCCGAACTCCGCCGCACTTCCCTGCGGATCTCGACACAGCGGCTTCAATCCGTTCACGCCGAATTCGAGGATGCCGAGCCCCATCTCCAGGTTCTGCTCGTGAATGTGAGCATTGGTAGCTCCCGGGTCCTGCAGATACTGCTGCCAGCCCCGCAGCGACGCCCGCACCACCTTGCGAACCAGTTCCGGCTGAGTCTCGAGCATCTTCCGCGAAGTCATCAGAGCGCTGGTGTAGGTATTGAACCCCAGCTCCGAGACCATCAGCGTCCGCGACTTCACGCCCTTCTCGCTCGCCGCAAACGGCTCGCTGAAACTGTAAGCCTGCTGCGCATAGTTTTCGTCGAGCACGAACTGCACCACGTTTCCCGGATAGGGAACGATCTGCGCCTTCGACAGGTCCAGCTTGCTCTGCAGGTACTGCGCAAACGGCTGCCCCGTATTGATCGCCAGCTTCAGCCCTTCCCGCTTCGCCAGATCGTCGAACGTCTGAATGCCGGACGACTCGTGAACCAGGATGCACCGCGGACTGTCGTGAATCGGAACCATCACCGCCACCACATCCGCCTGTTGCGCACGCGCCAGCAGCAGCTTGTCGGCGTTATCGACGCAGAACTGCACCTGCCCCGTCGCCACCTGCTGCAGCGCCGGCGCCTGCGGTCCCCCCGGGCGAATCGTGACCTTCAGCCCTTCCTTCTCATACTCGCCATTGAGCAGCGCCGCATAGAATCCGCCGTGCTCCGCCTCCGGATACCAGTTCAGCGCAATCTCCACCGCGACCGGCTCCGCCGCCGACGGACTCGCCTTACCCGGCCCGGCGACCGGCGTCCCGGCATCGCGACTGCAACCGGCCAGCAGCAGCCAGCCGGCGATCAGAACCATTGAATGCAGACGAACTCGAAGCGTCATCGGGCCAGCTTTCCCTGCGAGACGGTTGTCAGTTGTGCTACCGGCGATGTTCAACCGGACCATCATACCAGCGAGCGAGGATCGCGGCCCCCGTCAGCGTGACGACGCCAAAGATTGCGATCCCCAGCAGCGTCGACATCAGCACGGCGGCGAAGAGTGCATCGGACTGAAAGCCGTCGGTTGCAGCCCGGATCAGATACCCCAGCCCGAACTGCTTCGTACCATAGCCGGCGAAGAACTCCCCCACGATCGCCCCGACGACAGCCAGCCCGCTTGAGGTCTTGGCCCCGACGCAGATCGCCGGAACCGCATTCGGAAACCGCAGCTTCCAGAGGACCTGCCAGCGGCTGGCGTTATTCAGCCGAAACAGATCCACCAGGTCCGGATCGATCGTCAGCAGCCCCGCAGTCGCGTTCGTGATGATCGGAAACAGGCTCAGAATGAAGGCCACGACCACCACGCTCTGAAACCCATAACCCAGCCAGAGCACGATCAGCGGCGCCACGGCGACCACCGGAACCGTCTGCAGAAAAATCGCATACGGATACCCGCTGGTTCGCAGAATCCGCGATTGCGAAAACGCAAACGCCACCAGCGTCCCCACCAGCAGGCTGAGCCCGAACCCGCATAGTGCCGCGGCCCCCGTAAACAGCAACGCCTGCGTCAGCCGGCCGGCAGAGTCGCGAATCGTCGCCGCCACCCCCAGTGGTCCAGGCAGCAGGAACGGCTTGATCTCGAACCAGGTGACGATCCCCTGCCAGGCGAGCAGCACCAGTGCAAACAACACCAGCGGAGGCAGTGCGGTCTGCACCAGCCAGTTTGTCAAACGCGTCATCGGGCCGCCTCCCGCAAGCGGGCGCTGACATCCGCTGTCAGCCGGGCGAACTCCGGTTCACCCCGCAGATCCGGCGTCCGGGGATATGCGAACGGAACCTGGACCTCGTGAGCAATGGTCCCGGGACGGGTCGTCATGATCACTACCCGCTGACTCAGGAAAACCGCTTCCGCCACGTTATGTGTGACGAATACGCCGGTCCAGCCTGCACTGCGCCACAATCGCACCAGATCCTCGTTGAGCTGCTGCCGCAGGATGTCGTCCAGTGCGGCGAACGGTTCATCGAGCAGCAGCAGGTCCGGCTGCGTCACCAGCGCCCGCGCCAGACTGACCCGCATCCGCATCCCCCCCGACAATTTGCGAGGACGCTTCTCGGCGTCTTCAGCCTTCAGTCCGATCAGCGCCAGGCTGGCCTCAATCCGCGGGGCGACCTCGCCGGCCGGCAGCCCCTGCAGTTCCAGCGGCAACCGAATGTTCTCGGCGACAGTCCGCCACGGCAGCAGCGTCGGATCTTGAAACACGAACGCCGCCCGGACCAGCGACCGCCGGGCCTCCGCCGGACTCGCACCCGCCACGGTCAGCGTCCCCGCACCGGGCGCGATCAGCCCGGCGAGCATCCGCAGAAACGTCGACTTGCCGCACCCCGACGGGCCAAGAATCGACACGAACTCACCACGGCGAATTTCGCAGGTGACGTTTCGCAGCGCGGGCTGGCCGGCGAACGCGATGCCGACATCCGCCGCCCGAATCCACGGGGCATGCTCCGGACTGGCGGCGGGACTCGGTTCCGGGGCAGGCATCGGGACTGAACTCTCAAGCAACGGACGACCGACTGGCGACCAACCCGGAAATGATTACGGCAATACGAGTTTTGGCCAGCCCCCGCACCGCGGTCCGGCAACGAAGTGTAGCCGGTGCGACGATCGGGACTCAATCGCCCGGTCGCGATTCTCCGTTGGCGGGCTTCCAGGCGACGGATTCGGCTCCTCACCCGCGAACGCCCTTTGCGAACCGCCGGGGCGAACTGGTATCCTGTCGACCAGTGGCGTACTTCCCCAAGCTGCGGCAGCGGCTGTCACCGTCCGAGGGCCTGTCGGTCGTGGAATATGTTGTCGGCATCGATCTGGGAACGACCAACTCCCTCTGCGCCGTGTTTCGCAACGGTCAGCCCGAGCTGATCCGCAACGCGCACGGCGACGTTCTCACGCCGTCCGTCGTCGGCATTCTCCAGGACGGTCAGGTCGTCGTCGGCGCTCCCGCGAAAGAACTGCGCGTCACCAGCCCCGATCGCTGCGCCTCGGCGTTCAAGCGGTTGATGGGCACCAATCGCAACGTCTCGCTGGCCGGCAAAACCTTCTCCGCGCCGGAACTCTCCAGCCTCGTCCTCCGCTCGCTCCGCGAAGACGCCGAAGCCGCTCTGGGCGGCCCGGTCACCGAAGCGGTCATCACCGTCCCGGCCTACTTCAACGACTTCCAGCGCAAAGCCACCAAACACGCCGGCGAACTCGCCGGGCTCAAAGTCCGCCGGATCATCAACGAGCCGACCGCGGCCGCCCTCACCTACGGCTTCCACGACCGCGACGCCGACAAGAAGCTCATCATCATCGACCTCGGCGGCGGCACGTTCGACGTGACGCTGATGCAGATCTTCGAAGGGACGCTGGAAATCATTTCCACCGCCGGCGAAAGCTTCCTGGGAGGCGAAGACTTCACCGACCGCCTGGTCGCCACCGTCCTCAAGCAACTCGGGATGGCGCTGGAAACCGCCGAACACAAAACTCCACTGCTGGTTGCGCGGCTGCGCGAAGAATGCGAACGCGCCAAGCGGGCGTTTCTCACCGAGGAACTGGCCGTCGTCCGCGTTCCAGAAGAGAACGGTGAGCTTCGCGAGGACGCCAAACGCATCAAAGTCAGCCGGGAGGCGTTCGCAAAGGTCTCCGGCGAACTGGTTGAGCGCTTGCGCAAACCGATCGGCAAGGCGCTCCGGGATGCGGGGACCGGCCCCGACGAAGTCGACGATGTGATTCTGGTCGGCGGCGCCACGCGGATGCCGATCGTCCGCGAAACGGTCCGCGAACTCTTCGGACGCGAGCCCCTCTGCACCTTCAACCCCGACGAAGTCGTCGGACTCGGCGCAGCCGTCCAGGCGGCCCTCATCGCCGACGATGCGGCGGTCGACGACATGGTCATGACCGACGTCTGCCCGTTCACTCTGGGAATCGAGACGGCGAAGCAGTTCGCGCATCAGACGATGGACGGCTATTACACGCCCATCATCCATCGCAACACCACAATTCCCGTCTCCCGCGAAGAGTTCTTCGGAACGATGACCGCCAGTCAGACGGAAATCCTGCTGCAGATCTATCAGGGAGAAAGCCGCCGCGTGAAGGACAACCTGAAGCTCGGCGAGCTCAAAGTCACCGGCATCCCCGCCGGCCCCCCCGGTCAACAGATCGGCGTCCGGTTCACGTACGATCTGAACGGCATTCTGGAGGTTGAAGCCTACATTCCGGAGACCGGCCGGCGATTCGTGACGGTCCTCACCAACCACGCCCGCCACATGAGCGAAGCGGAAGTGGCCGCCGCCGTCGAACGCCTGCGAGCCGTCAAGTTCTATCCCCGCGACGACGTGAAAAATCAGCGGCTGCTGCTGTTCGTCGAGCGAATCATCGGCGAAGTGCCGCCCATGGAACGGCAAACCCTCGAAGAAACGCTCACCGCCTTCGAAGCCGCCATGGCTGCGGGCGACCGCGAGCAGTTCGCCGCCGTCCGTCAGGGCCTGCTGGTGGTACTGTCCAGCCTGGGAATCGAGTACGACGACTATCGTGAACAACCCGACGCCGAGAACTGACGCCGAACGGAGCGCCTACCTCCGAACCGTCCTGCAGATGAACCCGCTGCAGCGTGCGGAGGAGATCCTGGCGTTGCGCAATCGCTACCGCCGGATCAAGACTCCGACGGCGCGCACCGTGACGGAGGTCGATGCACGCGAGCTGCGGCAGCAGGCGGTGGACGGACTGCAGCAGGTGCGGGAGCAGTTCTGGAAGGAACGTCTCACCGTTCTGCAGCAGACCCTCGACGCGCTGCCGCTCAAGCAGTTTCCCGATCTGCGCAAGGCAGCCCAGCGACTCAAAGTCCTGGCCTCCCATCGCCAGGACTTTCCCGGGCTGGCGGAGGTCCCCAGGTTCGACCCCGACTTGTTCAGCCGACTCAAACAGATCCTTGTCGTCTCTCCGCGCGATGCCGGCCCGCTGAAGGAAGCGGTTCAGGATTCATTCGCCGAGGCCGGGGCGCGGAAGCGAGCCCTCAAGATGCTGGCGCTGCTGGAACGCGAACTGCCTGAGATCTACCAGCTCGAGGAAGACTGGTTCGACCTGCTGCGCCGCGAACGCGCGTCGCGCTGGGTGCGAAGACCGCTGGAACAGGGACAAACCTCGGGAACGTCTCCGCTGCGCTACGTCTGGTTCCTGATTCCGGTGCTGGTCTCGGTGGTGCTGGCAGTGCTGAATCCCAAGTCGGGCCAGGACCGGAATCGCCCCGCGGCCCTTTCCCGACCGGCCGACTCGCAGCAACTCTTCACACCGCAGCCCATCCCCGGCCAGAACCGGTCCGAGACCATGCAGAAGATCATGGAACAGGTCCGCCGACAACAGGAACAGCAACGGGGCCGACAGTTCGGACTTCCGGATGGCCGAGGGGCGGTCCCCCCTTTCCGGCTCCCTCCTGCGAATCCATGACGTCGTCCGTCCGAACCCCCTCTTGCAGTCCGACCAGAGATCTCTTCGCCGATGAACGAACCCGCCGATTCGCCGCGCTGGGAGTTGCTTCCCCATGATCCGGAAGGCTTCTTCGGACTCGAATCCGGCTACGACCGCACCGTCCTCAAACGGGCCTATAACCGGTATCTCAAACAGTTCAAGCCTGAGAAATTCCCCGAGGAGTTCCAGCGCATCCGGGCGGCCTACGAAGCCCTCGACCAGGAGCTGCGCTACGGAGCCCGCGAACCCCGAGGTCCGGCCGTCCAGCCCTATCGCTGGAACCCCGCCGCGGAGACGACGCCACCCTCAGCCGGTCCGGATGTTCGTCCGACCCGGCCGGAAGCCCGGCCCGCTCCCCCTCCCGCGTCGCCCCCTTTGCATGTTCGTCTCGAACACGAGTCGCCGCAGACGCTCTTGGACGAACTCAAACGCAAACCCTCGAAGTCGCCCTACGACTACTTCTGCCTGGCGCTGATCGGCGATGCGCTCCCCGACGCAGATGACCTCCGGCTGCTGAAATGGGTGCTCGCCGGTCTCAAGGAGCATCCCCGCGATCCGGCTCTGTTTCATCTGCTCTACGAATCGCTCCGGACGGCGCTGCCCCCCGACGCAATCAGCAAAGTTCTCATCGCCGTTTCGCAGGTCGTCCAGGGGGACCGCTTCTACTTCCTGACGGAACCCGTCTGGGACGTGCTGCTGAAGTCGGCGACCTTCAAGACCTTCCGTGAAACATTGAAAGAGTGCGAATCCCGGCAGCCCGTTCACGAGGTCCTGGGACGCAATACGTTCTATCTGCACCTGCTGCGGAAGGCTCTCTGGCGGGCCGATGACGACTGGCTCGCCGCCGGCTTTGCACTCCTCGACGATGCGGCGGGCGAATTGCCCCATCGCCTGGAGTGGGACCTGGAAGTCCTGATGGTGCTCCGCACCTACCGCGAGCAGCGCGATCAGTTTCTGGACGGCTCTTCCCTCCGGGCGGCTGTCGACCGGGTCATCAGAGTCTACTGCGAAGAGGACGACGCCGCGGTCGAGCGGGCGTTTCTGACATTCCAGCTCCGCGCCGCCTCCGACGCCGACGAAGTGCTGGCGGCGTTCCCGTTCGATGATGACGACGACCAGTCCTGCGCCGTCGTCTGGCAGACCTGGTGCTGGATCGAGGCGGAAGTCAGCGGCCGGCTGGGGCTGAGCCGACCCGACGAAGAACTGCAGCCGAAACGAAAACGCTCCATGCGCAAGTGGCTGGAGGCGATGGAGGTCCGCGGCAACGGCTCGCTCGGCGGACAGGTCTGGGACGTCCTCAGCCTCGGCGTCGGTTTCTCGCAAGTCGCAGCCAGCGCCGTCGTCTTCGTTCTGGCCTTCAGCGTGATCTATCTGGTCTGGCCCACGTCGTCGTCGTTTGTCGTCCTGTTCGAGACTGCGGTAAGCGGACTGGCCGCCTGGCAAGGCGGACGGCTGATCTTCAACCGCATCGTCGCCCCCTGGTGGCACGGATACTGCCGGCGAAAGGGCCGGAAGATTTACGCCAAAATCTGGCGACCGGAATTCGCCAACTACCTCCAGCAGACCCGGCTGCGATTCGGCGACGCGCGAGACCTGATGACCGACCGCTACGACGAACGCCTGCAGCTCTGCTCCTGGCTGCTGCGTTACAGTCAGGGCGATTTCGGCCTCGCCTTCTACGCCACCGCCCTGCAATACGCCGCATAGAGGTTGCGGCACGCTGGGGGGAGGAGTGGATGGTGGTTAGTGGGTCGTGAGGAGAAGGCGTGGCCGCCCGCACATCGGCAGGCGGGAGCCCAATCTCGTTCGGCACGCTTTTTGCGCAGGCCGATTGAGATTGTAGTCTTTCTCCCTGCGGAGGGAGTGGCGATGGCGGAGAAGGGGCTGACGGAGGAGGAGCGGCGGGAGCTGATTGGTCCTTTGGCCGGGACCGTCCTGCTGCGGCGCATCTTTCCGCTGCTGCAACGATTGGCTCCCTGCGGGACAGAACGCGACACCGCTCGCAACCGGCAGCTGTTCTACAGCCAGTATGCCGCGCTCCTCCTGATCGGCTTCTTCAACCCCGTTCTCAAGTCCGCCCGGGCGCTCGTCGCAGCCTCGGGACTGAAAAAGGTCCAACAGCTCGCCGGCGGGCAAAAGGTCTCGGCCGGGGCCTTCTCCGAGGCCTCGTCCGTCTTCGATCCCTCGCTCCTGGAAGGACTCGTTCACGAACTCCGCCGCCAGTTCGCCCGGCATCAGTTCCGCGTGAGCCGCAGCGGTCGGCTGGGACGCCTTCCCAACCCGATCGTCGAACGTCTCGTCGCCGTCGACGGGACCGTGCTGTCGGCCTTGCCGCAGATCGCCGCCCGGCTGGGACGCGGTTCTCAAGGCCAGTGGCGGCTGCACACCCAGCTTCGCATTCACGACCAGAGGGTCGTGGCCTCGACCCTCACCGAGGAGCCGGCCAAAGGGCCGCACTCCGAGCGCGCCGTCACGCTCCAGCAGATCCAGGCCCGCGAACCGCAACCCGCCGGTGCGCCGGGAGACCTTTATATTCTGGACCGGGGCTATCGCTCGGCCGTGGTGTTCAACGAACTGGTCGAAGCCCGCTGCGACTACGTCTGCCGGCTCAATCGCGGGGACGGTCGCGTGGTCGAGGGACCGGTCAACGACGCGAACGGTCATGCGGTTCAACTCCCCGCGCTCACCGAAGCCGATCGCGCCGCGGGGGTCGTGGCGGATGAACTGATCGCGCTGGGCGGCGGCAGCGGAGCCAGTCCCGCAAGAACCAATCACGTCGTGCGGCGGATCACCGTCGAGCCAGTGCCCGGTCGACCAAGTTCGGCAAGGCAGGGGCGGCTTCGCAGCGACCAGACCGGGCGGGAAGGCCTGATCCTGGCCACGACGCTGCTGGATCTCCCGGCCGAACAGGTGGTGCTAATCTATGAATGCCGGTGGCAGATCGAGCTGTTCTTCCGGTTTCTGAAGCAGGTGCTGGGCTGCCAGCAACTGCTCTCGGCGAAGACGCGGGGCGTGGAGATCCAGCTCTACTGTTCGCTGCTCGCCGGGCTGCTCCTGGCCCTGGCGACGGGAGGCAACCTGTCGCGTCGAGCGTATGAAATGGTCTGTCTCTACATGACCGGCTGGGCCGACGACGAAGAACTCCTCGCCGCCTTCCCCCAGCCGCCATAGATTATGCAAGCACCGTGCCGAACGAGATTGGGCGGGAGCCTGCCGCATTGTGCTCTCGTCAACACATTCCGGCAGACCTGCCGAATTCTGCTCGCCACCTCTCGTCCCGTCCCCTGCGCTCGCTCCGGGCGCGAAATGGCCTACAATGGCTGCCGGTGAACCCGCGTTGTCGCTGGATTGTCTGCAGGGCAGGCAGCCCGTTGGATCTGCGGGCGTTGATGCGTTTGAAGGCTCTCTGGACGAAAGGTCTGGCCGACTGGTCGGACGGATGTTGCTCATGACTCGCGCCGCCATCCTGGGAGCCACCGGTTACACGGCTCTCGAACTGCTCAAGATTCTGCTCGTCCATCCGCACGCTCAGGTGACGGCGGTCACCAGCCGGACGGAGACTGCTCACATCAGCGAGGTTCATCCGTTGCTGGCGGGCCGGCTCGATCTGCGGCTGGAGAACCTGTCTCCCGAGCAGCTCGCCGGGCGGGCCGACGTCGTGTTCTGCTGCCTGCCGCACGTCGCCAGCATGGACACGGTCCCCAAGCTGCTGGCGGCGGGATTGAAGGTGGTTGATCTGAGCGCGGACTACCGGCTCAACGATCCCGCCGTCTACGAAAAGTGGTACGGCCACGTCCATACCGATCCGACGAGACTGGGAAGCACGGTCTACGGGTTGCCGGAGCTGTTTGCCGACAGGATCGCCGGCCAGTCGCTGGTGGCCAATCCGGGGTGTTATACGAGCACGTCGATTCTCGCGCTCGCGCCGCTGATCTGCGGCGGATTCGTCGAGCCGACGGGGATCATCATCGACGCCAAGAGCGGCGTTTCCGGGGCCGGGCGGACGGCGAAGCAGAACCTGCTGTATGCCGAGTGCAACGAGAACTTCGCCGCGTATGCGGTCGGCTCGCACCGGCACCAGCCGGAGATCGAGCAGGTGCTGACGACCGCCAGCGGTCAGGCGGTGGATGTGATCTTCACGCCGCACCTGACGCCGATGGACCGGGGGATCGAAGCCACGATCTACGCAAGGCCCAAGAAACCGGCGACACAGGCTGAGTTGCTGGCGGCCTGCCGGGAGTTCTACCAGGACAAGCCGTTCGTCCGGGTTGTGGACCGGATACCGGGGACGAAGGACACCGCTTACACGAACTTCTGCGACATCACGGTGCGGATCGTGAAGGATCGGGTGGTGGTGCTGGCCTGCCTGGACAACCTGATCAAGGGGGCCAGCGGCGTGGCTGTGCAGAACTTCAACCTGCTGTGCGGGTTTCCGGAGACGGCGGGGTTTTTTCGTTGAGAGTTGAGAGTTGAGAGTTGAGAGTCAGAAAGAGGCCGGAGAGCCGTTCCGTTCTGACCATCAACGATCGACCATCAACCATCAACGCTTCAGCAACTGCCTCGCCCGGCTTTGCCAGCGGCCGTGTTTGCGGGCGATGGCGGCCGGGCACGTGGCCAGGTCGCGGAGCAGCGCCTGGGCCTGTTCGCGGGCGGCGTGTCGGTCGCCGGCGGCCTCGTAGAGGGTTGCCAGCCGGTAGACGGCCTCGGGATGTCGCCAGCGGCTGACGTGCCGGGCGAAGTGCTCGCGGGCGGCGGCGGTCTCGCCGAGGTCTTCCAGCGCTCGTCCGTACGCCAGGGAAACGTCGCCGAATTTGTACTGCGGGTCGATTTCGAGCACGCGCTGCGTCAGATCCCGGACCTCCGCCGGTTTCTTCTCGGCGACAGCAACCTGGGCCGCACCCCACAGTGCTGGAAGCAGCTTCGGATCTTTCTGCAGAGCGTCGGCATATGCGGCGCGCGCCTGAGACGTCAGCCCCAGTTCCCGCAGCGCGTCGCCGTAGACGACGAACTGGTGGGCGTTGCCGATCTGCTGCGTGGCGATTTCGAGTCGTCGCAGTTCCCGGCCGCGAAAGGAGCGTCGCAGCCAGCGCGGTCCGACGAACTCCCTGGCGGGGAAGTAGCGCATGACGGCGTAGATGATTGCGCCGGGAAACCAGGCGATGAGCAGGAGCCAGACCCAGAAGAACTTGTCGGGCTCGTAGACGATGCAATGGACCAGCATCCACAGCCAGAAGAGGAAGTACGCGAAGGCCAGCAGGGGCAGCCCGTACGCCAGCGCGGCGGTGAAGACGGACAGCGGCAGTGGAGCATCGCAGAGCAGCCAGCAGGTCATCCCGGGACCTCAAACTCCGGAGGACTTGGTCGCCGTCAGTTTACCATCGTCCGAAGAAAAGTACCGTTTCGTACTTCAGTTCGACGACGCCGTGTTGCGCGTGGCGATCGAAGGTCTGATCGAGCCGGTCGAGCATCGGGCGGGAGCGGGGATCTTCGGCCGGCGGGACGTAAGAGGAGGAGAGGAGCCGGCTGCGCAGACCGTCGCGGTCGAGGCGCTGCGTGTTGGGAAAGACTCGTCTTTCGACGGGTCGCGGCGCATAGAACGCCTGCACGACGGGGGTGTCGTACTGCTGGTGGTTGACCTGCTGGTAGTCGGTGCCGAACTCCTGGAGCAGGGCTTCGTAGTCCTGGAGAAACGGCGTGGCGTCTGTCAGGCGTGAGTTCCAGAGCAGGGCGACGACGCCGTCGGGGCGCAGGATGCGGGTGAATTCCTGTTTCGCGGCGGGCTGATTGAACCAGTGGAAGGCCTGCGCGGCGAGGATCAGGTCAACCGAAGTGTCAGGGAGTCCGGTGGCTTCCGCGGTGCCGTCCAGGGAGGTGTAGCCGGGGCCGCCGCTCAGTCGTTCCTCGGCGGCCTGCCGCATGGCGGCGTTCGGCTCGATGGCAATGACGGGATAGCCGCGTTCGAGGAACAGTTCGGAGGAGATGCCGGTCCCGGCCCCCAGATCGGCGACGAGGGCGCCTGCCGTCAGTCCGGCTTCCTGTTCCAGCGTGTCGACGAACTCGGCCGGGTATCCCGGCCGTGCCCGGACGTAGTCGTCCACTCGATTTGAGAACCGCTGAGTGACATTTTCCGGCATTGAAACTCTCCGCAAGTACAAGCAAGGACTTCCACAGAACTGGTGTCTGTTGACAGTCTGACACGTTCGGCGGCGCAATTCGTGGGCTTTGCCGCCGATCTACCCGGTTTCGGGAGATTTCGGTACAGTCTCAGATTGCGGGGGTCGTCCCGCAATCGTTGCCTGCGTCGTCCCGGAATGCCCCCGATGAGCCGCCTGCCGCTGTCCGACGCCGACGTCGCCCGTTTCGCGGCCGACGGTTATGTGGTCGTGGAGAACCTGCTCGACGCCGAGGAGATCTCGCTGCTGCGGGACATCGCCCGCGCCGACCATGCGCTGCAGCAGGAGGCGGGGAGCCGGGCGGATGGCGAAGGGGGGGCGGTCAAGCTGGTGGTGCGGAACGACCTGCCGGAAGACACGATCTACGGTGCGCTGGTTCGCAGCCGGCGGATCGTCTCGACGATGCAGCGGCTGCTGGGGGACGAAGTCTACCATTATCACCATAAGATGATTCTCAAGGAAGCCCGCGTCGGCGGGGCGTGGGCGTGGCACCAGGATTACGGCTACTGGTACAACAATGGCTGTCTGTTCCCGGACATGGGAAGCTGCATGATCGCGGTCGACCGGGCGACGCGCGAGAACGGCTGTCTGCAGGTCGTTCCCGGTTCGCATCTGCTGGGACGGATCGACCACGGGAAGGTGGGCGAACAGACCGGGGCGGATCCGGAGCGGGTGCAGGCCGTGCTGCAGCGGCTGGCACTGGTCTATTGCGAGCTTGAGCCGGGCTCCGCGATTTTCTTTCACTCCAACGTGCTGCATCGCTCGGACCAGAATACGAGCGACCAACCGCGGTGGGCCTTTATCGCCTGTTACAACACGCGGCATAACGATCCCTGCAAGGAGTCGCGGCACCCGCGGTATTCGCCGCTGGAGGTCTGGGACGACGGTCGGGTGCGGGAGGCGGGCCGGCGGCAGCGGCAGGCGCTGGAGCCTGTTGCGGACGTCTGAACCGGCCTGAGCGCTCCGCGGCCACTGCTTCTGACTGATTCGGGAATGATTGCGTGAGTCTGTTTCGACCGTTCCATCCGCCCCGCAAGACTCTCTCGCTGCACGAGCAGATCGTGTTCTATCCGTCGTACGCTTCGCGTGCCGCAGGAGGATGGAACATTGTCATTCAGGGGGTCGTCTTCGATTCCCGGATGACGTGGCTGCGGCGGATGCCGGTCATGGGACTGCTCCGGCGGGCGATGCGCGTCGATCACAGCGCCCTCGATTTCTTCCGCGACCGGATGCGGCACTTTCTGCTCGACTGCCCGCACGGACGGCAGATCGTCGTCGATATCGCGGGACGGCCGCAGGTCATCACCGAGTCGGGCGTGGCCGGGCTGTTCCGCAGCGAGGTAGCCGTCAGCGAAGACCAGCTCAGTGCGTTTCCGCAGGAGATCGTCGGCGGGGCGCCGTGGGTCGAGTTCCAGGCGGTGCTGCCGACGGGCGATCATCGGGAGTTTGTGGGGCGGGCGCAGCTTGTGGAGCCGGTGGGGGTCTCGGTGATTTCCGATGTGGACGACACGATCAAGCACAGCAACGTGCCGAATCGGCGGGATCTGTTCCACAACACGTTTGCGCGGTCGTTCAAACCGGTGGTCGGAATGCCGGAACTGTATCGGGACTGTCACGCGGCCGGGGCTGTGTTTCATTACGTCTCGGCGAGCCCGTGGCAGCTCTTCGGGCCGTTGAGCGAGTTCTGGAAGGCGGAGGGATTTCCTCCCGGATCGTTTCACCTGAAGCGGTTCCGGATCCGGGATACGGCCCGCAAGCTGCGGATGTCGCGGCAGGTGCCGCACAAGCGGGCGGCGATTGCGCCGATTCTGGACGCGTTTCCCCGGCGGAAGTTTCTGCTGTTCGGGGATTCGGGGGAGCAGGATCCGGAGATTTACGGACAGTTCCTGCGCGAGCGCCCCGAGCAGATCGCCGGGGTCTTTATCCGCGGGATTCGGGGCGAATCGCGGCGCGACGGCAAGTTGCAGAAGGCGTTTGCCGGGACGGACGAGTCGCGCTGGAATGTCTACGCGGACGGCCAGGCGATGCGGGATGCGGCGCTGGCCCGGCTGAACCAGGCGTTGATGGTTGATCGTTGATGGTCGATGGTCGAATTCTTCTGAACGATCAACGATCAACGATCAACGATCAACGATCAACGATCAACCACTCATTTGTTGAGAATGAGCTTGCCGGTTTTGGTCAGCCGCAATCGGTAGACTTCGCCGTGATGCTCGATCAGCAGCTCGTGCCCCCCCTGGAAGAGGTCGTCCGAGGAGACGGTTCGGGGTGGGGTGACGGCGGATTCGCGGACGGGTTCCGGCGTCTCCGGCGGGTTGGAAGTCTTTTCTGAGAGCACAGTTGCGCCTTTTTTCGTCCTCGGCCGATTGGGTCGCGAGGCGCTGTGGCGAGAAAATGAGACGGCTGGCTTGCGTGGCTGGCTGATGTCGTTACCATATTGATATTGAGACTCAATGTCAATGAGTCGCCGTTCGTCCCGCCAGCCAGCTTCCTGCCAGCCACGTCGCGGACACGGTATCCGGCGGTTTTCCGCCGGTCCGCAGGTCCTTCTCGTCGTCAGGAACCTTCGCATGTTGCGCCAGCCCGCCCGCAAGCCAGCCAGCCGCTCTCACGGATTCACGTTGATTGAACTGCTCGTCGTGATCGCGATCATCGCGATTCTGATCGCGTTGCTGCTGCCCGCCGTGCAGCAGGCGCGAGAGGCCGCCCGACGGACGCAGTGCAAGAACAATCTGAAACAGCTCGGCCTGGCGCTGCATAACTACCACGACACCTTCACGGTGTTCCCGCCGGGGGGGACGTACTACGCGAACATTGCGAGCCAGCCGGGGAGCTGGTCGACTCAGTCCCGGCTGCTGCCGTATGTCGATCAGGCGAATCTGCATAATCTGATCGACTTCAGCCAGGGCTACAGTGCGCAGACGACCGTCTCTCAGATTCGCATCGCCATGTTCATCTGCCCGAGCGACGTCAACGATCGCGCCAACGGCGCGCACTGGCCGATCACGTATGCGGCGAACTTCGGCGAGTGGCTGTTGTGGAATCCGACGAACAACCAGTTCGGGTCAGGGGCCTTCGGTCCGAACAGCCGGACTGGAGCGCGCGATTTCACTGACGGGACCAGCAATACGATCGGCTTTTCGGAAGTGAAGGCGTGGCAGCCGTATCTGCGGATGACGAGCGGGACGCCGACTCGACCAACCAGCCCGATGGGCGTCGCCAGCCTTGGCGGAACGCTCCGGCTGACCGGCCACACCGAGTGGGTGGAAGGTCGGGCCGCTCAGATGTCGTTTACCACGACGTTCGGGCCCAACGCGGAGTGCTTATACGATGACGCCGGCACGCCGCGAGATATCGACTTTATGGCGGTTTCCGAGGGAAGCAGCGCGACGGAGTCGTCGTTCGGGTCCCTGACGTCGCGCAGCTACCACACGGGGATCGTGCATTCGCTGCTGATGGACGGCTCGGTTCGGAGCGTCAGCGAAAACCTCGACATTAACGTCTGGCGCAACCTGGGGACGCGGGCCGGAGGCGAAGTGGTGTCGGAGTTCTAGCTGCGGCCTGACGGATCGCACGGAGCGTCGGCGGAGTCCGGCGCTTCGCGGCGGTGGGGGCGTCAGATTTCGTCGTCTTCATCTTCGAAATCGTCGTCATCATCTTCGTCGTCATCGTTGTCCGGGTGGAGCGGGTCCTGGGGGTTGAAGAAGAAGTCGCCCAGGCCCATCGGGAGCGTGGATCCGCCCAGCGTCTGCTGGCGTCGCGCGGCGAGGCGGTCGAGGTCGAGGGCTTCGTCGCCCAGGCAGGCGATCAGCGCCTCCTGCCAGAAGTGATCCTTGCCGACGGGGTGCGACGGGTCCTGGGCCAGCCGCTTCATGGCATAGCGCAGCACGTTGATGCCGTCGCGCGTCGAAAAGTCGAGATTGAGGTCGTGAGACTGCTGCAGGAACTCCACCGTGAGCTGCAGCATTTCCGCCTCGGCGAACGGCAGGTGGTAGCGCAGAATCGCCAGTTCGTCGTCTCGATTGGGATGGCCGAGCGTCAGCGTCGGCTGCAGCCGGCTCTGGATGTAGTCCGGAATTTCGAACGTCGATTCGTCGTCGTTCATGGTGACGGCGCAGCGGAAGTCGCGGTGGGCGTGAATGGAGATTCCCGCCACAATCGACTCGACGTACCGCCGGTGGTCGAGCAGCGGGGCCAGACTGGCCCAGGACTTCTCGTTCATCCGGTTGCCTTCGTCGAGAATGCAGATGCCCCCCCGGACCATCGCCGTCACAAGCGGCGAAGCGTGGTACTTGATCTGCCCGTCCTCGGCGAGAACGGGAGTCACCAGCAGGTCTTCGGGGCGGGTGTCGGCGGTGCACTGATAGATGTAAAGCTCCTGCTGGCGGACGCGGCCGGCGGCGACCGCCAGGGTGGTCTTGCCGATGCCGGGAGCGCCGACGAGCCGCGGCGCCAGAGGCTGGTCTTTGTCGTCGACGACCAGCCAGCAGGCCAGGAGTTGCTTGAGGACCTCGCGCTGGCCGATCCATTCGCCGGGCGAGTTGTCCGACTGGCTGAGGTTCAGGCGGACACCACCGATCTCGACATGCTCTATCATGAACCGTTCGTCTTTCCTACATTTTCCGCGGCGCGTCGAGCGCGGCTGACCGGCGATCCGCCGGACGACGTCGCCCCCCGTCGCATCATAGCCGTCCCGGGTCCTCTTCGCACGATTGCACCATGTCAGAGATCCGCTTCAAACCGGGACGGGCGCCTGCGCGATTGTGGATTCCCCCGGCGCCGGAGCGTTCGCTGCTCGAAGATCGGCGGCTGCTGGGAGGGCCGCGGTCGCGAACGGCGGAGTTCTTCCGAGTCCTGCGGATCGTCTGGGAGTTTATTTCCGGGTTCCAGAAGCTGCACTGGCTGGGACCGTGCGTCACGGTCTTCGGATCCGCCCGGTTCGACGATCCGCACCCCTATTACCAACTGGCGCGCCAGGTCGGCGCGGCCGTGGCGCGCGAGGGGTTCACGATCATCACTGGCGGGGGGCCGGGGATCATGGAAGCGGCGAACCGCGGCGCCAAGGACGTGCGGGGCCGGAGCGTCGGCTGCAATATCGTGCTGTCGCACGAACAGCACGCCAATCCCTACATCGACAAGCTCGTCACCTTCCGCTACTTCTTCGTCCGCAAGGTGATGCTGGTCAAGTACTCGCAGGCGTTTCTGATTTTTCCCGGCGGTTTCGGCACGCTGGATGAAGCGTTCGAAGCGGCGACGCTGGTGCAGACCGAGAAGATCTCCAATTTCCCGCTGATTTTCGTCGGTTGCGATTACTGGCAGCCTCTTTTCGACTTCCTGCGCGACCGGCTGCTGAAGGACCACGCCATCGATCCGCTCGATCTGGACCGGCTGGTCCTCACCGATTCCGTCGAGGAGATCATCGAACACCTCAACGGCTGCCCGTCAGTGCCGCAGAAACGCGAGGGGGGACGGGTCGTCACCCGCAAGTGGCAGTCCCAGCCAGGATTCAGCGAATAGGGGAAAAGCGACCAGGGAATCGTCAGCGAGTGCCGAACGATCTCCCCTGGACTTCCACGAAAGCCTCCGCCCGGAATTTCCGGGATGAGCTCCTGCGATGCCGCCGCACGGCACGCGAAGATCTCGGGACCTGTCGCAATCTCGATCAACGCCTGCCGATGGGACGAAGTGATCCCGACGGTTCTCGAATTCACGACTTGGCGCGCATTCTGTTTGACCTCCACCCGATTCGGCCTAAGAATGGAGGTCCCGTCGCAGACTTCACCATTCACAGCGCTGATCAGCAACCCGTCCGGCGACCCGACGACGTATTTTCCTATCGCCTTGCTCGTCGTGCCCGATCAGGCAGGAGGTTCACTCGCTCATGCTCGACCAAGCGGTCCCTGTGTTGCGCTGCGCCGCGCTCTGTCTGGCTCTCGTTCTGGCCGGCTGGTCCTCCGCGTCGGCTGCGGACCGGCCCAACATTCTGCTGATCCTGGCGGACGACTTCGGCTGGGGAGATCTCGGCAGTTATGGGGGCAAAATTGCCCCGACGCCCCGGCTCGACCAGTTGGCGGCGGAGGGGACGCGATTCACGCAGTTCTACGCGGCGGCGCCGATCTGCTCTCCCTCGCGTTGCGGCCTGCTGACCGGTCAGTTTCCCGGTCGGTGGCGGCTCAACAGTTACCTGCAGACCCGGGCCGGCAACCGCTGCTGCGGGCAGGCGGACTTTCTCGACGCCAAGGCGCCGTCGCTGGCGCGGATGCTCAAGGAGGCCGGTTACGCAACGGCTCACGTCGGCAAGTGGCACCTGGGGGGCGGTCGCGATGTCAAAGAGGCGCCGCTGTTCGAAAGCTACGGGTTCGTCGAGTCGGCGGGGACCTGGGAGAGTCCCGAGCCGCACGCCAAGCTGGGGAAGCCGTTTCCGCCGTGGGACCGTCGGCTGGCGCCGGGGCAGGTGTCGCGCTGGGAGCGGACGGGCTGGATGGTCGATCATTCGCTCGATTTCATCCGTCGCCACAAGGACCAGCCGTGGTTTGTCAATTTGTGGCTCGATGACACGCACGATCCCTATGTTTCCGCCGAAGCCGACTGGAATGGCGACTTGAAGACGCGGGGCAAGTTTGTGGAGGTGCTGGAGCGGCTGGATCAGCAGATGGGGCGGCTGCTGGACGGTCTGGCGGCGGCGGGAGAAGACCGGGACACGCTGGTCTTGTTTCTGGGAGACAACGGGCCGAGCCCCACCTATGGGCGCGAACGGACCGGCGGGCTGCGAGGGGCCAAGCTCAGTCTGTACGAGGGGGGGATTCGCACGCCGTTGCTTGTCCGCTGGCCGGGCCACGTTCCGGCGGGGGCCGTCGACGAGACGACGGTGGTGTCTGCGGTCGATTTCGTGCCGACGGTCTGCGCGCTGACGGGGGCCGCGGCGCCGCTGGCCTATGATTCGGATGGCGAAGATCAGTCCGCCGCGTTGCGGGGCGAAGCCCGGCTGCGGACTCGGCCGCTGCTGTGGGAATATGGTCGAAATGCCAACTGTTTCCGCTACCCGGCTGACGCGGAAGAGCGTTCGCCAAGTCTGGCAATCCGGGAGGGGGAGTGGAAGCTGCTCGTTCAAAACGACGGCAGCGGGGTCGAGTTGTACAACCTGAGCAGCGATGCTCAGGAGACGAGCAACGTTGCCGATCAGCAGCCGGAGATTGTGAAGCGGCTGACGGAGCAGGTGCTGGGCTGGAGGAAGACGCTGCCGTAGAGGGGGGCAGGTGCGCGAGTTCGGGGCGGGGAGACGCAGTGCAAAATGAAAAGTGAAAAATGCAAAGTGCAAAATGAAGGAGGCGGAAGGTGAATGGACGAGCGGCTGGCCGTTTAGGATTCCCCTCGTTCCCAGGCTCCGCCTGGGAACGCACTCTTGGGACGCTCCGCGTCCTCTTCTTCCCCTCCTTACCCACCACCTCTTCGCCCTCTCCTCCCCATCCACGACCCACCAACCACCTCTTATGTGAATTCCGCGCAACAAACTCGCTATTTATGACGGGGACATAGGAGCATGCGCGTCGGCGGGCCACCGCCGGCGTTCCGGACGATTCCCGTCAAACCGGGCCTGATCAGGGCCCAGCGACGGACCGTTCGCAAGAACGGTCCGAGGGGCGCACCCCGTGTGCGCACAGCCTCGACGTCGAGCTTTCCCCGTTCACCCGGCCAAACGACCGGCGAACCTGATCAAGTCATTGAACCGCCGGGACTTCCACCGGCGCAACATCACCGCCAGACGGACTCCGGCGGGACGGCCGTAAGAAAGCCGACCCGCCGGAGCCGATCGCGGTACGTACGGCGGACGTCCTCGTCCGCCGCGTAGGGCGGGCTCCCGCCCAATCTCGTTCGGCACGGTGCTTGCATAATCTATGGCGGCTGGGGGAAGGCGGCGAGGAGTTCTTCGTCGTCGGCCCAGCCGGTCATGTAGAGACAGACCATTTCATACGCTCGACGCGACAGGTTGCCTCCCGTCGCCAGGGCCAGGAGCAGCCCGGCGAGCAGCGAACAGTAGAGCTGGATCTCCACGCCCCGCGTCTTCGCCGAGAGCAGTTGCTTGCAGCCCAGCACCTGCTTCAGAAACCGGAAGAACAGCTCGATCTGCCACCGGCATTCATAGATTAGCACCACCTGTTCGGCCGGGAGATCCAGCAGCGTCGTGGCCAGGATCAGGCCTTCCCGCCCGGTCTGGTCGCTGCGAAGCCGCCCCTGCCTTGCCGAACTCGGTCGACCGGGCACTGGCTCGACGGTGATCCGCCGCACGACGTGATTGGTTCTTGCGGGACTGGCTCCGCTGCCGCCGCCCAGCGCGATCAGTTCATCCGCCACGACCCCCGCGGCGCGATCGGCTTCGGTGAGCGCGGGGAGTTGAACCGCATGACCGTTCGCGTCGTTGACCAGTCCCTCGACCACGCGACCGTCCCCGCGATTGAGCCGGCAGACGTAGTCGCAGCGGGCTTCGACCAGTTCGTTGAACACCACGGCCGAGCGATAGCCCCGGTCCAGAATATAAAGGTCTCCCGGCGCACCGGCGGGTTGCGGTTCGCGGGCCTGGATCTGCTGGAGCGTGACGGCGCGCTCGGAGTGCGGCCCTTTGGCCGGCTCCTCGGTGAGGGTCGAGGCCACGACCCTCTGGTCGTGAATGCGAAGCTGGGTGTGCAGCCGCCACTGGCCTTGAGAACCGCGTCCCAGCCGGGCGGCGATCTGCGGCAAGGCCGACAGCACGGTCCCGTCGACGGCGACGAGACGTTCGACGATCGGGTTGGGAAGGCGTCCCAGCCGACCGCTGCGGCTCACGCGGAACTGATGCCGGGCGAACTGGCGGCGGAGTTCGTGAACGAGTCCTTCCAGGAGCGAGGGATCGAAGACGGACGAGGCCTCGGAGAAGGCCCCGGCCGAGACCTTTTGCCCGCCGGCGAGCTGTTGGACCTTTTTCAGTCCCGAGGCTGCGACGAGCGCCCGGGCGGACTTGAGAACGGGGTTGAAGAAGCCGATCAGGAGGAGCGCGGCATACTGGCTGTAGAACAGCTGCCGGTTGCGAGCGGTGTCGCGTTCTGTCCCGCAGGGAGCCAATCGTTGCAGCAGCGGAAAGATGCGCCGCAGCAGGACGGTCCCGGCCAAAGGACCAATCAGCTCCCGCCGCTCCTCCTCCGTCAGCCCCTTCTCCGCCATCGCCACTCCCTCCGCAGGGAGAAAGACTACAATCTCAATCGGCCTGCGCAAAAAGCGTGCCGAACGAGATTGGGCGGGAGCCTGCCCTACGTGAATGACGTCCGTGGTACGTACCGCGATCGGCTCCGGCGGGTCGGCTTTCTTACGGCCGTCCCGCCGGAGTCCGTCTGGCGGTGATGTTGCGCCGGTGGATGTCCCGGCGGTTCAGTCACGTTGATCAGGTTCGCCGGTCTTGCGGCCGGGTGAACGGGGAAAAGCTCGACGTCGAGGCTGTGCGCACACGGGGTGCGCCCCTCGGACCGTTCTGGAGAACGGTCCGTCGCTGGGCCCTGATCCGGCCCGGGTGAAGGGGTCATTCCGGACGCCTGCGGAGGTCCGCAGACACGAGTGCACTTCCTTGACCCCTTCATAAATAGGGGGTTTGTTGTGCGGAATTCACATAAGCGGTGGTTGGTGGGTAGTGGCTGGTGGATGGGGAGGAGGAGGTGGCCTCGGTTGCGAGTCTTCTCGCGACCGGGGCCACGAAGCCGAAGGAGGCAGAATTCAACAATTGCGACTGATCGGCCGCCTGTCGCTCTGCGACCCCGGTCGCCGTCGGGACGGCAACGGGGCCACCGGCCGTCATCCGAAGATGGTGCACCGAAATCACCTGACATCTGTCCCGGATGTCGCGTTTCAGTTAAGCTATCATTCCCGCGCATTTCTGTCCGCGGTTGATCAACTGTGGCCAATTTGAGGCGGCGGCGTCTACTTCTCTGGACACGACTACGAGACGATCCGCATTTGACGTGCGTCAGCGGACCGGGGTTTTGATGCCGATTGAACGAGAAGCACAACGTCACGCAGATACTCCAGAACGCCGAACGGGGCGATCCGACGACCGCAGAGGCGTTGTTACCGCTTGTATATGGCGAACTCCGCCGACTGGCTGCAGAGCAGTTGGCGAGTGAACAACCCGGACAGACTTTGCAGGCGACCGCGTTAGTGCATGAGGCGTGGCTGCGACTGGTCGATGTCAACTATGTTCAGAACTGGTCCAGCCGACGGCATTTCTTCGGGGCCGCAGCAGAAGCGATGCGGCGAATCCTCGTCGATCAAGCCCGCCGTCGGAAACGGAACAAGCACGGGGGCGACTTTCGGCAGATCACCATTCCGCTTGAAGAGGTATCGGTTGCCAAGGAGGACGGCCTTCTCGAAATCCTC
The DNA here is from genome assembly GCF_030622045.1 of Planctellipticum variicoloris. Classification (NCBI taxonomy): domain Bacteria; kingdom Pseudomonadati; phylum Planctomycetota; class Planctomycetia; order Planctomycetales; family Planctomycetaceae; genus Planctellipticum; species Planctellipticum variicoloris. The sequence continues at coordinate 7,077,965 of NZ_CP130886.1, read as the reverse complement.
GACGACGCGCTCGGCCGTTTTGAGCAGGTCGACGCCGTTGCCTGCCAACTGGTCAAACTTCGGTATTTCGTCGGTTTGTCGCTTGCTGACGCTGCCCAGGCCCTGGAGCTGCCATCCCGAACTGCTGATCGAATCTGGGCTTACGCCAAGGCGTGGCTGCTGCGGGAAATCCAGCGGGAGCTTACTGATTCTTGGTGATCAAATTTGTCAAAGTACGTCTCCATTTTGTTGGCGCAATTGATCCCCGAAAAGCGCCACGGATTTTCAGACGGGCTTTCCTGATTATCCATTGACCTCGACGACGTCCTGGTCGGTGTACTTGATAGCGGGACGACATCATGAACGAACGCGACATTTTTCTGGCGGCCATCGAGTTCGCCGATTCGGCCCAGCGCACCGACTATGTGGAACAGGCCTGCGGGACCGATGCCGCACTTCTCGCGCAGGTCGAGGCCCTGCTCAAAACCCACGCCCAGACCAGCCAATTCCTTGAGACCCCCGTCGCAGCCAATGACTCAGTGGCTCAAACCATCGCCACGCAACCTTCGGAGACCGGCGGCGATTCCGCCGCCGAGCGGGCCTCGGGCGAGGCAGAGTTCCTCAAGTACCTGAAGTCGGCCGAGCGGCCGGGCTGGCTGGGACGGCTGGGGCACTACGAGATCGAGGCGATTCTCGGTCGCGGTGCGTTTGGCATTGTCGCCAAGGCGTTCGATGAGAAGTTGCACCGGGTGGTGGCGATCAAGCTAATGAATCCCGAGTTGGCCGCGACATCGCCCCCTCGCCAGCGGTTCCTGCGCGAAGCCCGTACGGCCGCCGCCGTCATGCACGAAAACATCGTAGCCATCCACGCGGTGGAAGAGGAGCCGATTCCCTACCTGGTGATGGAATGCATTCGCGGCCAGACGCTCCAGCAGCGGATGGATGCGCGGGGGCCGTTCGAAACCCAGGAGATCCTGCGGATCGGCCAGCAGGTCGCCGCCGGTCTGGCCGCGGCACACGGCGCGAAGCTGATCCATCGCGATATCAAGCCGTCCAATATTCTGCTTGCGGGCGGTTCCGCCGAGCGGGCGAAGATCTCCGACTTCGGGCTGGCCCGCGCGGTCGATGATGCCACCATGACCTCCAGCGGCCTGATTGCCGGGACTCCGATGTACATGGCTCCCGAGCAGGCGCGGGGGGAAACACTCGACCATCGGGCCGACCTTTTCAGCCTGGGGAGCGTCCTGTACCAAATGGCGAGCGGTCGCCCCCCGTTTCGCGCGGCCAACACCGTGGCCGTCCTAAAGCGGGTCTGCGAAGACACGCCGCGGCCCCTGGATGACGTGCTGCCGGGGATTCCCGGCTGGCTGGAAACGATCATCTTCAAGCTGCTCGAAAAGAAACGGGAAGATCGGTACCAGACGGCTCAGGAACTGGCAGACCTGCTGGCTCGTTGCGAGAGCGAATTGCAGCATCAGGGCCAAGTGACTTGCGTCAAGGGAAGCCCCCGCGTCGCGGAAACACGGAACTTTCCACCAGCGAGATCGACCGACCGGGGAGCGCGGTGGAAACCGATCGGAGGCGTCCTCACTGTGACAGCGGTAATCGGGTTCGCCCTGATGAACAGCGGGAAGAAAACGTCCCAGTTGGACACAACCAGTCCTCGCACTCCCTCGCCGATCAAGGACACGGCGGTGAAGCCGCCGGAAACCATCGGCTGGCAGGGCTGGCCGGCGGACGCCCCGGCCCCGGCGGTTGCGCCGTTTGATGCGGCCCAGGCGAAGAAACATCAGGAGGACTGGGCGAAGTACTTGCAGATCGAAGTCGAGTACACGAACACGCTGGGCATGAAGTTCGTGCTGATCCCGCCGGCGGAGTTCACGATGGGGAGCACGCCGGAGGAGATCGCAGCGGCCCTCAAGAACGCTGATCCGAACGACAAGCTTCAGGATCAGCGCATCAAGTCGGAAGCCCCGCAGCACACGGTGATCCTGACGCAACCGATCTATTTGGGCGTGAATGAAGTGACACAGGCCGAATACGAAAAAGTGATGGGCGTGAACCCGTCCTATTTCTCACCGATGGGTGCTGGAAAAAACGCGATCGCCGGACTGGAGACGGCAGAGCATCCGGTCGAAATGGTGAGTTGGAATGACGCGGCCGAGTTCTGCACCAGGCTGAGCAAGCAGGAGAAACTCGCGCCGTTCTACTTCCGGTCCGGTCGTACGATCACGCCGCTGGACGGGACCGGTTACCGCCTCCCCAGCGAGGCGGAATGGGAGTTCGCTTGCCGCGCTGGCACCGCGGAAAAATACTGGATTGGCGGCAAAGATGAAGACTTGTTGCCGGCCGGTTGGTTCGTTAAGAACTCGGGGGATCGGACACACGCGGCGGGCGAGTTGAAGGCGAATCCGTTCAGGCTGTCCGACATGCACGGCAATATCTGGGAATGGGTGCAGGACGGTTGGGATGCGGCCTCCGATCGTCAATTCCACGAGAAACCCGCGGTTGACCCAATCAGCCCTTTTTCCGCCGGTTCCAAGCGCGTGTACCGGGGCGGCAGTTGGCACCACTCCGCCTCCGACTGCCGGTCGTCGAATCGCCTCACCAACGTCCCGGCGTTCCGTAACTACTACCTCGGTTTTCGAGTGTCGCTGGTAGTTCGTGGCTCGCGTGTTCGTCGTTGATCTCTGTCCTCTGAATCGTCTCTGAGCCGGGTGAAATGGCCGCGGCTCCTGCGATCGTCAAAATTTAGAACCCATGTCGACCCCTGAAACACCATTGTTCGTGAAGACCCTTGACGTTCTCTAGTGGTTGTTCCGTCATACCCAGCGGTTCCCGAAACATCTGCAGCAGTCGTACACGCTCAAACTGGAATTGCTGGCCTTTGACTTCCAAGAAGCAAGTTTTATAGCCAATACCGTGCGCGGCGCGACGAGCCAGTTCTTTCCGAACGTGCTGCTCGACCCTGTAGACCATTTCGTGAAGGAAGATTTGCGGATTCCCGCTTACGTCCGGAAGTAACCGCTCACGCCCCGCTCAGCAGTGACGGAGCCGGTTGACGGGCGAAGGGGGCTGCGACGGCGGCGGCGACGTACCTGAAACTGTTGCGACGTTGCCGTTGGCGGGTTTCGACAACATTCAGGATCGTCTCCACGCGGATGCCTCCGGTTGCGAGTCTTCTCGCAACCGGGGCGTCGAAGCCGAAGGAGGCAGAGTTCAACAAGCGCGACTGGTCAGCTTCCTGTCGCTTCGCGACCCCGGTAGCCGTCGGAGGCAACCGGGGCCCCCCGCCTCCCTCGCTGCAGAGCTGCTGTTTCCCTCCCGATCAGCCCGTGAACTCGTTCCCCACTTTGCGGGCGCGCGTCGGCTTGTCGACGTTGATGCCGAGCTTCACGCCGATCTCGACCAGCAGGTTCCAGCCGGCGGCCAGTTCCACGAAGCCGCTCAGCTCGCCGGCGTCGGGGATCTGGATCGTGGGGAACATCGTCGGCCGGCTGGAGATAGCGATCACCGTCAGGCCGACCCCCTTCACCAGGCAGTCGTGGAACTTCTGCTCGGACTCGGGATACGGATCGATCCAGACGACCACGTCGTCCGCGTTCATAATTTCTTCGATGCCGTGGACCGCGTAGGTTCCTTCGAGGAAATCGCTCCGCTTGCGGGTGATCTCGTTCGCCTTGAGGGCCAGCTCTTCCGCCACGCCGTCGTTCCGCCCGGCGATGTAGATCGTCCTGGCCGCGCAGAGTTTCTCGGTCAGCGCGGGATCGATCGGCTGCGTCAGCGCCTGCTGGACGGCGTCGGCGAGCCCCGGCAGCTTGCCCGCCAGCGTGGTTTCCCCGGCGACCGCTTCCACCAGGGCCTGGCAGAACAGGGCCTGTTCGATGACGCTCTTCGTCGCCGCGACGGCCCCTTCCTTGCCGCAGCCCAACACGAAGCCTTTGGCCGCCAGGCTTTCCAGCGTCGACTGCGCCATCGCCGTCAGGCTGAAGAGGGCCGGGTGGTCGGCAGCCTTCAGGTCGTTGTAGAGGCGGATGACTTCGGCGGTCCGGCCGGAGTTGGACATGGCCAGCACGGCCCAGTCCTGGAGCTTGTACTCCTGCGACTGCCGCCCGGCTTCGGTGTGCAGCACCAGCGGCCAGCCGTTGATCCGCGACCGCCGGATGGCGCTCTTCCCCGGAAACAGCCGGCTGGAGCCTTCGCCGGTGAAGAACAGTTTGCCCTTCGAGCGGATGGCATCGACGATCGGCGCGACGACGTTCGGATCAAAGCTGCGGATGACCTCGGGGGTCTGCAGCATGTCCTTGACGAGGCCGAAATCGGAGTAGGGGGCGGTGTTGGATTGCATGGGGATGGCTTCCGGGCGGTAGGGTGAGTCGAGTCTTCGAGGCTCACCACGCTATGTCATAGATCTGAATTCAAAGATGGTGGGCCTCGCTCCGCTCGACCCACCCTACAACACTACGGCTTCGCGCGTTTGCCGGCGAGGGCGACGTACTCCGGAAGGTCGCCGATGAGCGGCTTCACGTAGTTCAGAAAGGCCTTCGTCACGTCGAAGCCGTCCTTGCTGATGAACTGGTCGGGCATCGGGCGTTCGTGGTTGGCGACTTCGCTGAGCGACGCCGTTCCGAACTCGATGCGGTAAGGTTCGCTGGCCTTGTTGGCCCGGATCATGGTGACCATCACGCCAGACTGGCCCTGGGTGGCCAGCTTGACGGCCTGCTGGCCGCAGGCGTAGGCTTCGGCGAAGTCGAGTTTAACGCCCCGGTCCGCGGCGCACATCGGCAGGGACTCGGTCACCTGGAACTCGCCGCGCCAGCCGAACTCGTCGCTGATGATGCGGTGCAGATACATCGCGGCGCTGGTGCCCCCCATCGCGCCGAACTCGACGTTGCCGAACTTGTCCTTCGTCTGCGAATTGCTGACGGGGACGCCTTCCGCCGTGCAGATCCCTTCGCCGCAGACGATCGAGACGAAGCCGTACTTCTTATGCGCAGCCGCAACGGTCTGCAGGAAGGCGTCCCGATTGAAGGCCCGTTCGGGGAGGAGCAGGATGTGCGGTGCGCCGTTGGCCGAGCGGCCGGCGGCCGCCGCGGCGGGGAGCCAGCCGGCGCTCCGGCCGATCGACTGGTAGATCACGAACTGATCGACCTTCTGCATGTCGCGGGCCAGCACGCCGGCCTGCATGACGCTCAACGCGACGTAGCGGGCGGCGCTGGGATAGCCGGGGGTGTGATCGGTGCCGAACAGATCGTTGTCGACGGTCTTCGGGACGCCGACGCCGAGCAGCTCGTGGCCGTTCTCGTTGGCGTACTTCACGACTCGATGGATGGTATCCATCGTGTCGTTCCCGCCGGCCATGAAGTAGTAGCGGATGTCGTACTTCTTGAGCTGCTTGAGGATCGTCGGGAAGTGTTCTTCCTGGAGCTTCAGCCGGCTGGAGCCGAGCGCGCTGCCGGGGGTGTGACGGAGCCCCTTGCGGACTTCGGGCGATTCGCTGCCGAAGTCGATCAGGTAGTCCCCCAGCACCCCTTCGATGCCGAACCGCATGCCGAAGACGCGGCCGATGGCTTTCGACTTCAGCGAGGCGTCGACGACACCGGCGAGGGAGGAGTTGATCACAGACGTCGGGCCGCCCGACTGTCCCACAAGGGCATTTCCGCGAAGCATGAGAGCTGAGCTTTCCGGCCGGGGGCCACAGGGTATTAAACGCTTCGGGTGGCCGGGGCTGGACCGCAGGGAAGCCCCGGTTTTCCAACGTTCCGGGGCATCGCGAAGACGCTCCTGCCCCGGCCACCCGTTTCTGTCTCGTCGTGGAGTCATCTCCCAGTGAGCAGGCTGGATTATGCGAGACGGCCGGTCCAACTCAAGAGTTGCCGCCAGAAATCCGCGTACCAGCCGCCGACTTCGACGCCCGGCGCCCCTGCGGCCTGCGCCGTCACCCGCCGATCGCCCCAGTCGACAAAGCCGCCGACCCAGTGGGGGGCGACATCGCTGAGAAACGCGGCAGTCCGGCCCCGGCCATGTTCGCCGACGACCAGCGCCGGCAGTTCCGGCCCGAAACGCGCCTGCCAGGGATGCGGGCCGGCGGCGGACATCTGGAGCGGCCGGGCGGTCAGGAGGACCGTTCCCGCTGGTGCAGCCGTTACGCGGTTCATGCCGCCGATGGCGGGGGGAGTGCTGGACCACGGCAGGCCGGCGATCGCCGGATGGTCGGCAGCCGCCACCGACAGAAATGCGGACTGGGGAAAGTTCACCCGGTCGTCGACGTTGCCGATCCGGACGGGCAGCGCGTTCCCGACATCTGTCCCGTCCCAATCCCCTCCCAGCCCGTGGAAGGACTCCCAGCCGCCGATCATCAGCAGCCCGGCTCCCGCTGAGACCTGTTCGACCAGCGCGGACTGCACAGTGGCCGGCATCTGCGCAGCCGGGTAGTCGCTGACGATCAACAGCTTCCGCCCGGTTCCGAGCGTCTCCTCGGAGAGCGGGCGATCGCTGGGAACATAGTCGAACGACCAGCCGCAGGCGGTCATCAGCCCGGCGAGGTAGCTGGCGGCTCCGGCAAGTTCAGTGTCGCCGCAGTAGAGGATCGGAGCGGTCATGCGAGTCTTCCGTAGGGCAGGCTCCCGCCTGCCGGATTGGGGCGCCAAGAATCGACGGCGGGTGGCGGGCCCAGAGGCTTTGCGATGGGCGTGGTATTTCGTTCCTTTGGTCTGAAGACCACGCCCTTCGAGGACTCAGGGCGTGCCACCCGGAATCGCCATCGATCTTACATTTCGGCCGGCACAGCCGGCCCTACACCTGCTGACACTTCCCGACGACTTCGTCGGCAAGCTGGCAGAACTGTTTGACGCGGGCCTCGACGATGTCGAGGCTCTTGTGCCAGAAGTCGGGCTTGCGCAGGTCGAAGCCCAGCGTGCTCTGGACCGCTTCCTCCGCATCCATGCAGCCGGTGGCCAGCAACAGCTTGCGGTAGTCCTCGGCGAAGCCCGGCCCCGCCTCCTGGCCGACCGCGAAGACCCCCATCGAGAGGAGGTAGCCGAAGGTGTAGGGGAAGTTATAGAACGGCCAGCCGGTGATGTAGAAATGGAGCTTCGAGACCCAGAAACGCGGGTTCCAGCCGCCGTCGGCGAGCGCCCCCAGATAGGCCTCCTGCTGGGCCTGCTGCATCAGCAGATTCAGGCGTTCGCTGTTGACTTCGCCGGCGGCCCGTTCGCGATGGAACTCGTTCTCGAACAGGAAGCGGGCGTGGATGTTCATCAGGAAGCCGACCGCGTCGCCGAGCATCCCTTCGAGCATATTGAGCCGCTCGCTGGTCGAGGTGGACTGTTCGAGCCGGCGGGCGCCGAGGACGGCTTCGGCGAACGTGGAGGCGGTCTCCGCCAGGTTCATCGGGTAGTCCTGGAGCAGAATCGGCTCGTCGCGGAGGACCCACGAGTGATAGGCGTGACCCAGTTCGTGGGCCAGCGTCGACATGGCGTCGGCGGAGTCGGTGTAGGTCATAAAGATGCGGGTCTGCTTGGACTTGGGGAAGCCGGTGCAAAATCCGCCCTGTCGCTTGCCCGCGCGATTCTCGGCTTCGATCCAGCCTTTCTCCAGGGCCATCCGGGCGAATTCGCCGAAGTCGGGACTGAACCGCGTGAAGGACTCGATGATCCAGTCGCCCGCCTGGTCATAGGGAATCTTGTCCGCGCCGACGGCTCCGGGAAGCTGCGGCAAGGGGGCGGACAGGTCGTACCAGGCAAGCTGCTTGAGGCCCAGAAGCTGGGCCTTGCGCTCCAGATAATCCTTCAGGACCCCTTTTCGCTCCGTAATGACCTGCCACATGGTCGTCAGCGTTTCGCGGGTCATCCGGTTCAGACGGAGCGGAACTTCCAGGTAGTCCTGGATCCCCGCCCGGCGGTATGTCGTGAGCCGGGTGCCGGCGATGTGATTGATCGCCTCGGTGCAGGGGAGCGTGATGCTCGACCAGGCGGCGTCCGCGGCAAAGAAGTTGTTCTCGCGGACCGACCGCTCCGCGGAATCAAAGTGGACCTGTCCGACCGACTTGGTAACCGGCTGGCCCTTTTCGCTCACGGTGACCCGCAGGCTGCCGCACAGCCGATCGTAGAGCCGGCCCCAGGCATGCAGGCCGTCCACGGCCAGGTCGGCGGCGAGCAGTTCCTGCTCGCGCGGCAGCCGGAGTGCGGCGTTCTTCTGCCGGGTCCGGACAAAGTACGCGATCTGCTCCAGACGAGGGTCAGCCTTGAGCAGCGCGTCAAGCTGTTCGCTCGACGCCTCCTTCAGGGCGAATTCGAGATTCGTCGTCACTTCTTCCCGTTGCGGCGAGAGGGCCGCGACCTCGGCATCGAGCTGCAGGAAGATCGGATTCTCCGCCTCCGCCGCGCAGTGGCACTCCAGGAAGGCCCGCAGATCCCCGCTGATGGCGTCGAGCCGGCCGTAAGCTTCCAGAAACCCGGCCCACTGGTCGGCGGCGGCGGGAGTCACGGCAGGCAAGCTGCGCGACACGGTCACCAGTCCCAGCAGCTCCTGCTTGTACTCGTTCAGGCAAGTGCGGAATTCGGGGGACGACGGATGGGGCAGCAGGCTGGCGAGATCCCAGACCTGGGGAAAGCGACCGGCGGTCATAGACGCTCCTTCGGGACCGGACAAGGCGGCAGGGAACCCGCAATGGCATCGTTGTAGCCCGTCGGTCCCGTCCCGTTCAAGGGTTGAAGCCCCTTTTTAACCCGTCCGAACGGTTTCGGCAAAACCTTAATACAACTCACGTTGCGACGATTTCCGGCGACTGTTACGATCCTGGTCCCGCAGTCGTCCGGAGTCCGTTTCCGACGCTTGCGCTGAAGTTTTTCCCGGGTCGGGCCAAGGATGCAGGGATCAATGAGTCACGGACTGGCCGAAAAGATTCGCGACAAGCAGGCCGTCGTGGGCGTGATTGGCCTGGGATACGTCGGCTTGCCGCTGATCCGGGCGTTCACGAGCAACGGCTTCCGCTGCATGGGTTTCGACGTCGACCAGGTCAAGGTCGACAAGCTGCTCGCCGGGCAGAGCTATATCAAGCACATCGACGCCGGGGCAATGTCGAAGCTGATCGAGACCGACCGCTTCGTGCCGACCGCCGACATGACCCGGCTCAACGAAGCCGACTGCGTCATCATCTGCGTCCCGACGCCACTGAACGAAACGCGCGACCCGGACCTCAGCTATATCGAAGGAACCGCCCGCTCGATCGCCGCAACGCTCCGCCCCGGACAGCTCGTCGTGCTGGAGAGCACCACCTATCCCACCACCACGCGGGACGTCGTCCTGCCCATCCTGGCCCGATCGGGACTGACCGCGGGAGCCGACTACTTCCTGGCCTTCAGCCCCGAGCGGGAGGATCCCGGCAATCCAACCTTCAGCGCCGAGGGAATCCCGAAAGTCGTCGGGGGCTACGACCCGCTCAGCACCGAACTGGCCTGTGCGCTGTACTCGTCGGCGGTGGTCACGGTCGTGCCGGTATCGAGCCTGGAAGTGGCGGAAGCCTGCAAAATCCTGGAGAACACTTACCGGGCCGTGAATATCGCTCTCGTCAACGAGCTGAAAATGCTCTACGACAAAATGGGGATCGACGTCTGGGAAGTCATCGAAGCGGCGAAGACCAAACCCTTCGGCTTCCAGGCGTTCTACCCCGGACCAGGTCTCGGCGGGCACTGCATTCCCATCGACCCCTTCTACCTGAGCTGGCTGGCCCGGAAGTATGGCGAGCAGACGCGGTTCATCGAGCTGGCCGGCGAGATCAATACGCACATGCCGACGTATGTGATCCATCGCCTGGGCGAGTTTCTCAACGACCTGGGCAAGCCGATCAAAGGGAGCCGGATCTGCCTGCTCGGAGCCGCCTACAAAAAAGATGTGGACGATCCCCGCGAGAGCCCGACCTTCGAATTGATGAAGCTGCTGCGGCAGCGGGGGGCGGTGCTGAGTTACAACGACCCGCACGTCCCCCAGCTCCCCAGAATGCGGCACCATCCGGACCTGCCCCCGATGAGCAGCCAGGAGCTGACGCCCGAATTCCTGGCCAGCCAGGACTGCGTGCTGGTCTCGACGGAGCATTCCGCGTACGACTTCGCGTACATCGTCCGGCATGCTCAACTGGTGCTCGATACCCGCAACGCGACGCGAAACGTGGTGGATGGTCGTGAGAAAATCCGCAAGGCCTGACCGGCGCCGGCCTCGTTCCGGAGCAGGTTTGCCTGTGCTTTACGCAAGCCGTCGCGGATCGGTGGCGACCGGGGTTCGCGGCGACCCGCAAATTGGCTAAAAGGCGGCGGGAACCCTGCCCCCGGCCTGCACGGATTCGCGGCACGCAGTTCGCTGTTGTGCAGCCGGGATCAGCAACAGAATGGACCTCGCGACGGAGGCGGTGATGACGGAAGTGGCGGAATTCGACGTAGTGGTCATCGGGACCGGTCCCGGCGGCGAAGGAGCCGCCATGCAGGCCGTCAAACACGGCAAATCGGTGGCGGTTCTCGAACGCGATCCGCTGATCGGCGGAAGCTGTACGCACCGCGGGACGATTCCCAGCAAAGCGCTGCGCTACGCCATCTTTCAGATGATGGAGGTCAACCAGAGCACCCTGTTCCGCGAGCACGGGATTTCGGCCCAGTTCACCGTTCAGGAACTGCTGCGGCGGGGCCGGTCGGTCATCGAGGCCCAGGTCAAGATGCGCACCGCATTCTATGACCGGAACGACGTTCCGATCTTTCGCGGGCAGGCGGTCTTTGTGGACTCGCACACGTTGGCGATTCACGAACCGGCGGGGGCCATCAAGCTCGTCAGCGGCAAGAGCATCGTCATCGCGACCGGCGCCAGGCCCTACCGGCCCGACAACATCGACTTCTCCCATCCCCGGATCTTTGACAGCGACTCGATTCTGACGCTCGGCCAGCACATCAAGTCGATCACGGTCTATGGCGCGGGAGTCATCGGCTGCGAATACGCCTCAATGTTCCGCAACCTGGAGATCAAGGTCAACCTGGTCAATACGCGGGACCGGCTGCTGGAATTCCTCGACGAAGAAATCGTGGATGCGCTCAGCTACCACCTGCGCGATCGCGGAATCCTGATCCGCCATCGCGAGGAGTGCGAAAGCGTCGAACCCTGCGACGACGGCGCGATTCTGCACCTCAAGTCCGGAAAGGCCCTGAAGACCGACGCACTTCTCTGGGCGGCCGGGCGGACCGGAAACACCGACGGGATCAACATCGAGTGCACCGGCGTGGTTCCCGACAAGCGGGGCAACCTGCTGGTCAACGAGAACTTCCAGACCTCGGTCCCCCACATTTACGCGGTCGGCGACGTGATCGGCGCGCCGGCGCTGGCCAGCGCCGCCTATACACAGGGACGTTATGCGGCGGGGCACATTCTGGGCGAGAACTGCGGCCCGACCCCCTCCAACATTCCCACCGGAATCTACACCAGCCCGGAGATCAGCTCCCTGGGCAAGACCGAGCGGGAGTTGACCGACGAAAAGATTCCCTACGAGGTCGGCCACGCACACTTCAAAAGCCTGGCGCGTGCACAGATCACCGGACAGACTGTCGGCATGCTGAAGCTGCTGTTCCACCGCGAAACGACCGAGATTCTCGGCATTCACTGCTTCGGGGCGAGTGCGTCTGAAATCATCCACATCGGCCAGGCGATCATGTCCCAGCCGAAACCGCACAATTCGCTGCTGTACTTCATCAACACCACGTTCAACTACCCGACAATGGCGGAAGCATATCGGGTGGCGGCCCTGAACGGATACAACCGGCTGTTTTGAAGAGAGCGAACAGGGAATGGGGAATAGCGAATAGCCAGAGACAACGGGCTGATCGCGAATCGCTCATCGCAGATCGCCAGACAGGAGGAGACTTCGGTTCTGGCGATCAGCAATAAGCCTCTTCAATTCGACATTTCTTCCGCGAGAGATCCTCTCTTCAATCAACCTTCTGGAACCGCACGAAGTACGACTCTTGCAGCAGGTCCTGCTTCTCGTCGATCTGGCGGAAGCCGGCGCTGACGACTTCTCTCGTAAAGACCTCCTGCCCTGCCCGCACATGGTCCAAGGTCCATTCCGTGCTCTCCCCCTCGATCCGGCGGAAGTCGATCAGGATCACCTGACCGCCCGGCTTCAGGGCCCGATGAATCGACCGCATTGTCTTTTGCGGATACTCGAAGTGATGGTAGGTGTCGCAAATGAATGCGACATCGATGGACGCCGGCGGCAGTTCGGCGGAATCCGCCTTGCAGACGACCCCGACGATATTTTCGAGCTTGTCCTGTTTCGCCGACTCTTCGACGTGCCGGACGAACGACTCGGTGATGTCGACTGCGTACACCGTCCCCTCCGGTCCGACGAGCGGAGAAAACATCCGCGTGAACAGACCGGTCCCGGCGCCGATATCGGCAAGGATCGTCCCCGGCTTAATCTCGCAGGCGTCGACGATCTTCTTGCGATTGTCGTAGACGTCCCGGCCTTCCTTCTCAAAGCGCTCAACGAACTCCGGGACTTTGGCGTTCTCGAAGCTCTTGTTGATCCCCGGCTTCACGCTCTTGTCCTGAGCGAACGTCGCCGCCCCGAGCAGCGACACGAAAACCAGCGAAACCATCGCGCGAATCATTGGAATCGTCTCCGGAAACTCAGTCCGACTGGCGGGGCAGGTACCAGCAGGAATCATGTGGCGTAAATCCGATATGTGGATAATACTCGCGGGCCTTCGGCGCGGCGAGCAGGATCAGCATGGCGTCCGGGCCGCCGGCTTCGCGGGTCCGGCGGATCAGTTCCTGGCCGATCCCCTGCCGCTGAAAGGCCTCATCGACCGCCAGGTCCGACAAGTAGGTGCAGAAGGAAAAGTCGCTGAGCGCCCGCGAGACTCCGACCAGCAGCCCGTCCGATCGCGCCGTCACAATCAGATCGGCTTCCCGCAGCATGCGGCCGATTCGTATCGGATCCGACACCGGTCGACGTTCGGCAAGGGTCGAGCGACTCAGCAGATCGATGAACTCCTGCACCGGCAGATCCGGCTCAAGGGCGTATTCCAGCGGCATGGCAGCGAACTTCCCGGATCAAGCGCGAATCGATTCGTTTTCAGCCTGATATTGAACCGGGACGGACGGGAAATGGCGAGGGCCGGTTCACGCCGCCACACGCGCAATCCCAGACTCTGCAAGGTCGCCCGGCGGAGACTGCACAGTTTTCAGGCAGTCGCCCGATCTGCAGGCACTTGAAACTCAGCCGATTCCTGCGTTGGCGAATCCGGCGCGGCAGTTGCATGGTACATTCGCATGAAAACTGCGCAGGTGTTGCGCCTCGAGGGCCGGTCCGGTTGGAAACGGAGCTGCTGAATCGGCACCTCACTGTCCAGTTTTACGCTGATTCAAATTCCACAACCGGTGATCCATGACCATCCGTGTCGCTCTGCATCATGTGACCGAGTATCGCTTCGACCGGCTGATTACGCTCGGTCCGCATATCGTCCGGCTGCGTCCGGCGCCCCATTCCCGGACGCCGATCGACAGTTATTCCCTGCAGGTCGATCCGACGGAATACTTCCTCAACTGGCAGCAGGATCCGCACGGGAACTTCCTGGCGCGATTCGTGTTTCAGAAGCAGACCAGCATCCTGCGGATCGCCGTCGATCTGGTCGCCAATATGACGGTCATCAATCCCTTCGATTTCTTCGTCGAGGAGGATGCCGAACACTACCCGTTCGAGTACGACGATGATTTGTCCCGGGATCTCCGTCCCTTTCTCGAACGACTGGGGGGCGGCCCCCACTTCTCGGAGTATTTGAGAACCGTCAACGTCACTCCCCGCCGAACGATTTCGTTCCTGGTCGACTTGAACGCCCGGTTGCAGCGAGAAATCAAGTACCTGATCCGGATGGAGCCCGGCGTTCAGACCCCCGAAGAGACGCTGACGAAGCGATCGGGGTCGTGTCGGGATTCGGCGTGGCTGCTGGTGCAGCTCCTGCGGCACTTTGGTCTGGCGGCCCGGTTCGTTTCGGGCTACCTGATTCAGCTCGCTCCGGACCTGAAGCCAATTGAAGGCCCCGTGGGGCCGACGCAGGACTTCACGGATCTGCACGCCTGGACCGAAGTCTTTCTGCCCGGGGCCGGGTGGATCGGACTCGACCCGACATCGGGGCTGATGACCGGCGAGGGGCACATTCCGCTGGCCGCGACGCCCGTGCCTCAGACGGCGGCGCCGATCAGCGGCCTGCTCGATCCCTGCGAGGTCGAGTTCGACTTTGAGATGAGCGTCACGCGGATTCACGAGGACCCGCGCGTCACAAAGCCGTACAGCGAAGAAGAATGGTCCGCCATCGACGCGGTCGGGCATGCGGTCGACGCGAGGCTGGATCAGCACGACGTCCGGCTGACGATGGGGGGAGAACCGACTTTCGTTTCGATCGACGACATGGAGGGCGAGGAATGGAATACGGGAGCCGTCGGCGCGATGAAGCAGCACCTGTCGGACGTGCTGATTCGCCGGCTGCAGTCGCGATTCTCGCGCGGCGCGCTGCTCCACTTTGGCCAGGGAAAATGGTATCCCGGCGAGTCGCTCCCCCGCTGGGCCTACAGTTGTTTCTGGCGCAAGGACGGCGAACCGATCTGGCAGAATCCGGAGCTGCTGGCCGAGCTTTCCGCGCCGACCGGCGTCACCTGCCAGGCCGCCGAAGAGTTTCTCGTCGAGTTCTCCGAACGCCTGGGGGTCGGGGCGAAGTGGATTCGACCGGCCCATGAAGACGTCTGGAACGTCATCGAACAGGAACAGAAGCTCCCCGTCGACGTCGACCCGCGGGACTTCGATCTGGATGCCGACGAGGAACGCCGCCGGCTGGCGCAGACGATTGAGAAGGGCCTCAGCCGCGTCTCCGGCTACGTTCTGCCGCTGACGCGGGCGTGGTGGCAGGCGAAGCCGGAATGGATCAGCGGTCCCTGGCCGTTCCGGTCGGAGCGTCTGTTTCTGATCCCGGGGGATTCGCCGATCGGGCTGCGCCTGCCGCTGGACTCGCTGCCGGCGGGAGGGAGCCGGGACAGCCGGACGGTGTACGCGATCGATCCGTTTGCCGGGCGGCTGCCGCTTCCCGGCTATGTGGAAATCCGCCGGGCGGCCCGAGCCATGCGGGAAATCGAGTCGGAAGTGACGATCGAGACACAGTCGCACGAGGCCCCGGAGAACGGTCACAAGCGCGAAGAGCGTCACCAGCCGCCGCTGTCGTCGCCGGGCATGGTGCGGACGGCTGTGTGCGTCGAGCCGCGCAACGGCCGCTTGCACGTGTTCATGCCGCCGGTCACTTCTCTGGAAGATTATCTGCACCTCGTGGCGACGATTGAAGAGACCGCGGAATCACTGCAGCAGCCGGTCGTGATCGAAGGCTACCTGCCCCCTCACGACGACCGGCTGAACGTGATGAAGGTCACGCCAGACCCGGGAGTCATCGAAGTCAACATTCATCCGGCTCACTCCTGGGACGAGCTGAAAGACATCACCACCGGCGTTTACGAGGAGGCCCGTGAAGCGAGGCTGGGAACCGAGAAGTTCGATCTCGATGGCAAGCACTCCGGGACGGGGGGCGGGAACCACATCGTCCTCGGCGGCGCGACGCCGGCCGACAGTCCGTTCCTCCGGCGGCCGGATGTTCTGCGGAGTCTGATCGGCTACTGGAACAATCACCCGGCCTTGTCCTACCTGTTTTCCGGGCAGTTCGTCGGTCCGACGAGTCAGGCGCCGCGGGTCGATGAAGGTCGGCGGGATGCGCTCTATGAGCTGCAGATCGCGTTCGACCAGATTCCGGATCACGGTCATGTTCCGCCGTGGCTGGTCGATCGGATCTTCCGCAATCTGCTGGTCGATCTGACGGGGAATACGCATCGGGCGGAGATCTGCATCGACAAGCTCTATTCCCCGGATCACGCCACCGGGCGTCTGGGACTGGTGGAACTGCGCGGGTTCGAGATGCCCCCCCACTCCCGGATGAGCCTGACTCAGCAGCTCCTGGTGCGGGCGCTGGTCGCCTGGTTCTGGGAAACGCCGTACCGCGTAAACCCGATTCGCTGGGGGACGACGATTCACGACAGGTTCCTGCTGCCGCACTACCTGAAAGAAGACCTGAAGTCGGTGATCGGCGACCTGCAGAGCGCCGGGTTCGCGTTTGAAAATTCGTGGTTTGCGACGCACGTCGAGTTCCGCTGCCCTCTGGTGGGCGACGTCGAACATCAGGGGGTCCGACTCGAGCTGCGGCAGGCGATCGAGCCGTGGTACGTGCTGGGCGAAGAGGCCGGTCGCGGCGGAACCGCCCGGTATGTCGACTCCTCCGTCGAACGGATGCAGGTCCGAGTGACGGGAATGTTCTCCGACCGATACGCGGTCGTCGTGAATGGCGTCGAACTCCCCTGGCAGGCCACCGGGCAGACTGGCGAATACGTCGCCGGGCTGCGGTATCGGGCCTGGCAGCCGCCGAGCTGTCTGCACCCGACCATCCCGGTTCACACGCCGCTGGTGTTCGACATTGTCGACCGGGTCCACGGACGATCAATGGGGGGCTGCCGATACCACATCGACCATCCGGGCGGGCTGAATCCGGGTCTCTATCCCGTCAATTCACTGGAAGCGGAAAGCCGCCGGGCGGCGCGATTCTACAGATTCGGCCATACGGCAGGCGGAATCACCCCTCAGACGGTCCCTGTCCATCCGGACTATCCTTGCACGCTCGACCTGCGCCGCGTCTAATCGGGGTATCGAGAGATGAGCGTCGAACAGGGACCGTCCGGCGGATGAGAAGCGGTGCGCGACCGGGACCTGTTCTGCGATTTCGTGTATCGTGCGTTCCCTCGGTCGTTTTCATCCCTCTGGCTCAACTTTGAACCACTATGGCCTCTGTGGCGACACCATCGACTGTTTCGCTGCAGGACTATGCCCCGCCGCCGTGGGTCTATGACGAAGTCTTCCAGGCCGACCGTTCGCCACGACCGCACTGGAACCGCTTCCTGGAGGCCTTCCGGAACGTCAGCCCCGACGAGCTGACGCAACGGACGATCCAGGCCGATCGAGTCCTGAAACAGAACGGCGTCACCTACAACGTCTTCGGAGACGGCGGCGAGTCGCAACGGCCCTGGCGACTCGACCTGCTCCCCGCCATCGTTGCGGGCGAAGAATGGGACCGGGTCGAACGGGCGCTCGATCAGCGAGCCAAACTCCTGGACGCAGTGATCCGCGACCTCCACGGACCGCAGAAGCTTCTGAAAGACCGCTGGCTCCCTCCCGAAGCCGTCTACGCCCATCCGGGCTTCGTCCGCGCGTTCCACCACTTGCGACCGTCGACGGAGCAGGCCCTGACGCTCTACTCGGCCGAACTCGCCCGACTCCCGGATGGCGGCTGGCAGGTGATGGCCGACCGCTCCGAAGCCCCCCCCGGAGCCGCGTTCGCCCTGGAAAACCGAATCGTCACCTCGCGGGCCATGCCGCAGGTGATGCATCGCGTCGGAGTCCAGCGACTGGCGCCGTTCTTCGTCCGCCTCCTGAACGCGCTCAAGCAGCGCGGATCGCGACCGTCGGAGAACCTGCGCGTCGTGCTCCTCACGCCGGGCCCCAGACACCCGCTGTACTTCGAGGACATTTATCTCGCCCGGTATCTCAATCTGACGCTGGTCGAGGGCGGCGACCTGGCCGTCCGCGAGGACCGCGTCTATCTCAAGACCCTGGGGGGGCTGCTGCCGGTCGACGTCATCTATTCCCGGGGGGCCGAGGCTCAGATCGATCCGCTGGAACTCGGCGGCTCCGCACCGCATGGCATCCCGGGAATTCTGCAGGCGGTCCGCAAGGGCCATGTGGCCATCGCCAACACGCCCGGCTGCGGCCTGATCGAAACGCCAGTCTTCATGGCGTTTCTGCCGGAGTTGTGCCGACGTTTCACCGGGGAAGACCTCCACCTGCCATCGGTCCCGACCTGGTGGTGCGGGGACCCGCAGCAGCGGCAATACGTCCTCGACAATCTGAATTCGCTGGTCATCAAACCCGCCTATCAGAAGAGCGGCGGCGAAGAGATTCTGCCGGGTTCGCTGAGCGCCGGCCGCCTCGCGGAACTGCGGGCAAGGATCATCGCCCGCCCCCACGCCTTCATCGCCCAGGAAACCGTCCATCGTTCGGCGTCTCCCGTCTGGTCGGACGGCGGCATCCACTGCGGACACCTGGCCCTCCGCGTCTTCCTGGTCGCCGACTCGCCGCACAGCTACAGCATCATGCCCGGCGGCCTGATTCGCGTCGCTACAACCACGGCCCCCATGGAGCTGTCGATCACCGCAGGTCTCGGCAGCAAAGACCTGTGGGTCCTGTCGGACGGTCCCATCGAACACGTAACGCTGCTGGAACCGGACGATCAACCGGTGCCCCTCCGCCGCACTGGCGCCGCATTCCCCAGCCGGGTCGCCGACGATCTCTTCTGGCTGGGACAATCGCTCGACCGGGCCGACTTCCTCTGCCGTCTGCTGCGACCGGTCGTCGACCGCCTCACGGCAGAGTCCGAAGAGGACTGGCCGGAACTCCCCGTGCTGATCCGGGCTCTCGCCGACCAGGGTCAGATCGAACCCGGCTTCGCCGTCGACGGCCTCGACGAACAGTTGCCCGAGCTGACGGAAAATCTCCCCAAAGTCATCTTCGATCCCGCCGAGCCGCGGGGCCTCGCCGCGGCGATTTCCGAGATGAAACGACTGGCCTCGCTGGCCCGGGACTGGCTCTCGCCCGATACCTGGCGGACGATTCATCACATCACCACGATCTTCCAGACTGCGGGCGGACGACGGCGCGTCGACCTCGCCGATGCCTACGGCGCCCTCAATCAGTTGATGGTCGACCTCGCCGCCGTCAGCGGACTGATTCAGGACGGCATGATTCGCGGCCCCGCCTGGAGACTGCTCGACATGGGCCGGCGGATCGAGCGCGGCCGCATCACCGCCAGTCTGATCGTGAGCACGCTGCAGACCGGCAAGGTCGCCGACAAAGCCGTCCTTCGAGTTCTGCTGGAGATCCTGGACTGCCGCATGACCTATCGTTCGCGCTATCTCGACAATGTCCAGCAGAACGCGGTCCTCGATCTGGCGGTGACGGACGAGACGAATCCCCATTCGGTCGCCTTCCAGGTCGTCACGCTCGCCGATCACGTCGACATGCTGCCGCGCGATCTTGTCGCGCCCCTGCGGACCGAAGAGAAACGGCTGGCGATGGCCGCCGTCCACGACGTGCGGATGCTGACCCCCGAACAACTTACCGATTCCCCGCCCCTCGAAGTCGAGCGGGTCCTCACCGATCTGGAGCACCAGCTCCGCACGCTCTCCGACACTCTGACCCGCAAATACCTGGTCCATTCCGGAGCACCCAGGCAGATTACCGACTCGGAGGGACGCTGATGCGCTATCGCGTCACTCACACCACGACCTACTCGGGCGACGAACCGGTCTCGGTCTGTCACAACGAAGCCCGACTGCGTCCCCGGCGGCTGCGCTATCAGATCTGCCGATCGCACGAGCTCCACATTCTGCCCGCCCCGGCGATCCAGACCCTGCGGTCGGACTACTTCGGAAACGACGTCTCCGTTTTTTCATTCAACCAGGGCTACGACACCCTCAAGGTGACCGCCGTCAGCGACGTGCACCTGACGCCGCACGGCCGCGCCGCCAACGATCCGAGCCCCCCGTGGGAGGAGGTCCTCGAGAACCTCACCTCGCGACCGACCGAGTCGGATCTCTTCGCCTGCGAATTCGCCTACGAATCGCCGCGAGTGCGTATCTCCCCCAAGCTGGCCGACTACGCCCGCACATCGTTTCCCGCCGGCCGGCCGATGCTGGCTGCCATCGCCGATCTGACCTCGCGAATTCACCGCGAATTCAAATTCGACTCACGGGCCACCCACGTGCACTCGACGGTCGACGAAGTGTTTGAAATGCGCCGCGGCGTCTGCCAGGACTTCGCGCACGTCGAAATCGCCGCGCTGCGGTCGCTGGGGCTCGCCGCCCGCTACGTCAGCGGCTACTTGCGAACGTACCCGGCCGCCGGGCAGCCCCGTCTCGTCGGCGCCGATGCGTCGCACGCCTGGCTGTCGATCTACTGCGGCACGCTGGGCTGGGTCGATCTCGACCCCACCAATAACGTGTTCCCCGACACCGAACACATTACCATCGCCTGGGGCCGAGACTACGACGACGTCCCCCCCCTGCGGGGCGTTTACATCGGCGGCGGGCGGCACGCGCTGTCGGTCGGCGTCGATGTCCTGCCGATCGAGGACGAACCCGCCGTCGAGATCGCGTAGCGTCACCATCGGCAGCCACTGCCCATTCAGATCAGATCCCGCACCGGACGAAAATCTTCCGGCAGCGCCGTGACCGGGCGGTCATTGGCGTCGCGAACGAACTCGTGCGGATCGACGCCCAGCCGGTGATAAACCGACGCCAGGATTTCCCGGTAATCGATCGGCCTTTCCGCCGCGTACGCCGCCGTCTTGTCGGTCGCTCCGACGACGCGCCCGCCTGAAACTCCGCCCCCCGCCAGCAGCGCCGCCTGGACCGGAGCCCAGTGATCGCGTCCTGCGTCCTTGTTGATCTTCGGCGTCCGTCCGAACTCGCCCCAGACGATCACGCTGCAGTCGCGTTCGAGACCGCGCTCGTGCAGGTCTTCGATCAGCGACGAGATCCCGGCGTCAAAGGTCGGCAGGTGAGCCTTCATGTGCCCGAAGTTGTTGCCGTGCGTGTCCCAGAAGCCATACGCGACCGTCACGACGCGAACCCCCGCTTCCACGAGACGGCGGGCGATCAGCAACTGATCGTTCCACATCGGAGCGCCGTCCCCCAGATGCTTCGCCGAACCCCGCCCATAACGGTCGCGGAGCTTCGGGTCCTCCTTCTCGAGATCCAGGGCTTCCACGACGCGCGAAGACGTCAGCACATCGAACGCCCGGTGATAGCTTTCGTCCATCGCGTCGATGTCCGCATCGTCGACGGTCCGTCGAAAGCGGTCGATCTGTTCGAGCAGTCGGCGGCGATCCGAGAACTTGGCGTGCTCGACGTACCGCAGTTTCATGCTGGCGACGTCTTCGCCGTCGGCGCGGATCTGATTGAACGCCGGGCCCAGGTAGCCCGCCCCCGTGCTGTTGTAGGGTCGGTGCTGCATCGTGGGGAACAGGTCGACGAACGGCGGCACCACCGGATGCGTCGGGCCAAGAACCCGCGCCGCCAACGACCCGAAGTTCGGCCGACCATCCCGCTGGGTCTCACCCATCGTATAGCCGGTCAGATTCTGAAAGCTGGAGTGCTCGTCGCGCTGGCCCACGACAGACCGCACCAGCGTGCAGCGGTCCATGACTTTCGCCATGCGCGGCAGCAGCTCGCAGACCTGCAGGCCTGGAACCGAGGTGTCGATCGGTTTGAATTCGCCGCGGACCTCGGCCGGAGCCTCGGGCTTCAGGTCGAACGTGTCCTGGTGGGCCAGGCCGCCCGACAGGTAGACCATGATCACCGACTTGTGCCGGCCGACCGCTCCGCCAGCGGACTCCGCCCGCAGCAACTGCGGCAGCGTCAGGCCGCCGAGAGCAAGTCCGCCGACCTGCAGAAACGACCGCCGACTGACGCGGTCGCAGTAGCGCATCCGGGGGCCGGAGAGAGTGAGCATGGCAGGCTTTCGGCGGCGGGCGGGAAAATCGGGCGGTCTCTTCGAATTATATCGGAGATTTCCCCTGCGAACGCAAGAGGGAGAGCAGGAAGCGGAAAGCTTCCGGCGAAAAGCGGAAAGCCAGAGAAGACGGTTCGCGAGGATGCCGACTTCCGACCACAGCGGTTAAACTGAGGGTGCCGCCCGTTATGCGGAGCGGGACCAGAATTCTTCCGGAGCTTGAACAGATGCTCTCAATATCGACTTTCGGTCTGGCCGTCACGCTGGCGGCTGTCGCAACGGCTCAGCCCGTCCGAACGGTGGAAACCGACGCCGCGGCGGAAGCGAAGAGCCTGGAAAACATCCGCCAGGTGACGTTCGGCCTGCCGCGGGCCGGCGAAGGGTACTTCTCACCCGACGGCAAATCGATCGTCTACCAGGCGTATCCCATCGGTTATCCGTTCTATCAGATCTACGTCCAGCCGCTCGACGGCAAGGAACCGCGGCTGGTCAGCACCGGGCGCGGACGAACGACCTGCGCGTATTTCTCGCCCGATGCGAAACAGATCCTGTTCGCCTCCAGCCATACCGATCCGGAGATCGAGCAGACGGAAAAGAAGGCCCGCGACGAGGCCGCCGCGGGCGGGCGGAAGCGCTACCAGTGGGACTTCGATCCGCACATGGACCTCTACGTCATCGGCGTCGACGGAACTGGATTGCGGCGGCTGACTGACACCCCCGGCTACGACGCGGAAGGGAGCTTCTCGTCGGACGGCAAGCACATTGTCTTCACGTCGAGCCGGGATGGCGACGCGGACATCTACATCATGGACGCGGACGGCGCCAACGTGCGGCAGATCACCAACGCGCCGGGTTACGACGGCGGCCCGTTCTTCTCGCCCGATAACAAATGGGTGATCTTCCGCAGCGACCGTCACAAGGAGCACATGCTGCAGCTCTTTGCAGTGTCGGTCGACGGCAAGACGGAAGTGCAGCTCACCAGCAACGACAACGAGGTCAACTGGTGCCCCTACTTCCACCCGAGCGGGAAATACCTGATCTGGGCGCGGGCCGACTACTCGCGCGGCCCGATGGGGGCCCACTTCAACCTGTTCACCATGGAAACCGATTGGACCGACACGGACTTTAAGGGGGGAGCCGTGAACCAGGTCACGTTCAGCACCACGGCGGACATTCTGCCGGTCTTCAGTCCGGACGGCACAAAGCTCATGTGGACCAGTACGCGGACGCCCGACGGCAGCAGCCAGCTCTGGATCGCCGACTGGAAACGCGGTATGCCGAAGCCGTAGCGGACCGTTTCCTTACTCTGGAATGCGGCAGTCAAAACCTGTTCCGGTCCGCACATCGGACCCTACGCAGATCCCATCAAAGACGAAGTTTCCTCATGGCCAAGCGCAAAGTCACCGACGACGAAGCACCCGGATTCGAAGATTCGCTCGCCGAGCTGCAGCAGATCGTACAGAGCCTGGAAGAGGGTTCGCAGGGTCTGGAGGAGTCGCTGCAGCAGTTCGAACGCGGCATCGGTCTGCTCCGCTCCTGCTACGCGCTGCTCGAATCGGCTGAGCAGAAGATCGAACTCCTGACCGGCTTCGATGCGGAAGGGAAACCACTGACCGAAGCGTTCGACGCCTCGTCCACGCTCTCGACGAGCGAAGGGGCCAGCCGGCGACGAAGAGGATCTGCTGCGCCGGCCAAGTCCGAAGATGGCGAAGACGCAGCCAGTGGAGCCGGGGCCTTGTTCTGAAGCCTGTACGTCGCGTCTCTTTCCCCGCGGGTGACATTGAAGCCGGCTCGGCCCGTCTGATCGACGGGCGGAGTGAATGGTCCGTCGTCAGTGGTCAGTCGTGAAAGACGGCGCCGAGAATTCTCCTGCTCTAAGTCACCGATCGCGATTACGAAACGCCATCGCAAGTGTCTGCACAACAAGACGTTACGAAACACAGCCGGCTTTCACTGCGAATACTTGGAAAAGCGAGCGGCATTCCAAATCCAGACACTGTCCGGCGCGCCTCACGATCGTGGCCGGTGATTTGGCATTCCGCCTTCAGCTTCCCTGGCTCGACCCGGATTGCAGGTGTTTGGTTTCTGTCGCCCATCAGAGAGGAGGAGGCCATCAGGTTGTGAAGCCAGCGTTCGCGGTCGCGTTTGCCATTGAGCCGATGGGCCGGGCTGTCGCGGGGGCGCAGTCGGTCGCTGCGGGGGGCAAACGGGCGGAAGTTCCAGAGCAGCGCCAAACCCCGCAGGCGACGCTCCGGGGAGCTTAGATGGCCGTGCCGGCCGCGGCCGGCATACACTCCGTCGCCCCAAAGAGTCAGCCGCTTTCTGCTGTCCGCCCTCTCGTCATGCCGCCCGGACGGCGACTTCCGCCTGGCTGGCGAGGATTTCTCGGCAGATGGCGTGATTCATCGCGTGGCCCGAGCGGTAAGCCCGGATGTGGCCCTGCAGGTCGCAGCCGAGGAGTGCGAAATCGCCGATGCAGTCCAGGATCTTGTGCCGGACACACTCGTCCGTCGCCCGCAGTTCGTTGCCGATGGGGCCATCCGGGCCGAAGATCAACAGGTCCTTTTCGGTGACGCGCGTGCCGTAACCCTGAGCTTTCAGGGCCTGCACTTCCTGCTCCAGAACGAAAGTCCGGGCGAAGGCCAGGCCGGCGACGAACAGTTCCGGGCTGAACTCGATTGTCAGGACCTGCGGGCGGATCGGGGAGCGGGGGCCGTAGTCGAGTTCGTACGTGATCGCGAGGAGCCGGCGCGGAATCGGAGCGGCGACGACCTGACAGTCGGCGGCTTCGGAACCGGTGCGGGACTCGTGCTGAATCACGAGCAGGGGTTGCGGGGCGGATTGCTCGACAATTCCGGCTTCGAGCAGCTCGTGGACGAAGTGCAGGCTGCTGCCGTCTCCGCCGGGCGGCTCGGGGGCGTCGAGCTGCACCAGGCAGTTGTCGATCTGCAGTCCGGCGAGGGCCGCCATCGTATGTTCGATCATTTCGACGGTCGCGTCGCCGAGCGAGATCGCGGTCCGGCGTTGTCGGGGGACCACGAAGTCGAGGCGTGCGGGAATCGGCTGTGTGCCGGGAAGGTCGACTCGCTGAAACGCGATGCCGTGGTTCTCCGGGGCGGGGAGGAATCGCAGTTTGACATCCGCTCCGGTGAAGAAGCCGATGCCGTGGACCTCGGCGGATTGCGCCAGCGTGCGTTGAACGCGGACCGACATGGGGGATCTCCCGGAAGGCGGCGCAGTGAGTCTGGATCGACGGTCGAAATTGGGTGAGTCGGGACTGCAGGGAACTGAGCGGATACAGGCCGGTCGGCTATCACCAGCGTCGAATGCGAGGCGCGCCGGCTTTTCTCTGTGGACGGCACTCCGACCACTTCGAAAACCCTCACCCTGGCGCTCTCCCACTGAAGACAGCGGGAGTGGGGACAAGGCTGAAAGACGCACTGTTTCAGAATCGATGCCGGTGATTTCGAGCCGGGGACCCGATCGGCGAAAAGCCGGTCCCGGAGAGATCCGGGACCGGCCGAGTGCCTGACCAGAAGTCGCTGAAGCTCGAGGTCGACTAGCGCGGGGCGCCGGCGCCGGCCGGGGCGGGACGGGTGGCGGACGTCGGAGCCGGACGGCTCGCTCCGCCCGAAGACTTCTCGTAGTTGCGATTGAGGAATTCGACGACCGACAACGTGATGTCGTCATCGCCGCGGTGGTAAACCACCTGACGATTCATCCCCTGGATCAGTTCCTGTGGGTTTTCGGTGTTGAGGTCTTCGCGGGTGAAGCGGATCACCAGGGTGTACTGGAAGTGCTCGGCATACCGCTTCACGGCGTCGGAGACTTCGAGGTAGACCGTGTGATAGATCTGCGATTCCTTCTTGAGGAAGTCGCGCTGCATGCTGCGGCGGAAGGCTTCGGCTTCGGCCGACTTGCCGGCGAGCATCTTCTCGGCGGCGGTGAACTTGTCGCTGCCTTCGGCGAAGGTCTTCATGGTCGCCTGGATCTGCTGGATCTCCTCGACCATCGCCTTCATCTTGGCCTCGCCCCCTTCGATCTCGCTCTTGAGATCGAGACGGAGCTCGTCGAACTTTTTGTAGTTCTTGAAGACGTAGGCCATGTCGATCAGGCCAACCTGATGCGGAAGCTTGGCCGCAGCGGCTGCGCCGCCAGCGGCCGGACGGGCCGCCTGCCCGAAGGCAGTGGCGGGGAAGGCGAGGACGCCGGACAGGACGGCGACCGCGGCTGCCGACAGAAGAGCTTGTTTCACGGCTGAGGCACTCCTTTGCATGGCCGAACGGCAAAATAGGGGTACAGGCAGCAGACTGGTCGATCCTCGACGCGTAGTCAGTGTGCCATCCCGGGTCAGGTGACAGGAAGCGGGCGTATTCTGCACACTGCGGGAAGACCGTCAATACGACTCTGTGGCGACTTTGGGGCCGCCGGAGCGGAATTGCAGGAACTTTGCCCGAACGAGGGCTGCTGCGGCACAATCCGCCGGTCGGTTCTCCACCGGGGCCTCATGCAGCGGGAAGCCAGCGTTTCGCCAGCCGGCAGACCATGGTGAAAGCTGGATCGAAGACGTTGCCCAGGTCGTAGCGGACGCACTGGGCCAGCAGGAGATTGGCGCCGAGGGGGTCGAGGCCGTAGTCCTGCTGCAGCCAGCGGAGCATTTCGGTGGTGGCGTGCTGGACGCACTGGTCGAGGGGCCGGGCGTTGCCGACCGTGAAGATGTGTTCCGCATTTTCGCCCCGGGGCCAGCCGATGGCGTGTCCCTTGAGGACGTCGAGGGTGACCTGGACGTCCATCGAGATTTCGATTCCGCTGCCGACGATTTCTCCGCACCCCTGTGCGGCGTGGCCGTCTCCGAGGAAAAACAGAGCGCCGGGCTCGAAGACCGGGAAATAGACCGTCGTTCCGGCGACGAAGCCGCGATAGTCCATGTTGCCGCCGTGCTCGGCGCTGGTCGCCGTGGAAATGGCCTGCTTCCGGGGCGGCGCCACGCCGAAGCAGCCCAGCATTGGTTCGATCGGGATCGTCAGATCCTGCAGCCGCGAGGGGGGACCGATCAGTTTCGCAGTTCCCGCGACGGCGTCGACGTTCCATTCCGCGAGCGGGGCCTCGGGGAGTTCGCGGACGTATACCGGATCGACGACATTCGGGGCCACGGACGAGCCGCACCAGCCGTAGGAACGGCTGGGGACGATGCGGTCGAGGCGGACGACGAGCGTATCGCCTGGTTCGGCGGTCTCAACAAAGAACGGCCCGGTCATGGGATTGCCGCGGGGACAGACCTGTTCCCGGCGCTGATCGAAGCCGCGGGCGTCGACGGTTGTGGTGGCGATCGAATCGCCCGGCCGGACGGTCAGGACGGGGGCGTACGGTCCGAGGGCGTGGTGGTAGTGAGTCGGGAGAAACTGGTGCAGCACGGAGGGCTCCTGCGGGAGAGTTTGCGGTATGTTAACAGGGAATTCTGTCGAAAATGCGAACCAGAATCGGCAGTCTGAACGGGAGGCCCCCGGCGGCACTGAGTGTCGTCGGTTAATGGTGGTGGAAAGTCCGCGACCGGCGGATTGCTCGGCATCAGACCGAGGTTCGACGAAGAGGCCTCCGATGTACGACGGACGTCCTCGTCCGTCGGCCGCGTGGATCAGGCCGTGCCGCCGACGATCACGACGGACGTGGACGTCCATCGTACGGGGATTGCGCGGGCGGGCGTCAACACCTGTGGACGACCAAATACCGACTGCACCCAGTGACATTGACGGACCGGCGCGCGGATGGCGAATCGAACTGCGGCGCGTTACAAATGCAGGGAGATCCTACTCCCCGCGACCGAGGACCGCAGCGATGGGCTTATTCGGTTCCAAAGACTGGAACGTGCTGGCGATCATTTTCGAGCGCAAGGATCTGTACCGGGTCAACGGTCAGCGGGCGAAGGGGGGGAATGCGACCAAGGTGCGCGACGGCGCCAAGCACCATGCCCGGACGATCTACTGGGCGGTCTTCGATCAGAAACGAAAGTTTCTTGAAGGCGAAGCGGGGCCTGGCGCGAACATGGTCGACCCGCAGATCGTCGCCCGGTTGCAGAAAGAGTTCATCACCAATATGACGGTCCAGATGGTCCTCGGCCTGCTGGAGCGGGGCGAAATGACTATGGCCGCCAAGCCCCTCGGCTGGACCGGTTACCCGAAGGTCGAATACGCCGAAGACGACGAACAATAGGCCGCCGTTGCTGACGAGCGCCCCGTCATCACGATTGATCCCGTTCAGAGAGTCCTGGTTCCCATGAGTCATCCCGGTCACGCTTCGCAAGAGTTGCCGCCTCCTTCGATCGAACTGAGCGAGGGCTGGCACTGCCTGCATATTTATTACCGGATCAACGCAGCGGCGCTCGCGCAGCTTTCTGAAGAGGAGCGAGCGGCGGGCCGGGAAACCGTCGCCCATCTGCTCGATCCCGAACGTCCGGGCGCACCGACACGAATTCAGACGTTCGTCGTCTCGGGTCACAAGGCGGACCTGGGGCTGATGATCATGGACCCGAATCCGCTACGAATCGACGGCATCTGCCAGGCGCTCCGTTCGAGCCCGCTGGGAACGGTGCTGGAGCCGACGTATTCGTTCGTTTCCATTACGGAAGTTTCCGAGTACGTGCCGACGGTCGAGCAGTACGGCGAGAAGCTGAAGCACGACGGCCTGGTTCCCGGGAGCCAGGCGTTCGAGGCCCGGATGAATCAGTACGGACAGCGGTTGCCGATGATGAACAAGCAGCGGCTCTGCCCGGACTTCCCGCCCTGGCCGGTCCACTGTTTCTACCCCATGAACAAGATCCGCCATCCGCTGGCGAACTGGTACATGGAGCCGTTCAGCAAGCGGTCCTCGCTGATGGCGGAGCACGCGACGAGCGGGATCAAGTTTGCGGGCAAGGTGAGCCAGCTCATCACCGCTTCCACCGGGCTGGACGACTGGGAGTGGGGCGTCACGCTGTGGGGACGGACGCCGGAGTACATCAAGGAAATCGTCTACACGATGCGGTTCGACCAGGCTTCCGCGAAGTACGCCGAGTTCGGGCCGTTTTACGTCGGCTACGTGATGTCGCCTGTCGATGCACTTGCGCACGTGCAGATTTGATGAGTCGCGAGACGAGAGTCGAGAGCCAGAAAAGCCGGATCGGGCCGTCGTGTCCTACTGGCAGTTTGCTGCCAGTGCTGATGTATGGCAAAACTGCACGCGTGGGCGAGCCGCCCGTGGCCCACGCTGACTCACGTTCACAAGTCGCTGACCGCCCACCGTTTTGACCCCTCCGGGGTCGAAGATCATCTGCACCGCTTCTTCAGTCCCCAAAAAACGAACCAATGTCGCCGAGTACGTCAGTTCTGGGCGGCGCGCCCGGCGCTGGAATTCCGGAACATCTTCGCGATGCCCCGGTCTGTTCGAGCACCGGGACTTCCCCAAAGCGAAGTCTACTCTTTTAGCCGGTAAACCCGCTGCGTCATGGTTTTCCGCTCCGGATGGGCGGCGAACGTGGCCGGCGCATCGAAGTCAAACAGCACGATCCGGCTGGGATGAACTTCGAACTCGTCGACCAGTTCGAAGCGGTCGGCGACCGGTTTCCAGGCGTTCTGAAACGTCTCGTCCCGCCCGGCCATGTAGCCCATGACCAGATAGACGGGGGCCGGCGGGGGCTGATTGAGGAATTTCAGGTCGTTGACCTGCGCCGTGGCGAAGTTCTGCCGGCGGAGAAGCTGGTGGAACAGGGCTGGGTCGCCGGTGAGGAACGTGACGGGATTCTGACCGGCGTTCTGGTCGCGCAGGGTCCGGGCGATTCGTCCGGCGGACTCGACGGCGGCGAAGCGGTTCTCGCCGGGCCAGCCGGACAACTGGGCGATCCTCAATGCTCCGCCGATCGCCGCCGCTAGGAGAATGGGAATCGCAATCACCCATCTCGAACGGACGCCGATGACTGCTGTCCGCGAAACTCCTCGGGCCAGCAGCCCGCCCCAAAGCAGGGCGGCAAACTCAAGCCAGGGGAGCATCAGGCGTGGGTAAGGGCGATAGAATGGCGTGGAAAGGGTGAGTCCCAGCACCGCGGCGAAAACGAGGCACCACGCAGTCAGAGCTGCGGGAGCGACCGAGCCGGCGCTGGTCTCTGCTGCGTTCCGGCTGTCCCTCCACAACGCAGGAATCGCGGCCAGGCCGAGCGGAATCGAAATCGCCGCAAGAACGCCGCTCCCGATCAGCGTCCAGACAATGAGCCCGCCAGCCAAGGCTGCTGGAATGAACCGAACCCGGCCAATCACGAAAGCTCCGAGCAACGCCAGCGCCAGTCCGAAACAGATCCAGATCTGATCGTAACTGGCAATCGCCGAGAGCTGCTGCACGGCCGCGGCCGGCCATTGATCGAGGCCGTGCACGTAGCCTTGATGGTTCGCCGCGATTTTGTCGTAGCCGCCGACTTTGGCGGCGTCCCACCACCCGACGGGGGACCAGGCGACGACGGCGACGATGGTGGCCATCAGCGAAGTCCGCACCCAGAATCCGAATCGACGCTGGCCTGGCGGCAGGACGAGTTGAGCCGCCATTCCGCCCGAGATCCCAATCGCCAGCACCAGCCAGCCGTTGTACTTGGTCCACCAGGCGATCGCCGTGATCAGTCCGGCGATGACGGCATCACGCGACGAGCCCGTGACCAGCGCTTTCCAGAACCAGTACGCGCCCCAGAGCACGGCGAGTGTCAGCGGGACATCGGTCAGCGCCGAAGCGCCGTAGGCACTGTGAATGCCGCTGACGGCCACAATTCCCGCAGCCGTCAGCCCGGCCGCGGGGCTGAACCAGCGGCGGCCGATCCACCACAGACTGGGGATCGTGACGACGCCGCACAGCCACGACGGCAGCAGAGGCCACCAGACCGGCAGAGAACCGAACACCATCAGGCCCGCGATGTCGAACCATTCGATCACCAGCGGCAACAGCGGCGGCGCAAAGAACTGCCGCCCCGGCCACTCGTAGCCCGACTCCGGTCCAAACAGCAGATTCGAGGCATAAACGGCCTCGTCGAAATGCTCCACTGCAGAACGCGAAAGATCTCCCAGTCGCAGACCGACGCCCACCAGCAGAATGATTGCCAGAACGAGTCGTTCGGTTCGGCCGATGGACGTGAGCGACGAATCGGAAGACTCGCCCTTCGCGGACTCAGGGCGTGCCACCCGGGGCGAGGGATCGCGTGCCCGTTTCGCGGTCATGCCGGCTCCAGCAGACCGGCCTGGCGGAGCAGCGCTTCGACCTGCGGATCGCGGCCGCGGAAGTCGCGGAAGACGTCCATCGGATGCCGGCTCCCCCCCAGTGAGAGGACCGTATCACGGAACTTGCGGCCCGTCTGGCGCACCGCTTCCTCATTGTCGAGCCCGGCGTCTTCAAACGCGCCGAACGCATCGGCGCTGAGAATCTCCGCCCACTTGTAACTGTAGTAACCGGCCGCGTAGCCCCCGGCGAAAATGTGCTGGAATGAACAGAGGAAGCGATCCTCCGGCAGCGGCGGCAAGACGCTTGTTTTCTGGGCGAGACGCCGGTTGACGTCGAAGACGGTCTCGGTCCCGTCCGGATCAAACGTGGTGTGCAGTTCCAGATCGACCATGCCGAACAGGAGTTGCCGCAGAATCATCGAACCGGCCCGGTAAGTCCGGGCGGCGCAGAGTTTCTGGAATAGTTCCTCGGGGAGTGGCGCGCCGGTCTCGAAGTGACCGGTCATCCCCATCAATGTCGGCCGGTGGTAACACCAGTTTTCCATGAACTGGCTCGGGAGTTCGACGGCGTCCCACTCGATGCCGTTGATCCCCGCAGCGTCGGCCTCGTCGACCTTCGTCAGCATGTGCTGCAGGCCGTGACCCATCTCGTGGAACAGCGTCTCGGCCTCGCGAAATGTCATCAGGGCTGGACGACCGCCGACCGGAGGCGTCTGATTGCAGACCAGGTGGGCGACCGGCAACTGAAGCGTGCCGCCGATGCGCCGACGTCCCAGGCAGTCGTTCATCCAGGCCCCGCTCCGCTTATTCTCGGGACGCGAGTAGGGATCGAGGTAGAAGCCGGCGATCTCGCGACCGGATTCGTCGTCGACGCGGTAATACCGTACGTCGGGATGCCAGACGGAAACTCCGGCGGGAACATGCTGAATCCGGATGCCGAACAGCCGCTCGCAGAGCGAGAACAGCCCGGCAAGTACCCGTTCGAACGGGAAGTAGGGCCGAAGTTCTTCGTCGGTGAAGGCGAACCGCTGCTCGCGCAGCCGCTCGGCGTAGAAGGCGAGATCCCAGAGCTGAAGCTGGTCCCCTTCGCCCCGTTCGCGACGGAGCTGCTTCAAATCTTCCAGATCGCGCTGCCCGGCTGGCCACGCGGCGACGCGCAGCCGCTCGAACATCTCCTGAATCGCCGCCACGCTCGGCGCCATTTTCTTCGCCAGGCTGACTTCGGCGTAGTTGTCATAGCCCAGCAAATGAGCGGACTCGCGGCGGAGGCGGAGAATCTGGCGGATGAGATCGGAGTTGTCGTGCGGCTCCTGCGAAGCCCGCGTGACAAACGCGCGGTAGAGGGTTTCGCGCAGGTCCGGGATCCGGCAGTGTTCGAGGAACGGATTGAGCAGCGGGACTTCCAGCGTGATTCGCCAGGGACCGGCTTCCGGCGTGGCGGAAACCGCAACGTCGGGATGAGCCTTGTTCCAGGTCTGCGCCGCAAGCTGGCGGAGCGTCGCCGGCCAGCCCTCGGCATCGGCCTGCAATGTAATATCGAGGGCGTAAGCCTTCGTCACATCGAGCACATTGTTCGAAAACTGCGTCCCGAGCTGCGACAGCTCCTGCTCGATCGCGTTGAAGCGTTCCTTGGCGGCTCCTTCCAGAGCAATGCCGGCCAGTTCGGCATCTTTGATGCGGTCCGTCACGATCCGCTGGCGGGCCGACGACAGGTCGGCCCAGCCTGGGCTGTTTCGCAGCGCCACGAGCGCCCGATAGATCGGCTCGCTCTGCCGGACGCGCAGGCCGAAGGAGACGATCTCGGGCAGGGCCGCTTCGTACGCTTCCCGCAGTTCGGGCGAGTTCTTCACGCTGAGCAGATGGGAGACGGGTTTCCAGGCATAGTCGAACGGCCGGTCGAGCTCTTCGAGCAGCCCGAGGCTTCCCTCCCAGGTTGGCTGAAGCTGCTGCTCCAGAATTTCGAGCCGGGCAGCCGTCTGATCGAGCAATTGCCGGACGGCGGGGGCGACGTGAGCGGGCTCGATGCGGGCGAAATCGGGCAGGCCGGTCGTGGCGAGCAGGGGGTTATCGACGGGGGCGGCCTCGGGCATGAAGGGGACTTTCCGGGATGCGGGAGGATGAAAACGAACGAATTACTGAATGATAGCGAAACGACTCGGTCCGGACACGCGCGGGCTGTGGCCGGGCTGAGCTGGGCAATGCCAATGGGCCGCGAAAGTGCATCCACTCTCGCGGCCCGCGAAGTTCCGGAGATTCCGAGGACAGTTTACGGCTTCAAGTGTTCCTGCAGGAACCCATCAATATCTCCCAGCATCGCATCGAACCACGGACGCTGATTCCAGCAGCCGTGCTGGCCGTCCGGGTAGATCTTCAGGTCGGTCCAGACACCCGCTCCTTTCAGCTTCTCCTGCGAGTCGGCGTTGAGTGCCGGATTGTCCTTCTCGCCGGTCTGGAACAGGATGGGCGGGTCGTCCTTCGAGATCTTGGCGTACGCATCGGCGAGTTCGTACAGCGACCGCGCCTCGTCGATCGAACCGCCGAAGAAATGGCGGGCGAACGACGGCCCCTCGGTCGCGCGGGAACGCTCCGCCACGCTGCCTGTCGCGATCTGCAGCGGACCGGCCAGGACCACAGCCGCCTGCAGTCGCGACGACTGATCGGGGTGACCGCCGTGGCCCTGCAGTTCGGGGACGTCCGAGCCGGTGGCCATCAGGCCGACGAGATGCCCGCCGGCTGAGCCTCCGACGGCTCCGATCCGGTTGGGATCGATATGGTAGGTCCTGGCTTCCGCGCGGAGGAATCGCGTCGCCGCATTGCAGTCGTGAATCGCGGCGGGAAAGCGGGCTTCGCCGGCGAGGCGGTACTCGATCGCCGCGGTCACATAGCCGCAGGCGGCCAGCGAGACAGCCATCGCGCGGAACTTCGTTTTGTCGCCGTGAACCCAACCGCCGCCGTGGACGACGAGGACCGCCGGGAAGGGACCGGCGCCGGTTGTCGGGACAAAGATATCGGCGAGGAGTTTGCGGTCAACCTCCTGAGCATAGACGACGTCGAGATGGGCCTGTACCGTCTCGGGAACGGCCGTCGGCGGAACCTTTTCGTTGGCTGGCTGAACGGAAGCGACGGTCGGAATCTGGGGCGGTTTTCCGGAGATATTCATCTTCTGGCGATAGAGACCGCCGAAGCCCGTGATATACAGGCTCTGCATGTTCGCGTCGCCGAACGCACAATTGATTGGACGGGTGGGGCAGACAATCTTGTGCAACAGCTTCCCGGCGGGGCTCCAGATCCAGACGTCCTTCGCGCCGGCGCAGTAGACATTCCCGGCCCGGTCGGTGGTCATGCCGTCGGCGCCCAGTTCAGGGCCGTCGTCCATGGTGGCGAACAAGGCGCCCGGGCCCGTTTTGCCCGGACCGGTGACGGCGTACTTCCAGATCTGTTTGGGCTTGTACGCGGCCACGTAGAGCGTGTTTTCGTCGGGAGACAGAATCAGCCCGTTGGGCGAGTCGATGCCTTCCACGCCGATGGATCGCTGACCCTGTGGGCTGACGTAGGCGACCTGGTTCTGGCCGGTGAGGGTGTACCAGACGCCGCCGTTCTTATCGACGACCAGATCGTTCGGTCGAATCGGCGGCTTGGCGTCGGGATCCTGCTGGTCCTGGACTTCAAGCGTCTTTCCCTTGAGGACGGAAATCCGGCCGTTGCCGTTGTCGGAGACGTACAGTCGACCGAGATTGAAGAACGAGGCACTGAGCCGGCCGGAGTCTTCCAGCACGACGCTTCGTTCGTTCTTCGCCGGATTGTAGCGATAGAGTTTCGCCCCTTTGACGTCCGGGATGTAGAGCGTGTTGACGCCATCCCAGGCCGGGCCGTCCGGCAGGCCGAAGTCGGTGAAGAGAGTCTCGATGGGGCTGTCAGCGACGAGCGGAGGAGCGTCCTCCGACATCAAGGGGGCAGACAATGACAGCGCAAACATTCCGCTGGCAAGCCATCGAAGCAGCATCATGGAGGTGATCCGGCTGAGGAATAGTGATTGGTCCGTTGTCAGTTGTCAGTTGTCAGTTATTGGCCGCCGCTTTTTTCTTGTTCTTGCCGCGGGCTTTGGGTTGAGCTTCGTTCTTCTTGCCGACGGGCGGTGCGTTGACTTTGGGGAACCAGCGGGCGAGTTCCGCTTTGGTCGCGGCGTGCTCCGCGGCGCTGGCAAGATTGGTCCATTCGAAGGGGTCGGCGGTTTCATCGTACAGTTCTTCGGAGCCGTCCGCATAGCGGATGTAGCGCCACTTTTCCGAACGGACGGCGTGGTTCTGATAGCCGTGCGTGGTGAGCGCAGGACGATCCCAGGCGGCTGCGGGATCGGCCAGCAGCGGACGGAGGCTGGGGCCTTCGACGTGCGCGGGAACGGGGACCTGACAGAGATCGCAGAGGGTCGGGTAGATCGACAGGAAATCGACGGTGCGGTCGCAGACGCCGCTGGCCTGCGTAACGCCCGGGGCGACCCACATCAGCGGCGCCCGGGTGGCTTCTTCCCAGAGAGCGAACTTGCGCCAGTGTTCTTTCTCGCCCAGGTGCCAGCCGTGATCGCCCCAGAGGACGATGATCGTATCGTCGCGGTGCTGACTCTCGTCGAGCGCCTTGATCACGCGGCCCACGTTCATGTCGAGGTACGCAATCGTGGCCAGGTAGGCCTGCACGGCTTCCTTCCAGCGGCCCGATTCGAGCATCCTCGCGTGGTCCCCCTGCGGCCCGGCGATCTTCACGCCCGGAGGCGGAACGTCGGCCAGGTCATTTTCCCGCGTCGGGGGAAGCTGGATCGTCTCCAGCGGGAACATGTCGTAGTACTTGCGGGGGACGTTCCAGGGCATGTGCGGCTTATGGAATCCGCAGGCCAGGAAGAACGGCTTGTCGTGCGTTTTCCGAAGCTGGTCGATGCTCCAGTCGGCAATGCAATAGTCCTCCAGATCCTCGTCGCGGCAATCGAGTTGAGCAAACTTGATCCCGCCGACGCCGTCGCTCACTCCCGCCGGAACTTTGGGATCTCGGCCCAGGTCTTTGGCGATAGTTGTCCATTCGGACTCGCGACCGAGGCCGCCGTGATAGATTTTGCCTGCGCCGAGGACTTCGTAACCGGCGTTCTTGAACGTTGTCGGCAACGTCTGAGACTCTGGAATCAGCGGCAGAAAGTTGTCCGAGTTCGTATACACGGCGGTTGAAGAAGGCCGGCGGCCGGAGAGGAGCGAGGCCCGCGAAGGATTGCACGCCGGGGCCGTGCAGTAGGCTTTGCGGAACGTCACGCCGCGCGCAGCGAGCTTGTCGATGTTGGGGGTGCGGGTCTGGGGATTGCGACCGAGGTGCCCGACCCAGTGGTTCAGATCGTCCACGGCGATGAACAGGACGTTCGGGCGGTCGGCGGCGACCGCGCGGTCGGCGGATGACAGGCAGGTCAGTGTGAATCCAGCCAGAAGGACGAGACGGCTCATGAGGGACGTTCCTGAGGATTTCTGGAAGACCGCGGCGTCCGGCCGCAAGGCCGGTCCTCGGAAAGCGATGCGCGACAGCCACGGATTATTCTCGTAGAGTGCGAAACCCTCGCCGTCCGTGCAATTGCCAGGGCAGACTCCCCGTGGAGCCTGCGAATGCTGCGCCGGTTACTGGCGGATCCGATCGGCCCTGCTGTCACTGACGGCCTGCCTCGTGACCATCGGAAACCTAGGTACCCGACGGCAATGCCCCATCTGTCAACCGCCGCAGCGCCCGATGGTGATGACCGTCAGTCGCCACGCACCGCTCATAGGCCGCTCTCGCCGCGGCAAGCTCCCCTCGCACGCGGTGGACTCCTCCCAGGTAGTACCAGGCCCGCACGTTTTCCGCGCGGAGCTGCACGGCCTGCTGCAGCTCAGCCGCCGCGGCTTCCAGGCTGTTGTCCCGGTACGCCGCCACGCCCCGCAACTCCGCAGCGGCGGATTGTTGCCGCTTCTGGCCGTCGGCATTGCCGTGGATCCGCTCCATCTCGGCCAGTTTGAGGCGCAGTGCCGGGGACGGAGTCATGCTCGACGCAACAGCGCCAGTAGCGGATGATCGCTGCAGAACACGTACAGCGGCAGGTAGCAGTACGCGTCGTAGTAGCCGTGAAAGAACCGGCCGAGCTGATGGCCGTGCAGCGGATCGTCCTTGCCGACCAGGACGGCCAGCAGGGCGTCGTGCCGGAGCGTGTCGTGATCCAGGAGATCCTCGTAGCCCAGACAGAGCCCGAAGATCCGCTGCTTGAGCAGATCGATGAGCGGATGTTCGAGGAGGTCGGGATCGCGATAGTCGGTGAAGCACCCCGGCGAAGCGTTCGATGAAGCGAAAGCGATCTTCAACCTCTTTGAGCAGCAGTCCGCCGCCGTCGGAAGTGACTCGCCCGCCATCGAACCGGGCCACGCCTTCGCGCCCGCCGCCCGCTTGAAAACGCCACGTCCGCCCGCGACACTCAGTTTCCATGGAACCGCCTCCTTCGAACTCCGTAGGCGTGTCTTCGCAAACTCACTGACGTCGAACGGGGCGGTTTCTGTTGGAAACGCGGTGAGAAATGCGGCCGTTCGTGAGCCGCAAGGCGTGTCGGCTTCGCTGTCGTCCGGCTCATTTGGTCATGGCGGAGCGTTCGGAACACTGGGCTGGATTGATCCGGGCAAGCAGAGGATTTTCGTGCTGCTAATCAGTCGGCAGAATTTCGGCAACGGCGACGGAGCCGTCATTCGTGGGGACTTCCAGCGATTGGCAATCGAGAAATGATGACTGTGCCGCGCTGGCGGAACGTGGCCGTTGGCGGATCCCCGGTCGATCCGCTGACCAGTCCTGCAACAAGACTCGAGTGAATCGCTCGAGTCTTGCGTACTGACGAGAAAACTCCTGATCATCGTGGATGATCGCGTTGAGGACTTCGAGAACGATGCTCCGTGATTCGATGGATTCTTCAACGGATATCTCGTCTCGCGTCGCGTTCGGCCTGATGCTGATCGTTCTGCTGGGAGCCGTGCTCCTGCGGATTCGGTTGCTGGCCCTGCCCCTTGAACGTGACGAGGGAGAGTATGCGTATATCGGCTGGCTGATGCTGCAGGGCGTTCCGCCCTATGCTGAAGCGTACACGATGAAGCTGCCGGGGATTCACGCGGCTTATGCCGGGCTGCTGGCCGTGTTCGGTCATTCTGTCGAGGCGATTCGCGGCGGACTCGTCCTCGTGAATCTGGCTTCCGTGATCCTGATCTACTGGCTCGGACGACAGTGGTCCAGCCGAACTGGAGCGGTGGCCGCAGCAGCGATATTTGCCGTCGTGTCCGTGGGACACACGGTTCATGGATTTATGGCCAATGCCGAGCACTTTGTGCTTTTGCCAGCGCTGGCGGGGATCTGGCTTCTGCAGCGAGACGAAACGCGAGATCGACCGCTGACGGTTTGTGGGGCCGGGCTCTGTTTCGGGTTGGCATTTCTCATGAAGCAGACGGCGGTCGTGTTCCTCGTGTTCGCACTGACATGGATGGCCTGGTCCTGGCGAATGACCGGATTTGCCGCGCCGCGTCAGTTCGTGGCGCGAGTCATGGGGTTTCTCGCTGGTCCGCTGCTGCTTTATGGGGTGCTGTGGGTGTGGATGGTCGCGGCGGGGACGTTCGACAATTTCTGGCGTTGGACCGTGGAGTATCCGCGGGAGTATGTGTCGCAGGTTTCGTGGTCTGCGGGTATTGACCTGTTTCTGTTGACGGCCGTTCCGATCGCGATGTTCGCGTGGCCTGCGTTGCTCCTCGCCATCGTGGGGATCTACGCATCGCTGCGCAGTACGGATCGAGCGACGCGGGGTGTTTTCCTCGTGCTCTTTGTGGTCTTCAGCTTTCTCGCGGTGTGCCCGGGACTCTATTTTCGCGAACACTATTTTCTATTTTTGCTACCCAGCGTGGCGTTTGCCGGCGGGTCTGCCATCGATCTTCTGTCACAGACTCTTCGACAGTGGGGACGTTCCGTAGTGCCGCTGGTGCTGG
Organism: Planctellipticum variicoloris; assembly: GCF_030622045.1. Taxonomy (NCBI): domain Bacteria; kingdom Pseudomonadati; phylum Planctomycetota; class Planctomycetia; order Planctomycetales; family Planctomycetaceae; genus Planctellipticum; species Planctellipticum variicoloris. The sequence continues at coordinate 7,039,062 of NZ_CP130886.1, read as the reverse complement.
TGATCTCCAGCCTTTCGTGGAGCCTGTACGCCGACAGCGATGTGCTGTTTCGACTGCCGCTCGAGAAGATCTCGAGGCTGATGTACGGCGACAATCCCTTCCCTGAGTCTGCGGCCATTGCTGAATACATCGAAAAATCTACGCCTCCGTCGGCTCGCGTGGCGATGTTCGGGTCGGAGCCGCAGATTCTATTTCTCGCCCGTCGTCGCTCGGCCACCGGGTTTTTGTACATGTACCCCATGACCGAACAGCACGAGTTCGCAGAGTCAATGCAGCGGCAGATGATCGATGAGATCGAAGCTGTTGAACCGCAGCTTGTGGCTGTGGTCACCGTGCCGAGTTCGTGGCTGTATCGTCCCACGGCTCCGCGACTCCTGTTCGAATGGATGAACAGCGAGATTCCCCGGCGATACGCCTTGGAAGCCCTGGTTCCAATTGGTGAAGACGGGGTGACGGAAATTCTGGACGGCGAGTTCGCCGTCGCAGCCGCCCCGCAGATTCCGGTCGCGGTGAAACTTTTGCGGCAGCGGCCGTAGGTGCGACTGAGCGGGATTACAAAGCATCTAGCGCGGATCGTAACTCTGCGGGGAGCGATTCCTGATGAGTTTCTAACTCCGCTCGTTCTTTGGCCAACTCCTCCGACAATCCCAGCCGCTTGAGGTTGAGGCACAACAGCAGCCGGGCTCGGATGTGTTCCGGCTTCAGCGCCAGCGTTTCCCGGAAATGCACGTTGGCACGCGACAGGTCGCCAAGGTCGCTCAAAACTAACGCCATATTGTAATGTGCGGTTACGTAGTTCGGCTTGATTCGCAGGGACTCGCGCAAGTGGCTCTCGGCCTCGTGGAAGTGGTCCGGAGTCGGCGCATCCATCAGCGCGGAGGCCAGGGTTGCGTGAGCCAGCCAGTTATCGTCCGTGACTCGCAGCGTATGGCGGAACAGAGTGATGGAATCGTGCCAGTATCGAGTCTGCATCCAGGCGAGGCTGCCAGTCACGAACAGGACAGCGGTTGCCGTCAGCCAGGTGACACGCACGCTGCCACCCCGTGCTGAGAGGACCTCCGCCAGCCACCATGTTCCGGACAGGGCGGGCCCGATCAGTGGAAAGTACATGTAACGGTCGGCGTGTGCCTGCTCTCCGACCTGCACGATCCCGATGACGGGCAGCAGCGTGATCAGGTACCAGAGCCACCCCATCAACAGGTAGGGCCGACGTCGAGACTGGTAGAGTGCTCCGCCGGTTATCGCCAACAACAACAGCAGGCATGCGCCGACCTCCCAGGCGCTCTTGCCGGCCGGAGGGTAAGGATAAAAGATCGCCAGGTTGATCGGCCAGATTGTCTGCCACAGGTAAATGGCACAGCTGACAACTGCGTTATTGAGCCGGTCGAGCAACGGGAGTTCTTGCAGGTCCGCGAGCGCTTCGCCGGCCGTCTGCGCCCAGACGGCGATGAGGCAGAATCCGGCGCTCAACACGGCGAACGGAACCTTCTCGGCAACCAACGCCCACAGCTTCACATGGGGAACACCGGCCTGGGGGGAGAGTGGCGGCTGCCCTGCCTGAATTTCCGGCGACAACCGACGGAGCGGCCAGAAATCCAGCAACAGGTAGACGCAAGGGAGTGTCACGAACATTTGCTTGCTCAACAGGCTGAGCAGCAGGCAGCACCAGGCCCACAAATAATGACTGGCTTGCCGCCGCTCGATGAATCGCACGTAAGCGTTCAGCGACAAGAGGGCGAACAGGGTACTCAGTACATCTTTGCGCTCGGTGATCCAGGCGACCGATTCCACGTGGAGGGGGTGCACTGCGAAGAGAGCCGCGACCATGAAGCTTCGTCTGGGCGAATTCGCGAGCCGGCAGAATAAGCCGAAGACGAGCAGGCTGTTCAGCGCATGCAACACGACATTTGTAATATGATAACCGCCTGCCCAGAGACCGAATAACTCGGAGTCGAGCATGAGCGAAAGCCAGGTCAGTGGATGCCAGTTCGCGGCATAGCCGGAAGGCGCGAACGCCCAGCGAATGGAATCGAGCGACAAACCCGCCAGGACATACGGGTTCTCGGTGACATATTGGTTGTCGTCAAGCTTGAGAAACTCAAACCGCCAAGTCTGGCCATAGACCAGCAGCACCAACAGCACCAAGGCCAGGCGATAGAGCGGCGGCGATCCGCGAGGCGATAATGACGATTCACTTCCGCGGGGGGCGCTGCCGACCACGACACTCACGTCCCGCTCAGAATTGCGTCGTTATGAGGATCCAGCACAATCCACTGCCTGGGGACCAGCCACAGAGCCGGTCCACGGGCAGCAATGGATAGGAAAAGGTCCGAACGGATTGATGAATCCCGCGGTCCTATCAGGAAGCGGCATCCATCCCGCTTAAACTACTTCTTGGGAGCCCCAATCCCAAATTCGAAGGAGCCACCCTCCGGACTGACCGTGGCTGTGTGGGCTGGATTGGAGGGATCCTGAAACCGGCCAGGGATGGACTCCTTGGCATCCACTTCGATCGGACTCTTCCCGGCGGGGATGGGAGAACCGTCCCTCAGAACCATTCGAGAAAATGTCACCGCGTACTGACCCGGCTCGACACCCGGTTTGCCGCTGCGGTGCAAGAGTTCAAATTTTCCGTCAGCGACCGTCACGCCAGATCCGCCAGTCGTCTTGGTGTCCCCCATGGGCGTAAAAATCACCGTCACACCAGCTGTCGGGGTCCCTTCGATGCTGACGACGCCAGTCACCGGAGCGAGCTTAGGCACCGTTGAACCGCCGCTACAGCCGACGAAACCGACCAGAGTTCCTGCCGCTAGCAGAGAAAGAGTCCGCGGGCATTTCCACATCAACATGCGAGCAATCTCCGAAGAAAACCGGGTGAATCCCGCAAGCCGGGGATTCACCCGGTTGTGCTCATGGCAGCACCGTGAATGAATCTGATGGCAATGAGACAGACGGCCGGGAAAACTCTTAGAAATCACCCAGCGGATTGCCGTCAGAAATCTGGGCCAACCGCAATTGTGTGGTTCGATTGAGATTCTCGCTGAAGAACCGGACAGAACCATCGGCCATCAGGGCATGTGCGCCCCCCGTGTGAGTACTGCCCGGAGTTCCCCAATCGGAGAGCCGACCCGGAATCGAAGTCATGGGAGGAGCCCAGGAGCAGCACGGCCACCAATTGATTCCGTTGGCGTAACCGAAATCAATGCCGTTGCCGACCCACTTCGAATAGCCCCACGTGTTGGCGATCCCGTTGCGGACGTCGAGCGTGCCCTCAGCGACGGCAACCGTATTGCTGGTGCCGTCGGTAATATCGCGAATGCGCGCCGAGTTATTGACCCCGAACATTCTGCGTGTTAGGCGATTCAGCTCATCATAGAAACCCTGGCTGCTTGAATACCTGTCCACATTGAAGTCGTAGGAGGTCTTGGCCCCAAACAGTCCCGCCGCCTGAGCCTGTGTCGAAATCTGATAGTGAATGCTTGCGGTGCGAAAGAACGGATCGCCGTTATCGCTCGGGCAGAGGAACGCCGGCAACGACCTCGAGATAGCTCGTGCGTTTCCGTTTACGAACGGATCGGTACTGAATGTCCAGGGAGTGTTGAAAGCGGCCGCGGGCTCGCTGAAGTTGATCTGATTGTAGAGCGGAGACTGATCAATGTACGGGAGCAGCAGCGACCAGCCCCGATGATTCAAGGCACGACTTCCCAAAATGTTTCGTTGGGTTGTCGAGGCGGTCATAGCGCCATCGTTCATCGTCGAGTACGGGAAAATGCTGTGCGTGTCGTGATAGTTGTGCAGTGCCAACCCGATTTGCTTCAGGTTATTGCGGCACTGCGTGCGGCGGGCCGCCTCGCGGGCCTGCTGGACGGCCGGCAGCAACAACGCGATCAGGATCGCGATGATCGCGATCACGACCAGCAGCTCGATCAGAGTGAAACCGCGACGATGCGTGCGCATGAGCTGACTCCCGATTCGAAGTGAGATGACTCAAACCTAGAAATTACCGCCGATATCACGGGCGGCGAACGACGCTGAGAAAAGTCGCGAAATTGCGATCACTGAATTGCAGAAGAAACTTCCCGGCCAGAATGGCCGACGCTTGATCCATCCAAATCTACTCACGCAACGTTCTGAAATCCAATCAAAAATTCAGGATTCTCAGAGCGAACCCTCCGGTCAGCCCGGAATCCCGGCGCAAACGCCTGCAAACCAGGCGTAGAGCGCTGCCCGCGTTAGCGTGTGACTCTGGTGCTGACCGTTCCAACAAACCAGGGCGGCGTGCAATCCGCTGTGTCACAAGCCATCACACCGACATCATCGGGACATGCGACTCCGCGTACCGACGAACGTCTCAGGCAATTCATATGCCAGTCAATTCGGAGTGCGTCTGCGCTGACGCAAGCCCCATCCGCCCGCGACGCTCGCCGACCCCAGCCTCCCGCCCCTCCCACCAAAAACGGAGGGCGCGGGGACCAGAGACTCGACTCATATTTGTGGCCGGCGATTGAGACGTCGACCGCAAGGTCTTCGCGCGGCACTGCGGGCGGCTGCCGTCGCGTACGTTACGAATCTATTCGCCCCATGCGCGCTTGCTGAGCGCGGTCGCGGTCGGAAAATCCTGCGGCAAAGGCTGCGTCACGCTGCCGGTGGCGGCCCATTCGGTCCCGCGCTGCAGCGTCGCGATGAAGCCGACGCACTCCTGCGAATAGTCGGCGTGACCCATCGGCGTATGGAACACGCGCCCTTTGCCGAAGTCGATCGTGAAGATCATCGGCTCGTGCCGGCCGGAGCCGCCTGTGGCGGGGTCGGCATAGGCGGTCGCGAGGACTTTCATTCGGCCGGCGGGTCCGCGGAGTTTGTCGTAAAGCTCGTCCTTGACATGCATCCATTCGCGGGGCATGCCCTTCGTGATCGGGTGGTTCGAGTCGCGGACGACGACGGAAAAGTCATGCTGAGAACCGTGGTGCCCGCCCGAGCCGGGTTCTTCGTTGCGAATGACCTCTCCCTCTTTGCTCAAATAGACGTACGGGCCGCTTTTCTCATTCCGGCCGCCCCAGCCTCCCAGGCCGATCATCTGGTTGTACTCGGGCCACTCGGGGAAGGAGTTGTCCGCCGCATGAACGACGACGAAGCCGCCGCCGTTGCGCACGTAGTCGGCGAAGGCATTCTGAGTCGCTTCGGGCCAGGGGGCGCCGTTGTAGTTGGAGACGACGACTTTGTACTTTGCGAAATCCGGATGGAAATCGGGATCGATCCCCTTGGGGGCCGTGGTGGCGACGTCGACTGCGAAGAGTCCCGATTCTTCGAGGTACTTTTTCATCATCTGCGTGGTTTTGGGCCAGACGCCGTGATTGTTCTGCCCGTCGACAATCAGCGCCGGCAGTTTCTCCGCAGAGAGCCCGGGAACGGCGCTGATCGCGACCAGCGCGGTGAAAAGAATCAGAGTGCGCATTGAGGAGACCTCTTCCTTCGTGCTTCGTGGTGCAGAACGACGGTGCGGCGGGGGGAGACTCAGCGGGACTGGGCGAAGACCCAGTCCCAGACGAGGCGATTGCCGTAAGTCGCCGTCCAGGAGTTGTGAGCGACGCCTTCGTATTCCGTGTAGACGGGTCTGCCGCCGGCGGCTTTGAGGGCGGCGATCATTTCGCGCGAGCGGATCACCTTAACGGTGGCGTCTGCGTCGCCGTGAAAGGCCCAGATCGGCACGGTCTTGAGCTTCGGGGCGAACGCGGGGTCGCCTCCGCCGCAGATGGGGACGGCGGCGGCAAAGCGTTCGGGCTGTCGCTGCAGGAGATCCCAGGCGCCGAAGCCCCCCATCGAGAGGCCGGTGATGTAGATCCTGCCGGTGTCGATCGGGAATTCCTTTTCCAGCGAGCCGATCAGTTCCTGAACCATCCTGAGCGCAGGGGTGGGCTGCGCGGGCATGGTGTGGCTGTCAGCGGTCCAGGGAGTGTCGACCCATTGCTGGTCGGCAGGACATTGGGGGGCAATGACGTACGCCGGGTGACGCTGCATCATGGCGTCGGTGGCCAGGTCGGCCATGCCGTGGATGAGCTGAATGGTGTTATCGACCCCCCGTTCTCCGGCGCCGTGGAGAAAGACGACGAGGGGGAACTTCTGTCCGGGGGGGGCAGCTTTGGGCTTGAGCAGTCGGTAGGGAAGTTCGCCGCCTTCGGGAGATTTATAGGTCACGGCGTCGAAGCGCGTCTCCGGCATGACTTTCTCGGGAGCGGGGGCCTGGGCGAAGGCCACCGCGGGGACGAGCCAGGCCAGCGCACAACTACGGACAGACAGCCGCATGACAAACTCCGGAGGGATCTCAAGGAATTCGATAGAAGACAAATCCGCCGTTACGATATCGGCCCGGCAGGCAGGCTGTCGAGACGCCGCGGATTTCTGGCCGACCTGGGATGCTTCCCATTCTGCGGAAAGTTTGCGCGCTGGCTGCCCGGCGAGTGACGGGAGTACGACCGCGGTCCGGGTTTGAGGACTCATCGCTTGCAGGAATCGAAGAGGTCGTGTGAACATGCTCATCCGCCCCCTTTTGTTACAAGATCGTCAGCCGACCGGGAATCATACTTCGATCTGTCGGGCGAACTGGCAATAACTCACCACGCGAGTGGCCGAGCGCCTCTCGGACTTGACCGAACACCTTGACGATCCCCCTTTGAGAATGCAGGACTTGTCGAATGTCAACGGACGCCACGCCGCAGGAACGCTCGCTGGTTGATCGACGCGTTGTGCTGATCTGCCTGCTGGCCATCGGATTGGGCCTTGCTGCTGCGCTGGCGGCTCAGATCCTGGTCGGGCTGATTGCCGGTATTACCAATCTGGCGTTCTTTGGGCGGTTCTCGCTGCAGGAAGTCTCTCCGGCGGACCATCAACTCGGATTTCTGGTAATCGGCATCCCCGTCGTTGGCGCGCTGATCGTCGGCGTTATGGCGAGATATGGGTCGGCGGCGATTCGAGGGCACGGAATTCCCGAGGCGATGGAGCAGATTCTGACCAACCAGAGTCGAATTCCCCCTCGCATGACAATCCTTAAGCCACTTTCGGCCGCGATTTCCATCGGGACCGGAGGGCCGTTCGGGGCCGAAGGCCCGATCATCGCGACCGGCAGCGCGCTGGGTTCGACACTGGGACAGTGGCTGACAGTTTCGACCCAGGAACGCAAAACATTGCTAGCCGCCGGTGCTGCTGCCGGGATGTCGGCGATTTTCGGGAGCCCAGTTTCGGCGGTCCTGCTGGCTGTCGAACTGTTGCTGTTTGAGTTCCGTCCGAGATCGATCGTGCCGGTCGCGCTGGCCAGCGTGACTTCCGCCGGTCTGCGGCTGGCGTTCGTCGGCAGCGAACCGGTCTTCGCGATGCCGCATCTGGCGCCTCCCGGTGTTGCGGCCATGGCATTCTACATTCTGCTGGGTGGGCTGATGGGAGTGGCGGCGGTCCTGATTACGCGAGTCGTTTACGGGGTTGAAGATCTGTTCGAGCGGCTGCCGATTCACTGGATGTGGTGGCCGGCCATCGGGGCCGTTGCGGTTGGTGTGATCGGCTGCTTCGAGCCGCGGACTCTCGGAGTCGGCTACAGCAATATCAGCGACATTATCTCGAACCGGCTGACGGTGAGTGCTGTCACCGGGCTGTGTCTGCTCAAGTTTCTCTCCTGGGTCATTTCTCTCGGCAGCGGAACATCGGGAGGGACCCTTGCGCCGTTGTTCACGATTGGCGGCGGGTTGGGAGCGCTCGGCGGAGCGGCTGCGGTCGCACTGTTTCCGACTGCGGGAATTGACGTACGGGTCGCAGCACTCGTCGGTATGGCGGCAACGTTCTCCGGAGCATCGAGGGCCCTGCTGGCGTCGGCCGTGTTTGCGTTCGAGACGACGCTGGAGCCCCTTGGACTGCTGCCGTTGCTTGGAGGCTGCGCCATGGCGTATCTCGTCGCGACGCTGCTGATGAAGAATTCGATCATGACGGAGAAGATCTCCCGTCGCGGCGTACGGACACCGTCCGAGTACGTTTCCGATCCGCTGGATCAGATTCTGGTCGCCGAAATCGCCCGGAGTCCCGTGACGACGCTGCGCGTCGATCAGACGATTGGCGATGTCCGCAAATGGATGGCGTCGGGCGGCGCCGAAACGCAGCACCAGGGCTATCCGGTGGTCAATGCTGCCGGGTTGCTGGTGGGGGTCATCACCCGCCGCGATCTAGCGTCCCTCGACAAGTCCGACGAGACGCTGGCGGAGGTTATATCGGGAATTGTGAAGTTCGTGTATGACGACTGCACGGTGCGACAGGCGGTCGATCACCTGGTCAATCACAACATCGGACGGCTGCCGGTCGTGCGACGAGGCGTGCCGCATCAGATTGTCGGCATTGTCACACGGAGCGATCTGCTCTCGGCTTACCGCAGACGGATCGAGGAAATGCGGACGGACGAGCCTTCGCTTCCGGTCGTGGCGCCTGCGGCATCGAGTCGAAACACCCCGGCAAGTCAGTCGATCGGCGCGGCGCCCTGATCGTCGCGGAGTCCGGGAAGCTTACCCGTCGCTTCGCGGTTGTCGCAGCTCGACGGCCTGAACTCCTGCGATGGCGTTCAGATCCGCGATCAGGGCGGACAGCGACGCGTCGTGTGGAATTCGCAGCCGGTACTGCAGGTTGAGGGCGGCCCCTTGCTTGGCGGTGCCGGCGCCGATGGCTTCGACGTGGCGGGCGTGACGCGCCAGAGTCGCCTTCAACAGCGACTCAACTTCGGGCGACCAGCCGAGGCGAATGTCGAGTTCAAACGGATGCGTCGCCAGTCCGTCGTTCCGTCGAGGAAGGTCCCGAAGCAGCCAGGCCGCGAAGCCGACTGCCACCGTTCCCCCCAGGGCGACGGCCGGCTGGCCGGCGCCGATGGCCATCCCCACCGCGACGGCGAAGATGACAAAGGCGGTGTCCTTGGTGTCCTGGACGACCGTGCGGAAGCGGACGATCGAGAGCGCCCCGACGAGGCTGAAGGCGCGGGCCACGTTGTCGCCGATGACCTGAGTCACCATCGCGATCAGGACGCAGAGCAGAACCAGCGTTCCGGGAAAGGAGGCGGCGATTCGCGAGGCGCCGCGGGTTCTGCGGTAAATCTCGGCAACGATCAATCCGAACGCAATTGCCGGCATGAGCCGGACCGTAAGCGTCGGCCAGGTGACGCTGGAGGTTGAGTCCATCGAAAGCGAGAGCCACTTGGGCATCGAAGTCGACCTGCTTTCCGTCCGCGCGGGGAGGCGTTGATGTTGAAGGCTTTCACATACCGCTCATTGCGTACTAGTTCGTCCGATCAACGAGCGGATCGCAATGGGCCTGGCGGGCGAGGGGGACGCACGCGTTGATTGCGGTGCGGTATTTGGAGTACGAAGTCACTTCCAGGCGGAAGTCCTGGATCAGCGTTCGAAACAGCGTGGGAAGCGTCTGGCAGAATTTCATTTCGACGATGCGGTTTCCGGCGACCAGTCGATGGCCGGTGAGGGGCATCGCCGGAACTTCCCAGCTCAGGGCGGGGGCGGCGACGATCTCGTCGTCGATCGTCAGACGGACCGGACCGTCTTCGGCCGCGCCAGTCCACGCGAGGCGCCGGTATGTGATCTGGCAGGTCGGACCAAGCTGGCGGGTGACGCAACGGCGGCGAAACCAGTCGGCGGGATGAGGACCTGCGAGTTCCGAAGTTGTCAGCCAGTCGATGTCCGCTTCTGGAACGGGATTTCGTCGTTTGCGGACGCGTCCCGACTGTTTGCGTTTCTGCTCCAGCCAGAGCTGAGATTCGGATCCATAGCGACGGAGTCGGAATTTCCGGCGGCCGAAGCAGCCGATCCGGCGGTAGATGTCGAACTGCGGAGTGTCGAGATAGAGAGTGTTGATGAGGTAGCCTGCCCCTGTGACCGCGTGCGCGTCGAGCGCCAAGACCTGTGAAATCCGAACAGCCAGTTCCATCGCGACGGATTCCGGGACCAGGAACTTCAGTTCGCAGGCCCCGCGATTTGAAGCCAGGGCTGGCGAAACGATTTCAGTAGGGCCTGGGTGTGACACTTCCGTCCGGTCGGCGGACAGCAGCGAGGAAGGAGACGGAGGAAGGAACATGGCGTCGGAATTCCTGGAGCTCAGGCGGAGGCTGAAATCTTGTGACGGCCAGACGAAGAGGATGAATCGCCATCGGGCCTGCCCTCCGGGTGGCAGAGCGCCGATCCGACGAGCGACCATTGACCGCAGTGCTACTTTCCCTTTGTGCTTGTCGGGCTGGTCTTCGTCGACTTTGCCGCAGGTTCGCCGGCCGACTTCACGGCGGGGAGATTGAGCAGATATTCCCGTCGCTGGTCGGCAAAGGCCCGCAGGCTCAGGTCGTTGTGGGGCGGGCCGAAGCCTTGACGCGGCGGCTCGTTCTGCCGGGACTCCTTGCTTTCCGCGACCGCGGTATCGGCGGTGGCTTTCTGGAAGGCGGCGAAGGTTCCCAGCTTGCGGGTATCGGCCTCGACCTCGGTCTCAATCAGGGCCCGATAGCGGGCGACGATCGGGCCGAGATGCTTCCAGTCGAGCGATTCCTCGGCGATGGTCCGGACGTGCTGCAGATATCGATCGCGGAGAGCCGGGACGGCGAGCAGCTTGCTGCGCAGCGGTTTCTGCGGATCATCGAGGCCGATCAATGGATCGAGGTCGACGCCACGAGGCGGGCCGCCAAAGCCGCCGAATCCCCCCGGACCGAATGGTCCGCCGGGGCCTTTTGGTCCGCCACCTGGTCCCCCTCCCTGCCCTGCCGGTCCCTGCGGTCCATTTTGCGGGGCGCCGGGGTTCTGTCCGGGGCCCCGTCCATTGGGTGGTCCGCCAGCCTGGCCCTGGGGACCGCGACCGGGTCCGAATCCGGGACCGCCGTCTTGAGGACCGCCGGGACCACCGCGTCCGAAACCGCGCGGGCCTCCCGGTCCCATCCCCGGCCCCATCGGTCTGCGGAAGGCTTCGTTCATGTCGTGGGGGATGATGTGGAACTTGCCGTCTGGATCGAGATACAGGCTGTAGTCGCTGGCGCGGATCCAGTAGCCGTCGCAATTGATGAGGGCGTTGTCGAGGGCCAGGAACCAGAGGACGCCGTCGATGTCGAGTATCGGTTCGAGGGCGGCTTCCAGTTTGGCGGGCGGAGTTTTGTCGAGCGTCCGGCAAAGGGTGATCAGTGCCTTCCAGTCTTTCTTGCCGCCCGACTTCATCTGGTAGCGACGTTCATAGTCTTCGATGTTCGTGCCGACGAATTCGAGGCCGCCGCCGCCGCCCGGCGAGCCGCCGACCTTCCAGCGGGCGCCTGCGGTGGAGCCGTAGTTCTCCGCGAGAAACTCCTTATTGAACTGCTGGACGTTGGCGTAGACACCCCAGCTCTCGCCGTTGATGACGACCTTGACGAGGTTGGCCTTGGGGGCCGGAATATGCTGGCGAGCGATTTCCGAATAGAGGACGGAGCCGAGCATCGAATCGTCTTCGTGCGCGTTGAGCAGATTGAGCGTTTTGCAGCCATACAGGCGCTGATCGGCGTCGGTAAAGTCGACGGAGACATTCAGAGAGCGTTTGAAGCCGGCGGGAACCATCATGTAGGACGAGTTTCCGCGGAAGTGTACGCCGACGCCCGGATAGCGCTGACCGTCGACGACGAGCGTCGCCGGGAGTTCGACGTCGGTGTTATTGAAGTCGGCCAGTTCGGACTCCCAGTCGTCGCGTTCGAATTCGAGAAACAGCGTCCTCAGGATGGTCGGTTCATAGAGATCGGCGTCGGGGTAGCTGGTGACGTCCGCGGGCGACACTTTCGGGCCAGGCTTGGGGGGCTCCCGATCTCCGCGCCCGCCCATGCCGGGGGGACCGAAACCGCCGGGAGGGCCGAAACCACCGCGTCCCGGTCCGCCGGGACCGCCCCCCGGACCTCCCGGTCCGCTGAACGGACCGAAGCCGCCACGGCCACCCCGTTCTTCGCGTTCCTTCTTGAGGAAATCGCGGGCCTTCTGACGTTCGTCGTCGCTGAGTCGACCGTCGTCGTCTTTGTCGAACTGGTTGACGACTTTTCGCTCGCCACCGGGGCCGCCTGGGCCGCCCGGACCTGGTGCAAAACCGCCTGGAGGGCCGAAGGGAAATCCGCCCGGAGGGCCGTTACCGGGTGGTCCCTGCGGACCGGGTTCACGGGGCTGATTCGGGGGCTGTCGTGAATCCTGCGTGTGAGCAGCGTCGGGATCGGTGGCGACGAGGATCAATCCCAGCAGGACGACGAGTCCCAGGGATGGCGTCGCGAATTGTCGGAAGAGCAGGAGCATGGGGGAACTCTCGGAAGGGAGAAGCGATCGGCAAACGATGTTAAGGGCATTCAGACGTCAGGACGGAGGTGCAGCGTTCGGCGGATTCTGAGGTCGCCTGGGGGCCGGTCCGCGACGTGGTTCGCCGGGAGGCGGCCCTCCCGGACCGTCTCCGAAACCGCCCGGCAGCATTTTGCGGCCGAGGTAGGGTTTCCCGGTCAGCGATTGCCACTGGGCGCGTTGATCAGAATTCAGCAGAGCCAGCATTTCGCGCTCGCTGCGTGCGAAGACTTCCTGAATCTGATCGTCGTCGCGGCGTTCCCAAGGCCGGGGCCCCGGACCAAATTGACCGCCGAACTGCCGCATGCCGCTGAGGAGGATTTCGCGGATCTCTTCTTTCTGCTCCGCGGAGAGGCTGAGTTTCTTTGCAACATCGAAGTCGAGCAGGGCGTGGGGGCCTTCGAACTGCAGAGCAATCTGATGGAGCCTCTGAAGCTGCGTCCGGGTCAAGATCGCCGCCAGCGCCGACTCCTGTTCTCGCGCCTCGTCCAGCATCCGTTCCCGTCGATCGTCCGAGAGCGGCTCGCGATGTCCGCCAGGGAAAGGGGGCGGAGGTCGCTTCTGCGTGCGATTGAAGTCGCTCAATTGCTGCCGCTGCTGCGGCGTCGCTTCCAGATCGTTCAATACGTCGTCAACGGTCAGCAGAAAACTGTGACGGCTGAACTGCAGCAGCGCCAGGTCGCGGAGGATCCGGTCGACTCGGTCGCGAGTGACGGCAAGCTCGGCCTGCACGGCGGGTTCGTCGCCCTGCTGTTCAATGAACTTTTGATAGTGGTCGAGGGCCGTTCCCAGCAGTTGCTTGCGCAGGCGTTCCTCGAAGGGGCCTTCGGCCAGAATTTCCTGTTCGGCGAGCCGGATCATTTCGTCGGCGGCGCCGCGGGCGAGCGTGAGCCGGACTTCGGCTTTCCGGAGCGCCTCTTTGGTGGCGACGTGTTCCTGCGAAATGATCGCCGTGGTCACGCTCAGTCCGATCATCCCGCAGGCCAGGAGGAACAGGGTTCCGCCGACAATTCCCGGATGGCGTCGCATCCACTTTCGGACGTGTTCCAGCACGGTCGGTCGACGGGCATGTATGGGCCGATCGTCCAGATACCGCCGCAGATCGGCCGCAAGCTGACCGGCTGTGGCATAGCGATCAGCGGGGCTCTTGGCGGTCGCCTTGAGAACAATGGTTTCCAGCTCGATCGGAATGGCCCGGTTGATCTTCCGCGGCGACTTCGGCTCGTCATTGAGGATCTGATTGAGCAGCGTCCCTCGGTCGCTGCCGGTGAAGATTGGCTGCAGAGTCAGCAGTTCGTAGAGAGTGGCTCCCAGAGCGTAGACGTCGGCCCGGTGATCGACGGGGACGCGGCGTCCGGACGCCTGCTCCGGACTCATATAGCGCAGCGTGCCGACCAGATCGCCCGTCTGCGTCAGTCCGACGTCTGCCACGACCTGAGCCAGTCCAAAGTCGGTGATCCAGATCGCGCCCTTGCCGTCCAGCAGCAGGTTGGCCGGTTTGATGTCGCGATGGATCACGCCCGCCTCATGGGCGAACTCCAGGGCGTCAGCGACCTGGGACGCGATGCGGGCGGCGGTGCGAAAGCTGTCGCGACCGCGGTTCGTCCGGATCGTGGACCGGCTTCCGGGGAAGTCACGTTGTGTAACGGCGGAGTGAAACGCCGCGGTGGCCTCCAGCGACTGGTGGCTGGGTTCGTCTGCGGCGTCGCCGCGCAGTTCGCGGATTACCGCGGCGAGCGACCGGCCTTCAATGAGCTGCATCGCGTAGAAATGGACGCCGCGCTCGGAGCCGACGGCGTAGACGGGGACGATGTTCGTGTGGTGGAGCTGGGCGGCGGCCATGGCCTCCGTCTTGAATCGCTGGAGCTGGCGATTGTCGAGGGCCGACACGAAGGGGAGAATCTTCAATGCCACGCGCCGGCGCAACGAGATCTGCTCGGCTTCGTAGACGACTCCCATACCGCCGCGTCCGAGTTCGCGGAGCAGCCGGAAGTCTCCCAGCAAGCCGATGTCGGAAACTCCGGCGAAGGTTTCGAGCAGCGGTTCAGCAGCGGCCGGGGGGACTTCTCGCAAGGAGCCCGAGACGCGTTGAACCGCGTCATGCCCGGCAAAGAACTCTTCCAGGTCCGTGCGCAGCTCGGGATAGCGAGCGAGGAGCTCGTTCCGATCCGGGGGGAAGCCGGACTGACAGGCGTCGAGGTATTCCAGCAGAACCTGATTGAGCTGATCCTCGTGCACGGCGGGGTCGGGCGAATTGCCGGTCATGCCTGACTCCCTTCGCGGTCGGTCAGTTGATTGCGGAGCGTTTTCAAGGCGCGGAACAGCAAGCCCGCGACGGCTGGCCGACTTTTACCGAGGATTTCAGCGACCTCGGCCACCGGCAGCCCTTTGATGTGGTGGAGTTCGACGACGCTGCGCTGATCTTCGGGGAGAGCCGCCATGGCCTGCGCGAGTCCGAGAATCTCTTCCGCCCGGACGGCGCCTGCGCTGGGCGACGTCTGGTCGGCGGAGAGGAGGCAGGCGAGTCGCGAAGCGGACTGGTCGAGCGCGACTTCCAGCGAGCGCTCCCGACCGAGATCACGGGCTTCGGCGGTAAACCTGCGAGCGGAGCTTGCCAGGGCATTGGCGAGAATGGCGCGAAGCCAGCCGAGCCATTCGGCCTCGGTGGCGCCGCGAAACTGATCACGGGCGGTGTGAGCCTGCAGAATCGCCTGCTGGACGACATCGGAAGCATCGAGTTTCGATCGAAGCCGTGCGCCAAGTTGCAGTCGCGCCAGAAGGCTGAGATATTCGCGGTAGTCTTCCAGGGGACGGGCAGTTTGTGGGGAGTCGCTCACGGCGGCCTCTACAGTCCGAATGCATCGCGCCCGTCGGCGGTGGCGTCGTCAAGTCCGTTTGCGGGACGGAGATATTCAATCCTTCTAACCCTTTGGACGCCGTCGGAGTCCGAATGCAGCGCGGCCTGGTGAAGATTTTTTGAAGGTCCGTCAACAGGACTCCGCTGCGACGCGCCGGTGAAACTGCCGCAAGTCGTTCTGTGCTCATCGGATGCGGAGAATTTGAGAGGACATTGAACGAGATCGGGACCCGCCGTTCGCGGATCCCGACCGTATGTCTCGGAAACCTGAATTGGGTGGGCTCAGGACTACATGCCGGCCACCACGGTCATCGGTTGGCCGCCGACGCAGACGCGGTTTTTCCCATCTTTCTTGGCCCGATACAGGGCGTCGTCGGCGAGTTTCAGCATCGCGGCCGACTCGTGAAAATCGTAGGTAATCCCGCAGAGGCCGATGCTGACGCTGGGCGAGAATCGCGTCGACTCTTCGCCGAATTCGAGCGCCCGGATCGCCAAACGAATCCGGTCGCCGATCAGATTGGCGGTCGCCAGATTGCATTCGGGCAAGACGATCGCCAGTTCCTCGCCACCGATGCGTCCGCACCAGTCGGTCCCGCGGACGTTTTCCCGCAGCACCTGTCCCGTGGCCTGCAGGACATCATCGCCGACGGGGTGCCCGTAGCGATCGTTGATGGATTTGAAGTTGTCGAGGTCGAGCAGCATGACGCAGAGGGGCCGGCCGAAGTTTTTGCAGCGATGGAATTCCGCTTCGAGCTTTTCGAGAAAGTAGCGTCGGTTGAGGAGGCCGGTCAGAGGATCGGTCTGCGCGATCCGCCGGATTTCGTCCTGGTCCCGTTCCAGTTGCGTCATCAGACCTTCGATCCGCTCCATTGCGGAGAGGTGGTAGGTTTCGATCGCGAGGGTGGCGTCGAGCTGGCAGATCTTTTGAATGCTCTCCAGCATTTCCGCCAGTTCCGCTGGCGATCCAGTGAACTCTCGGGTGACAAACGACTTGATGGTCATTCCGAGATAGGTGAATGCGGCCATGTACCAGCCGGGCCGGATGCCGATTTTTTCGTGCACCATGCCCACGCGGCGCTGTCGGGCGAAGTATTCGGGAGTCTCGAAGTTTTCGCCAAAGCCGTCGACGTAGTGCTTCATCGCAATTCGGAGACCGCGGAGCGTGTTCAGATCCGGAATGAACTGAACCAGTTCGGGATACTCGCTGACATGGGCGTAGAAGCTGTTGATGATCTCATCGGTGTGGAGTCGAATCGTCGGTCTGGCCATGGACAGCCGATGGACATCAGTCTCTGTCAGCCCGAACATCGAAAGTTTGCGATGGATTTCGAGTTCGTCCACGTCGGGCACAGGAAACGGTCGCCGAGGCACAGGCAAATCCTCCGAAAGAAGCAACATAGTGAGCGTTACGATGTCGTTTCTGGGATGCGGCATCCGTGCTTCGCACGGAACTGCAACGCTTCCTGCGAGGATAGATTGCGGATCGAAGTCGTGACGGCGATTGACCAATCGGCGACATCGTCAGATCGCGAGCTGCCGTGCTTCTTTGACGATCCTGCCAGATCGACCGGCGGGGAGAGGTACGGTTGTGCGTGTCGTTTGCCACACCATCGGTCAGGTTGCGTACGAACCTGCGATATGCAGGGTCGGTCGTTGCGCCGGTCTGGCATTCCGAGTCCCCAGCCAAACGGGTCCCGGACAGCAGCCGAAATCTCGTTCGCGTGACTACTTCGGCCGGACGGACTTCAGCGTCTGACGTTGACGGGAACGATTCGACGGAGACCGAGTCAGGCGGTGATTATCGCCGGAAGGGGATTTCGGACTCGGTCCAATTGGTCGAGTCCTGGAGCGGGGCGGTCTCAAGCGGCGGCGGGCTAGCGGGTTTGCGGGTTGTCGTTGGCGCGGCGGGTTGAGGCGTCGCGGCCCCGACGCGCGTGACTCCCTGCGATTCGTCCGGATCGGGACGGGGGACGCGGTCTGCAATTGGCGACAGTTCCGTGGGACGGACTCGAACGATGTGAGTGGCGTTAAAGGATCGTCCGTCGGGGGTGTCGAGGGTCAGTTGCACGACCAGGTCGGTGTGGACGGGTGGTTTGGACAGTTCGAGGGCGAACTGATAGCCGGACCCGAGAAATCCGCGGACCCAGTGCTTGCGGCATTCTTCGGCCGTAAAGGACCAGGTACCGACGGTGCGTTCGTCCTCGCTGAGCGCGGGATCCTGGGCGGTGATGCGGATGCGTCCCGGGAGTTTGACCACTTCGCCGTCATCATCGTAGGGGGCGAAGTGGACGACGATCCGGTCGTCGCCGGGCTGCCCATCTTCGTTCAGACCGCTCGTGAGCATGCTGTTGATCTTCACGTCTGAGACGCGGAGCAGGACGGCAGCCTGTTCGGCGGGCAATTGCGACTGGCCCGATTCGGCGAGTTGTGTCCGGAGCCCGTCGACTTCCCGGCGGGCTAACTGGAGTTCGGAGACTGTCCTGTCGAGCTGCGTCTGCAGATCGGACAGACTCTGTTCCTGCACGCGGAGTTGCGCCTGCAGGAAGTCCGTGGTCCGATTGCGCGCGAAGCAGCCGACCGCCGACAGGGCGGAAAGACTGAGCGCGAGCAGCAGCAATCGGCGGAACATCCTTGTTCCTCGAACCTTGAGCAGCGAGTGAAAGGCGAGGGCGCGCGGCAGGATAGTCTGGCGGGCGGGTGCCCGACAATCGCAATTCCCGACCGCAAATTGCCGAAGCCCCCTGCCTTCTGCGGATGACCGGTCCGGACGGCGAAAACGGGGGCGGAGGACGGTCGGGACGCCTTGGTCAGGCTTGTTCTTCCGCCTGCACCGCCAGTCGCTGCTCGAGGACGCGGCGGTTGTAGATCGAAATCACCTCTTTGCGGCGGAGCATACCTTTAAGTCGGCGCGGATTCGCGGGTTCGACGACGGGAATTTCGTCGAGATTCCGTTGGGTGAATTTCCACATGGCCGTGTCGAGGTCGTCGTCGGGGGTCACCGTCAGGAGCTGGGTCGACATGACATCAACTTCCACTCAGACGAGAATCGGCCCGGCCGTGAGGTCGATCCAGGTGTGGAATTCGCTTCCTGGAGAGAGTGTCCGCCAGCCGGTCTCAAGTCCCTGGGCCGCAAGGTTGATCGCGTCGGTCGGGCAGGTGTAGGGTTCGAGGCAGACGGCGTTCCGATCGGGAGGCGTGAATGCGACCAGTTCCCGGAAAATGGGAGGACAGGTTTGCGTGATCTGCAGGCCGGCCGGCTCGTCGATGATGGTGCATTCGAATTGCGGGCCGGCGCAGCCCACGCCGGTGTAGACATCGTCGAGCTGCAGAAGCGCTGGATAGACACCTTCGCGCAGGTCTTTTTCCTCCGGAGCGGGAACGATCTTACCCGTCGGCAGACAGTCAATCAGTTCCCAGCAGTGGCTGACCGGGGCGTCGATTGTGCAGTCCTGCACTCGACTGCCGGCCCCGAGGGGGAGCTTGAAGTAAGGATGCGTTCCCAGTCCCCAGGGGAGATCGATGGCGGAAGGATTTGCGATCCGGAAGTTGGCGCGCAGGCGATTGTGGATCAGCTCGTAAGTGACTTCCAGGACAAAATCGGCGGGCCAGAATGACAGTCGGTCGGGGGCGTCGACGCTGAGTTGGAACTGTCCGGTGACGAAGTCGGGACCGACATCGATCACGCGCCAGGGGCGGTCGAGGCAGAAGCCGTGGATTGCGTTTCCCCATTTGTCGCTGCCGGGGATGACGTATGCCTGACCGGCCCAGGTGAAACGCCCCTGACGGATGCGGTTGGGAAACGGAAACAGGATTGGAATTCCGCTGCCGCTGGCTCGCTGGCCGCCGTCCGCGAAACCGGGAACCGCGTCAAGGACATCGATGAATGCACCGGCATGAGCGACTCGAAATTCGAAGCAGTTGAAGCCGAGTGCGGGGGCGATCCGGGCGGTCGATCCGGTGTGCAGATCGCGAATAGTCACGACGGACATCGAAGGGGGTCCTTCAAGTTGCTGCGAGGGGCCGGAGAGGAGCTGCGAGCTTACCAGAATCGTGCTGCAGCGGGCACCCGAATGGAAGGTGGGAGGCGGGGAACTCGATGGCGAGTCGCTTCTCATCGACTGCCAGGCCTGTCACAATGGAGGTTTGGCCTCGCGGCAACGCGCGACAGGCCGCGGTTCCCGAGGAAATTCGCCGTATCATGTTCGTCGATCAGATTGAAATTGTGTGCAAGGCCGGTGACGGGGGGGACGGCTGCAGCAGCTTTCGCCGGGAATCTCACGTTCCGCGCGGCGGTCCGGACGGCGGAGACGGCGGGCGAGGGGGACATGTGATCATTGAGGCCGACGAGAATGTCGGCAGCCTGGTGCACCTCGTCGGAATCCGTAACTGGAACGCACAGAACGGGTTTCCGGGACAGGGCTCGATGAAATCGGGCCGCAATGCGGATGACATCGTGATTCGGGTGCCGACGGGGACCATTCTGCGGGACGCGAAGCGCGGCCACGTGCTGAAGGATCTGGTCGAACATGGCGAGCAGGTGATCGTCGCTCATGGCGGGAGCGGCGGAAGCGGGAACACCCGGTTCACAAGCTCGACGAATCGCGCCCCGCGTGAGTTTACACCGGGCGAGCCGGGCGAACTGCGCGAAGTATTCCTGGAATTGAAAGTGATCGCGGACGTGGGGCTGATCGGCAAGCCGAACGCCGGGAAGTCGACGCTGCTCAGCCGGTTGTCGCGGGCGACTCCGCAGATCGCGAATTATCCGTTCACGACCAAATTTCCGAACCTGGGTCTCGTGCGGGTCGGCCACGACCGGCAGTTCGTGCTGGCGGACATTCCCGGTTTGATCGAAGGGGCGCATGCAGGCGTGGGTCTGGGACACGAGTTCCTGCGGCACGTTGAGCGGACGAAGGTGCTGGTGCACCTGGTCGAACCGCAGCCGGACGACCAGACCGACCCGATCGAGAACTACCTCAAGATCCGCGAAGAACTGCGGCTGTACGACGAACAGCTTGCGGAGCGCCCCGAGCTGGTGGTCGTCACCAAGTGCGAGCTGCTGGACGCCGAAGCCGTCGCCGAGCTGCTGGAAGAGACGATCGGCCGGCCGGTCATGAGAATTTCGGCGGTCACAGGCAAAGGCTTGCCGCAACTGTTGCAGGCTGCGATGAAGCTGGTGGAAGAGGTCAACGAGCACGAGCGGGAAGCGGCCGGCCCGGCGTAAGTCGGACGGCCCGGCAACTCGTCAGCAGTCGGGACAGGGATCTATGGCAGCTCCTGCGACGGTGCCGGTCAATCGGGGGCTGCTGGGCGTGCTGGCGCTGACGTGCCTGGCGACAGCGATCGGACTGGCGATCGCCCGGCTGGGAGGGCAGGCCGACTTGTGGCAGGGCGCATTTATGCGCGTGGGGGTGCTGCTGTCGGCGATCTGGATTGCGTTGCCGAGTCGCGAAAACGATCCCGCCTGGGCGAACGTCTCGATCTGGAATCTGCTAGGGGGTCTGCTGGCGCTGGTGCTGGTGGCCCGTCTCCGGATTCCGCTGAAGCTGATTTTGCCCCTCGCGATTGTGGCGACGGCGGCCATTCTGATGCTCAGGCCGCGTGCGAAGACCCGACCGAGGCGGTAGAGGTTCGAGTTCGACAGCGTCGGACGTCACGCCTGCGGACGCTGTTTCTCCACGAGCTTGAGTGGAAACGCGGTTAAACCTTGCGGGCTGGGCAAGCTCTGTGCGGCCTGACGATTCTGCGGCGGCTGATCGACCTGCCGCGCAGACTTCCTGTGCCGGTTCGTCCGATGGTGATGTCTTTCCGGCGGCTGGACCGATGTAACAGGCATCGCCGGTATGGCCGTCAGGCCCGGCACGGTCGGCGCCACTCGACCGGAAAATCAGAACAGATCAAGGACGAGACCCCGCGGGTGTGGACGAGGGGTCCTCTGCTGAAGCAAAGAAGGCCGCAACCATGAAACAATGGTGTGCTCCCTGGAAGGTCCTGCTTGTCACCGCGCTGGCCTGTCAATTGACGGGTTGTTCGCGGTTATCGCAGACCGTCGCCAAATGGTCCGGCAAGGACGTCGACACGAAGGTTGCTGCGACCGACAAGGAGGCGAAGTCCTCGAAGTCGGGAGCGTCGTCAGGGAAGAAAGCGGCGACTGACGCGAAGATCGCCGCCGCCGACAAGGCTTTGAAAGAAGCCGCGGCGGGCAAGCCTGCGGCGAAAACCGCGTCGTCGGGGAAAGACGCAGTTGCGAAGGTGACTCCCAAGGATCCTTCCAGGGCGGCGTCGAAGACCGCCCCGAAGGTTGAAGCCAAGGTCGCCGCGGCTCCGACGAAGACGGGGACGAGCTGGGACGAGGATCCGTTCCTGGTCGACTCTCCGAAGGGCGAGAGCTGGTCGAGGTCGGGAGTGGAGAAGGCTGCCGGGGGGAACGCTGCCCAGCCGACGAAGACTGAGGTTGCCGCCGCCAAGGAGAAAGCTTTCCTCGAAGACGACTGGTCGTTTGCCGAGGCCGCCGGACAGCAGGCCGTCGAGAAGGCGATCAAGGATCTGAAGAAGAACGAGATCCAGGAGGTTTCTCACAGCATGGCCAAGGAGGGCCAGGATCTGCTGGGCGAAGCCGAAAGGTCCCTCGGGGCGCTGGATCGCAAACTGGCGGCTGTTGAGGAGCGGGTGATCGCTGCGAAAGCGGCGGACGTGCGCCTGATTCCGGACGAGCCGGTCGGCGGGACGCCGGCAAAGTCGGAGTTCGTCAAAACGGCCGATAAGGCGATCGTCGCGGTCAAAGGAACGGCGACGCTGCCCAATGCCCCCTCGACGACCAAGCCGATCATCACTCCTGCCGCCGCGAGGCAGGCGCAGATCGCGTCGGAGGCTTCGGCGAAGTTGCGGACGTGGGCCGACCGCGGCCAGCAGGTCGCGTCATTGCTGGCCCTGTGTCCGCAGGCGACGGGACAGATCCAGGAGCTCGTCAAGAACCTGGAGACGCGCGACGTCGAACAGGTCAAAAAGGCGACCAACGAACTGGGACGACTCGGCTCGCAGTCGCTGGCGGCGGCTCCGGCCCTGCGGCAGCTCCTGCAGCATGCGGACGGCCTGGTGCGGGTGAACGCCGCACTGGCCCTGACTCGCATCGAAGGGAGCACGCCGCAGTCGATCAAGACGCTGGTCGAATCCCTCAAGCACGAAGATTCGGCGGTCCGGTCGTATGCGGCGGCGGTCCTGGCGGGGATGGGTCCGCAGGCGGCCGACGCGGTGCCGGCGCTCTCCGAGGCGCTGAAAGATCCGAACGCTTATGTTCGGCTGCATGTTGCCGAAGTGCTGATCCGGTATGGAGAGTGGTCGCAGCCCGCTCTGAAGACGCTGCTGGGCTGCTTGGAGGACCAGGATGCCAATGTCCGCTGGCTGACGGCCTATTCGCTGGCGGAGCTGGCTCCGCAGTCGCAGGAAACGGTGAATGCTCTGCGGCTGGCTCTGCGGGATCCGGAGGAAAAAGTGCGGGTCGGGGCGATCTATGCCCTGGGGGAACTGGGACCGCTGGCCCTGCCGGCCGAGAACGACCTGCGGAAGCTGACTCAGGATCCAAACGCGGAAGTCCGCACGACCGCGGAGCAGTCGCTCCGTCAGATTCATCGCGGCTGATTTTTGCTCGTCAGGCCGTGACCTCGTCAGGCAGCCCGGAACCTCCACTGTTCCGGGCTGCCTTGCTTTCGTGAGGGCCGGTCATCAGGCTGAGCGACGGCGGAAGCGGACCAAGTCACAAGACCGGGAATCACGGCGCGACATGTACCTGGGCATCGAAATCGGCGGAACGAAACTGCAACTGGGGGTGGGGCACGGCGACGGAGCAGAATTCGTCGCCTTCGAGCGGCGCGACATCGATCGCTCGCGCGGAGCGCAGGGCATTCTGGGCCAGATCCGCGAAACCGGGCGGGAGCTGATCGCCGCCTACGACATCGAACGCGTCGGCTTCGGCTTTGGCGGACCGGTCTTCGGCGATCGGGGCATCGTGCAGACCAGCCACCAGGTGAACGGCTGGGACGGATTCCCACTGGCGGAGTGGTGCCGGACCGAACTGCAACGGCCCGCCTGCCTGGGGAACGACTGCGACTCGGCCTGCCTGGCGGAGGCATGTTTCGGCGCCGGTCGCGGTCTGCGGACGGTGTTCTACGTCACCGTCGGCACTGGGATCGGCGGGGGGCTGGTGATCGACCGGAAAATTCACGGAACGGACCGCCCCGCGGCGGCGGAGATCGGGCACCTGCGGCCGGGTCTGGATTGCCGCGATCCCCACGCCACGGTCGAGTCGCGGGCGGCGGGGCCAGGAATCGAACAGGCCGCCCGGCGCTGGGTGGCGGAGCATGCCGACGAACGGGACGCCGAAGATCTGCTGAATCGATCGCAGCGGGAGATCGATCAACTTTCGTCGCGGCTGGTGGCCACCGCGGCGATGGCGGGGAATGCCGCCGCCCGCGAGGTCTACGGCAACGCTGTCGAAGTGCTCGGCTGGGCGATTGCGCAAGTCGGGACGCTGATTGCACCGGACGTGGTCGTCGTAGGAGGCGGGGTGTCACTGGCTGGCGAAGAGCTCTTCTTCGAGCCTTTGCGCGCTGCCGTGAACCGCTACCTGTTTCCCCCGCTGCGGGGAGCGTTTGACGTTGTGCCGGCGGGGCTGGGCGAGAGCGTGGTGGTTCACGGCGCGCTCGCTCTGGCGGCGACGGCGC
Organism: Planctellipticum variicoloris; assembly: GCF_030622045.1. Taxonomy (NCBI): domain Bacteria; kingdom Pseudomonadati; phylum Planctomycetota; class Planctomycetia; order Planctomycetales; family Planctomycetaceae; genus Planctellipticum; species Planctellipticum variicoloris. Next base: position 7,015,144 of record NZ_CP130886.1, on the reverse strand, counting down.
GCTGAGTCGCTGCTTCAGTATGTCATATTTGGGTGGCACGCCCAGAGGCTTTGCGATGGGCGTGGTCTCTCTCGAAGACACGCCCTTCGAAGACTCAGAGCGTGCCACCCGACGCGTTCTTGAGGGTGGAGGCATTTCCCGTCCGACGGTACGCCTCCAGGAACAGCACGCCCAGCACCAGATCGAGGAGGGCGAACGGGACCAGCGCGACGGCCAGGCGGTTCTGGAAGTAGAGGACCAGAGCGGCGATGCCGAAGGAGGCCTTTTCGAGGACTCCCGCGAGCATCAGCGGCCGATAGCGGACCGGGTCGCGGGACATGATCAGAAACGCCACCTGCCAGGCCAGCGCAACACCGATGAAGCCGTAAAAGTGCTCCGGATGGGTGATCGCCGGCGGATAGTCCAGTCCGATGCGGCGCTCCAGAAAGTACTGGGGCAGGATGACCGCCAGACCGTACCAGCCGGCGATCGAGAAGGTCCAGCGTGCGAAGTTCATCGAAAAACGTTCCAGAGAATCGGGACGAGTATCGCTCGGTCGGCGACGAAAATGCCGGATGGCAGATTGACTCCAAAGACGCGACGGAGGTTCGTCCGGCGGATTCAGGCGGCGGGGGCTTTGTAGATCAGGGCTTGCGCCATCAGACGGAACCAGTCGCTCCACCAGATGTAGCCGAGCAGCAGCAGGTGGAGCGAGACGATGAGCCAGTAGATGGCGCGGAAGCCGACTTTCTGTGTCTTATGTCGGAACAGCATGCGGGCGAGCTGCGTTCCCGGCCAGCCGCCGGCCAGGCTGCAGAACAGCAGGGTCGATTCGGAAACGCGCGGTTTGACGCGGATGGCGCGCCATTTGTCCCACATCATCATCACGAAGGCGACGCCGCTCGCGCCGACGGTGAGGAGCAGGTAGATCGCCAGAAACGCCCCGAGCTTGTTGCCGGAACGGGTGAACGCCGCCCACAGCACGAGCGCCGCCCAGACCCACCACAGGACGGCGGCGCCGGTAAAAGCCCATTGCAGGGTGCGGAGCAGCTTGCCGACCGCGCGGCGATTGCCGTCGGCCCGAGGTTCGGCGGCCATAGATTGGACTTTCTGTCGACGGGAGCGGACACGGGAATGCCGCCGGACTGCAGCAGGGTCCGCACCGGCGTCGCCAGTATTCCACAGCGGGGGACCGACGGGAAGGCTCGGGGTCAATGACCGCCACTCGTCGGACGACGCTTACTCGTCGGCCAGGACGGACAGGCGGGCCGGTTCGCCGGCGTCGGACGGGGCTTCGTCGAACGACTGGGCGCGAATGAGCTGGATGGTCCCGTGACTGGTGAGGTTTTCGGTCTGCCAGACCGCCTGCTCGACGCCGTCTTCCGTGGCCTTGGCCGACAGCGGCGCCGTCTCGAGAGCATGCCATTCGAAGACTGGCATGCCGGGGAGGACGAGCGTTCGACAGCCCGACGCACCGAGCGACGCCAGCGCCAGCAGCGCGGCGAATCGCCGGGAGGGTCGACAGAGCTGGGAACGCAACGGTCGCATGGCTGAGTGGCCGCCGAATCGGGAGACGCGGAACATCACGCCTTTCATTATCGACTGTTCCAGGCGGCAACTGCCGCAGGACCGACAGCTCCGCCAGAGTCTCTCCAGTCCGCAGAGTTTGCCAGGCGGGCTGACGATCCGGGAGAACGGGGTTAAGCTGTCGGCTGACAAATCGCCGCTGAGAACGACATCTGCATCCCGGAGACTGACGATGTACCGCGTCTGGATGGCACTTCTGGTTGGATTCCTTGCGCTCGGGATCGAATCGACCGGGTCCGCCGCCGACCGGCCCAACATCGTCTGGATCTTCGTCGACGACATGTCCGCCAACTTTTCGTGCTACGGAGAGACGCAGGTCGCGACTCCCAATGTCGATCGCCTCGCTCGCGAAGGGACGCGGTTCACGCACGCCTACGTGACCGCTCCGGTCTGTTCCGCCTGCCGGTCGGCTCTGATCACGGGGATATATCAGACCAGCCTTGGCGCCCACCACCATCGCAGCGGACGGGGGGACCAGCAGATCGCGCTGCCGGCCGGTGTCATTCCGGTCCCGAAGTTGTTCCAGCAGGCGGGTTACTACACCTGCATCGGCGCCGGCATCGCGGGGAACAGGCGGCTTGGCAAGACCGACTACAACTTCGAGTGGGAAAAGGCGATCTATGACGGTCCCGACTGGGCCGGGCGGAAGCCGGGGCAGCCGTTCTTCATGCAGGTCCAGCTCCACGGCGGCAAATACCGCGAGGGGAAGAACTGGGAGGAAACGGCTAAGGCCGCGCTGGGGACGCTGACCGATCCGGCGAGCGTCGAGCTGCCGCCCTATTACCCGCGCGACGAAGTCCTGCGGCACGACTGGGCTCGGTATCTGGATGCCTGCCGCTACACCGACTGGCAGGTCGGGCAGGTCCTCGCGCGGCTGGAAGCGGAAAAAATTCTCGACCAGACGCTGGTGATCTTCATGACCGATCACGGCATCAGCCACGCTCGCGGGAAGCAGTTTCTGTACAACGAAGGAACGCACGTGCCGCTGGTGATCCGCGGGCCGGGGATTCCGCGCGGCGTCCGCGACGATCTGGTCGAGCACATCGACCTGCCGGCGATCTCGCTGTCCGCGGCGGGGATCGCCATCCCGCCGACCATGCAGGGCCGGAACGTCTTCGGCAAAGAGTACCAGCCGCGGCCCGAAATCTTCGCAGCCCGCGACCGCTGCGACGAGACGACGGAGCGGATCCGATCGGTCCGGACCGATCGCTGGCTCTACATCCGCAACTTCCATCCGGACCGGCCCATGCTGCAACCGAACGCCTACAAGGACAACAAACCGATCCTGCTCCGGCTGCGGGAGCTGCATGCCGCAGGAAAACTCGATGACCTGCAGGAGCGGTTGTTGTTTGCACCGACCCGGCCCGCCGAAGAGCTTTACGAGTGGCAGACCGACCGGTATCAGCTCCGCAATCTGGCCGGAGAACCGGAGCACCTGGCCGTGCTGGAAAAGCTGCGGGCCCGGCTCGACCGGTGGATGGGCGAAACGAACGATCACGGCCGGACTCCCGAGTCCGCCGCGGCGTATGACGCCGAGATGGCGGCGTATCTGTCGAATGTGAAAGGGGAGCGGCGGGCGGAGCTGGAGCGGAACATCGCGCAGATGAAGGCGTGGGAGGCGGCGGGGAAGTAGCTCCGGTCAGGCCGACTGTTGGCCGTCGGGTGGTGTGTTTTGCTCGCTGACAACTTTGCGACAATCTTCCTCGGAATCGTCGCGGCATTCTTCGAGCAACCAGTCGGGAGCAACGCCTTCCTCAACCATCAATTCGACCGCTCGGTTGCGGCAGTTGGCGCATGGCGACAACGCATAGACGGCGATGCCAAGCTGTGAGCTGTCCGAATCGGGATTCGCCTCAATGACGTTGAGCAGATCCAGGATCAGCCAATGCAGGAAGGATATGTCGTCTGACGGCTGGATCGCGGCGAGAATTCGTTGTTCATCGCCCGGCTCGTAGTTCTTCGTCAACAGTCGAAGGACTGGCAACTCTCCAGTCAGTTTATCGAGTCGCTGCAGCGCGAACTCACGGATCTTCGGATGCCTGTTCTCCGCCAGCGCGTAGTAAGCGGCACGTCGAACTTGCTCGTGCTCATGCCCGCACAGGCCGATCAGCCGCTTATCGAACTCGGGCAATGGACCGCCCCAGAATATCCGCAGCAGCTTCGCCAAGGCCGCCGGATCTTCCTCGACCCACAGATGATTCATGACGAGCTTCAGGTCATCGGCCTTTGCATACTTCGCCCACGTCCTCATACGGAACCTGTTCCCAGTCGTCCTCGCGTCGGCGATCGCATCCAGTGCGGAGGCCGTCCGCAGTTGATCAACCAGCGACGAGCCTGGCGAGGCTGGTTCCACGGAAACCTGATTCTTCCAGACCCCGAAAAAACGCCGAACGTCAGAGTCGTCCGATGCCTGCAGAACCTCGGCTGTTCTATCTTCGCCGAATTGCTCAATCGCCCAGTCCACGATCGCTCCGTCATCCCATTCCCAGCTCCGTTCCCGCAGCAGCCGGCCGCGAATCCCCGCGATGAACAGCAGGCCGGGTTCGCCGGCGATGTCCATCAACTGTCCTTCGCCGATTGACGGGTATTTGAGAGCAAACGGCCGGCGTTCGACGATGTCGTAAATGGCGTCGACAAATCGGCCGTCTCCCCAGTGCGCAAACTGCCCCGCAAGGACGCACATCTGATAGGCGTCTCGTTCGTTCGACAGACTGCGAAACGCCTCCAGGATCGGTTCCCGAAGGTATTCGATCGCGCCGGCCGCCTGCGCGACGTTCCAGAGCCACTCCCCGCGATTCTCTTCACACTGAATATCAATCCGCTGCTCGTGCAGGCACGCCTCCAGCAGCGCGTCTTTCGACAGCCGCCCGGCCCGTGCCCACTGCATCGCCCGCCCGAGCCCCTTCTGCAGGGCATCACGCTGCACGTTGAGCGTCGGCTCGGCCGGCGGTGAGAAGTCGCGGAATTCCAAGTGCTGCTCCAGTTCAGGGCCGGTGCGTCGCGACACAATCTTTGCCTGCAGCATCGTTGACTCTGTCTGCGATTGACGGCCGTCCATCCTCCGGTATTCTCACATCGTCGCATTCCAAAAGACACGGAATTTCCGCATCTCTGGCAGGCAAAGGCCAAACCCATGCCGGAACTCACGACCGCGAAATCCGTCCTGCTGACCGATCTGGCCCTCTGCGTCAACCACTACCGCCTCTTCACGCCCGGCATCTACGTCTGCCTGCATGTTCCCGTGCAGCTCGATCACCGGTCGCGCATCGTTCCCGGGCTGGTCGCGATGGTCAATCACGGCCGGCTGAAGCAGTGCGAACCCGTCGACAACGGTTTCGAGGGGCCGCCCAATTTCGTGCTGGATGTCTTCGACTCTGAAGAGATGGCCGAGTACGAATCGCGCCGCGGCGAATTCGAACGTGCCGGCGTCACCGAGTACGTCGCCGTCTTCGATGGGGACCCGCTGACGTTCCACTGGAATCGACACGACGGACAGGCCTTCGTCGAGGCGGCGCCCGATCATCGGGGAATCCTCAAGAGCCTGGCCTTGCCGGGCCTGTGGTTTCCCGTCCAGTCGCTGGCCGGCCGGAACTGGTGGTCGATTCTCTCGACCATCGAGTATGGCGTCAGCCGGAAGGGACACCACGAGTTTATGGAAACGATCTGGCACAAGGCGGGGCGACCGCCGGGTGACGGTGCGATTCCCTTTGAAGAGGGGTGACGGTGCGATTCCCTTCGACGAGGGGTGACGGTGCGATTCCCTTCGACGAGGGGTGACGGCCGGGATGACTGCCAGAACGATGATCGCGTGATTGCGGTCGGAAGAAGTTCGGTTGTTGCGCGAGTCGCTACTGTCCGGGTGACTCGGCCAACGGGGTTGAGCGTGGCAGCCGCATCTCGAACGTCGTGCCGGATGTGGCGTTGGACGAGACCTCGACGGCGCCTCCGTGCAGCTTGAGAATCCGCAACACAATCGGCAGTCCCAGACCGCTGCCGGGTTGGCGCGTGACGGCGGGGGCCGTGGAACGGTAGAAGGGCTCGAAGAGATGAGGCAAGTCCTCCGGAGCGATTGTCGCACCTTCGTTGTGGATGGAGATGGTAACTTCTGCCGGACCAGATTGAAGCCGCACCGTGACGGGGTGATCGGGCGGGCCGTAGCGGAGGGCGTTATCGACCACGTTCCCGAGGGCCTGTTCCAGCAGCAGCGGCCGGATTCGCGCGAAGGCCGGCAGGGCTGGTTCGAGCACCATCCGCAGGCGGGGCTCAGCCCCTCTCCGCGCGCGCCAGTCGGTCAGCCACGCGACCAGGTCGAGGGGATCGATGGCATCGACGTGCGATTCAAAGTCGGTCCGAGCCAGCCAGAGGAGTGATTCGACCATGCCGATCAATCGCCGGGCTTGAGCGCGGACCCGCTGCAGCGTGTCCTGATAGGCTGGAGCGTCGCGATCGCGCAGCAGCGTGACGTCGAGTTCGCCGAGCATGACAGTCAACGGGGTTCGCAACTGATGGGAGGCGTCGGCCGCGAACCGGCGTTCCTGCGCAAAAGCCGATTCGAGGCGGTCGAGGAGCGTATTGAAGGTGACGGCGAGCTCCTGCAGCTCGTCACGGTCCGGGGCGACGGGGAGTCGGCGGTCCAGGCGCGTTGCCTCGATCCGGGCGGCGGCCTCGGCCATCTCGCGGACCGGTCGCAGGGCCTGGCGGCAGGCGCGGCGGCTCAAGAAGGCGCACAGGCTCCACAGGGCCAGGGCCGCCAGCAAGACTCCCAGCAGCACGCCGGCCAGTTGGCGTTCGACGCCTTGATTCGAGATCGCCGCCGCGAAGGTCAGTCGGGGGTACTCCGGGACGTCGTCGGGGTGGGCTTCTTCATCACCCGTTTGACTGGCGGCTCCGAAGTCGCCGATTTCCACCTGTCGAACCAGCACGAGCCAGGATTCGCCGGTTCCGGGGAGCCAGCGGGGAGGCGCGTTGGCGAACGACTGCGTATCGGCGGTGGCCTCGGGAGGAAGGTTGAGGTTGGAGTGGTCGATGGCCCGTCCGTCGGGATCGAGGACGACCCAGGCGATGTCCTGAGCGACGGGCTTCCGCAGCGCCAGGAGCTCGTGCTCCTTGGGGTTCCACTCGACTCCGTCGGGTTCAATTTCAACCGATGCGACCAGGGCCGACATGATGTGGTCGACGCGACCGGCGAGGTCGCCGTAGAGTGACCAGCGAACCAATCCCCAGACGGTCGCCGTCAGCAGCAACAGGACGATGCCGAGCACTGTCAGGAAATAGACCGTCAACCTGGTCGTGAGCGTCATGGAACTCGCATCTCAGAGGCCCGGGACGAGAAACGCGTCATCACTCCGATTCGCCCAGGCGGTAGCCGCGTCCGCGGAGAGTGTGAATCAGGCGCGGCCCATACCGTTCCAGCTTCTTCCGCAGCTCCATGACGTGGACTTCGAGCGTGTTCGACATTCCGTCGTAGCGTTCATCCCAGACGGCCTCGTAGATCCGCGTCCTGGTCAGCACCTGTTCGGGGTGTCGCAGAAAGAACGCCAGCAATGCTTCTTCGCGAGCCGTGAGATCCAGCCGCTGACCGCCTCGCGTCGACTGTCGCGTGACCATGTCAACGCTGACGTCGGAGTAGGTGAGAACGACGCCGGGGCGACGGTCTTCCCGGCGGAGCAGCGCCCGGATCCGCGCGAGCAGTTCGACGAAAGCGAACGGCTTGCACAGATAGTCGTCGGCGCCGCCGTTGAGGCCGGTGACGCGATCGAGGACGCTGTCGCGGGCCGTCAGAAATAGAACCGGGGTCTGTCGATCGCGCTGGCGGTATTCCTTCAACACGGCAAGCCCATCCTGGCCGGGGAGTCTCCAGTCGAGAATGACGGCATCCCAGACCTGCTGGGTCAGCGCCGCCAGTCCGTCGACGCCGTTGCTTTCGTGCTCGACGGTGTAGCCCTCTTCCCTCAGTCCGCGCAGAATGAATCCGGCGATCTCGGGCTCGTCTTCAATCAGCAGGATGCGCGCGCTCATGGAACTGGTCACTCCGGTCGGTCCCGAATGTCCCGGGGGGCGGATCGGGTCGCCGCATGAATCTGTTCGTTATTCTGCGGGATGCAGATTCCGATGTACAACGCGCGAGCCGGACTCGTCGGATCTCGGACGGTTCGATTCCGGAGCGGATGTTTCCCGTCGCTCGATGTGTTCGAGATTCGTCGACGCTTGCAGCGGGGGTGTTCTCTGCCAGTCGGGTGCGGGGTACAGCAGTCGGATCGCGACGAGCGCTGCTGCCAGGGCCGTCCAGTACCAGACTTCCACGTCGTACCGCGCGGGCTGCGAAATCGGGCTGCTCAGCTCGTCCTCCATGGAAGAATGATCGCGAACCCATTCGACGGGGAAATTCTGATGCGCCGCTGGAAGTTGCCTGGTGATCATCGATTCTCTCCTCAGATCCGGGATGCAGGGAACTGCGGCTTGGCAGCCAACGCACCCATCATGAGAGCAATGCCTGAGGGGCGCATGAGGCGAAGATAAACTCCGGCTTATCTTCGCAGTTCGCGGATTGCGACCAGTTCGGAGACGCACGATCTGGCCTGTGGCCGGGCACGCCGTCGACCCGTCGATGCCGACCCGGTCCCCTGCAGATGACACCCGCCACTGGCGCATGCTAGCCTGAGGAGCCAAGCATTCTCTCACCCTGGCGACGCTTCGGACACACGCCGCATGTCAGCAATTCTCGGAATTTCCGCGTTCTATCACGACGCTGCGGCCGCGCTGGTCGTGGATGGCGAGATCGTCGCCGCGGCGCAGGAAGAGCGGTTTACGCGGAAGAAGCACGATCCGTCGTTTCCGGCTCACGCGATCGAATACTGCCTGCAGGCGGGGGGGCTGACGGCCGACAAACTCGACTACGTCGCCTATTACGAAAAGCCGCTGCTCAAGTTCGACCGGCTGCTGGAGACGCAGCTCGCGGCCGCCCCGCGCGGTTTTCGCGTTTTTCTGCAGGCACTGCCGGTCTGGCTGAAGGACAAGCTCTTTCTGCAGCGCGAGCTGCGGTCAGGGCCGCTCAAGGATTACCGCCGGCGATTCGTGTTCGTCGAGCATCACGAGTCGCACGCAGCCAGCGCGTTCTATCCTTCGCCATTCGACGAGGCGGCGATTCTGACGATCGACGGCGTGGGCGAATGGGCGACGGCGAGTTGCGGCGTCGGGCGCGGCGAGCGGATCGAACTGCAGCAAGAGCTGCGCTATCCCCATTCGCTGGGACTGTTGTACTCGGCCTTCACCTACTTCTGCGGCTTCCGCGTGAATTCGGGCGAATACAAGCTGATGGGCCTGGCCCCCTACGGAAAGCCCATCTACGCCGCAACGATCCGCGAGAAATTACTGGATCTGAAGGAAGACGGCTCATTCCGGCTCGACCTGTCGTACTTCGACTACTGGCACGGATTGCGGATGACGAGCCGGAAGTTCGAGCAGCTCTTCGGCGGTCCGCCCCGGCCTCCCGAGTCGCCGCTGACGCAGCGGGAATGTGATCTGGCGGCGTCGATTCAGGACGTGACCGAGGAAATCGTGCTGCGGATGGCCCGGCAGCTTCAGGCGCGGACTGGAATGCGACACATCTGCCTGGCGGGCGGGGTCGCGCTGAACTGCGTGGCGAATGGCCGACTGTCGCGCGAGGGTCCCTTCGAGCGGATCTGGATCCAGCCCGCGGCGGGCGATGCCGGGGGCGCCCTCGGTGCGGCGCAGTTCGTCAACCATCAGTTGCTGGGGGAAACCCGGAAGGTCCGCCCGGAGGATTCTCAGCAGGGATCGCTGCTGGGGCCGGCGTTTGTCGAGGACGAGATTCGGGCCCTGCTCAATCGCGAGAGAGCAACCTATCACGAATTGAGCGACGACGAGCTTTGCGAGCGCGTCGCCGGGCTGCTGGCGGATGAGCAGGTGGTGGGGTGGTGCCAGGGGCGGATGGAGTTCGGGCCGCGGGCGCTCGGTTCCCGCAGCATCCTGGGCGATCCCCGCAGCCCGAAGCTGCAATCGGTGATGAATCTGAAGATCAAATTCCGCGAGTCATTCCGCCCATTCGCCCCGGCGATCCTGGAAGACGCCGCGGCAGACTACTTCGACGCTCGGCCGCAGGATCTCGGGCCGTACATGATGACCGTTGTGAAGGTCCGGCCCGAGCATTGGCGGGCGACGCCGGCGGGGATGCTTAGCGAAGGGCTGGCGGCGGTGCATACGCCGCGGTCGGATGTTCCCGCGATCACGCACATGGATCATTCGGCCCGCGTGCAGACGGTGGACGAGCAGCGTCACGGGCGGTTCTGGCGGCTGCTCGACCAGTTTCGCAATCAGACGGGCTGCCCGGTGGTGATCAACACCAGCTTCAACGTCCGCGGGGAACCGATCGTCTGCACGCCGGAAGACGCCTGGCGGTGTTTCGCGGCGACGAATATCGATGCGCTGGTCCTGGAACGCTTTCTGATCCTGCGCAGCGAGCAGCAGCACATCCCGCAGCAGGTCGCGGACGGTTCGGTGCGGCAGTTTGCGCCGGACTGAGAGTGAAGATTTCGTGCGACGAAGATCGAATGAAGTCGAGAGACGAGAGTCCAGAGTCGAGAGCCAAGGGGGCGTAGGGCCGGCTGTGCCGGCCGTCTTTGCAGGACGGCGTCATTGCGGAGCGGGCTCCCGCGCCGGCGGGAACCAGAACGGGATGCCCCAGGGAATGACCAACAGAGCCAGGAACTGGCTGGTCGATGTTCCCCCAACCGTGATGACGGCGATTTGCTGGAATTGCAGTGAGAGCTGGTCGCTCCACTGATTCAGCACGGCTCCAATCGCATAGATCGTCGCCGGAATCGCAAGAAGTGAACCGGCTGAAAGACCACTCATGATGAGCCAGCCCCAGGTTCGTCGTAAGAGAGCCGCGCTCCAGGCCAGCCAGATGAATGGAAACTGGATCAGAATGACAACAGGAATATGAATCCTGAAAAACGTGGTGCCTGAATGCGATACAACCGGCGGATTAAAGATCCACGTTGGATCCAAGGTGAATGCGGTCGCTGCAGACAGAATTGCAGCAACACCGACGAGACAATTCAGCCGCGTCCGCAGTATTCCGAAACGTGTTCCGATCCAACTCAAGTAAGGAACAGCGACTCCCGCTCCGAGCGCAAGACTTCCAGCCACTCCGAACGCGAAGACTCTCGCGTTGTCCGGCAGTTCAATCAAACTCAACAAGACGAACATTTCCATGAGCCAGATCAGCCCGGCAAGGAATCCAAGCCCCCCAAGCACGAGCGACATCACGATGGCCCGCTGCCAGATTGATGTTCTGTGCTTGAGGAACCAGGGTTCGCGGAGCGTTGGCGGTGACATGGGTGCGGCGCGTTCCCGATGGCTATGGTCTCGAATTCAAATGCTTCCGGCCGACACTGTCGTCACCGCTCAGCATCCGCCGGCTTCAGCCACCACGGCTGGTCAAAATCGACATCCTCCGAGGGGATGGCGTGCAACAGGCTGCCATCCTCGTCGAGGTAGTATTTCCAGAACCTTTTGCGGACCTCCGGATCATAGAATTCAATCGCCTTCGCCGCCTCCGCTTCTTCAAGGAAACGACGGTGCGCCCCGACCGGTTCCTGCGGACTGAACTGCTGAAAAATGACCGTCCCACCGCCATAGCGCTGGTAGAGCAGGCGATCGATCTTCCACTGCGTCACCCAGCACGCACCCATCCAATGCTGGAAGACTTCCTGAAAAAGGATGCTCGCGAGATCGAACTCGAATTTCGGACCGGCGCTCCACATCAGCAATCGCATCCGGGTCGCGACCTGTTCAATTTCCTGCGGTGTGGCGGCAATCCGCTCCTTCTCGATCAGCCACAACTGCAGGTCGTGCCAGACGCTGCTGGTGATCCCGTCCACGAGATCCTGGTCAATCTTTCGTGGAGCCTCGCCGGCCCGAGCCAGATAGATGTACTCCCCGAACACCCGCGCCACTGGCGGACCATACGCCGGGTCCGGGGCGGAAATTGTCTTCGGATCGAAACCGAAATCCGTCTTCGGCGGCTCCTGTGCCGAGGCCGGGAGGACCAGGGCGAGGGCAAAAGTCGCTGCGCGCAGCATGGGCCCCTTCCCGTTCTCCATCGATTCGGCCGGTGGAACCGGCCCTACCTCCAGGCCGGACCGGTCGGGTAAGTGTACTCCGCAATGGATGCGGGCAACATCTCAATACTGTACCCCGGCGCCGTCGGCGGCTGATACCGGCCGTTCCGGATGATCGCCGGGTGATAGAAGTGCTCGTGCAGGTGCCCGGCGTACTCGCACAGCCGGTTCTCCAGCGAGCCGCTCAGGCAGATGTAGTCAATCATCGCCAGGTGCTGCACGTACTCGCACAGTCCCACCCCCCCCGCGTGCGGACAGACGGGCACGCCGAATTTGGCCGCCAGCAGCATCACCGCCAGCACCTCGTTGACGCCCCCCAGCCGGCAACTGTCGATCTGGCACACGCCGATCGCGCCCGACTGCAGAAACTGTTTGAACATGATCCGGTTCGCACAGTGCTCTCCCGTTGCGACCTGGATCGGCGCCACCGCCTTCGCAATCGCCGCGTGTCCCAGCACGTCGTCCGGATTGGTCGGTTCCTCGATAAACCACGGCTTGAACTCGGCGAGGCGCTGCATCCATTCGATCGCCGGGCCGACGTCCCACACCTGGTTGGCGTCCATCATCAGCCGGCGGTCCCAGCCGATCTCTTCGCGGATGATCCGGCACCGGCGGACATCGTCCTCCAGGTCACGCCCCACCTTGATCTTGAAGACCTCCCAGCCCTGCGCCAGGCAATCCCGGCAGAGCTGCCGCAGCTTGTCGTCGGAATATCCCAGCCAGCCCGCCGAAGTCGTGTAGGCCGGATAGCCCTGGTCCTGCAGCAGCGCGATCCGCTCTGCTCGTGTCGGCTGCAGCTTACGGACGATGTCGAGCGCCTCGTTCCGCGTCAGAGCATCCGTCAAGTAGCGGAAGTCGACGCAGCCGACCAGTTCCTCAGGCGTCATGTCGGCAAACAACCGCCAGAGCGGTTTTCCAGCCGTCTTGGCATAGAGGTCCCAGACTGCGTTGACCACCGCGGCGGTGGCGAGGTGAATCACCCCCTTCTCCGGTCCGACCCAGCGGAGCTGACTGTCGCCGGTGATGTGTCGCCAGAACGCCCCCGGATCGGCCGCGAACTCGTCGATGCTCAGGCCGACGACGAGCGGTTGCAACGCTTCGATCGCCGCGACGCATAGCTCGTTCCCCCGGCCGATCGTGAAGGTCATTCCGTGCCCGGCGACTCCCTGCGGATCGTTCGTCTGCAGGACGACATACGCCGCGGAGTAATCCGGATCGGGATTCATGGCGTCGGAGCCATCGAGCATCCGTGAAGTGGGAAAGCGAATGTCGTGGGCTGTCAATCCGGTGATACGCGTGGTCATGAGGCGATGATCCTGTGGGTTGGTATTCGGGGCGGCCGGGGCAGGAGCGTCTTCGCGATGCCCCGATTTGCCGTTTTGAGGACGTAAAGATCTCGCGCAAAGGCGCCAAATCGACCGGAACAATTCCTGGACGTTTCCTCTGTTCCGACCTTGTGAAAGCACCTCGTCGTCGTCAGCTCTTCTCTGCCAGCTCCGCGTCCTGCGATGCCGACCGTGGTCAACGGTCCGTAGCGATTTTTGCGAGATGCACCCGTTCGCGATGGCGATGTTGCAACTCACGGCGGATCACACTCTGTTATGGAGAGTGTTGTCAACGGTCCGTGCCAGTTTTCGCCCGATGCGGCCTGCGATTCCATCATTCCCGTGCGAGGCGGGAAGACGATTGCGTCTGTTCTGCGGCTCTGCGAGAGGCCTTCTCTCTACGTCGATGTCAGTCCGAGTGAACGCGACCGTCTTCCATGTGAATGATCCGGTCGGCGATGTCCAGCACGCGATTGTCGTGCGTGACCATCAGCACCGGGCAGCCCCGGCTGCGCGCCAGTTCCTGCAAAAGGTCCACGACGTCGCGCCCCGATTGACTGTCGAGTGCGGCGGTCGGCTCATCCGCCAGAATTAGCGCCGGTTCTGCCGCCAGCGCGCGGGCGATGGCCACGCGCTGCTTCTGCCCGCCTGACAACCGCGCCGGGTGATAGTCGAGCCGGTCGCCAAGCCCGACGCGGGTCAGCAGATCTTCCGACCGGCGACGAACTTCGCTCTGAGGAACTTCCGGGTGGAGCTGAAACATCAGCTCGACATTCATCCGGGCCGTCAGAAACGGCAGCAGATTGTGCTGCTGAAAAATGAATCCAATCTGCCGGCGGACCTGCACCAGGTCGGCGGCGCTCGCATGGTGCAGAGCGCGGGCCAGCACCGTCAGTTCCCCTTCGCGCACGTGCCGCAGTCCACCGATCAGCGTCAGCAGCGTGGTCTTGCCGCTGCCGCTCGGCCCGGTCAGCAGCACGACCTCGCCCGGAGCAACATCGAACGACACATCGAACAGAATCTGCTTCCGCAGCTCTCCTTCGCCAAATGCGAAGTTCAGCCCGCGGGCGGCGATTGCGGAGTTGCCCAGCGACTTTGACACTGCGGCCGGAGGTGCTTGTGTTTCCATCAGAAGACATCCGCCGGGTCAGCGGTCCACGCCTTGCGAATCGCGATCAGTCCCGAGAGTCCGCACATGATCAACGTCAACGTAAAGACCATCGTGGCGCGCTGGACCGTCATGGCGAACTGCATCTGGATGGCCACCGTCGCCACGCGATACAGCACCAGCGCCAGGAAGAAGCCGGGGATGTAGCCCAGAATCGACAGAATGAACGCCTGGCTGAGGACGATCTGGAGCAGATAGCCGTCGGTAAACCCCATCGCCTTCATCGTGGCGAACTGCGGCAGATGGTTCGTCACCTCGGTATAGAGGATCTGATAGACCACGACGAAGCCGATAAAGAATCCGACCGCCGCTCCCATGCCAAAGATGAAGTCGATCGGGGCGCTTTCCCGCAGGAACTGGACTTCGGAAGCGACGAGCTCCGCGCGGGTCATGATCTTCGCTTCCTTCCCCAGCAGCGGCGCCAGCGCGTCGCGCATCCGCCGACTGTCGACCCCCGGTTCGAGTCGGACCAGTCCGATGTCGACGGCGCCGGGGTCGCGGGTTGGAAACAGACGGAGAAAATTAGCGGGTGAAGTATACAGATTGCCGTCGGATGTGATCGAGATTCCGACGTTGATCGTTTCAATGATTTTCACCCGTCGGAAGTTGATCTCCGTCTCCAGAAATCCGTGTTCGCGGATGTGGTCGACGACCGGGCCGTACGTCGTCCGGCTGAAGCCGTCGAACAGAATCCGATCGGGAAGCTGCAGCTCGTCGGCCCGGGCGGCGAAGCCGGGCAGGTCGAGCATCGGATGGAGCGGGTCGAGCCCGAACACGTTGATCGGATGCTCGCGATGCTCCCAGGGATTGCGGAATCGGGCCTGCCCCATATACATCTCTTCGACAGCCGCCACGCCCGCGTGAGCGGGAAGTCGAAACAGCAGCCTCCGCGGAAACTGAGCCGACTGAAAGATCGTCCGCGTCCGCGGGCTGACGACGACGAGATCCGCGGTGATCCGCCGGGCGATCGCCACGCTGTTGTCCATCGCTCCTTCGCGGATGCCAAGTTGGACGAGCATCAGCATCACCGCGACGACGACCCCCGCCGCCGCCACCGCCAGCTTCATCTTCTGATGGCTCAGTTGGTACCAGGCGACTTTGGCGCTGGACAGCACGGCTCGCAGCTCCAGCCAGGGGCGTCGGCGTTACTTGGTCGGCAGTTCGATCTGAACTTCCACGCGGGCGTTCGACAGTCGGGCCACGCGCTCGCAGTCCTCGGGATTCAGGCGAATGCGAACTTCGACGACGCGGGCGTCGGTATCGCTGACCGGATCGTTGGACAGGACGGCTTTGCGGGCGACGAGGTGCCCGACCTCGGCGACTTCGCCGCGCAGCTCCTCGTTGGCGCAGTCCAGCTTGACCAGGGCAACCTGTCCCGGACGGACGCGAAACACGTCGGCCTCGAAGATCTCCGCCACGGCTTCCATGTGCAGTACGTCGCCGATCTCCAGCAGCCCCTGGTCCCCGATCCGTTCCCCCTGGTGGGTATGAATCTTGAGAATCCGTCCCGCCGAGCGCGTCCGGACTTCGGACGCATCCAGTTCCGACTGCGCCCGCTGGACGGCCGCCAGCGCCGTGGCGACATCCTGCTCGGCGACGCGCACGTCGATCTCGCGGACTTCGCTGACGCTCTTCAGCAGTTCCTGCGCCCGCCGATGCTCCAGCTCCGCCCGGTCGACCGCCCACTGTTTGTTGTCGAGGTCCTCGATCGTCAGCACGTTTTTCGCATGCAGTTCGCGGGCGCGCTTCAGCTCGCGCTGGGCCACCTTGATCTGCTCGACGACCACATCGACTGCGTATCGCTGAGCCGCGATATCCCCCTCCTTGGCGCCCGCCCGGGTCTGATTCAGCCGGGCCTTCGCCGCATCGAGCCGGGCCTCCGCCTCGGCGAGCGCCGCCCTGCGCCGGTCGGCGTTATCGAGGGTCGCGACGACGAAGTCCGCCGGGACATCGTCTCCCTCCGCCACCAGCATCCGCTCGACGCGGGCTCCTTCGTTCCCCGAAGGAGGCGAGAGACTCAACACCGTCCCGGCCGGTTCCAGCCGCCCCAGTGCATGGACGTGGTTCACAGGAATCGCGGCGGGATCCGGTGATGCGGACTCCCTTCCAGACTTCGAATCCGACTGCAGCCGGTGGACGGCAGTCGCTCCGGCGATGCCCGCCAGGACAACGACCAGCACCACGGACCAGAGCACCCGCAAGTTCCGCCGTCCGGCTGCGACAGGAGCATGACTCATGGCAATTCCTTGCTGTCGCTCCGCCGGGTCAGATCCACCCGGTCGCGGATCGCAGCCACTTTGGCCCGCAGTGCCGCTCCGATCTCGGCATACAGCGCCTCATCCCGCCGGATCAGACCGACAAACTGCCAGAGAAACAACCCATCCACCGCCAGCCAGACGAGCAACTGGTCGAGCCCGTCTTCTGGATCGCTCAGCAGCCGTTGTCGAAGTCGCAGCCCCATCTGCCGCAACGGCTCGATCAGACCGGGACTGTTCACAGCCGCCGCCACGGCAGCCAGCATAAAGCCATCCAGCAGCTCGGGGGAGAATGGTTCGCCGTCCGACGGGGGCGATTCCGGATCGGGGAACAGGCAGCTCAGCATGCTGCGAACCCAGCGGAAGCGCGGCTCGGGATCGTCGGCAATCCGCTGCAGGATCATCAGCTCGACCTTCGCCCCGAAGTATTCGAGCGTGCCGCGAACCAGCTCTTCCTTGGAGGGGAAGTGATACATCACCCCTCCTTTGCTGACCCCCGCCTCTTTCGCAACGTTATCCAGCGTCATCGCCAGCAGTCCATCCCGGCTCGCGGTCCGGATGGCGGCTTCACAGATTTTGTCGCGGGTATCGGGGGAGGCCATGAGCAATTCCGACCTGCTGGTTTTCTTTACTGTACCGTACGGTCGGTATTTATCAAGAGGCCATTGCTGGGATGGAAGGAGAGTGTCTGTAACGCAATTCTGAGAAACGGCTTACGAGAGAGACCCCGGCGACGTTCAATCTCTTAGCAGAGCGACTTGAATCGGCTCATCCGCGCCTGAAGTTCGCGGCTTGCCGTCGCGACACGCAACTCCGCGAACTCCCGCTCTTCGTCAGCCAGCAGCCGGTCGCGCTCTTCGCGATGGTCGTAGTAATACACCAGGGCCGCGTGAATCTGCGGCAGCGTCAGATCCGGGTGTTGTCGGGCGATCTGCTCGGCGTCCCAGCGAAACTCGACGTGCTCGCGCAGGAGTTGCAACACGTGCCAGCGCGATCCCGCCAGTCGCGGTCGGGCGCGATCGTCGAACTCAATGAACGGCCAGGCGGTGGCAGACACGTTTACGGTTCCCTGGAAAGCAGCTCGAACGATTGTAACTCAGCGTCAGGCAACGAAACAGTACGACTTCGTGATCTGAGTCAGCTCAGTCCGCAACCCCATCGTTCGCCGCCGGCCACTCCCGCAGGCTCAGGCAGACGGCAGCCGTCACGTGTAGAGTTACGAAGATCAGGGCGATGAGCCAAAGTCCAGCGAGTGATGCCGACCCCAGTCCTGCAACTTGAGGCAGCCACAGTTGGCATCCCCATGCTGCAAGGCTGGCAACGAAGCCAACTCCCAGCGTCGTCAGCCATCCGACACGAGAATTCCGCGGCGTTTTGAATGGCAAACATAATCTCGCTAGGAGGAATCCGGCGAATGTCCCGGAAAGCGCGGCTGCCTCATTCGTACACTTCGGATTGCCCAGGGTCGTTCCAAGGATTATCAGCACTACAAAAGTGATCTCCCCCAGGACATGGCTGAGAATTCCGGGAGCCAGCGACGGCAATTGGGGGCGACCAGAAATCTGGCCTAGAACCGCCAGCGGCTTGAGGACGATCAAGCCGAGGAAGAGGCCGGGAACAAGGTGCGGCGCGACAGCCAGGACGCTCAGTTCGCCTCGAACAAACAGCCAGATGACGACCGTCGTCACCCACCCCGACACCAACCCCAGCCCGCCGAAGACCAGCGTCTTCCGCAGTTGCGACAGCCTCAGAAATCGCTCGCGCAATCGGTCCATCTTCCTACGTTGCAAACGCCGAAACCAGCACCAGCACGATCGCTACGAACAACGCTCCGACGATCGCCAGCCCGACCGGCGTCCGGAAAAACGCCTGCACGCCGACGCCGAACGAACGCGTCGTCGTGAAGCTGAACTCGTACCCCTTGTCCGTCACCGGCTCCGTCGAGAACTGCACCTCGGCGACGGCGTCCGAGACCAGCGTATCCTGCTCTTCCAGACGAATCGACGCGATGTCGCCGATCGCAACCGGCTCGGTCAGCGTCCACGCCAGCCCGTCTGCCGCCGAGGTGTCGGGCTTCGCTCCCAGTTTGACCTGGCCGCCGCTTCGCAGTACGACGATCAGTTCATAATCGGGGAGGGCTTCCTTCTGCTTCACCAGTGGCAGGTTGTGGTCCTTCGGTTCGACAGTGTCTTCAAGGGCCATGACACGCACCGCGGAGAGACCGACGCTGTTGAGGGCGGCCAGGACGACGCAGGCCGCCAGGCTGGCGAGGGCGACGCGGGTCGAGATCGACCAGACGGTGCGGGGCCAGGCGGATTTGGCGGCGGACATCGGGGAACCTTGCGGGGCAAGAGGAGCCATGAATCGAGGCCGATTCCGGATTGAGCGATTTCAAACCAGCGACTACTCTAAACGTGTTCTTCTGTGCGGTCCACCCGACAGCCGAAGCCGTCTTCATGTCGCTGACGACGCGAACCATTCTGACTGACGGCATCTTCGGATTGGGAATGCTGACGTTCTTTTCTCTTCGGCACTTCACGTCGCTGAAGACCGAATTGCCGCAGATCATGCTGCTGTTCGTGTTGCTGGCAATGTTCGTGACCCGGAAGAATCGCGAGAAGGTTCCGTGGGTCCCCGAGATCGTCGAGAAGCAGGTCCTGCTGGGCTTGGCTTTTGGCGTCGGCTTCATCGTCTCGCTGTTCTTCGGGCCGTTCTGGCTGCAGATCCTGCTGATCGTCGCGTGGATTGGCGTCGGGATGGCCCTGGATCTGACCGCCATTCGCCAAGGCCCGTCGCGAATCTGACCCGCCCGGAGTTGAGGCGGTATGGCCGCCAGCCTGACTCGACGACGGAGAAATGCGCAGGAGGGCGCTCCGAGCCTGTGATTTTTTCAGCAGTTCGCTTGGCACGATTCTTCGGAAGACGCCACAACAGGCGGCATGAATCAACCCGCCCCCGCCTGCTCACGGCGTCCCCCGGTTTCAACGCGGGGTCCCCCCTCAGGTCCGCATCGAGCTGCGATCGCTCGACGAACTGCTGCCGCCGGACCATGTGACGACCGCCGGCCCGGCCGGCGGTCTGATGGCCCCGCTGGTCGAACTGCTCGAAACGCACTTCAGTCGGCGACCGGAGAAGCATCGGGCCTGCGGAGGCTTCGCCCGGAGGGTCGATCCGTGACGGTTGGCGGGAAAGAATCACAGGCTCGGAGCGTCGTCCGTCATCGATCGTCAGTGGTCAGCGGCAGAGTGACTCAAGCTCTTCTCCAGCTCTGGACTCTCGACTTCCTTTCGACATTCCGCATTCGGCATTCGACATTTCCTCTCTCCGCATTTCTGCGAGACATCTTCTCCCGCGCCCCGGTGCCAGTCCGCAAGGACTTCGCTACGATATCGTCCGAAGATCCATTTCCCCTCCCGGTGCCGAAAGACTCGCCGCGTCATGGAAACCATTGCCGGACACCTCTACGACTTCCCGACCTACTACGACCTGATCTTCGGCTCCGACTGGAAAGCCGAGTACAAGTTCCTCCTGGCCTGCTTTGAGCGGTTTTCCAAACGTCCCGTCAAGCGGATCTTCGAGCCCGCCTGCGGCACCGGCCGGCTGCTCGTCAAGCTCGCCGAGGCCGGCTACGAAGTCGCGGGGAACGATCTCAACGAAAAAGCCGTCGCCTTCTGCAACAAGCGGTTCGAGCGCAAGGGCCTCAAGCCCGTCGCCGTCGTCGGAGATATGGCCGACTTCAAAGTGAAAAAGAAGTACGACGCCGCTTTCAACATGATCAACACGTTCCGGCACCTTCCCAGCGAGGAAACCGCCGAGGCCCACCTGGCCTGCGTCGCCGAAGCGCTGGCCAAAGGGGGCGTCTACCTCCTCGGGCTGCACCTCACTCCGGTCACCGTCCAGCAATGCACCGAAGAGTGCTGGTCCGCCGGCCGCGGCAACCTGACGGTCAACTCCCGCCTCTGGTCGATCGGCGTCGATCTCCAGAAACGTGAAGAGCGGATCGGCATGACCTACGACGTCTACACGCCGACAAAGCAGTTCCGCATCGAAGACGAGACCATGTTCCGCACCTGGACCGCAGAGCAGATGGCCCACCTCCTGCTCCGCGAACCCCGCCTCGAGCTGATCGAAGTCTACGACTTCCGCTACGATATCGACGCTCCCGTCATGATCAACGGCGACACCGAAGACGTCGTCTACGTGCTCCGGAAACGCTGAGAGCGAACGGGAACGCCATTCGCCGACGAATGCCTTCCGTCGTTTCCGGGCTCTGCCCTCGCGAAGACGCCCCCGCCCAGGGCGACTCGATCGTTACCGCTGGGGGATCGCGTTGTGCAGGACGTGATCGTAGCCCGCGTCGGTCAGCGCGCGGCACTCTTGTTTCGACAGCCAGAAGAGCAATCCGAACATCGCGCCGAACAGCGACATGATCACCGCGAGCATGAAAATGATGCTCAGCATATAGGCCCGCGGCTGAGGCGATGCATCAGCTTCGAGCGCGAACTTGCAGTTGGGGCAGGCCTGGGCCGCCGTGGTCTGCATGACCAGCCAGGCGGTCGCGAACGTCAGTCGAGTCTGCCAGCGGGTGAGTGGATTCATTGCGGCTGCCTTCTGTCTCGTCTCCGCAGGCACTGGCGGACGAGTCGCCAGTGGCACAGGCTTTTGAGCATTCGCTGTTCGAGCCCGTTTTCAGCCGGCAGCCGCCGGCTGGGGCCAGTGGTAGAGCATCAGATAAATGATAACTCCGGTCACGGAGACGTAAACCCAGATCGGGAAAGTGATGCGGGCAATTTTCCGGTGACGCTCCCACTGCTGCTTCCAGGCGCGATAGATCGTCATCAGCGGCAGAAACACCAGCGTGAACGCCAGGAGGATGTGCGAGAGCAGAATCGCCAGATAGACCGTCCGGACCACGCCGGTCCCCGGAAACTTCTTGCCGCTCTCCCCCGTGTAGTGATGCAGTGCCGCGTGGTAGACCAGATAACAGATCAGGAAGACCACCGACGTCCCGAAGGCGGCCAGCATGGCCCTCTTGTGAGCATCGCGACGGCCGGTCTTGATGAGCCAGTAGCCGACCAGCAGCAGAACAGCCGCGACGCCGTTCAGGCTCGCGTTCACAGCCGGAAGCATCAGAACCCAGTCGGGCGCAGCCATGGAAGTCCATCAGTTCGGGAAGTCGACGTCGTTTCGCATCGTTCGCGTCGCCTCCCGATTGTAGTCGCCGGAAGTGGCTGGCGAGAGGGTCTGGCGGGACGGGTCGTCCGACCGGGAAATCGACAGAAATCACGCAAAACGCAGGCGCCTGGCACGATTCTGCAGGCCGGTCTACCGCCGCAGATTCTCAGGAATGGCAACCGCAGCCGCCGCCACCCGTCCCGCAACCGCCCCCTTCGGCGGGCAAGACGACAGGTCCTTCCGACGAGACCGGTTGAACTTCGACAATTCCCAATCCCGAGGCGGCCGCCTGCAGGGCCAGCTTCGTCGTATCCGGTCCGCGATCGCACAGCACGTAGAGAATCCGCTTTTCGCCATCGAGCGTCCGCTCGACGTCAATCAGCTCTAACTCAAGCCCCCACTGAAGGATACGTCTGGAAAAATCGAGGAAATCGGCCTCCGCGTGACGGCTGTTTTCGCGTGCGGCGGCCAAATCCTCGCGAGCGGCCGGCCGCAATAACTCGAAGCTGCCTTCGGCTTCAGAGGTTGCTTTGACTTCGTCCAGCAGCGTGCCGAGCTGCAGACCGCGGTGGGTTCGTACTACGACCGTTTCACCACGGGAGACGGAAAGCGACTGTTCAGCGACAAATCGGGCGACTTCAGGGACGGCGCCGTAGCGGACCAGATAAACAGCGGGCATGGAGCTCTCGTCGGGAATCCCCTCGACCGATCCCTCGGGGAACGGTACGGAGGGCGGACCAGTCTGTTGGTTGTGAAGCGGAAAGTGAATTCTCAGTTGGCCCGCCACAGTTATTGCGGTCTGCGCGTCATTTCGAAGAGTTGAGTGGCCTGAGATCCCAGAAATCCTTGGAATCGCCTCGTGCGGCCGGTGTCAGAATCGACAATATCGCCCCGTTCGGCGAGCTCGAAATAGGCATAAGGCCACGTGCGGATCGTCGGGCGTCCCGACTGGACAATCGTAATGTCTCCAGCCGCGGCCGATGTTGCGGTTTGCCGCAACTTGCTGCGGGGGGCGCCCTCGATTTCCGATTTCACCGGAACCCCCGCCTGCTGCAGCGCTCGCACCGTCTGCTCGATGTCCGCCAGGGCAGGGGAGTTCTGCGAATTGATCAGGGCCGTGAAGTGGTTCACGTTATAGCCGTGACCGAGCACCCAAGCCCCGTACTGGCTGGCCGCGTTGACCGCCAGAAGATCCGATTCTTCAGGCGGAGCCCACGGCAGGGTTTCGATCCAGTCTGTGCAGAGCTGAAGCAGTTCGAGATCGCGGGAGTCCGGAGTCGCGACGCGGTCGAGCAGTTCGTCGCTCAGAGCCGGGCGATGCGTCTGCAGCGACTTGCGGAGTGGCCTTCGGATCTCCGCCGGCAGCTTCCCCATCTGCAACTCGGAAATAAACAGCTTCGGGAACAGACCGTTCGGGTGCTGCAGATGGATCGCCGAGAGGTGCTTGTCCGGAAACTGGTAGCAGCCGGCCGCCTCATACCCGAACGCCTCGAACAATCGCGACAGCGACGGTATCCCGCAGAACGGTTGCTGGCACGCCAGCGTGCGAAACGCGATGTGATCGTTGACGAACGTTCCGCCGTGGGATGCAATCAGCTCCTCATAGATCCGAACGTAGGGGACTCGCTCGCGGTAGCGCCGCCAGAGGCGGTCCAGAAACCGGGCCAGCAGTTCGTCGCGCGCCGACTCCACCGGAATCCACGCATGCGGTCCGCGAACATCCACGTCGTTCATCAGTGCGATTCCTTTTCCCCACCGGCGGGCCTCGCCCGGTTGGCGCAGAAACGTCAGACGTTCAGAAATCGAAGCACTTTGTTCAATCTCGCCGCGCCGCTTTGGCGCGCACGACGAAGTGTTGCGCCGCGCGTAGAGCGTGTGTGCGATAGTGCGATTCTAGCGGGAATGGGTGTCGCAAGATGCGCACCGGGTGTTGCGGGCCGGCAACAGTCGCGCAGACTGGTTTCGACCGTCTTAACCGACTCAATCCCGGAGAAGCCGGCCTGTCGCGGAGCGATTTGGACTGGGAATTGGTAGAAACTCTCACAGACTGGATTGTGCGGCACTCAAGTTGCCTTGAAGGTCGGTGGTGGCGCGTGGTGACACGCCATCCCTGAGCGGCCCGAATCACGGGCCGAGTCTCCAGTTCCCGCACGAGATTGATTCGCCCCATGGTTGCACCTCCCGCCTGGCTGACTGAACTGGCCAACCACGTCGTCGCGCAGATCCACGAACTGGACGAGCTCGGCCCGCTCGGTTGCCACTTCTGTCTGCACGAAGATGTCTGGGAAGTGACCCTCTTCGCCGGAAGCACCGAGATCGTCGGCGGTCGGCGCGACGGAGCCGTAAAGTCATCCCGGTTTTCAGTCGACGTGAAGTCGATCGTCGAACAATTCGACCAGATCGATCAGATCGGCTGGCAGTCCCACGGACTCGGCGCAAGCCGAGGCGATGAACTGGGACCGCACGTGTCGATCGAAGGGCTCTACCAGGGACAGGCGGTCTGGCTGCGAGTCCTGGCGGGCGCACCGCAACAGTTCGCCCCGGCCCGGCGACTGTTTGTTCACGAGGGTCGGTCGGACGATGTCTGGTCGTAACGACGCACGTGAGGAGCGGATGAGCTGGCCGGAAGTGCGAAATGCGCAGCGAAATGTTCAAAACGCACTGTGGCCGGAGGAAGCGGGCCGCGAGCGATTTCGCTTCTGGAACGGATCACGCAACTCTCTCCTTCGACTTCGCCGATCCCTGCATGGCCTCGCTCGCGGGGCGTCTGAGCCTGTGGTACAGTTCTTCCCGGTAAGCATTGATGCGATCATCCGGGGAGGTTTCGAGCATGTCGGGGCGGAAGACGGGGGTGTGGCTGGTCGGTGCGTGGGGCGGAGTCGCCACGACGGTGGTGGCGGGACTCCTGGCTCTCAAACGCGGACTGACTGAAACCACGGGCCTGGTAACGACCCTCCCCCCCTTCGACAAGCTCGGTCTCGCCGGCTGGGATGAACTGGTCATCGGCGGACACGAGATCCGCGACACCAACTACGTGGCGGAAGCCGGTCAGCTCCACGAACAGTCTCACGTCTTTGCGCCCGCCATGATGCAGGCGATTCGGGAAGACCTGGAAGCGATCGACAAAGACATCCGTCCCGGCACGCTGCATGGCGTCGGTCCCAAGATTGTCTCGCTCGCGGGCGTCGATGCGCTGCATCACCAGTCGGAATCGGCAGGCGCCGCAGTCACGCGGCTCGCCGCCGACATGCACGACTTCCAGAAGCGGCACCAGCTCGACAAGGTCATCGTCGTCAACGTCTCATCGACGGAGCCCCCGATCTCCGACGAAGCCCGCACCCTCACCTGGGATCAGGTCGAGCAGCAGCTCGTCACCGGCGCCGCCTGCCCGCTGCCGGCCAGTTCGCTCTACGCCATCGCCGCCTTCCGGCAGAAGTTCCCCTACGTGAACTTCACCCCCTCGGCGGGAAGCGACCTGCCGTCGCTGATGGAGTTTGCGCTGCGGCAGAAGGTGGTCCACGTCGGCCGGGACGGCAAGACGGGCGAAACGCTGATGAAGGCGGTGTTGGCGCCGATGTTCGCCGCCCGCAATTTGAAGGTGATGAGCTGGGTCGGGCACAACATCTTCGGCAACCTCGACGGCAAAGTCCTGGACGACCCCGTCAACAAGGCGAACAAGGTCCGCTCGAAGGACCACCTGCTCACCGAAATCCTCGGCTACAAACCGCAGACGCTGGTCTCGATCGAATACATCGAATCGATGGGAGACTGGAAAACGGCCTGGGATCACATCCACTTCAAAGGCTTCCTCGGAACGCCGATGGTCCTGCAGTTCACCTGGCAGGGCTGCGACTCGCTGCTGGCCGCCCCGCTGGTCATCGACCTGATCCGGCTGACCGAGCGGGAAGCCCGCCGGGGCAAAGCCGGCGTCATGTCGCACCTGGCCTCGTTCTTCAAAAGCCCGATGGGCTGCGACGAACCGGCATTCGCCCTGCAGTTCCAGGAACTGCGCCAATGGGCAGAGACAGTCTCAGCCGAAGGTTGAGACGGACGAAATACGAAGAAGAGTTTTCACCGCGGAGTACGCGGAGAAGAGATGCCCGGAGAGTGAAAAGTGAGTAGTGAGAACTGAGTCGTGCAAAGTTGATTGCATCCCTGCGATGCCCGCCACTTTGCACTCATCACTACTCAATACTCACTTTTCACTTTCCTCAGGCTTCTCTTCCAATCTCCGCGGTGAGTCTTCCGGTATTCTTCAACAGACCGGACCGCGAACGATGTACGCCATCTTGCAGTTGCTCCGATTGCCCACCGTCTTCACTGCGATGGCCGATATTTTTCTGGGCTACGTGCTGACGCACCGCGGCCTCGATCCGTGGCCGCAGTTCGTCGGGCTGCTGGCCGCTTCCTGCGGGCTCTACCTCGCGGGCATGGTCTTCAACGACATCTTCGACCGCGTGCAGGATGCCGCCGAGCGGCCGAATCGCCCGATCCCTTCCGGGCGCGTCTCGCTCCAGACGGCGATTCTGCTCGGCGTCGGCCTGATGACCGCCGGCGTCGCTTCTGCGGCGATGGTGGGTCCCTCCAGCCTGCAGATCGCGGCACTGCTGGTCGTCGCAATCCTCGGCTATGACAGCTTTCTGAAGCGGACCCCGGCCGGCCCGCTGGCGATGGGCGCCTGCCGATTTCTCAATGTCATGCTGGGCGCCAGCGAATTCCCCTGGCTCGCCTCGACCATGATGTGGGCCCGTCCCCAGATCGCCTGCGCGATCGGCCTGGGAATCTACATCGTCGGCGTGACCCTGTTCGCGAAGACCGAAGCCCGGCAGAGCAACCGCGGAATCCTCGCCGCCGCCCTCGTCCTCATGAACGCGGGGCTCGGCGTGCTGGTCTGGCTGCTGCTGACCTGGCCCGCGGAGATGCGTCCGGCGATCCCCCTGGCGATGATCGCCTTCGCCGCCTTCACGGTCAACAGGCACGCAATTCGAGCGGTGATGAACCCGGCCCCCGAGCACGTCCAGCCGGTGATCAAGCTGGCGCTCCTGTCGCTGATCATGTTCGACGCCGCCCTGGTTCTCTGGCACACCGGAGACGCCATCCTGGCGCTGGCCGTCGCGCTCCTGGTCGTCCCGGCGCTGAGCCTCAGCCGCTGGATCCGCATGACCTGAGCCGCATTTCTCACGCCGCCCTTCGC
Organism: Planctellipticum variicoloris; assembly: GCF_030622045.1. NCBI lineage: Bacteria > Pseudomonadati > Planctomycetota > Planctomycetia > Planctomycetales > Planctomycetaceae > Planctellipticum > Planctellipticum variicoloris. Next base: position 6,988,316 of record NZ_CP130886.1, on the reverse strand, counting down.
CGGACGGGTTTTCGGAGGGTCTGGCTGCCCGGCGGCAGCAGCTTCAGTCGGATCGTGTCGGCCTGCGCGCGGGCCAGATCGGTCTCCGGCGGCCCGAACTCGCGCAGCGCCGGCAGCACCATGTACGCCACCGTCGACAGGGCCAGCCCGCAACTGATTGGCCCGGCAGGGGGGCAGTTGGAGCCGGTTGAGCGTGCTCTTGCCGGACAGCGGGCTTGCCGCGGTCGCGGCCGGAGCGGAGGCGTCCTTCCGGATCGTCCTTGCCGACCAGCGCGGCCAGCAGGGCGTCGTGCCGAAGCATGTCGTGGTCCAGGAGGTCCTCGTCGCCCAGACAGAGGCCGAAGATTCGCTGCTTGAGCCGATCGACGAGCGGATGTTCGAGGAGGTCGGGATCGCGATAGTCAGTGAAGCACCCGACGAAGCGTTCGATGAAGCGGAAGCGATTTTCGACCTCTTCGAGCAGCAGTCCGCCGCCGTCGGAAGTGACTCGCCGGCCATCAAACCGGGCCACGCCTTCGCACCCGCCGCCCGCTTAAGAACGCCACGTCCGCCCGCGACACTCAGTTTCCATGGAACCGCCTCCTTCGAACTCCGTAAGCGCGTCTTCGCAAACTCACTGACGTCGAACGAGGCGGGTTCTGTTGGAAACGCGGTGAGAAATGCGGAGCAACTGGAAACGACGAGCGGGGGCTGACTCGTTACGAGTCAGCCCCCGCTATTTTCATCGCTCATTTCAGATCGCGAAACCGATCAGGCGTTGGGTCCCGCCGTTGCGGGCGTCCGCTCCGGCTCCGCCGGCGGTTCCGGAATCGGAGTCGGCGACGGGAACGCGGGCTTCTCCGTTTCGGTCGGCTCCGCACTCGGCGAGAGCGTCCCGTTGTTCGGAACGACGTCGCAGTTGCCGGTCGCACAGGCGCTGCAGGGGCCGCTCGGGCAGACCGTCTGCGGGACGATCCGGCAGACTTCATAAGCCTGCTGACGGGCCACGCAGCGCGGCACCATCCGGGTGCACTGGATCTGCTCGCAGCGCGGTACGCACCGTGCCACCCGGCGAACCACTTCAACCGGTTCCTGACGGGTCACGCAGAACGGCACCTTGCGGGAGCAGGTTTCCGTAACCATCCTGCAGGTCCGGACTGGGATCTTGCGGACCACTTCTTCGCAGACCACTTTGCAGGTCCGAACCGGAACCTGCTGGTTCACGACTTCATTGACCCACTTGCAGGTCCGAACCGGAATCTGCTCGACGACTTCTTCCGAAACCATCCGGCAGACCTGGTACGGCACCTTGGTCACAATCGTCTCCGGAACCCGTCGGCAGACGGTCACCGGACAGACTTCGCGGACGACTTCCGCCTGCATCGTGGTGCAGGGAATCTGACGTTCGACGATGTTCGGACACCAGACGCGGCGACACGTGGTGAAGCCGGGCATCTGCACCATGCAGGTCCGCGGGCAGCCACACTCATCGAGCGTGACTCGCGGACAGACGGGACCAGGATGATAAATCCGCTGCGTCGTCCACTGGCCGCAGTCCTGCCGGACCGTGCGATAAGTGGTGACGGGCCGCAACACCGTCCGGCAGCGTTCCTGGTTGATGGTCTCGCTGACCGTCCGGATGACCGTCCGGCAGACTTCCCGTTCGCAGGTCTCCATCACCGGTCGCTGGACGATCCGGCGGCATTCGCGGGAGGCGGTCTCCCAGACGGGCCGGCGGACCGTGTAGCTGCAGTCGCGGTAGCCGGTTTCCCAGACCTGTCGCTGGACGGTGTGGCGCTCCTCGCGCTCGCTGCACTCGAACACCGGGCGGGCGACCTGATACTGCTCGTCGCGATAGGCGGTTTCCACAACGGTCCGATAACACGTCTCCCGGACGTCTTCATACGACGTGTCGTAAACCGTGCGACTGACCGTGTACGGCTGCGGCTCCATCACCGTGTCGTAAACGGTGCGATAGCACGTCTGACGCTCCACCCGGCATGCCGTGTAGCAGGCCGTGGGCTGGCACGCCGCGGTGGGACAGCAGTTGTAGCTCGCCGCACCGCAATAGGCGGCAGCTTCTGCGGATCCCGGCAGTGCGCCGACGACGAGCGCCAGCGCCAACACTGCGCCGACTTTCGTCTGAATCATGTGACCTCCCCTCGAAGTAACCGACCCGGCGAGACCGACAATCGACGAGATCGCCAATTCCCCCAGATTCACTGCGTTTGTCATTGTGGCCACCGTTTTCCGCCCGAAGCAAATCTTCCCCAAGGAAAACTCAAGGTTCCGACGTTCTTCGCCGAGCCCCTGCCACCCCTCAACCCTACATTGCCCATTTCACCCACGTTGCAGAGTTGCCATGAGAATCCGCGAAACACGCCGTTACTAGAATGCAACATTGTGTCGCCGCCGCATCGCCCGGAAAAATCCACACAATCATCCCAACTCTACCTCGCCAATTGCCGACCGGTCGGCCGCCCGAAGAGGCCCGAGGCAAGTCTGCGCCGCAACATGTGATTGAGAAATCATTTGCGGGGATTTCAGTTTGACTCGAAATCCTCGTTCTCGTCGTCCGCAATCCGCTTCAGGCGTTCCCAGTCTTCCGGCGTATCCAGATCCATTGTCACACCTGGACAGGTCACTTCGTGCTCGACCACACGGATTCCAGGGAGATCGCGCAGGGCGTTCAGGCCCCGATCCGGGGGGAGAATGTTGATGTGAGTCACCAGGCTCCACCGAAACAGAGCCGGGTGTCCCCGTTCGCCACGAAACGTCGGCAGCAGGATATCGGGCCGCAGCGCGTTCCACGCCGTCAGCAGCTCCGGCAGGACGGCCGGTTCGAGGAGCGGGTGATCGGCCGGAACCAGCAGCCAGACGTCGTCGTCCGACGGCGACCAGCGGAACTCGATCTCCGCAAGCCCGGCCGCGACGCTGGACCGCATGTCAGGCGGATCGCTGTCCGACGACACCACGGTTCCCCCTGCCACCGCCACGGCGGCGGTCAGTTCCGCATCCGACCGGCGGACGACAACGACAACGTCCTCGACCGGCGGCTGCCGCAGAACCTTTAATAACCGGCTGATGACCGGTTCGCCGCAGAGCGACAGCAGCAATTTCGGCCGCCCCATCCGACGGCTGTGGCCGGCGGCCGGAACCACGGCAAAGACGCGAGCTGCAGGAGCCATAAAGAAGTCGACAATCACTCAATCAGTTGGCAGGGTCGGACTCTGCGACTACGCTGCCCCATAATACTGCGAACGCGGCGAACGCGACGCAAAATCTCCAGGAGCCGAACTTTGCAGATTCTGCTGGTGAACGACGATGGAATCCATTCCCCGGGACTGCAGGCGCTCCACGCCGAACTGATCCGCTGGGGCGACGTCACGGTGGTGGCCCCGGCCGTCGAGCAGAGCGGCGTCGGGCATACGATCACCTACCTCCACCCGATCGTCGTCCATCGCGAATACCGCAACGGCGAGTTCTTCGGCTGGAAGGCCGAAGGGAGCCCCGCCGACTGCGTGAAGCTCGGGATCCTTGAGTTCTGCCCGCGGCAGCCGGATGTCGTCATCAGCGGCATCAACGCCGGCGCGAACGTCGGCATCAACGTCCTCTACTCGGGAACCGTGGCCGCCGCGATTGAAGGGGCCTTTTTCGGAATCCCGTCGATCGCGTTGTCCCAGTGGTCGAGCGGCCCGCCGAACTACCAGAAAACCGCCCGCAACGCCGTCGCCGTCTGTCGGCAGTTGCTGGAACGCTGGGAAGGACCGGGAGCCCTCTGGAACGTGAATTTCCCTCCGGACAAGCCGGAATGGCCGCTGGGCGTGAAGACCGTGTCGATCGCGGTCCGGCGGCATACGGACACGATCGAGAAACGGATCGACCCGCGGGGACGGACTTACTTCTGGAGCGGGATCGAGCCGATCAAAAGCCACCACATGGACCCAGGGTCCGACATCGAAGCGCTGCTGGACGGGTACGTCACGATCACGCCGCTGCACTTCGATCTGACCGAGCGGCCCGTGCTTGACCGGCTGCAGAACGCGACCTGGGAATTGCCGCCCCGCGAGCCGCCGTCGGCTGGAGCCGTGTAAAGAGTCTGAAACATCGCAGCCCTTTCGAGGCGAGCGGCGCAGAAGCTGCTTTCATTGGTTCTTCGGCGTGGAGCTTTCGCCTCTGTCGATTTTCGTGAACGACTTGCGTGTTAGCCTGACAACACCGTTCACGAGAGCGAGCGCGGGAGCCGCCGGAGGGGTTCCATGTTCGCCACACCGCTTCGCCTGATTCCGAAGATTCTGGCGGCCGCCGGACTGCTTGGTTTCTCCGCAGCCGCCGACGCCCAGGACTGGATGTACCGTCGGTCGTACTTCAGCCACAACGTGCCGGAGGGGGTCGAAACGCCCCATCCGGTTCCGGAGAGCCGTTCGGCGTATCGAACCGCTTACTACAACGAAGGTGCGGGCTTCAGCGTTCGGAGCGCATACCGGATCAACAACTTCGTGCTGCAGAACGGCGGCCGCGTTGACCGGACTTACTACCGCGAAGGCTGGCTGGAGGTGAAACCGTTCTGATCGCGGCGACCCTCGAATGGCACGATCCGCCGGTCAGTTGGTGCTCTGCGACATGACGGGCATTTCCTGACCGTTCAAAGGGTTCAGCCGGCGAATCTCGACGATCTTCCAGGCGCCCCCTTCCCGCTGCCAGTCGATAATGGCCCGAACGGGCTGCCGTCCGACGTTGCCGAAGCCCCCGACCGACAGCGTCGCGTTGGCCCGGAAATGAACGCTGCCGCGCGTGTTCTCGTTCGTCAGTTCCGTCTCGAAGTCCGTCACCCGCAGATCGTCCTGCACGTCGACCAGCGCCATGGCGCTGGCCGCCATCACCCGCAACGGTTCCGACCGGGCCGAGAAGTAATCGAGAGTCCGGGGGGCTTTCCGACGAAAATCGTCGCAGAGATTCTGCACGAGGGCTTCGAGCTGCTCGCGGTCGGTCACCACCGAGCTCTCGATGACCCACGTCGCTCCGCAGCCCAGGGCAAAGACCGCGGCAACCAGCAGATAGCCGTTGCGCCGGGACGTATTCCACAATCCCAGGCAGACAAGTGCCCCGATCGCCAGCAGCGCCATCGGGGTCCAGGCATCCTCGGTGAACCACATCGTCGGAAGTTCCGGAGAGGCGAAGGGAGCGACGCGGAGATTTCCGCGACTCCCGCCAAGTCTAAGCGACCCGGAGACGTCTGCCCAGTCACGTCGGACTCTTCCGTGCCAAGCGACAAGCGACCGCTCTTCGAGCCGCCGCTGTCCTGCCGAAGTCATGTCTGCAGCCGACGATTCAATTGGCCGAAAGGCTTCCCGAACGGGGCAGCACGGTGATGCTCTTCTGAGTGACTTCGCGCCCCGCCAGTTCGACGATCAGCTTGTACTCGCCGGGTAGCACCCGGTCGTTCAATGGAACCAGCAGATTGGAGCGGAACTGCTCGCACCGCGCGACCGCCATCGCCCGCTGAACTTCGACGTTATCCGCGTCGACCAGCCGGCATTCCAGCCACAGGTCCTCGTGCGGCGGCGAAAGCGAGCACTGGGTGATAAGCTGTTCGCCCTGGCGGAAGACCTTTCTGCGATCCACCAGCATGTCGCCGACGAGCAGCGTCCCCGTGTCGATCGCCGTGAATTTGTCGACGTCGCGAATGCCGGATGCAAAATTCAACATGGCGTTGGTCACGGCCGGATCGAGAGGTTGCAGGACGTGGCGTCCCTCCGGCCGGCGAATCTGATAAGGGTCCAGCAGGTATTCCAGTTCAATGCCGCCCCCTGCAACGACGATGCAACCGAACGCGAAGACCCGGGCGGCCGCGGACTGCCAGCTCGCGGGGGCCGGGCGAAGCGAGATCCGTTCGCGGCAGCGACGAATCAGAGCCCCCAGCCGCGAATGGCCTCGCAATTGTCGACGGAACCAGACGCCGGCCCGCTGAACATCGCACGTTTCGACGAACGACAGATACGCGGCGAACATGATGACCGGGAACAGCATCAGCCCGAGCGTGAAGACGGTCAGAGTGTGAAAGATGACGCCGATACTGAGAACCCAGGGTCGCCACGTGCGGTTCCAGACCAGGAAGACAAAGATCACTTCCCAGATCAGAGCCACATATCCCATCGCCACCATCAGCACCGGATACAGGCTCAGAAACTCCCCCAGGGGATGCGGGAAGTTGAGATGCGTCTGCATCCAGAACTGAAGCTGGTCGCCGCTGAGATAGGTTGACGTATTCATCTTGGTGATCGCGGCGCCGAAGTAGACCAGGCCGATGTGCAACTGCAGCAGCCGGCGGGGCCAGACCGGGAACTTCGGCTGCTCCGAGGCCGGTTCGCCGGGCCACCAGTTCCGTCGTCGGCCCTTCAGCCAGGCGTCGACGGACCAGATGGCGCCGCAGTGCGAAACGGACAGAAGTACGAACATGTGGGTTGCGATGACCGTGTACTTCGTCATGGTGCTGACGCAGTCGATCAGGCTGAGGTAGGTATGAATGGCGCCGGCGACGATCAGCGAGACTCGGGTGCAGAATCCGATTCCGGCGGTCACCAGCGTGAAGAGCAGAATGCTGATCATCGCCATGATGACCGGCGCCGAAAACTCCGGCATGAAATCCAGGTAGCCATATCCCGTTCCGAGTTGAGCGATCGCACCGTCGGTGGAATAAAGCTCGCGGGCGACGGGCCAGCGCGGCAGGTACAGGCTCAAGAGCGATCCGCAAAGCAGCATGCGGGCCAGAGCCAGCCCATAGGGCGTCTCCCGGTCGTAGAAGAACTTCCTGGCGCCCGACAGAATTCCGGTCGAAGAGTCGTTGGACACGATCCTGCCTCCCTGCAGTCCGATACCTGGATCGGGGCGCGAAGCAGCCCCGGATTCGTCATCCGCCGCCCGCTAGTTGGCGCTGAAGGGCGATCCCGTCGACGCCTGGCTGCTCTCCCACTGGTTCGATCCCAGGGGATGCTGAGGCTGCCGCAGTGCGGGATTGATCGCGAAAAACGGCTTCCCGCGACGGGCGTCCGCGAGAAGTCGCGGATTATTGGCGATCGCCTTGTTGCTTTCGTGCGACAGCCAGTCGCCATGGAACGCCAGCATCCTGCCGTCGGAATCGTGAACCTGGCGGAGCCAGAAGTAGCTCTGCGGATCCTTGGGCTCGTCGTACCGCAGCTTCCACAGGAAGTCGGGAAGGTTGTACTTCTTGGGCCAGCTTTCTTCGAGAACCAGAATCCGACGCATCGGCTCGTGCTCCGTGTGACGGAGCGTGGTCAGCCCCATCTTATGGAACGCGTTCCCCAGCGCGTCGTAGTGGTGCCGCGAGAGTTCTCCGTACGGCGAGAAATTGCTCCACGGGCCTGGGGCCAGGCGGTAGTAGTTTCCGCTCTCACCCTCGCCGAGGACATGGAAGCGGGTCTCGTGCGAGCTCCAGCCGCAGAACATGTCCCAGACGAAGTAGTACATGATCGGGTGGGACGCGGTCCCGAACTTGAGCGCCTGGCAGCCGATACCCAGCAGCATGGCGCCCAGGTAAGCGGAAATGAACAGATTGCTGATCCAGCGCGGCATGAACTTCCCTCCCTGGAAGCCGGCGACGGGGATCGGCAACGCAACGGCGCCAACAACCGCCAGCTTGAGGCGGAAGCTTAGCGGAAGGCTGGTTTGCGTCAAGACGAAATGAGGATCAGTTTGTCCTGTTTTCGCCTGGAAAACTGCGAAATCTTCCACAGTCGGGAGACGACCGGGAGCACGTCTCCGCCGCCCTTGTGGCGGGAAACCACGAAGCAGGCACGCAGCGCTTCAAACGGTCGGAATGCGGCCGACCGCGCTCGGGGGCGGCCATCCACGTCAACGGGCTCGGGTGTTCTCAAGCACCGGCCCCGACTCCTGCAAACAGGGAACCGGACAGAGTGCTATTTCGCCGCTGACCGTCGGACCTTAATAGTCCGTCGGCCCGTCCTGTTCAGACTGCTGCTCGAGCTTATAACGCTCCAGAGCGCGAATCTGGTTGGAGAGCTTAGTCTCCGCGCCGGCCGGGAAGTACTGCACGTCGTCTTCCAGATAGTACGCCGACGGCAGGGTTTGACCGCCGACGGTCGTCTGAAAGCAGCCCGTGGCCGTGGCCGATGCCAGCAGGCAGCCAGCCAAAGCCAGCTTCTGTCCCAACGTGCTCACACTCCGGTTCATGACTGCGTCCTTGCGGCGTGCCGACCGTCTTGCCGTCCTCTGGGGATCGGCAGTAATCCTGCGGTTGACGCTCAACGTGCGTCTCTCCGAGAGAATAGATCGGACGCCAGCGACGGAAACTTCGGAAGAATTGATTCAAAGCGCAGAGTTTTCCACGAGTCCGGAAACGAACATGCCCGCCCGGAGCAGACTCCAGGCGGGCACGAAATTCGATTCAAAGCATTACTACAAAACCACTTACGTCGCTTTAAATACTCGTTGAAGTTCTTCTAGAGACGTTTTTCCCTCGGCGACCAGCCGCAGGCCGTCCTTCTGGAAGGTCAACATGCCATCGTTTCTGGCCTGAGACCGGATCTGCTCGGGAGTCGCGTTCCCGGACGAAATCAGCTTCCGCAGCTCATCCGAAAGCGTCAGCAGTTCGATCATCGCCACGCGCCCGTAGTAGCCGACCCCGTTGCACTTCTTGCAGGGCGGATCCTCTTCTCCCGTCTTCTCGTCGACGGCCGGCTCACCTTTGCGGTACAGCACTTTGGTTTCCGGGGGCAGACCGACTTTCTCCAGCAACTTGGGATTCGGGCGAAATGCTTCGCGGCAGTCGGTGCAGAGCAGGCGGATCAGCTTCTGGCTGAACACCCCGTCGAGCCCCTTGGCCACCAGTTTCGGATCCCCGGTCCACTGCATCAGTTGCCCGACCGCGGCGACGCTGTCCTTGGCCGCCATCTCCGCCAGCAGGCAGACCTCCTCAGACGCCTCCAGCAGCGTCCTGGCGGTCTCGGCGTCCTGGACCGGATCGACGAGAATCACGTCCGCCTCGGCCCGCTTCATACGCATGATCGACGCTTCGAGATCGTCCCCCTCGTTGACCTCAAACTTGTTGATGTTGTAGACGTCGCGCGTGCCGAGATTCGCGATCGAGAAGATCGAAAACAAGTAAACGTCGATCCCGCGCAATACGCCGAACAGCGTCGTGGTCGTTCCCGAGTTGGGGGGGCCGACGACCAGCAGCAGACCGCGCCGACGCGACGTCAGCTCGCGAATCTTCGTCTTCAAATACTGGCTGTAGGCCAGATCATCCGGCGTATCCAGCTTGATCTTGAGATTCCGCAGCCGGACGACGAGCCGCTCGGCCCCTTCGGGCAGAGGCGTGACGTCGATCAGCACTTCGTAGGGAATTCCCTCCAGGTCGGCTTTCAGCCCCCCGGACTGGGCTCGTCCTCGCAGTTTGGCGTCCATGCCGCCGAGAAGCTTCAGCATCCCGGTAATCGCCAGCGCCTGCTGCTTCGACAGCCGGCTGCCGGCATAGGCGACGCCGTCCACCATCATCGTGACCGAGGCCCGCTCTCCTTTTGGCTCGACGCGAACCATCTCGGCCCGGCGGGTGATCGCATCGGTGACCAGTTCTTTGGCCGGAATCAAGCCCGCCTGCGCCAGCCGGCCGTTCGCGGCCAGATCGGCCGATTTGCCGTTCAGCGCCCCCAGGAATGAGACCAGCTCGATCTCTTCGTCATCGTCGTCATCGTCGCGGCCACCGCCGCCGCTCTTTCTGAACATTCCGAAAATCACGACGCCAGACTCCTTGCAGCCCGTGTGAGCCCTGGAACCAGGAGGCCGGGACGGAGGAGGCCCGTTCGCCCCGGAAGATCGAATGGAGACTCTAGAATGACGGCGGCCACCACCCGTCGCAAGCGCACGGCCCCGCAGCCCTCCTGCGCAGACGGACCTTCCGCGCAGACTGCTCAAAGCGTGTTCGGCGGAAGTCCCGGCCACCGGCGCGGCCTACAGCAGACCGTAATCCACGAGCGTCTTCTTCAGCCGGGTCTCTTCCGCGGCGCTCAGTGGCGTCAGCGGCAGACGCAATTCGCCGCTGTCGCGTCCCAGCAGCCGCATGGCGATCTTGATCGGAATCGGATTGGTGGCGATGCCGAGCAGATCGCGGCAGAGCGTGAACAACTTGAAGTGCCATTCGCGGGCCTCGGCGACGTTGCCGGCCTTCCACGCCGCAAGCAGCTTCAGCATGTCCTGCGGGACGATGTTGCCGACCACCGAAACGATGCCACTCCCCCCCATCGACAACAGCGGCAACGTCAGGCTGTCGTCGCCGGAAAGGACCGTCAAGTTGGTTTCGGCGAGCACCCGCGAGGCCTGATCCATCGAGCCCGTGGCCTCCTTGATCGCGACGACGTTCGGCAGTTCGGCGATCCGGGCGATCACCTCCGGCTCCATATTCTTGGCCGTCCGCCCCGGAATGTTGTAGAGGATGATCGGCAAGTCAACCGCTTCGGCCACCGCGCGATAGTGCTGGTAGAAACCCTCGCCCGTCGGCTTGTTGTAGTACGGAGCGACCATCATTGCTCCGTCCGCACCAACCGATTTGGCGAATTTCGTCATCTCGATCGCTTCGGAGGTGCTGTTGGAGCCGGTCCCCGCCATGACCTTGATCCGACCGGCCGCATGCTGGCAGACGATGCCGATGACGCGGTTGTGCTCCTCGTGCGTCAGCGTCGGGCTCTCCCCCGTCGTCCCGACCGGGCACAGACCGTTGGTCCCCGCCGCAACGTGGAAGTCCACAAGCTGCTTCAGACCGGCCTCGTCCACATGACCGTTCTTGAACGGCGTGACGATCGCAACCGTCAAACCTGCAAACTGTTCGCCTTTGCGTTGCATGAGTCTCTCGCTGCTGTGCTGAAGCCGTCGAAGTCGCGTCGGCTCAAGTTTGTTGGTGATTCAATCTCTGGACGAAGGCTGTCGACGGCAGGTTCGGCGAACTACGGACGCTCGCGCCAGTCCACGCCCGACATTTCCGCGAGAGCGAGCATCAGGGCGTGCGTCCCGTTGCGCCCCCAGCCCTTCGCCTTGACGGACAGATAAAGCTGTTCGGCGAGGGCCAGGCCGGGCATCGACAACCCCATCTTACGGCTCTCGGCGAGGGCGATCCCCATATCCTTGATGAAGTGCTCGACGAAGAATCCCGGGTCGAAGTTGTTATTCATGATCCGCGGACCGAGATTCGTCAGCGACCAGCTCCCGGCGGCCCCGGGACCAACCGACTGCAGAACCGTCGGCAGGTCGAGCCCGGCTTTGTAGCCGTACAGGAGAGCTTCGCAGACGCCGATCATCCCGGTGGAGATCAGGATCTGATTGGCCATCTTGGTGTGCTGTCCGGCCCCCGGACCGCCCTGATGTACGATGGTCTTCCCCATCGCGGCGAAACAGGGGTGGAGCGCCTCGACGACCTCTTTGTCGCCGCCGATCATGATCGAAAGAGCGGCGTTTTTTGCCCCGATGTCGCCGCCGGAAACCGGCGCGTCGACCGAATAGACTCCTTTCGCGTTGGCGGCGGCATGGATTTCCTGGGCCAGGGAGGGCTCGCTGGTCGTCATGTCGACCAGAATCGCCCCGGCGCCCGCGCCCGCCAGCGTCCCCTGTTCACCCAAGGTGACTTCCCGCAGATCGTGCGGGAAACCGACGATGGTGAAGATGACGTCGGACTGCTCGGCGACAGCTTTCGGAGTCTCGGCCCACTTCGCCCCTTTGGCGACCAGGGCATCTGCTTTCGCTTTCGTCCTGTTGTAGACGATCGCGGAGAAGCCGGCCGCCATCAGGTGTCCGACCATGCTGGTCCCCATGACACCCGTCCCGATCCAGCCGACGCGGGTCTTTCCGGGAACAATCGCCGCTACTGCCATGGAGGTCCGCCCTCTCTGAAGCTCGTGAAACAGGGAGAAAATCGTCGCCAGTCAGTATACCGCGGGCAGAATCCTATTTCACCGCCTGCGGTTGCGACCTACAATCCGCCCCGACGCGACTCCGGAGCTCCGGGCAAGCGCAAACCGACTGGCGAATTCAGGGGAGTTGCGGGGAATGTCCCTGACTTTCCGATTCGGGTGCATCCTGGCGGCGGATTCGTCGATGAGTTCCGCTGGACGAGCGGAAACGGGCCGCTGTCGAGGTGAGAAAGGCAACGGAATGCCAGACACGGATCTCCTGGTGGCGGTCGAACGTGCCGCGCACGAAATGCTTGTGTGGATTGGATTTGGGACCGTTGTCGGTCTGGTGGCCAAAGCCATCATGCCCGGACGCGACCCCGGCGGCGCCGTCGGAACGCTGTTGATGGGGATTGGCGGCAGCCTGATCGGCTGCGGCCTGCTCCTCCTCTACGACGCCAGCTATCGCGTGTCGCCGATCAGCCCGCTGGGATTCGTCGCCGGGACCGGCGGTTCGCTGCTGCTGCTCCTCTTCTACCGGGTGATGTCCAACTCCTATCTCGTCGAACCGATCGACGGCGCCGTACCGGGCGGAGCGGTGAATACTGTGGCCTACTATCGCCGTCGCCGCCGTCGAGCCGCCTGAATACTGGATTCAGTCCGTGTGGCTGGCGTCGGATTCCGCGACGATCCAGTCCGCGGGCTGTACGTTTTTCGAAGAGCACACCCGGCTGAAGGCCACCAGTGCCCCCGAATCGTCAGTCGACGATCGGCGCGACCCGGCATCCCGGATAATAGTGCCGCAGGATTTCGAGGGCTGATTTGCCCTGCAGCGCCATCCCGCGAGCCCCCCACTGGCACAGGCCGACGCCGTGGCCGTGCCCTCGACCCTCCGCGACAACGTCCGCCCCCTGAACTTTCAGGGAAAAGTGCGGACTGAGCAGCTTGGGGAGTTGCGACCGGAGTTGCACGCCGGTCACCTCCGCGGACCGGCTCCCGTCGCCGATCACGAATCGCGAGATCTTGCCGTCGCCGGGGCCAGCCGTCTGGCGAGCCGTTCGAATCGTTTTGAGTCTGGGTTGCGACGGCGCCGATTTCGCAACGGCGCTGGCGAAATCGGCGCCGGGAATTCGAACTGTCCAGCGATAGCGTTCGGCATCGCGGCAGCCGCTGCAAGCCACGGAATTCAGCGCCTCGCAGGCATCGTCAAAGATTTCCGTGCCTGTAGTCGTCCGTCCTCCGCAGCAGGCGGCATAGTAGGCCGTAAACAGTTTGCCCCGGGACGTGCAGACCAGATTGGAGGTCGACTCGACGATCTTCCGGCTGGCGGCACTTTCTCCGGCCAGGCGTCGTCCGCCGGCCTCGTACTCGACCCCGAGATACTTCTGACTGCGCTGCGTGGCAAAGACGTCGTAGACCGCAACCGGGGAAGCTTCGCGGATCTGCCGCAGAGCGTAGGTGCGGGCGATGATGGCCTGGGCCTCGCGCGCAGCGTCCGGAAACCGGGCAGGCATCTCGGAATCGACGACGCTGGCCAGGTATTCCTCCAGCGGCAGCACATTCACCAGAACCAGCCGATCGTTGGGGAACCGATGAATCCGCAGACTTCCCCGGTACAAATGGCCGGCGAAACGGACCACCGGCGACTTTTCCGGGATAATTTCCAGCTCGCTGACTGTGTATTCCCGGTCGCCGACCCGGATTCCGCCGGCGACTGGTCGAACAGTCGCGACCGTCAGCTTGGCTCCGCGGGCCAGCACCTTGTCCGAACCGACGGGCCGAAGTGTATACGGTCCAGCGATTTCCAGTTTGGCTTCCCGGACTGGATCGACCGTCAACCGGACGCGGATCAGCCGGGCGGAATGGGCTCGAGTTGCAGTCGAGCGTGAGACGCGTGCCACTTCGGCCAATGGCAGCGTCGTCCGCCCGCTTCCCGGATCAACCAGATTCCAGGCGACAAGCAGGACGGTCAGGAATGAAACGGCAACGATCGCGAACTCGAAACGCGACCGAGCAGGAGATTCAGGGAGCATCCCAATCTTTCGCCGACAGCGGGGAAGGGTTCTGATCCGGGCCTGGAACGACCGGGGAGTTACCAGAATTTGAGTGGCCTGTCAGCAGCAGGCGCCAGTCATTTCCGCCGGAATGGGACATTTGCGGCGGATACGTTAGAATCCCCGACCGCACCGCCCGATCCGAGTTGGCAGGCGGACAGCGGCGTCACCGGGCGCCGTCAACATTTTCAAGGATCCTGCGGGTGGCCACAGTTCTCGTGTGGGCGGCGTTTGTCGTCCTGGTTCTGATCATCCTCGCGTTCGACCTGGGCTTCTTCAATCGCGAGGAAAAGGCCATCACTGCGCGGCAGGCGCTGCTGCGGACTCTGGCGTATTTCCTGCTGGCGTGTGGATTTACGGTTTTCGTCTACTACTCCTACGAGCACCACTGGTTCGATCTGGGGAGAGAGGGGAAAGCCGCTGCCGAAGCCAGCGCCAACGAGCACGCCGCCGTCCACCACGAACCCTGGTTCCGGCTGGCCTACCCGTTCGAAGCTCCCCGCAAAGGAGGGGCCGGCAAATCGCTCCCCCACAACGGTACGGACGCGGCGACGATGTTCTTCACGGGCTATCTCGTGGAACAGTCCCTCAGCATGGACAACATCTTTGTCATCGCGCTGATCCTCACCTATTTCCAGGTCCCCGCCATCCTGCAGCATCGGGTGCTGTTCTGGGGGATCATGGGCGCACTGATCATGCGCGGCGTGATGATCGGCCTCGGGGCCGTCGTCATCGAGAGCTTCCACTGGGTGATTTACATCTTCGGCCTGCTGCTGATCTACACGGCCTTCAAGATGCTGGTCTCGGGCGACGAAGAAGTGGACTTCGAAGAAGGCAAGATGGTCCGGCTGTTCCGTCGGTTCCTCCCCTATCACTCCGGTTTCGTCGGCGACCATTTCCTCACGCGCGTTCACGGCAAACTGCATCTGACCCCGCTGGCGCTGGCGCTGGTCGTCGTGGAAACCAGCGATCTGCTGTTCGCTGTCGACTCGATTCCCGCGGTCTTCGGCATCACTCACGACCCGTTCCTGGTCTTCACGTCCAACGTGTTCGCCATTCTCGGACTCCGATCGCTCTACTTCGCACTCGCCGACCTGCTCGACAAGTTCCGTTATCTCAAATACAGCCTGGTCGTCGTACTGGCGTTCGTCGGCGTCAAGATGCTGGCGCACTCCTACTTCGAGATTTCCCCTCTGTCGTCGCTGACGCTGATCGTCGTCGCCCTGGCCGCGGGGATCGGCGCGTCGTTTGTCTTCCCGGCTCCCGAACACGCGCCGCACGAGGATCACGTCGATCACGTGGCCTGAAGCGACGCCCCCTTGCAACGGGGGACCCGTTGATGCTGGTGCTCATCCGGTACGTCTGGGCCAGCCCCGGTACGCTGATCGGCCTGTCGCTGACCGCAGTGGCGCTGGCGACCGGCGGACGGGCTCGGGTCGTGTCCGGCGTTCTGGAGGCTCACGGCGGCTGGATTTCCCGTTTCTTGAACCGGGGAGTCTGGTTCGTCGGACCGGTCGCGGCAATCACATTTGGGCACGTTGTGCTGGGGGGCTCTCCGGCGTGGCTGGAAGCCTCGCGCACCCACGAGCGCGTCCACGTCCGCCAGTACGAACGCTGGGGCCCGGCATTTCTCCCAGCCTATCTGCTGTGCAGCGTCTGGCTCTGGACGCGGGGGAGAGACCCGTATCGGGAGAATCCGTTCGAGATTGAGGCGTATGCGAGCGAAGACGCCGACAGGTGAAACGCGAACCTTGACACGCGCCCGCGTGTCGCCATACTGGAAGCTCAGACGCCCCCATCGTCTAGAGGCCCAGGATAGCAGATTCTCAGTCTGCGGACAGGGGTTCGAATCCCCTTGGGGGTACTGGTCACACGGAGCCGCGAAGCCCATTGGACTTCGCGGCTCTGTTCGTTTTCCGGCTGCGCCTTTGACGGCGCGACGCCTTTGCCAGCCGCCCCCGCTGATCGCCGTCGCCTCAACATTCCGGCGGTCGAACGCCGTCGCGGCGGATTCCCCGACAGATCCGCCCCAGAAGGCTTTCGGATGCCCCGTTCCCCGTTTACCTTGGCTTCACTCGGGAACGGGCGGACAGACGACGGCGTTCCGACATCCCAACAAGACAGACCATCTGGAACCCGACTGAAAGCAGCATGGCCGACACCAACCTTTCGTCCTTTATCTGGTCCATCGCCGAACTGCTGCGGGGCGATTACAAGCAGTCCGAATACGGCAAGGTCATTCTGCCGTTCACGGTGCTCAGACGGCTCGACTGCGTTCTGGAACCGACCAAGGCCGCCGTGCTGAAGGAGCTGGAGAAGCGGACGAAGGCGGGGTTGAATCCCGATCAGTTCCTGCTGCAGAAGTCCGGGCAGCTCTTCTACAACACGTGGCCGAATACCCTGAAGGAACTGATGGGGGATCAGGACCACGTGCGGGAAAACCTGCTCGGCTACGTCCAGGCGTTCCCCCCCGCCGTGCGGGATATCTTTGTCTGCTTCGACTTTCCGACGCAAGTCGAACGGCTGGCCAAGGCCGGGCTGCTGTATCAGGTGGCCGAAAAGTTCGCCAACGTCGACCTGCATCCCGAGAAGGTCACGAATGCGGAAATGGGGCAGGTCTTCGAAGAGCTGATCCGCAAGTTCGCCGAACTCTCGAACGAGACCGCCGGGGAGCACTTCACGCCCCGTGAGGTCATCCGGCTGATGGTCAACCTGATCTTCATCGAGGACGACGACGCTCTCAACAAGCCGGGCGTGGTCCGGTCGCTGTACGATCCGACCGCCGGGACGGGCGGCATGCTGTCGGTCGCCGATGAGTACCTGCAGGCGTTCAATCCGGACGCCCGGCTCGTGATGTCCGGGCAGGAGTTGAACGGCGAGTCGTACGCCATCTGCAAGGCGGACATGCTCATCAAGGGGCAGGACGTCGGCAATATCGTCCTGGGGAACACCCTCTCGAACGACGGGCTGCTCGGGAAGCATTTTGATTACATGCTCTCCAATCCGCCGTTCGGCGTCGAATGGAAGAAGATCGAGAAGGAAGTCCGCAAGGAAGCCGAGACGCAGGGCTTCAACGGGCGGTTCGGTCCCGGCCTGCCCCGCGTCAGTGACGGCTCGTTGCTGTTCCTGCTGCACCTGATTTCCAAGATGCGGCCGGCCAAAGACGGCGGCAGCCGGTTCGGCATCGTGCTGAACGGCTCGCCCCTCTTCACCGGCGGAGCGGGTTCGGGCGAAAGTGAGATCCGCCGGTACGTGCTGGAAAACGATCTGGTCGAAGCGATCATCGGGCTGCCGACGGACATGTTCTACAACACGGGGATCAGCACGTACGTCTGGATTCTGAGCAACCGCAAGCCGACTCACCGCAAGGGGAAGGTGCAGCTCATCGACGCCAGCGGGTACTTCCAGAAGATGCGGAAGAGTCTGGGGAGCAAGCGGAAGGAACTGAGCGACGAGCACATTGCCGAGATCACCAAGCTGTTCGGCAAGGCCAAGAAGGTGACGAAGGACGGCGTGCCAATCAGCCTCATCTTCAAGAACGCGGACTTCGGCTACCACACGATTACTGTCGAACGCCCGGAACGGGACGCGGCCGGCCAGATTGTGAAGGCCACCAAGGGTAAGCTGAAGGGGCAGCCGCAGCCGGACGCCAATCTGCGGGATACCGAGAACGTCCCCCTGTCCGAAGACGTCCAGACGTACTTCGAGCGGGAAGTCCTGCCCCACGCTCCCGATGCCTGGATCGACCATGAGAAGACGAAAGTCGGGTACGAGATTCCATTCAACCGGCACTTCTACGTCTTCAAGCCGCCCCGTGAGCTGGCGGAGATCGATACCGAGCTGAAGGGGGTGACGGACCGCATCGTCCAGATGATCGGGGAGCTGTCGCAATGAGCTTCCCGAGGTATGACGACTACAAGCACAGTGGCCTCGATTGGCTGGGTATTTTGCCAAGCCATTGGCAAGCACTTCCGAACAAGGCCGTATTCCGTCTAGTCAAGACCGAGATTGGGGAGGAGTGGAGCGAGACGCAGCTGCTCTCACTGACTCTACGAGGTGTTGTAAATCGGGACATTGATTCCGGTGACGGAAAGTACCCCGCCGATTTTGGCAACTACCAAATAGTCGAACCTGACGACTTGGTGATGTGCTTGTTCGATATGGATGAAACGCCTCGAACAGTCGGGTTGAGCAGTAATCGCGGGATGATTACGAGTGCGTACGATGTGTTTCGATGTAATCCTAAAACCGACGCAGCTTTCGTCTACTATTTTTACCGCCACGTGGATTCCCACAAGGGCCTTCGACCGTTCTACACGGGACTGCGGAAGACCGTTCGCACGCCGACTTTTCTTTCGATCAAGATGCCCGTTCCACCTCTCGACGAGCAAAAGGCGATCTCGTCGTTCCTCGATGTCGAAACTCAGAAGATCGACGCTCTCGTCTCAGAGCAGCAACGGCTGATTGAGCTGCTGCAGGAGAAGCGGCAGGCCGTCATCTCCCATGCCGTCACCAAGGGGCTGAATCCTGACGTGCCGATGAAGGCTTCCGGCGTCGAGTGGTTGGGAGATGTGCCGGAGCACTGGGAGGTTCAAAGAGTTAAGCATGCGATCAGTTCGATTGAACAAGGTTGGAGTCCCCAATGCGAGAACGATCCAGTTCAGAGTGCTGACCAATGGGGCGTCCTCAAAGTTGGCTGCGTCAATTACGGAAGGTTCAACGCCGAAGAGAACAAGGCCCTTCCTTCCACGCTCGAACCGCAGCCTGAGCTTGGAATACGAGAAGGGGACTTGCTGATTTCACGAGCCAACACGGTAGAGTTGGTCGGAAGTGCGGCAGTGGCCGAAAGCGATCACGAAAACTTGATGCTATGCGACAAGCTGTATCGTTTGCGAATGGATCGTTCGACACTCTTGCCGCAATTTCTGTGCTATTTCCTTGCTTGTGAAGCTGCTCGTGAGCCAATCGAATTGGGAGCGAGCGGGGCAAGTTCGTCAATGAAGAACATCGCACAGTCGGTGATCCTGGAACTGTGGTTCGCGGCACCGGACGTCGACGAACAACAAGAGATTGTCAACGCGATTCGGAAAAGATGGAACGCGATAACGCGGCTCATCGCAGAAGCCGAGCGAGCCATCCAGCTTCTGCAGGAACGGCGAACCGCCCTGATTTCAGCCGCCGTGACCGGCAAGATTGATGTGCGGAGCTTGGCTCGAAAGGCATCGGCATGAACCAGACGCCGAAGACGATTCAGATCTTCCTGCCGGGCGGCGACCCGCAAGGCATCCGGATTGCCGACATTACGACCCGCATCCTGCAGGTGATCGAAGTCCCCCGCAGCCTGCTCGGCGACTTCTCCCAGATCGTCGGCAAAGGATCAGCCTGAAATGTCTCCCTACGTTCCCGAAACGCTGCCGCTGACGGGGCTCGATGCGGCCCGGCTGATTCGCCTCACCGGACCGGCGAATGCCGCTCTGGCCCGGTACGACGGGCTGCTGCAGAGCGTCATCAATCCCGACGTCATGCTCTCGCCGCTGACGAATCAGGAAGCCGTGCTGTCGTCGAAGATCGAAGGGACGCAGGCCACGGTCGACGAAGTGCTGGAGTACGAAGCGGGCATCGAGTTCGACCCGGAGAAGGTCCACGACATTCAGGAAGTCGTGAACTACCGCGAGACGCTGAAGCTGGCTCAGTCCGCGTTGAGCAAACAGCCGTTGACCCTGTCCTTGCTCCGGCAGATGCACGGCCTGCTGATGAACAGCGTGCGGGGAGCCGACAAAAGCCCCGGCCAGTTTCGGGTGCAGCAGAACTGGATCGGCTCGCCGGGCTGCACCATCGAGCAGGCCACGTTCGTGCCGCCGTCGCCGCTGCAGTTGCTCGACCATCTGGAAGCGTTCGAGCGGTATCTGTCGGCGGAGGATATCGACCCGCTGGTGCAGGTGGCGGTGGTTCACGCTCAGTTCGAGCTGCTGCACCCGTTCAACGACGGCAACGGACGCATCGGCCGGCTGCTGATTCCGCTGTTCCTCTACCAGAAGCGGACGCTGGCCAGTCCGATGTTCTACTTGAGCGAATACCTTGAAGCCCATCGGGAGGCGTACTACGCCGGGCTGCGGGGGATCAGCCAGCAGGGGGACTGGACGGGCTGGGTGGCGTTCTTTCTGGCGGCGATTCACGAGCAGGCGGAGACGAATACGGTTCGAGTTCGAGGCATCCTGAACCTTTACGCACGGATGAAACAGCAGGTGGTCGATCTGACCCGTTCGCAGCATGCCGTGAAGGTGCTGGACACGCTGTTTGACCGGCCTGTCTTTCGGTCGAACGACTTCATCGACCGTTCAGGGATTCCGAAGTACACGGCGATGCCGTTTTTGCGACAGCTTCGCGATGCCGGAATTCTCGTCACCCTACGTGAACAAAGTGGCCGCCGACCGGCGATTCTGGCGTTTCGGGAGCTGTTGAACTGTGCAGAGGGACGAAAAATCCTGTGAGCGGCTTGGGTGTGGCCGGGCACAGTCAAAACTCGTTGTGTGTGTCGAAATGGCGTTTCGTCATACACAACGCGTTTTGTGTATCTCCGACGAGACACAACGTAACAACGCGAATCGGCAGGTCTGAAGCTTGCCAAATACGGACGGAACTCCTTTCTGAGAATGTAGTTACAAACCACAAAGCCGGACGCCAGACAGGCCGCCTGAGCGGCATTCCGCCAAGGGAAGCGAATGGACGTACACAAGGAAATCGCCTTCGAGGTCGAAATCTGCCAGCATCTGGCGGCTCACGGCTGGCTGTACTCCGAAGGGGACGCGGCCGAGTACGACCGGACGAAGGCTCTGTTCCCGGCGGACGTGCTGGCGTGGGTTCAGGAGACTCAGCCCGCTGCCTGGGAGGCATTGACCAAGAGCCACGGCTCGCAGGCCGCCGAAGTGCTGCTGACTCGGTTACAGGAATCTGTGACGCAATCCGGAACTCTGGAAGTTCTGAGGCACGGCATCGACGTCATTGGGCTGAAGCAGAAGCTGAAGCTGGCTCAGTTCAAACCGGCTCTGGCGATGAATCCGGAGCTGCAGGCCCGGTATGCGGCCAACCGGCTGCGAGCCGTCCGGCAGGTGCGGTACTCTCTGAGCAACGAGAACAGTCTCGATCTGGTGCTGTTCCTCAACGGGCTGCCGGTCGCCACCGTCGAACTGAAAACCGATTTCACGCAGAGCATCAAGGACGCCGTCGACCAGTACCGGTTCGACCGCCTGCCCAAGCCTAAAGGGAAATCCGCCGAACCGCTGTTAGATTTTCCCGGCGGGGCACTGGTTCACTTTGCCGTGAGCAACTCGGAAGTCCGGATGACGACCCGGCTCAACGGTCCCGAGACGAAGTTCCTGCCGTTCAATCAGGGGAACGACGGAGCGGCGGGCAACCCGGTCAATCCGAACGGCGGCCATCGCACCGCCTACTTGTGGGAACAGATCTGGCAGCGGGAAAGCTGGCTGGAGATCCTGGGACGCTATCTGGTTCCCAAGAAGAACGAAAAGAAGCAGCTCGAAGCGGTGATCTTTCCGCGGTTCCATCAACTCGACGTCACCCGGAAACTCCAGGCGGCCGTGCTGGCGGAAGGGGCGGGCGGCAAGTACCTGATTCAGCATTCGGCCGGTTCCGGCAAGACGAACTCGATTGCCTGGACGGCTCACTTTCTGGCGGATCTGCACGACGCACACCACAAGAAAGTGTTCGATTCGGTGCTGGTCGTCTCGGACCGGAACGTCATTGATTCGCAGTTGCAGGATGCGATTTTCGCCTTCGAACGAACGACCGGCGTCGTGGCGACGATCAAGGGGGAGAGTTCCAGCAAGAGCGGCGAACTGGCCGCAGCCCTGTCGGGAGCCAAGAAGGTCGTGGTCTGCACGATTCAGACGTTCCCGTTTGCTCTGAAGGCGGTGCGGGAACTGGCGGCCACGCAAGGCAAGCGGTTTGCCGTCATCGCCGACGAAGCTCACAGCTCGCAGACTGGGGAGGCGGCGGCCAAGTTGAAGGCGGTGCTGTCGGCGGAAGAACTGCAGGAGCTGGCCGACGGGGGCGAAGTCAGTACCGAAGACCTGTTGGCCGCTCAGATGGCTCAGAAGGCGAGTGACACCGGGATTACGTACGTCGCCTTCACGGCCACGCCCAAGGCCAAGACGCTGGAACTGTTCGGCCGGCGTCCCAAACCGGACCAGCCCGCCAGCAAGGACAATCTGCCGGCCGCGTTCCACGTCTACTCGATGCGGCAGGCCATCGAAGAAGAGTTCATTCTCGACGTGCTGCAGAACTACACGCCGTACCGGCTGGCGTTCCGCCTGACGCACAACGGCAAGGAATGGGACGATAAGGAAGTCGAACGCAGTGAGGCGATGAAGGGGCTGATGGGCTGGGTGCGGCTGCATCCCTACAACATCTCCCAGAGGGTGAAGATCGTCGTCGAACATTTCCGGGAGTACGTCGCCCCGCTTCTGGGAGGGAAGGCCAAGGCGATGGTTGTCGTGGCCAGTCGAGTCGAAGCCGTCCGCTGGCAACTGGCGATCAACAAGTACATCAAGGACCGCGGCTACCCGATTCGCACGCTGGTGGCGTTTTCCGGGGAGGTGAAGGATACGGAATCCGGACCTGATCCGTTTACCGAGAACAGTCCGGAGCTGAACCCGAATCTCAAAGGCCGGGACATTGCGGAAGCCTTCAAGGCCGACGAGTATCAGATTCTGCTGGTCGCCAACAAGTTCCAGACGGGCTTCGATCAGCCGTTGCTGTGCGGGATGTACGTCGACAAACGGCTGGCCGGCATCCAGGCCGTCCAGACGCTGTCCCGCCTGAATCGAGCCTATCCCGGCAAGAGCACGACGTACGTCCTGGACTTCGTCAACGACACGCAGGAGATTCTCGACGCCTTCAAGACGTACCACACGACGGCGGAGCTGGCCGACGTCTCGAATCCGAATCTCGTCTACGATCTGCGAGCCAAACTGGACGGAGCCGGACATTATGACGACTTCGAAGTGGACCGCGTCGTCGAGATCCTTTTGAAGGAAAACGCCAAACAGAGCGAACTGGTGGCCGCCCTGGAACCGGTCGTCGACCGCCTGATGAAGCGGTACAAGGCCGCTCAAGAGGCCGTGAAGACGGCCAAGGCCGCCAAGAATGCGTCAGCTCTGGAGACGGCTCAGAACGAGCTGAATGCACTGCTGCTGTTCAAGGCGGACATGGGGGCGTACGTCCGGCTCTACACGTTCCTGTCGCAGATCTTCGACTACGGGAACACCGACATCGAGAAGCGGTTCCTCTTCTTCAAGAAGCTGCTGCCGCTCCTGGAATTCGGCCGAGAGCGTGAAGGCATTGACCTGTCGAAGGTGGTTCTGACGCACCACAACCTGAAGAGCAAGGGCGAGCAGACGCTGCCGCTCCATCAGGGAGAGACGCCGAAGCTCGAACCGGCAACCGAAGTTGGAACGGGAGCCATCCAGGAGAAGCAGAAGGCGTTGCTGTCCGAGATCATCGAGAAGGTGAATAACCTGTTTGACGGTGAACTGACCGATCAGGACATGCTCGTTTACGTCAACAACGTGATCAAGGGGAAGCTGCTGGAGTCCGACAAGCTCGGGCAGCAGGCCGCCAACAACACAAAGGAGCAGTTCGCGAATTCGCCGGACCTGAAGACGGAGCTGATGAACGCCATCATCGCCGCCCTGGACGCTCACACGGCGATGAGCACGCAGGCGTTGAACTCGGAAGCGATTCGGAGGGGGCTGAAGGAGATCCTGCTCGGTCCGGGGCAGCTCTATGAGGCGTTGAGGGATCGGGCGGCGGGAGGGACGGGGAGGCCGGCGTAGGACGTTTCTGGGGGGAGACGTGCCGCTTGTCGATGGGACACGTGCCGTAATCACCATTCAGCCGCCTTTCCAGGACTGGGACACGATGACCGCTGACCAGAACGTCCGTCCGATTGATCCACAGGTTCGCATCGGTCACGTTCATTTGAAGGTGGCTGACCTGGAACGGTCATTAACGTTTTACTCCGGTATCCTGGGATTCCAGCTTACGCAACGGTACGGGACGCAGGCCGCATTCGTTTCGGCGGGCGGCTATCACCATCACATCGGGCTGAATACCTGGGAAAGCCTGGGAGGTTCGCCACCACCACCGGGAACGACCGGCCTGTATCACGTCGCCATCGTTTACCCGACTCGGGCGGCTCTGGCCGACGCATTGCAGCGACTGATTACGGCCAACATCCCTCTGGAAGGGGCAAGCGATCACGGCGTCAGTGAGGCGATTTATCTGCGTGATCCAGACGGCAATGGTATTGAGCTGTACTGGGATCGACCGGCTGAGACTTGGCCGCGGACGCCAAACGGCGAACTGGCGATGTTCACTCGGCGTCTGGACCTGCATGACCTGCTGAAAGAAGCCAAATCAGGACCGACCGATTCCAGCCAGGCAAATGATGAGTCGGCGGCTGACTGACTGACTTCTGAAGCACGCTGCCCGATGCTCTGAGATGCTCGGATGGCTCGATACACATATCTCAGCCGAAAAACTGCTTCCATTTGGGGACGGACGATCACAATAATCGTTTGCTGCGGTATGCGTGACTTTGACTCGATGACAGGACTGACGGCCATGATTCAATGCGGCAAGCGTTTCGGGCTCTTGGTGCTCTGCTCGGTGGGATTTTTCGGCGTGATTGCCGTGGCAAATCTGAGAGCACAGGACGCACCGGAAAAGGCATCGCCTCCCGAGCAGATTGGCCGCTTTCTGAAGTGGAATGCCGAGTCGAAGGCCACCGTCGAAAGCTTTCTCCAGGATGAGATTGCCCGACAGGATGAACGCCTTAAGGCAGTGACAACCGAGCTTGCCGACAAGCGGAAATGGAAGATCTCGGAAAACGAACTCAAACGAACTTTTTTCTCTCTGGAAGAGAAACGGGAAGCATTGGCTCAGCTCGAAGCTGAAATCCAAGAGCTGAAGGCAGGTCGGAAAGAATCGACGGAACAATTGCAGGACTGGCAACAATCGGCGTTCGGTCCGATCTCTGAGTTCTCGGAACTGGAAGTTGGTCAGTTTGGAACGCTGGACGGCTGGGTATGCGAAATTGTTCAAATTGTCGACGGAGAGAACCTGATGGTTCGAACGGGCCATGCTCGGCTACCGCCAGCTCCGGTCAACCTGGGGATTCAGGTGGGGAGCTACGAAGACGCCTTGCTGCAGCAAAAAGTCCGAGGAGGTATTCCGACGCTCGGGCGAGCTGAGATATCCGGTCCAGGGCAAACCGTTTGGATCAGAGGATTGGCAACAAAGGGATTGGTCGATGGGAAACGCATCGAGCCCGAAGAAGTTTTCGAAGTAACCGGAACGAAGAAAATCGGCGGGACGCGGACCATTTTCGTTCTGGAACGTGTGGACTTGGAGGAAGTCGAGCGATTTGCTCCAAAACCCCCGGTCGTCGAAGCCAAGCCCGAAAAGTCCAAAGCATCACCGGTATCGAAACCGCGTTCAGGCACGAAGTCCAAGGCAAAATTGGCCAACTGACTGAGCCGCTTTCGGCGAAGCCTTGTGGGCGGCAGCAATGCTGCCCGTCTATCGGCGTGCCGATCCTGAATGCGGATTGCCGGAGTAGGCATCAAAAATCGTGAAGATGTGGATGGCCAAGCCGGGCAGAATCAGAGCCATGTAGCCAATCACCGTAATGACCAGCAACAGCAATCCCATGCCGATCTGGCCCTTGTACATTTGCCCGAGGCCGGGAAACAGGAATGACAGCACTGCGGCTGCACCGGGGCTCCACGCAGGTGCTGGCGGTGCGATTTGAACAACGCGAACGGGTTCGGGGCGATGAGTGACGGCTGACTTGCGGCCATCCAGGAATTCGCCGCAGTGCTTGCACTTGATGGCAGCCGATTGGATCAACTCCGCACAGAAAGGGCAGGCTTTCGTCCCCGCAGCGGCGGTCGTGGCCAGTGCGGTTCCTTGGCTCTGCCCTTGTCTCACTGTCGACTGCTTGGGCTGAGTTCCGAGCAACACTTCGTCGACGATCTCTTCGACTGCTGCGGCATGCTCAGCCGCGGACGGATCGACGGCCCCAAACAGCCCTTCGGTTTCCCCGGCCCGTTTCCAGACCTTGTTCGCAGCCGGTCGAATCGGCGTGTCTACATCCACACGACCGGATCTGACGAGCTGATGCAATTGCTCATCCGTGAACGGCCCGTGTATGCGGTTGCCGATTTTCACCTGCCATTCGTTCGCCATCGGTCGCCCTCCCCTCTCACGATGTTCTGAGGGAGTTTGAGACCAGACAGCACGTCAAGCAAGCGTTCAGTCTCACGTCGACGAAAGATCGGAGGTGATTGGCTGTTGCTCGGCAGGCACAACCGATCCATCCGATACGATCTCATCAACCATCCGCAGAATCAGCGTGCGGACTTCAGCCGGCAGCAGCGGCCAAGCGGCTGCGATGCGGTGCAGCTCGGGACATGACTCTGCTGCACCGGATTTTGCACCGTCTCCAGTCCCCGGAAACGCCGATTCCCTGACAGAATCAGCACTTACGTCGACCAGTTCGTCCCCCCTTGGGGGTACTGCGAAGGGCCGCGAAATTTCAATGATTTCGCGGCCCTTCGTGCTTTTTGAGAGCGGGTGTCTGCCGCGTTTTGTCTCCCCCGCGGCCCCGTCGAATCACCAAACGCGTTGAGCGACGGTTCAACTCTCTCCATCTGCGACGGGTGCTGGCGGCACACGGTGCGATTCGGTTTGCAAGCGGCACCGTCTGCTGCGGTTGCGTCCGGATTGTGAGCGGCTTCCTCCCCTCGCCCCCGATGGCGCAGGTCCGAAGTCTGCGCCGGCTTCTCGCTTGCGGCGGGAGCGTCGATCCGCCAGTTTGGATCGACCTTTCCGATCGACCGCGGCACAGCCCGAAAGGCCTGCAGATGCCACCGGCAGCACCAGTCTCTACGGACCTCATTGATTCTGACATTCCCAAGTGGCCTTTTCCTGATTACGCCGTCGCGCCGCTGCGTGAGATGTTCAGTCATTTCAGTAGCCTCTGCGCTCCTCGCCACATCTCTGCGGGACATCTTCTGTTTCTCTTGCACGTGTTGATCGCACCGCAGGCGATCAGCGCCGCCGAGTCGCCCCGGCCGAACATCCTGTTCCTCTTCGCTGACGATCAGTGCTACGAGACCATCCGCGAGTTCGGCCTGACCGATATCGACACGCCGAATCTCGACCGTCTCGTCCGGAGCGGGACTTCGTTTACGCAGGCTCACAACATGGGCTCCTGGAGCGGCGCCGTCTGCGTGGCCAGCCGGACGATGCTGATCACCGGGCGGAGCATTTGGGACGCCAACGCCGTCTACAAGACCACGGACAAGGAGCGCCAGGCGGGGGTGCTCTGGCCGCAACTGATGAACAAGGCCGGCTACCGCACGTACTTCACCGGCAAGTGGCATATTCAGACCGATGCAACGAAGTGCTTTGACGTTGCCCGCCACGTCCGGGCCGGCATGCCCGCGACCGTGCCGCAGGCCTACAACCGACCGCTCGCCGGCGAGCCTGACCCCTGGAGTCCGTTCGACACCTCGCTCGGCGGCTTCTGGGCGGGGGGCAAGCACTGGAGCGAAGTTGTCGCCGACGACGCAGTGAGCTATCTCGACGACGCGAAGCGGCATTCACAGCCGTTCTTCATGTATATCGCCTTCAACGCGCCGCACGACCCCCGACAGTCGCCGAAGGAATACGTCGACAGGTATCCCCTCGATCGCATCAAAGTGCCGCAGAATTTCCTGCCGGAGTATCCGTACAAGGACGCCATCGGCTGCCCGCACTCGCTCCGCGATGAGAACCTGGCCCCCATGCCCCGGACCGATCAGGCCGTGAAGGTGCATCGGCAGGAGTACTACGCGCTGATCACGCACATGGACGCCCAGATCGGCCGGATTCTCGATGCGCTGAAGGCGTCCGGGGAGGCCGACAACACGTGGATCTTCTTCACCGCCGATCACGGTCTGGCGGTCGGGCACCACGGCCTGTTCGGCAAGCAGAATATGTATGAGCACAGCACGCGGGTGCCGTTCCTGGTCGTCGGCCCCGGCGTCACGCCAGACAAGCGGCGGGATGACGCGATTTATCTGCAGGATGCGATGGCCACCTCGCTGGAGCTGGCCGGCGCCGACAAGCCGGACCACGTCTTCTTTCATAGTCTGCTGCCGCTGTTGCGGGACGAACGGAAATCGTCCGCCTACGAATCGACCTATGGCGCGTACCTGGACCTGCAGCGGTCGATCACGCACGACGGCTGGAAGCTGATCGCCTACCCGCAGGCCGGCGTGCTGCGACTCTACCATCTCGCCGAGGATCCACTGGAGCAGCACGACCTGGCCGCCATGCCCCGGCACCGCGAACACAGAGAACGACTCTTTGAGAGGCTCGTGGCGCTGCAGAAGGACCTGGGCGACGCGCTGGATCTGCAAGCTGCCTTCGCCTCCCGCTCAAAGTGAGACAGACCATGAATCGACTCGCGTGCCTGCTGCTCGGCCTGACAAACAGTCTGATCGCAGTCGATCGTCCTTCCGTCGCCGCCGACGGCAAGTCGCCGAACATCGTGCTGATCATGGCCGACGACTTCGGCTACGAATGCGTGACAGCCAACGGCGGGCAGTCGTACCAGACGCCGCACCTCGACCGGCTCGCTGCGGCGGGAATGCGCTTCGAGCACTGTCACGTTCAGCCTCTCTGCACGCCGACCCGCGTGCAGCTTATGACCGGCCTTTACAACGTGCGGAACTATCTGAACTTCGGCACGCTGCCGCGCAGCGAGACGACGTTCGGACAGCGGCTCAAGGAAGCGGGCTACGCGACCGGCATCTGCGGCAAATGGCAGCTCGGACACGAGGCCGATTCGCCTCAGCATTTCGGCTTCGACGAATCGTGCCTCTGGCAGCAGACCCGTCGCCCGCCGCGCTATGCCAATCCCGGCCTCGAATACAATGGGGTCGCGCGGGACTTCCAGAACGGCGAGTACGGCCCGACGCTCGTCAACGACTTCGCCCTCGAATTCATCGCCCGGCATAAAGGGGAACCGTTCTTTCTCTACTATCCGATGATCCTCACGCATGCCCCGTTCCAGCCGACGCCGGACAGTCCCGACTGGGATCCGGCGGCTCTCGGGGAGAACGTGAATCGAGACGTCCGGCACTTCGCCGAAATGACCGCGTACATGGACAAGCTGGTCGGCCGGGTGGATGCGAAACTGGCCGAACTGGGCATCCGCGACAACACGCTGCTGGTGTTCCTGGGGGACAACGGCACCCAGGGGAACGTGACCAGCCGCCTTCAGGGACGCGACTATCGCGGCGGGAAAGGGACGACGACACGCCGCGGCACGCACGTCCCGCTGATCGCGAGCTGGCCCGCTGTGATGACGCGGGGACGCGTGAATCACGATCTCGTCAGCAGCGTCGATCTGTTTCCCACGCTCTGCGAAGCGGCTGGAGTGCCGGCGCCCGCGACGACGGATGGCGTCAGCTTTCTGCCGCAGCTTCGCGGCGAGGCCGGTCGGCCGCGCGGGTGGCTCTACTGCTGGTACTCGCCCCGCCAGCAACTGGATCTGACGGTCCGCGAATTCGCCTTCGATCGCGAACACAAACTGTATCGCGACGGACGATTCTTCGACCTGACCGCCGACCCGGACGAAAAGTCGCCGCTCGCCGTCGCGCAGCTCGCCGGCCCGGCGATCGAAGGAGCCAGGAAACTGCAGAGCGTCCTCGATCGCTTCGCCAACGCGCGTCCCGAGCAGCTCGATCGTGACTTCGAAGCTTCGATGAAGCAGAATGGCGGGACTCCAAAGGCAAAGGGCAAGAAGAAAAAGGCCGTCGACAAGAGCAAGTAGGACAAGTCGAGTCTTCGCGGCTCGCCTCGCCGATCCAGACACAATTGAGGTAACTCCATGCGCTTCCCGCTCGTCATTGTGACTCTGTGCTCACTGTTCGCGGTCCCCGGGAGCGCTGCGGATACCCCCCGCCCCAATATCATCTTCGTGATGGCGGACGACATGGGCTGGGGCGAAACCGGGTACCGCCATCATCCGGTCCTCAAGACGCCGAACCTCGACGCGATGGCCGCCGCCGGGCTGCGCTTTGAACGTTTCTACGCCGGCGGACCGGTCTGCTCGCCGACGCGGGCGAGCGTCCTCACCGGACGGACTCATGATCGCTGCGGCGTCCTCAGTCACGGCTATGCCTTGCGGCTGCAGGAGAAAACGATCTCGCGGGCGTTGCAGACAGCGGGCTATGTGACCGGTCACTTCGGCAAATGGCACCTCAACGGCTACATGGGCCCCGGCGCGCCGATCCTGGAATCCGATTCGCGCCACCCCGGTCACTTCGGCTTCGACCGGTGGACCTCGGTGACCAATTTCTTCGACCTCAACCCCCTCATGTCCCGCCAGGGAAAGATTGAAGAGTTCGCCGGCGACTCTTCGGAAATTGCGGTGAATGAAGCGCTCACGTTCCTCGACCAGCACCGCGCCGGCGACAAACCGATGTTCGCCGTCATCTGGTACGGCTCGCCCCACAGCCCGTTCCGCGCGCTGCCGGAAGATCGCGCCCCCTTCGCAGAACTTAACGATGCCTCCGCGAATCACTATGGCGAGCTCGTCGCGATGGACCGCAGCATCGGCACGCTCCGCCGTCGCCTGCGCGAGCTGGGAATCGCCGACAACACCCTCCTCGTCTTCTGCAGCGACAACGGCGGACTTCCGAACATCACTCCCGAAACCGTCGGCGGACTGCGCGGCAACAAGGGCTCCGTCTTCGAAGGAGGCCTCCGCGTCCCTGGGATATTCGAGTGGCCCGCCGTGATCCAGTCGCCGCGGATCACCGAGTACCCCGCCTGCGTGACGGATCTCTTTCCCACCGTGGCCGACATCCTCGGACTGCCGGCGGACACACTCACGCAACCCGTCGACGGCGTCAGCCTGAAGCCGCTGCTGACCGCCGAACTCCCCCGCCGCGAGAAGCCGCTGCCGTTTCGCTTTCAGGGCCGGCTGGCCCTCGTCGACAATCGCTACAAACTGTTGAGCAACGCTCCGCAGAAAGGGGACTTTCAGTTGTACGATCTCGAAGCCGATCCTGCCGAATCGCGCGACATCAGTTCCGAACAGCCCGCCATTGCTGCGAGTATGAAGCAGCAATTGCTCGATTGGAACAAGTCGGTCGACGACAGTTTTGCCGGGACGGACTATCCCGAGGGAAAGGTCTCCCCTCCCGATCCGAAACCAATCCAGTGGACCGAGCACCCCAGCTATGCACCGTACCTGGCCGAATGGCAGAAGCGCGTCGAGTACCGCCCCAACCCGCGCGCCACGAAGGCGAAGAAGAAAGCGGCCGCCAGGCCGTAGTATGAGTCTTCGTGGCTCGCCATCGTTCACTCAACCACTTCCGGGATCCCCCTCATGCGTTCCCTGTTCTTCGCCCTGGTTCTGAGCATCTTCGCCACCAGTTCCCAGGCCGCCGGGCGGCCCAACGTCGTCGTCATCTTCGCCGACGACCTCGGCTATGGAGATCTCGGCTGCTACGGCTCACCGACGATCCGCACGCCCCACCTCGACCGCATGGCGGCGGAAGGGCTGCGGTTCACTGACTTCTACGTTGCAGCGGAAGTCTGCACCCCCAGCCGGGCCGCCCTGCTGACGGGGCGCTACCCCATCCGCAGCGGCATGTGCGGCGTGCGGCGAGTGTTGTTTCCGAATTCGAAAGGTGGGCTTCCCGTCGGCGAAGTCACGATCGCCGACGCCCTCCGCGTCCGGGGCTACAAGACCGCTCATGTCGGCAAGTGGCACCTCGGCATTCACGCAGGCTCCCGCCCGCTCGATCAGGGCTTCGATCAGAGTCTCGGCCTCCCCTACTCCAACGACATGGACGCCCGCCCCGGCTTGCCCAAAGGCTCTACCGGTTCCCCCAACCCACCCCGCGACGGCTGGAACGTGCCGCTCATCCGCAACGGCAAGATCATCGAGCAGCCGACCGACCAGACCACGCTGACGAAGCGCTACACGGAAGAGGCCGTCGCGTTCATTCGCGAACAGAAGACTTCGCCGTTCTTTCTGTACTTCGCGCACACCTTCCCCCACGTCCCATTGTTCGCCTCACCCGAGTTCTCCGGTCGGAGCCGGGCCGGGATCTATGGCGACGCCGTCGAGGAGCTCGACTGGAGCGTCGGCCAGGTCCTGGAGACCCTCCGCTCCGAAGGTCTGGCGGAGAACACGCTGGTCTTCTTCACCAGCGACAATGGCCCCTGGCTGATCATGGGCGACCAGGGCGGGAGCGCGGGGCTCCTTCGCGACGGCAAAGGAAGCACCTGGGAAGGAGGCATGCGCGTCCCCGGTATCGCCTGGATGCCCGGCCGCATTTCGCCCGGCGTCACAACCGAGCTGGCTCACGCGATGGACCTGCTGCCGACCGCGCTGGCCCTCGCGGGCGCCCCCCTCCCCTCCGACGTCACGCTCGACGGAATCGACCTGGCGCCGCTCCTCTTTCAGAATCAGTCGCCGCCGGATCGACCGTTCTTCTACTATCGCGGCGACCAGCTTTTCGCCTGTCGGCTCGGGCCGTGGAAAGCCCACTTCAAGACACAGACCGGCTATGGGCAGCCGAAACCAGAAGCTTTCGAGGCGCCCCTGCTGTTCCATCTCGGCCGTGATCCGTCGGAGAAGCGCAACGTGGCGGCCGATCATCCGGACGTTCTCAGCGCGATTCAAAACGCAGTGACGGCGCATCAAGCGGGCGTGGTCCCCGGACCTCCACAGCTCGACTGAACGACATGTTCCCGGGCGATGACGACGATCACCGCCCGTCGCGGATGACTTCACACTGCGGCAGACTCTCCAGAAACGTCCGGCCGTAGGGCTTGGTCTTAATTCGCGGATCGAGGATCGCCACCATCCCCGTGTCGGTCTTCGTCCGGATCAGCCGGCCGAAGCCCTGCTTGAGCTTGATCACCGCTTCCGGGAGCTGGTAGTCGACGAAGGGGTTACCCCCCCGCGCGCGAATTGCTTCCACGCGGGCTTCCAGCAGCGGATGGTCGGGGACGCTGAAGGGGAGCTTGGTGATGATCACGTTCTGCAGGGCGTCCCCCGGCACGTCGACCCCCTGCCAGAAGCTGTCGGTCCCGAACAACACCCCCGCCGGGTCGTTGCGGAATTTCTCCAGCATCTGCGTGCGGGGCATGTCGTTTCCCTGCGTATACAGGCCGTAGTTGCGGCTCGTCAGCCACGGCGTCAGCCGTCGGACGCAGTTCTGCAGCATCTTGTAACTGGTGAAGAGGACAAACGCCCGCCCGTGGGTCATGTCGACGTAACGCTCAATACAGTCGCAGACCGACGACTCGTACGCCTGCGGCGCCTCGGTCGGATCGGGCATACCCTCCGGCAGATACAGCTTCATTTGCTCGCGGTAGTTGAACGGGCTGCCGAGCATCAGCTCATTGGCCTTCGTCAGCCCCAGTCGCTGGCGCACGAAGTCGAAACTCTGCTTCCCCACCGCCAGCGTGGCGCTGGTCAGGACGACGGTACTGACCTTATTGAACAGCTCGTCGCGAAGGACGGGGCCCACGTCGACCGGGGCGCAGACCAGCTTCATCCGCTGCTGCTGCGGGCCGCTCGATTCCATCCAGTAGACGCAGCCTTCTTGCGACTGTTGCAGCCACGCGTTGAGGCTGTCGGCAAGATTCATGCAGCGGTCGGCGGCGGAAACGAACTCGACGCGGTCCTCCTCGGCGGGGATCCGCTGCGCAATGGCGCTGATCTGCACCGCCAGCGTCTTGAGGAGCGGGCTCAAGTTGTTGCGAATCTCGGGCGCCTTGCGGACGCGGCCGTTCTGCAGTCCCCGTTCGCGCTGCCACTCGCGCAGCTCGTCGAAGAGCTCGCGGGCTTCAAACCGGGCCTCGGACGCGGCCCGCTGAGCCTCTTGACCGTCCGGTCGCATCAGCAGACCCTTCTGCGACCGGTCGTTGTAGAGCCGGCCCATCAGGTACTCGACCTGCCCGCTGGAAACCGTCAACCCGAGGTGATCCCCCGCCACCTGCTCCACCGTGTGGGCTTCGTCGAGAATCACCACGTCGTAGTCCGGCAGCACCGAAGCCCCTTCCCGTCGCAGCGCTAGGTCGGAGAAGAAGAGTGCGTGGTTCACGACCAGCAGATCGGCATTCCAGACCCGCCGACGGGCGCGGTAGTAAAAGCACTCATTGTACGTCGGGCACTTTTTGCCCAGGCAGTTGCCGTGTTCGCTCTGGACTTCGTCCCAGAGCTGGGGCGTCGGCCGGAACGGGATGTCCGACAGGCTGCCGTCCCCCGTCTTCCGGGTCCATTCGACGATCCCCTGCAACTGCTCGATCTCTTCCGGGCGGGCGAACAGATTGCTGGCCCGCTCGATCGCCCCCTTCATCCGGCGGAGGCTGATGTAGTTCGAGCGCCCCTTGACCAGCACCGCGGAGAATTCGACCGGCAGGACCGAGTTCAGGAACGGGATGTCCCGGCTGATGAGCTGTTCCTGCAGACTGATCGTGTGAGTGGAGATCACGATTCGCTTGCGGGGGCCGCCGTCCCCCTGGGAGGCCGTCGCCGCGAGAATCGCCGGTACCAGGTACGCAAAGCTTTTGCCGGTGCCAGTTCCCGCCTCGACGACGAGGTGTTTTCCCTCGGCGATCGCCTGTTCGACCGCGTCGGCCATTTGGATCTGCTGCGGCCGGCTCTCGTAGTTCTTGAGCCGCTGGGCGACTCGCCCCTCCTGGCCGAGAACATCCTCCACCTGCAACTGTGCCACCGCGCGCCGCCGATCCGTCCGAACAGAGTAGCAGCCGGACACTTCTCCGACTGCGCGACCATTGTGCGTCACGGAAGGTGAACGGTCAAACGGGTGGCCGCGTTGAGGGTTGAGCGTCGATCGTTGAGGGAGGAGAAATGCGTCGACTCCGATATGTCGAGACTTGGCCTCGCTCGCTGGGGGGACCGGGAGCGGGATATACTTTCGCAGTTCCTGCCCCCGCTCACTCCGGGAGAGGGGACCGGACCCGCCGCGAATTTTTCAGCCAGGAATTGTCGAACCCCGTATGCCCCGCCTCGAAACCTACGAACAGGTGATCGAATTCCTGTTCGGCCGCATCAACTATGAGCGGGCGACGACCGACAGCTATTCGACGGCCGACTTCAAGCTCGATCGCATGCGGCGGCTGCTGGAGCGGATTGGCTCGCCCCACGAGCGGATTCCCGCGGTCCATGTCGCCGGGACGAAGGGCAAGGGGAGCACCTGCGCCATGCTCGCCTCGGTCCTCAGCACGGCGGGACTGCGCACCGGGCTCTATATCTCGCCCCACATCACCGCCTTCGAAGAGCGCATGACGGTCGACGGCGTCCAGCCGACTCCCGAGCAGCTCGTCGAACTGGTGAACCGCATTCGACCCATCGTCGAGGAAATGGATGCCCTGCCGGGGCAGATGGAGCCGACCTATTTCGAACTCGCGACGGCCCTGGCCTGGATGACCTTCGACGACGCCCGCTGCGACGTGGTGGTCCTCGAAGTCGGACTGGGCGGCCGGCTCGACTGCACCAATCTCTGCAACCCCGCAGTCACCGTGATCACCAACGTCAGCCGGGACCACACGCAGATTCTCGGCAGCACCGTCCGTCTGATCGCCCGCGAGAAAGCCGGCATCATCAAGTCGGGCGTGCCAGTGATCACCGGAGTTTCGCACCTCGACGCCATCGACGCCGTCCGCGAAACCGCCGAACGGAATCACGCCCCCGTCTGGTGGCTGCCGCACGATGTCGAACTGCTCCGCCGCGAAACGACAACGACAGGCACCTTCGTCGATATTCGCACGCCTGAATCGACACACGCTGGACTGTCGGTGCCGCTGGTCGGCGAGCATCAGGCAACTAACGCGGCCCTCGCCGTCGCAGCGATCGATCTGCTGCGCCGGCAGGGCTGGAACATTTCCGAAGAAGCTTTGCGGGAAGGACTGGCCAAAGTGAGCTGGCCGGCCCGCGTGGAAGTCGTCAGTCGGCAGCCGACAGTCGTGATCGACGCGGCTCACAACTGGGAATCCGCCAAGGCGCTGGTCCGGGCCGTGGAATCCGAATTCCCGGCCCGCAGACGGATTCTGCTCTTCGCCGCGACGAAGGACAAAGACGTCGCTGGCGTCCTGCGCCTGGTGATCCCGGCGTTCGACACGGTGATCTTCACGCAGTATGTCGATAACCCGCGGGGCGTGCCGCCGGGCGAATTGCGTTCGCTGCTGGCCGCCATGAGCGACCGGCCGGCTCATCTCGCCGGCGATCCGCCGACCGCCTGGAAACTGGCCCGCCGGCTGGCGGAGCCCGACGATCTGATCGTCGTCACGGGTTCTTTTTTCCTGGTCGCCGAACTGCGGGACCTGATTCTGGAAGAGTGCCGGCAGACTCAACCGTCGGCTGGTCCAGGCAAAATCGAACCTGTCGAAGAGCCGCGCCAATCGGATGAAGTGGAGACCGTATGACCCAGATCGTTGATTGGATGGCGCATCGTCAACGGGTGGCACGCCCTGAGCCCTCGAAGGGCGTGGTCCGGGAGATCAACACGCCCATCGCAAAGCCTCTGGGCGTGCCACCCCTGCTCCTGGCCGTACTGTGTCTGGCTGCCCTGCTGCAGTCAGCTCCCGCCCGCGCCCAGGACGACGTCACCTACCGCAAAGCCGTCGTCGCCGCCGATCATCCCCTCGCTAGCGCCGCCGGCCTTGAGATGCTCCAGCGCGGCGGCAACGTCGTCGACGCCGCCGTCGCAACGTCGTTCGCCCTGTCGGTCCTCCGCCCGGAAAGCTCCGGCCTCGGCGGCGGCGGGTTCATGGTCATCTGGGACGCCAAGACTCAAACGGCCGTCGCCATCGACTTCCGCGAACGCGCCCCCTCCCGCTCCACCGCCGATATGTTCGACAAAGCCGCCGCTGCAAACCCCGGCCCCAATCCCAGCGAGTTCGGCGGCCTGGCGGCCGGCATCCCCCTGTTTGTTCCCGGCCTCGCCCTGGCCCTGGAGAAATACGGCACTCTCGACCTCAAGACCGTCCTGGGACCGGCGATCCGACTCGCCCGCGACGGCGCCCCTGCCGACGAGTACGACATCTCCACGCAACGCAACGTCCTCAAACGAATCGACGGCAATGCCAAACTTGCGAGTCGCTTCAAATTGCTGCGAGAGCGCTATCTCAACGACGGAAAGCCGCTGCAACCCGGCGACCTCGTCCGCTCGCCACAGTTGCCTGCCCTCGAACGCCTCGCCGCCGAAGGGCCACAATCCTTCACCCACGGACCGATCGCGCAGGCGATGCTGGAGGCCGTTAACCAGGATGGCGGCGTCTGGACAGCCGAGGATCTGCAGACGATGCAACCAACCATCCGCGAACCGCTCCAGGCGCAGTGGGACGGTTTTGATCTCGTCACAATGCCGCCTCCCTCCAGCGGCGGCATTGCCCTGATCGAGTCACTGCAGATTCTCGCTGTGTGGGAGAATCGCTCCGGGAAACGGCTGGAATCACTCGGCCACAACAGCCCGGAGTACGTCCACCTGGTCACCGAAGCCCTCAAGCACGCCTTCGCAGACCGGGCCGAATCGCTCGGCGATGCCGACTTCGTCGACGTTCCCGTCGCGAAACTCCTCTCCATGCAACGAGCCGAGCGACTGGCCGCCGGGATCGATCTCCAGCGAACCGGGCCGCCCGAAGAGTACGGTCGTTCGCTGACCGCCGACGATGGCGGCACGACCCACTTCTCTGTCATCGACGCCGCAGGGAACGCCGTCGCCTGCACGGAGACGATCAACACCGCCTATGGCTCGTGGCTCGTCGAACCGAAGTTCGGCATCGTCCTCAACAACGAAATGGACGACTTCACTGCCCATCCCGGCAAGCCCAACGCCTTCGGCCTTGTCCAAAGCGCCGCCAATGCCGTCGCCCCCGGCAAGCGGCCCCTGTCGAGCATGACCCCCACGATCCTCATCAAAGATGGCAAAGCCGAGTTCGCCGCCGGCGCCAGCGGCGGCCCCCGCATCATCACCGCCACGCTGCAGGTGCTCCTCAACCGCACCCGCTTCGACCTCTCCCCGGCGGCCGCCGTCGCCAGCCCCAGGTTCCATCACCAGTGGATGCCGGACGAACTGCTGCTGGAGCCGGCGCTGAAGGCCGCCGAAGCGGGGCTGAAAGAGCGAGGACATGCAGTGAAGCTGCGCGGCAATCTGGCAGCGAGCCAGGCGGCAGCCCGCACCCCCGAAGGCCTGACTGGCGGAAGCGATCCCCGGAAGCGTGGGCGGCCGGCGGGGGAGTGATTCCGCTCCACTGGCGCTGGCGCTCCGCCTCGCTACACTGTACTCTGCAGTCTCTTGTCTCCAGCCTTCTCCCCCCGCACGGATGCCGCGCCCATGTCGCTGCCCCTCGCCGAAAATGCCATCCACAACATCGACTGCCTCGACGCCCTCCGCTCACTCCCCGCGGGCGCCGTCGACCTGGCCTTCGCCGATCCGCCGTTCAATATCGGCTACGACTACGACATCTACGACGACGGCAAAGACCCCGAAACGTACCTCGGCTGGTGCAAGCAGTGGATCGCCGAGGTCCACCGCGTCCTCAAGTCCGACGGCGGATTCTGGCTGGCCATCGGCGACGAATACGCCGCCGAGCTGAAAGTCATCGCCCAGCGCGAAGTCGGCTTCCACTGCCGGAGCTGGGTCGTCTGGTACTACACGTTCGGCGTGAACTGCAAAACCAAGTTCACCCGCTCGCACGCCCACCTGTTCCACTTCGTCAAGGACAAGGAGAAGTTCACCTTCCGGGCCGACGCCCTCGAAAACCGCGTTCCCTCCGCCCGCGCCCTGGTCTACGGCGACCGACGGGCCAACCCGAACGGCCGGCTCCCCGACGACACCTGGGTCATCCCGCCGGCGCAGTCGGAGCACGCCGACAGCACCGCCGCCACGTGGGTCCTCCGCCCGCAGGACCTGAGCCACTGCTTCACGGCCCAGGAAGACATGTGGTACTTCCCGCGCGTGGCGGGGACGTTCAAGGAACGGGCCGGCTTCCACGGCTGCCAGATGCCCGAACAGCTCCTCGGCCGGATCATCCGCACCTGCTCGCACGAAGGAGAACTGGTCCTCGACCCGTTCAGCGGCAGCGCGACGACGCTGGCGGTCGCCAAGAAACTCGGCCGCCGCTACCTCGGCTTCGACCTCTCGCCGCAGTACATCACGCTGGGCCTGGAACGGCTGGCGGGGATTACGCCGGGCGACCCGCTGGACGGGAGCGCGGAACCAACAATGAGCGCGCCGACGACGAAGGCGGGGAGGCGGGTGGAGGACGTGCCGACACGACGAAAGCTGGTCAAGAAACGACCCGATGCGGAGAAAGCGACCGTGCGGCTGAAGGCGTTGCCGGGGTTGGAGACATAGTCCGGACTTCGGACGCTGCGTAGACTGCTTCGGACGACCCAAACTGTCCCGCGTAAGCAACGCAACCTGAAGTTGAGGACGTATCAGAACCAGTTGCCTGGAACAAGTTGATGAGCGAGTACCAGTGGATCGCGTTCCGGGCCATCGACGCGCCGGTGAGTCCCGCCAATCTGGAGTACATGCATAAACAGTCG
This sequence comes from Planctellipticum variicoloris, assembly GCF_030622045.1. Taxonomy (NCBI): domain Bacteria; kingdom Pseudomonadati; phylum Planctomycetota; class Planctomycetia; order Planctomycetales; family Planctomycetaceae; genus Planctellipticum; species Planctellipticum variicoloris. The sequence goes on along the minus strand of NZ_CP130886.1, from coordinate 6,948,693 downwards.
TCTCGGGCGGAGATCACCCCGTGGTCGTTTGAGAACACGTATACCTACAGCGATTTCCGCGGTAACGTTCTCGAAATGCTTCGGCGGGGATACGACTTTCATCTGCACTACGCCGACTTCGGCATTCGCAAACTGGCGATTCGCCTGCCCTGGGGGTTGCCCGATCCTGCCGCAGCGAAGCCGTATGTGAACAAACGCGAAATCACATTTGTCAAAGACCCCGCGGGACCGGGAGGCATACTCGAGATCCAGCCGTTCTATGAGCCCGATAGTTTCGAACTCGACATGAACTGCGAAGACCTGCTGGAGGAACTGCTTCCGCTACGGGATGAACTGCAGGGCGGCGACCTGCGTCCGCTTTACTTGATGTCTCTGGCGGTGGCGTGCGACGCGGAGCACGATCCGGAGGAAGCAGTCGAAGGCCCCGTGCCGGCAGGACTGGACGAACTCACCGACGCCCAGGAGGCGCTGGCCGAATTCTACGGCTTGAGCGACTCACTGCTCAAAGCGGCTGCGGAAGGGTGCCCTCCGAAAAGTGCAATCGGAAAATTGGGGCAGTCTCATGCGGCATGGCTCGGCCAGCAGACGGATGCTGCAAAGAATGCCTGGCTGCTCAAGCTCATGTTGGACGACGGAGCCGCCGTCAGAAGTGAGCTGTTATTCAAGTATCGATCAGACCAGCCAGCCACAACATGGCCCGTCGCTGCGCTGGGTCGGACAATTGCGAAGCTGGAGGCTGTTGCCGAGTTGCACAGTCAGGCCGCCAGACGCGAGGCAGACGCCAAGGCGGCGCGTGTGCGCGCCGAGCGACTGACGGCGATCGCGAAGAATCCCGAAAAGTTTCTGCGTGAGACTGAACGACTGGTTGCGGTGCGTTCATCCCATGAATACGCAGAAGCTGCTAAGTTGTTGGCGGATCTGCGCGATGCCCTCAGTGGAACCGATCGAGAAGGTCTTGCCGAGCAACAAGCCCGCAAACTGAAGGAAATGAATCCGACGCTCCGCTTGCTCGCGGCGGCACTTCGCAAAGAGGGCTTCGCACTCAAATGAGGTCGTCGGCTTCGGCTGGCGCGACGTCTCGTTCCGTCACCGATAGTCCTCGCGCCGCCCCTCGTGCTCCTCCCCTTCAAAATACTCCGCCCCCATCTCCTCCTGCTCGGCAAGCTGCCGCGCATACGGCGCCAGGCTCGCCAGCACGACCTGCCGCAATGCGGGCGACGGGTTCCCCGCGGCCGGGCTCGAGAACAGCCCGAACACATTCCGGCCGATTTGAATCGGCGTCACCAGCATCCCCCACGGAAAGCCCCACCAGCCCAGCGCGGCGCAGTAGACCGTCGAGAACAGGTGGTTCCGCACCTTGCATGACCGACAGCAGAGGACGCCGGGACTCGACCAGCTCGTCATCAGCAGGGCCGACCAGACGCGGTGCGAGTGGTGGACGTCCACCGGTCCTTCGCCGCCGCACTGCGGACAGGCGCCGTGATGAGTCTGCAGGAGGGCCGCTTCGATCACTTCCTGCGGAATCATTTCGAGGGCTGCAGAAATACCCGCCTTCCGCTGGCAGGCCGCGTTGCAGAACCGCAGCCCGCCTTCAGTCACGCCGCCGAAGAGAATCATGGTCCCGCAACCAGCGCACGTCGCCATCGCCGCTCCTCCGGTCAGCCACCGACCCGTGGAGTCCCACTCGACCGAGGGTGTACAGATTGAGCAGCCAGCGGCCGAAATGCAACGTTTTTTCGGGCAACCCGCCAAGGTGCAGCGTTTGGGGAAAGGTCAGAACGATCCTCTCGCGATGGACTCCATCCCCAGCCAATCTACCCCAGAATCCGCTTCAGCCGCGCCTGGTGATACGCCAGGCGTTCGGCGGGGGTCATCTTCGCGAAGTCAGGCTTGGCCGGCGGCTCGGCTGGGCTCTTTGCAGGCGCGGGTTTCGCGGGAGCGGCTGCCGTTGATGATGCGGGCTTGTTGGGCTCGTCCTTGGCGATCGCGGCGGGCACGCTGACCGCGCCGGCGCCGCCGTAGCTCATCACCGCCGTCTGCAGCACCATGTCGTCCGCCAGCGACCGGTGCGGCTGCACCCCCAGCTTTTCCAGCACGCCGTGATAGGCGCGGACGGCCTCTTCCGGTTCCAGTACGCCGTCGGCGATGAGGCGGAGGAACTCGATGAAGGCAAGCTGATTCTCGGCGTTGTTGATCTTGCGGCCGAACAGCGCCGCTCGGGCGCCGTACTTCTTCGCTTCACCCAGCAGCTTGAAGGCGTCGTAAGTGGTTCCCGCAGCGCCGCCGAGAATGCCGACGACCAGGTGCGGGTCGTAGCGGACCAGCTCTTCCATCGCCTTCGGGCCGTGGTAGACGATCTTCAGAAAGACCGGCCGCCCGGCTTCGGCGACGCCGGCCAGCGTCCGCGCGATGAGGTCGTTGATGTAGCTCGGGAGGATCTCGGGCGTCACGGCCCCGGCGACGTTGGGGTCGAAGACTTCCAGGAAGTGGCGGAAGCCCTTGCGCTCGGCCTCTTCACGGAACTCCTTGTAGCGGTGCAGCGTATCGAGATCGCGGTCGATGTCGTTGACGAAGGTGACCGAGTAGAGCCCCAGGTTGGCCCCGCGGGTGCGGGCTTCGGGGGCGCAATCGAGCTGGCCGCACTGCATGTGATCGATGGCCGCCGAGCGAAACGGACGTGCCGGTTCCAGGTGGGTCCGCCCGCCGCGGGGGAGGTGGACGTCGCTGGCATCGTTGGCGCGGGCCGCGGGTGTGACGTGGGAGTTCTCGAACAGCCTCTCTTCGATGGCGAGCTGATCGCAGGTGCTGGCGGACATCAGGACGATATCGGCAAGGCCCTGGTGGATGACCTGGCGGATCTGCTCGCGGTACTCGGCGAGGGTCTTGAACCGCATCTCGCCGTCGTGCCGTTCGGGGGAGTTCCCGGGCGCGCCGACGCCGAACGCCATATCGGCGTCTTTGGCGTCTGCCAGAATGAAGTCCTTCGCGCCGGAAGGATCGGCGTGAATGGCGGAGAGTTTCTGATCGAGGGATTTTTGCGGAGGCAAAGTTCAGGCACCTGGAAAGAGGCGGGCCGAGGTCACGGGTTTGGCTGATGAATTCTTGCTCGCAGCTCGGCGAACACTGTCCGATGGTCGATGAGCGGTCCACGTTCGGCGGATTCAATCCCCTCGCGGACGGCCGCGAGAAGCTCTTCGGCCGTCGAAACCGTTGGCAAAGATCGTCGATTGGAGGTCGGCCGTTGGTCGGAATTATCCTGGTGCTGCAAGTTTGACTCACTCACTGCGCGTCTCCAGCGGGAACTACATGTCGACGAAAAAACTCCGCGGCCTCGTCCTTGGAGATCGAACTGTCGGCGACGCCCAATGTCAGATTGTAATACTCGTCCTGCGTGCAATTCAGTCGCAGGTCGTTCAAGTGCAGGAACACGACTGCTGTCGCTGCTCCAGCCCGTTTATTGCCATCGACGAACGGATGATTCTTCACCAGATGGTACAGATACGCCGCGGCCATTGCCGGGAGATCCCGGTGGAGAAACTGACCGTCGAAAGACTGCTCGGGCATCGCCCGAGCAGCTTCCAGCAGACCAGCATCGCGCAACTCCAGACCGCCCCCGTAGCGGACAATCTGATCGCGATGGATCTCCAGTATCTCCGCCAGCGTGAGGAAGTTCGGCGTCATGCCCGTCACTCCGCCAGCCGCCGCAGCGTCTCTCCAAACTGCTGATTCGTCGCCTCCAGAGCGGTCTCGAAACGCTGCCGACGCGAGGGATCTTCCTGGACGACAACCAAGGACTGCCCCACAGCGCTGGCCTGCAGCTCAGCGCCTTCGGCAAATCCCAGTTCTTCAACCAAGCGGGCGTCGAGCACGATCGACCAGGTGTCGCCTTCCCGTCGCAGCGTTGTGACCATTTGTCTCGTCCTCCATGCCTATCGTAGCGCGCACCACGACCGCCGGAAAGAGCAACGTCCCCTACAGCACCTTCTCAATCGTTTCACGCAGCACCTGCCCGGACTTCTGCAGGGCGATCTTCTCCTTGGGCCACAGATCGATTTCGATCGTTCCGAGCACTCCGGCCCGGCCGACGACCGTCGGCACGCTGATCGCCACGTCGCGCAGGCCGTAGGCGCCGGTCTGCAGCGACGAGACCGGCAGGATGCGGCGCTGGTCGAGGGCAATGGCGTGGACCACGTCGGCGATGGAGACGCCGACCGCGAAACCCGCGCCCCCCTTCTTCTTAATCACTTCCGCGCCGCTGCCGCGGGTCTTCTTCTCGACCTCGGCGACGAGCTGCGTGTTCACGCCGGGGAACTTGTCGAGGGGCAGGCCGGCGATCTGGGCGTTGGACCAGATGGGGACCATGCTGTCGCCGTGCTCACCCAGGATCGTGACCTGGACCTGCGTGGGCGGGACGTCGAGCCGCTGGGCCAGCATGCTGCGGAGCCGGGTCGTATCGAGGACGGTGCCGAGGCCGATGACCTGGGCCGGGGGCAGACCGAGTTCCTTGATCGCCAGGTAAGTCAGCACGTCGACCGGGTTCGACACGACGAAGACGATCAGGTCCTTGCGGTACCCGTGTTTCTTGATGTCCGCCAGGATGCCGCGGAACAGCGTCACGTTGCGATTGATGAGATCCAGCCGGCTTTCGTCGGGCTTGCGACGGAGTCCGGCGGTGATGACCACCACGTCGGCGTCCTTCACTCCCTCGGTGCCCGTCGCGGTGATTTTCTGGTCGGACAGAATGCTCGCGCCGTGGAGCAGGTCGAGCGCCTGACCTTCGCAGAGATCCTGGTTCACGTCGACCAGGTTGATTTCGCGCACGATCTTCCCGGCCTGCAGTGCAAAGCCCGCGCAGGAACCGACCAGACCGCCGCCGCCGATGATGCTGACTTTCATGGAGATATCCAGAGTCGTGAGAGTTTCAAAAGTTCTGCGGCCCTGTCCGCAACTGCGGCGGGCTCGGCAACGGTGTCTATTTCGCCAGCGAAGCCACCACCTGCTCGGTGATCAGCCGGACCAGCGTTTCCATGTCCGGCTCGGCGGCGGCCTTCGGAGCCGCCGACGACTTCTGGCGTTCCAGATAACCGGGATAGGAAGGAGCGGGCTCGAAGGCCTGCGGCTGAGGCTGCCCCTCTTTGTAGCCGTCGCGGAAAGCGCTGTTGCCGCACAGATCGCAGTCTTCGACGTGGAAGCGGGGATCGTCGAAGCCCAGCTTCTTCTTGAGGTCCAGCAGTTCGACCGACTTCTGCTCGTTGAGGTACTCGACCCGGCCGAGCTGCTTGGCCAGCAGCAGAATCCGGCAGTAGGCGTCGAGGATCTCCGTCTTCCAGTAAGCCTCTTCGAGGTTCGCTCCGAAGCTGACCGTCCCGTGGTTGGTCAGGATGATCGTGTTGGTGCCCTTGAGGAACGGCACCACCGTGTTCGCGAACGGATGCCCGCCCGGCGTCTCGTACGGAGCGATCGGAACTTCGCCCATGAAGACTTCGATCTCCGGCAGAATACATTGCGGGATCGGTTCGCGGGCGACGGCGAAGGCCGTGGCGTGGGGCGGATGGCAGTGGACGACCGCCTTCACATCCGGACGGTTCTTCATGATCGCCAGGTGCAGCAGGACTTCGCTGGTCCGCTTCCGCTTACCGGCGATCTGGCCCCCTTCCATATCGACCGCACAGATGTCGTCCGGGGTCATGAACCCCTTGCAGATCATCGTCGGAGAGCAGAGGACTTCGTTCTCGCCGACGCGGATCGAGATGTTCCCGTCGTTAGCGGCAGCGAAGCCCTTGTTGTAGACCCGCCGGCCGATCTCGCAGATCAGTTCTTTCAGCTTGCGGTCATTGATGCCGGAGTTCCATTGCGCTGACATGACTCAATCCTCTCGCGAAATCCCCGGCCGCAGCCGGGAGGTGAAAGCGTTATTCGACTTCGATCGTGTCCAGAATGCAGGCGTTATAAGCGTCGAGCGGTTTGTGGTTTGGAGCGAATGGATTGGCGGCCTCGCCTCCCTCGCTGAAGCCGATCCGGGCGCCAAGACCGGCGCCGAGCTCGTCGTAGACCACCAGCGGCTCTTCCCGACCCAGCGGATCTCCCTTCAGTCCGGCAACCGTGAGCGGCGCGACGACCAGCCAAGTCCCCCCCGAGACGCTCGGGTGGCACTTCGCCAGAATCACCTTGCCGATCACTTCGCCGACCCGCATGGGGGCCTCCACTGTCGTCCGATCCGTATCGGAGTTACTTGTCCCAGCCAGAGGGAATCGTCGGCGACGACTCCCCGATATCCTTCAGCAGATTCCTCAGTTCCATGAATGCCAGACCCGACGGCCTGACGCAGACGATGTTGGGGCTCAATTGACTGCGGATCGAGGTCCACGAACTTCGACCGGCGACCGCCGTCGCGCGGATCGCCCCATTGCGATTGGCCCGGCAGGCGGCGACCTCGGGGGCCTCGGTGATGATCACCGCCCCCTGGACCTCCGCCTTGGCGACGAGCCCCACGGCCTGCTCGACGGCCTCGCCGACAGTCCCGGAGAGCTCGGCCCGCCACCCGGCCGACTGCTTGAGCAGCCAGTCTTTCACCCCGGAGACGACCGGCGTGACCGACTGCAGGATCAGGCACCAGCGGGCGGAACCGGGAGTCTCGATTGCCGACGCCGCACAGGACCGGCCGCGCGACCAGGTGATCCGTTTGGCCTTCAGCCAGTCAGTGGCCGCAGGCGTCAGAATGCTCTTCTCGCCAATGCGAATTTCCCGGACCCCCGCCACCTGCTTCGCGAGCAGATCGGCGGTAATCACCGCCGCGCTCACTTCGACGGGAGTTGCAACCGCAGGGGCCGCGGCCTGAGCAACATGTCCTGCAGGCGCGAGTGTGGCGACTTCAGGCGCAGAAGGGATCGCGGGCGCAGGCTGCAATTGAGCCAGCACGCTGTTCACGATCTCATCAATCAAACCTGCGTTCATCGCCTGCAATCTCGCGCCGGTGGAACCGGCGTTTCGTAGGGCCGGTTCTACCGGCCATCCTGTTTGTGCTGTCGTGGCGGCCGGCACAGCCGACCCCGCTTCAATCCACAATTCCCATCACGTGCCAGCGGGCCGGCGTCGTCTCCGCCCCGACCATTTCCTTCGCCGCTCGACCATCCGAACAAATGATGACCCTGTCGCCCCGTCCCCCGCCCAACCGATCGATCACCAGTTGTGGCGGCCCATCCGCTTTGTCCTCCGGCCCCAGCGGCTGGACGAGCAATAACCGCCACCCGTGAAGCGTGGAATGCTTCACGGTCGAAGTCGCTCGGCCGATGACGGTGGCAAATTGCATAGGAGTTGAGAGTTGAGAGTCGAGAGTTGAGAGGAAGAGTCAACCTTGGCTCTTCAAACTGGCTCCCAAGCCGCTCAGCATTCGCGCCAGCTCATCAGCCAGCACGTAAATTCGTTCGTGATCGCTCTCTGTCAGGAATCCTCTTCGTTTCGCAATTTGAATCTGTGAGACAGTTTCGAGCAGCGAGCCATATGCGATTTCAATGAAACGACGAAAGTCGGTTCGAGATGACCTGCTTGAGCCCTCCGCAATGTTTGACGATATCGACACGGATGCTCTGCGCAACTGATTGGTCAGTCCGAAGCGTTCATCGCGAGGAAAGTGCGATGTTGCTTCGTAGATCAATTCCGCGTATTCGATCGCCTTCTGCCAGACCGTCAGCTTCTCAAAGTTGAACCCGGTCATCGGGGGGCTCCTTTGCAGAATCTGACTCTCAACTCTCATCTCTCCGCTCTCAACTAAATCACTCTCAAATCATCCGCCATCACGCACCGTCGCACCCGCGTGAACGTCAGTGGATTCGTCACCCCTTCGCCCGTTGGCGTGGCGATGCTGAAACTCAGGTAGCCCTCGCCCCGCAGGCCCAGACCCGCGCCGCAGGGGCCGTTCTTGATGAACAGCGTCGTATCCATCGCCCGGCCCATCTTGGTCATGGTCCGCACGTTGCGCGAGTGGATCAGGCTGGTGTGGCGGAAGCCGTGTTCGTGTTCCAGAGCCATGTCGATCGCATGATTGACGTTCTTCGCCCGCACGAACGGGACGAACGGCATCATCTGCTCTTCAGGGACAAACGGATTGGATTCGTCGGTCTCGCCGTAGAGCAGTTCGGTCCCGGCGGGGACGCGCACGCCGATCAACTCGGCCAGCACGGCGGCGTCTTTGCCGACCAGTTCCTTATTAACGTGATAATGATCCTTGGCGTCCTTGGGAGGCGTGAAGGCGATCTTCGTCAGGGCGGCGATCTCGGTGTCGCTCAGGCGATAAGCCTTGTGCTTCTCCATCGTGTCGAGCAGTTCGTCGAAGATGCTCTCGACGGCGAACACTTCCTTCTCGCCGATACACAGCAGGTTGTTGTCGTACGCGGCCCCCGTCACGATCGATCGGGCCGCAGTCTCCAGGCAGGCGGTTTCGTCAACGACGACTGGCGGATTGCCGGGACCGCCGACGACGGCCTTCTTGCTGCTGGCCATCGCGGCCCGGGCCACCGCCGGGCCGCCGGTGACGCAGACGAGACGCACGCCCCGGTGACCGAAGATCGCGGCGGCCGTTTCGAGCGTCGGCGTCTGGATGATCGTAATCAGGTTCTCGAGGCCGGTCGCCTTGTAGATCGCCTGGTTGAACCGCCGGACACCCTCGCAGGCGATCCGCGCCCCGCTCGGGTGCGGATTGACGACGATCGTGTTCCCGCCGGCGATCATGTTGATCGCGTTGCAGGCCAGCGTCGGCAGCGAATGAGTGACGGGCGTAATCGCCGCGATCACGCCAAACGGAGCGTATTCCACGATCGTCAGGCCGTGGTCGCCGCTGTAAGCCTCGGTGCGGAGGAATTCGACGCCGGGCACAAGTTTGATAATCTTCAGCTTCTCGATCTTGTGATCGAGCCGGCCGATCTTCGTTTCTTCCAGTTCGGCCCGCCCGAGTTCTTCGGCCTGCGTGTCGCAGAGCTGCTTGATGCATTCGATCGCTTTGACGCGATGCGCGACCGGCGAATCGCTCAGCTTGCGGAACCCTTCGGTCGCGGCGGCGACGGCTTCGTCGACGGATTGGAAGACGCCCCAGTCGCCCGACTTGTGCGACTTGCCGGCCGGATAGCTCTTGCCGAGCTGCGCCAAAACTTCCTGCACGACCTGACGAATCGTCTGCTCATTGGGAGTTGCGGTTGCCATCTCGATCTCTCACAAGTCCGCTCGGGCCGGACGTTCTGAAATTGGAAGTATGTCCCGCGGCCGTTGCCGCCTGTCTGAAACTGCTCTGCTATTCCTGACTCCGGCGAGTCTGATCAACCCACTGTTCGAATTGCCCCTGCGACGGAAACGTGGCCGCCATCACGACCAGCATTGCTCCCGCCGCGCAGAGGCTGATCCAATTGTGTTCGATCAGATAGCTGACCAGCCCGAAAAACGCAGCTCCTTCGAGCATTGCATTCCCGATGATGGTCTTTGTCTGGTAGACCGGAGCCAGCGACTCGCGGAGGTCGCCACCGCTGGCGAGCGCCTGTTTGGTTGCGACGGAGGCAATGACGCCGGGCACAACCGCTCGCGTGCCAAGCATCACGGCCGCCATGCCGGCAGCCATCCACGTCAGAATCGGCTGTTCGGGCGGTTTCGCCCCTCCCGCCGCGCCGGGGTTGATAACGACCAGAACCACCACGCCGAACATCACGACGCCCATCATGAGCGCGCCGACGATGATCTGCGACATCCGGCCGACCTGATCTGCACCCACCTGCGGCTGAGCCGTCACGACGCACCTCCGCCACTGGTCGCGTGCTTGGCGTCGAAGATGCCCAGGGCGCCGACCTGGACGAGATCGACGATCCCGATGATTGCGCAGTCGATCGGCAGCGGCTTCGTCTGAGGCGTGAAGCGGGCGCTGGACCCCTGAACGATCAGCACGACCTCGCCCTCGCCGGCGCCGACCGTGTCGACGCAGACAAACGTTCTCCCGGTCCCTGTGAGCGACTTCCTGTCCTGCTCGTTCACGCGCAGCGGCTCCACGATGAGCAGCTTCTGCCCAATCATGGAGTCGACCTTCTGAGTCGACACAACGCTGCCGGTGACGCGGGCTAAGAACATGGGGCACAAAGCTCCAAATCACAAACACCAAATCTCAAAACAAGCGCCCGAAATCATTCCTGGTTCTGATTGCGGTTTAACATAGCCGAGAGTATCCGTAACAGCTCCGTTGATTCCTGGATCAGCTGCAGGCGCTCCCGATCGACATCGGGATCCGAACCTGTATCGATCAATTTCAGCCAATATCGGCTCTCTTTGGCTTCTTTGCGAGCAATCCGAAGACGGTGACGAAAGTCCTTTGCTCCGAGTGATTCATTTGCTTCGATGTAGTTCGCTCCGACTGATCCCGAAGCCCTGACGAGTTGTTTTGCATCTTCAAAGTTTGCGATTGTGCGTGGCAATCGCTTCAGGAACTTCCGGATCCACTGTGCATACTGCAGCGACCGTTCTTCGAAGTCGAAGGGCTTTGCTGGAGGTTCCGACATGATCGTCGCCCCACACACCAGAATTCCGAAGAACGAACCGCCTGACGTTGATCTTAGTTGGAACTTGGTGTTTGGCCTTTGGAGCTTTAGCTCTGACGGAGCGCTTCCGCCGTTTGCCGCGCCACCACAATCTCTTCATTCGTCGGCACAGTCCAGATCTGCACCGCGCTGTCGGCGGCCGAGAGCTTCACTTCTCCCTTGACCGTTGCGTTCAACGTTGGATCGAGCTTGATTCCCGCCCATTCCAGGCCCGACAGCGAGTCCTGTCGGACGCGGATGCTGTTCTCGCCGATGCCTCCGGTGAAAACGATGACGTCCGCTCCGCCGAGCACGGCCAGATAGGCGCCGAGATACTGCTTGATCGATTGCGTAAAGACCTTGAGCGCCAGGTCCGCCCGCGCGTTGCCGGTTGCGGCCGCCTGCTCCAGATCCCGCACGTCGCCGCTCAGGCCGCTGATTCCCAGCAGTCCGCTCCGGTTGGCCAGGTCGACCAGCAGTTCCGGCAGGGATTTCCCGGTGGCCCGCATCAGCACCGGGAGCGCGAACGGATCGAAGTCACCCACGCGGTTGTTGTGCGGCAGGCCGGTCTGGGGACTCATCCCCAGCGTGTTGGCCTGCGACACGCCCCCCTTCAGAGCGCACAGCGAATTACTGCCCCCCAGATGGCATGAGATTACGCGCAGATCATCGCGCCCGAGCAGCGTCGCAATCCGCTGGCCGATGTAGCGATGGCTGGCGCCGTGGAACCCCCAGCGCTGGATTCCGTACTCCTCCTGCCACTGCCAGGGAATGGCATACGCCCGGTTCTCTGCGGGAATCGTTTCGTGAAAGGCGGTCTCCAGCGCCGCCACGAGAGGAATCTGCGGAAACGCCTGCCGCAACTGCCGCATCGCTTTCGCGTACGGCGGATTGTGGGCCGGTGCGATGTCCGACAGGTTCTCCATCGCGGTCAGCAGTTCATCGTCGACGATGCGGATGCCGCTCAGCTTGCCCGCAAAGACAGCCTTGAAGCCGATCCCCTGCACCTCGTCCACGGACTTGAGGCAGCCCCATTCGGGATGCATCAGGTGTTCGAGGCAGAGGCGAACCGCCGCCGCATGATCCGGCACATTGCGGGTATCTTCAGCCCGATGACCGCCGATCTCCACGAAGCACTGACTCTGCGGTTGTCCGATCCGGTCGATGCCGCCCCGCGCCAGTTGCCGCTCGTCCGACAGGTCGAACAGACGGTACTTGAAGCTGGTCGAACCCAGATTCGCAACGAGAACTTTCATAGGCGCAGCTTTCCGCGTTCCGTGCCTGACGACTGCGGGACCGTTCAGACGAAATGATCGAGCAGGCTCTTGTCCGGGCGAGCGATGATGTGCGAGCTGACGAGCTCGCCAATCTGGCTGGCCGCCGCGGAGCCGGCGTCGACCGCAGCGCGGACCGAGCCGACGTCGCCGCGAACGATCGTGGTAATATAGGCGCCGCCGATCTGGACCTGCTTGACCAGAGTGACGTTGGCCGCTTTCAGCATGGCGTCCGCGGCTTCGATCTGGGCGACCAGACCGCGGGTTTCGATGAGACCGATCGCTTCACCGCTCATTGCGTGGCTTTCAGGAGAGGCCGGTGCTTCCGGCTTGGGTTGTCGTTTGGGCATGATGCTTTACCTGGGCGCAACCGGCTGCAAGCCGGTCAACCGGAACGGTTTCAGGCGGCGGAGCCGCTGCCCCCCTTGGCCTTCGGCAGGACAGACGAAAGCTCTTCGTGCGGGCGGGGAATCACCTGCACGCTGACGACTTCGCCGATCTTGCTGGCGGCGCCGGCGCCGGCGTCGATCGCAGCCTTCACCGCGGCGACGTCGCCGCGGACGAACGCCGTGACGATCCCGCTGCCCACTTTTTCCCAGCCGATAAACTGGACGTTGGCAGCCTTCAACATGGCGTCCACGCCTTCAATCAGGCAGACCAGTCCCTTGGTCTCCAGCATTCCGAGAGCTTCCATCGCGTTAGCCATTGAGTGAGACTTTCAGTCTAGAGTCGAGTGACCAGTGTCGAGTGCCAGAGAAGAAACGCCTTCGCCTGAATGACCACTCGACGGAATTTGTCGCTTTCCTGTGACATCACCACGAAGTGGTGCTGCATCCGCGGTCGAATTGATGCTCAATGAGGGACTTTACAGGCACAGGGTTCCTGCTTGATGAGTTCCACGCTGGAGGCATGCTCAAGATCGACGGCGTTTCCCTCGTCCGTGTCGAGATGGACTTCCAGCTTCACCTTCGGATCAGCCCGCACCACGACGTCTTCCAACGTCGTCGTGCAGAACTGGCTGACCACCCGCAGATTCAGCTTGTCGCCGTTCTTCACGCCGTAGTATTCGAGATCGGACGGCCCCATGTGAACGTGCCGCATGGCGCGAATCACGCCGGCTTTGAGCTCGACCACACCCTTCGGCCCCATCAGCACGCAGCCCGGCGTCTCGCGATGGTCGCCGCTGATCCGTACCGGCAGATCAATCCCCAGCGAAATTCCATCCGTGAAGGCCAGCTCCACCTGCGAGGCGTCGCGGCACGGGCCGAGGACGCGAACATCCGGCAGCACGCGTCGACGAGGCCCCAGAACCGCCACGGTCTGCTTGGCGGCATAGTAGCCGTCCTGGTAGAGCCACTTCGTCGGTTCGAGCTCCGAACCCTTGCCGAACAGGATCTCCACGTGTTCCTGAGTCAGATGGACGTGCCGGGCCGAAATGTTGACCACCAGCGGATTGCGGGCCGCCGGGGCAGGAGCCACGCCGCCCCCCATCTGCTTCTGCAGAACCGTGCGGACGATCCGCTCGATGTCTTGCCGACTGTAGTTGCCCAGCACTTGCGTCATTGCGACTTTCCCGACAGTCATCGGCCCCGGCGACTTAGCGCTGGGAGACCGGGTGTGTTTCCTGGCTGGCTCGCTCTTCGACCAGATCCATCTGCACGCCGGCGTCCCGCACGACCGTGCGCCAGGACTCCGGCAGCTCGTCATCCACAATCAGACGGGTCGCAGCCGACAACGGGCAGAGATGCACGAGCGCCGAGCGCCCGAACTTGCTGCTGTCCGCCACCACCCACACTTCGTCCGCCGCCTCCAGCATCTGCCGCTCGCATTCGACGAGCAGCGTGTTGCTGTTGAACAGCCCTCGTTCCGTAATCCCCCCCGCGCTGAGGATCAGCCGGGAGACATGCAGTCCCTGCAGCGCTGCCGCAGCCAGCGGCCCCAGCGCCACGCCCGTCCGGGGATACAGGTACCCCCCGATCAGGATCAATTCGATGTTCGGTTGATTGACCAGCAGATTCGCGATGGGGAGCGAGTTCGTCACCACCTGCAGCGACTTGCCATTCAGGCAGCGAGCCACCTCCAGGGTCGTGGTTCCGCCGTCGAGCAAAATCGTCTGCCCGGACTCGATCAGCCCCGCCGTGTACCTCCCGATTCTCTGTTTCTCAGTCAGCGCCCGCTCGTGTCGTTCTTCGAACGGCATCAGCGACTCGCCCGTATAGGCCGCCCCACCCCGCGTGCGACGAACCTGCCCGATTCCGTCAAGATACTCCAAATCCCTTCGCACCGTCGACTCACTGGCCCCGAGTCGTTCGACCAGCTCGTGAAGAGACACAAACCCTTTGTTTTCAATGACCTGCAAGATTTCCGTGCGTCGTTGATCCAGCAACATCGGCGGAAACCATTTCCTGCTTGACCTGGAGCGAGATCCGGAAACTTACTGCACTCTCTTCAGATTACCATATCAAAGCTGAATATCAAGCAAAAACTGCCAAACGAATCTGAAAGAATCTGACGTATTGTGACAGATTCCGCCCATTTCCTGCCGGCGGCAGCCCCAAACTGACGAATTGCGGTTTGTCAAATACCGCGGAGACTCCGCATTCCCCATCGACCCCCAGCCACGCAGGTCTTGACGACCTTCCCGAAGAACCCAACGACCGGATTCGAGTGGACGGCCCAAACAACCGCAAACGGTCACCCAGATTGCGCATACCCCCAGGACGTCCGATCTATCGTGGCGGCAGCAGCGGGAGCAGCTCGGCCAGAGATGACAACCCGAGCCCGGGAGTTCGGCCCCTCCGGTCGATCAGCACCGCCTGCCAGCCGGCGTCCCGGGCCCCGGCGACGTCCATGTTCGGATCGTCACCGACCATCAGCAATTCCCCGGGAGCGCAGTCGCACTTTGCGGCGACGGCCGCAAAGAATTCCGGCGCCGGCTTGCGGAAGCCGATTTCCGCCGAGATGCAGCGAGGCTGCAACCGGGCCAGCTCCGGCGTCGCCTCGCACACCGCATGCAATCGGTGGTCAAAGTTGCTGGCCAGCGCCAGCGGCCACCCGTCCTCCAGCAACCGGGAGAGGACCGGCAGAACATCCGGATAACAGGCCCACGCCTCCGGCCGGGCAAACCACGCGAACAGTTCCACATAGCAGGCTTCGAAGTCGGGAAAGTCTCCCAGCGACTCGCGGACAATCCACCGCCAGCGTTCGGCCTCAACCGCCTCGCTCGTCCGCAACCGATTGCCCGGGTCCGTCAGTCCGGGCAATTCCGCGGATTCGCTCCGCCGGAACGCATCCCGGAACTTCCCCTCCAGCTCCGCCACGTCGCACGCAACGCCATACTTCGCCGCCACGCTCGCATAGATCACCGGGACCGGAGGATCCGGATGCAGCAGCGTCCCGCCGGCATCGAACACGATCACTCGCACTGCGTCGCGACGAAACATGAAAGGATTCTCTGAAGGCGAGTGCCAGCCGACAGAATGTCGAAGGCGGAGTGTCGACATGCAGAAAGGCGATTACCGTTGGTTCATCGCCCGATTCCGACCTGCGAGCTGAGACCCTAATCTCTGGCATTCAATTGAGAACTGGCGTCGCTCGTCCATCTTCACAATTCGACATTTCCTCGACTTTTCTTCGCGGTGAATTCGGTCTTCACGGATTCGCGACCGGCAAACAAAGCTCGGCCTGAGTCACCCGTTGCAGCGCGGGGCGATCGATCGAAATCCCCAATCCAGGGCCGGCAAGGGCCGGTGCGTACCCGCCTCGACCAAAGGTCAGATCTTCCCGTGTCAGCGTCTCGCGCACCAGAAATCGATCAAAGCTCCCTTCCAGGGAACGCAGTCCGCTGACCGACGACGCAAAGTGACGCCCGGCCGCCGACAGGATCCCCGTCTCCCCCACCTGGCACCCGAGCTGACAGGCGAGACCCGCCCGGTGCGCCGCAGCCGCCAGCAGCAACGACGACAAAAAGCCGCCGCACTTCGACAGGCGGAGATTGAACAAGTCACACGTCCCGGCCTCAATCGCCCGGCGGGCATCGACCAGGCTGCAGAGGGATTCATCGAGCATGATCGGCACACCCAGTCGAGGCCGCAGAGCCGCCAACCCGCCTACCTGCGCATGTGGCACTGGCTGCTCGACGGACTTAATGCCGAAGGGGGTCAATTCACGCAATCGCTCTTCAAGATTGGCACAGGACCAGGCCTCGTTGGCGTCGATGCGGAGATCGAACGACGAACCGAGCAGCCGCCGCAATCGCTGGAGCAGCCGACGATCGTCGACGCCGGGAACGCCGACCTTCACCTTCACTTGATGAAATCCGAACACGCGCAGCTTGATCGCCCGGACATACTGTCCCCACAGGCTCATCGCGGTAAAGACGCCGCTGTAACGCACGCGATCGACCGACTGCCGGAACGGATCCGCCTCGGGAACCAGCGTCGTCACGTACGACAGCGGAACGCCGGACGATCGGCACGCCGCATCCAGTACGCTCAGCTCGATGGCGCAGCGGACCGAATTGCCGAAACACTCACGATCGTCGCCCGGAACGGCTGGAAGTCGGAAGTGGCGCAGACGTTCCACGACGTCCGGCAGACCCGAATACCTTCCGCTCAACGACCCGACGAGCCCCGGTTCCCCGAGTTGCTGCCAGGCGGAATCGATGGTTTCTCCGGTCACGTACGCTCGAGGCAGCCCCTCGCCCCAGCCTTCCGTCCCGTCCTCCAGCCGGCAGCAGACCACCAGCGAATCGGTGTCAGTCCGGGAATGGGACGCGTGCGTAATCGCCTTCCGCAGCGGGATGCGGACGTGGTACGCGGTCAGTTCCTGGATGCGCATGACGGGAATCGTTGAGGGTTGAGCGTTGAGAGTCGAGAAAAATGCAGAAACCCGGCGGTTTCATTCTGCGGCTCAACGCTGAACGCTCAACCCTCAACGCATCCATCGGCCGTCAGCGGGGCGGAAATCTCCAGCAGGTCGACCGCCGGCTGACGATTGCAGAAAATCGTCGCCATCCTGCCATACGTCACGTCCCCGACGGGCATCGCCAGGTAACGGGACAGGGGCGGCCCCGCCGTGATCTCCAGAATCGCTCCCAGGTCGATATGCCGCAGCACGTTATGCTCAATCAGGACGCGTCCCAGCGGAATCTGCTCGGAGAGAATCTGCTGTCGGACAGCCTCGGTCACGTATTGCAGATGGAATCGGACGAGACCGAACTGCACCGGAATCTCAGTGCCGTGTTTGTAAAGCACGATCTTCCGCACGTACAGATCGCCGTCCAGTCGACGATCGAGGACGCGGACGTCGACGCTGGTCCGGTGATACGTTTCCATCGCCACCGTCATGTGGTGGTCATGAACCAGCATCGACTTATACGGTTCGGGCGTCGTCGCCGACGGAATGTGAACCGCGCTGGCAAACAGAGGTTCAGACTCGGGAAACAAGTCCGTCAGCGCGCGAAGTTCATCCAGCGGATTCATGCGGCAGGTATCCACTCACGAGGCCGGGCGACGCCGTCGAAAGACTCTGAGGCACACTCAGAGGCCGTTCAGGTATAGCGGACGGACCGGTGCTCGGGTTCGAAGTATTCCGTCAGCAGGGTGTCGACCTGCAACAGCCCCTTTCGCGTCAGGACGATCTCGTCCCCCTCGACGTTGAGGTAGCCCTTGGCCTGCTGGTTCGCCAGCGGCTCGGCGAACTCCTCCAGAACGTCCACGCCAAACTTCTCGCGGAACTGCCCCGCCGAAACGTGGCCTTCCTTCATCAGCAGAACGAACTCGCGGATCAGCATCTGGTGCGGCGTCGGCCGCAGCGCGCGGTTCACGGGCAGTTCGCCTCCTTCGACCGTCGTCAGGTACTCTTCGATCTGATCCAGGTTCTGGTAATGCACGCCCTGAAAATGGCCGAACGACGAAACCCCCGCCGCCAGCAGATCGCAGCCGCGCCAGACATTGTCCCGGTAGACAAAGTGGTCAGTCGCCGGATTCTTGATCAGTTCGTTGCCGCTCGACGCCCGATAGCCGTCCAGGGCCAGCGTGTCGTAGGCTTCGTTGACCCAGCGCCGCTTGGTATCCCAGTTCGCGATCGGCGACGTGACGCCCAGCTCCTTCATTTCCTTCGAAATGAGCGTGTTGTGCGGCAGCTCCATCTGGTAGATGGTGATGTTGTCCGGAGCGAGCTTGCGCGCCTCGGCGACGCACTTCGTCCAGTTCTCGTCGGTCTCGCCGATCATTCCCGCAATCAGGTCGATGTTGACCTGCGGAAAACCGGCGCTCTGGATCCAGTCGTACGCCTTGTAAACTTCCGGCGCATGATGCGCCCGCCCGTTGGCTTCCAGAATCGCGTCATCGAAGTTCTCGACGCCCAGCGAAATCCGCGTCACGCCGATATCCCGGAGCGTCTTGACCTTCTCTTCGTTGAGCGTCCCCGGTTCGCATTCGAAAGTCACTTCGTCGGCGTTGTCCCAGGTCACCGACCGGCTCAGCTCCTCCCGCAGAAACCGGAGCTGTCGCGAACTGAGGTACGATGGCGTGCCGCCGCCGAAGTAAACGAACTTCAGCGATCGCCCTTTGACTCCGCGCAGCTCGCTCAGCAACTGCACCTCGCGGGCGAGCGCCTCGACGTATCGCTCGATCGCCTTGGCGTTCTGGTTCGTGTAGACCCGGAAGTAGCAGAACTTGCAGCGCTTCCGGCAGAACGGAATGTGAATGTAGAGCCCCAGCGGCACGGTTCGATCCGGCTCGGCCTCAAACGCCGAATGAATCTCCGAAACGTACTCCCGCTGCCAGAGCGAGAAAGGCGGATAATTCGACACGAAGTAGCTGCCGACTTCGGTGGCTGCTGAAGTGTCGGTGCTCATCAGGCGAGTCTCCGGGGCGGGACGGCGGGCGGGGTCGACCTCCCCAGAATAGTCTGACCGGCCGACACGATGCCACGCCGACGGACAATTCGGCGGGGCGCCGCTCCGCCAAACTCTACGCGCCGGCAACCGGACTTCACACCGCCGGCGCCACGAAATGACCGGAGCGTCCCCCCTGCTTCTCCAGCAGTCGAGTCGGTCCCAGGACCATCGCCCGGTCAACGGCCTTGCACATGTCGTAGACCGTCAGTCCCGCAACCGTCACCGCCGTCAGGGCTTCCATCTCGACTCCGGTCCGGCCATGCACCGTCGCCGTCGCCTCGATCCTCAGCGTCCGGTCGTCGACCGGCGCCAGCGCGACAGTCACTCCATCCAGGCCTAGCGGATGGCAAAGCGGAATGAGGTCGGCCGTCCGTTTCGTGGCCATGATTCCTGCCAGCCGGGCGACCTCGAGTACATCCCCCTTGGCGAGCTGCTTGTTCAGAATCAGCGACAAGGTCGCCGGCTGCATGCGGACGTGGCTTTCCGCGCGCGCCATCCGCAGCGAAACGTCCTTGCCGGCGACGTCGACCATGCGCGAGCCGCCCTGGTCGTCAAAATGCGTGAGCTGTGGTGCGTTCATGAATTCCGCTGACGTACACCGACGACCGACACTTCCGAGCACGGGCGGCCGATGTCGCAGCCGCGACCCGCACCAATGTGTCGCCCGCCTACCATTCAGAGTGCGGCTGCGCGCTCGCAGGAAGAATCCCGGAATCCGACTTTCGAGAAAGCCCCGGACGCTCGCCGACAGCCCGAAACTCCGGATCCGTCTTGAACAGGTTTCGCGGCGTATTGAACACGCCCTTCGACAATCCCGAAAGCTGTCCCCCGCCCTGCCATGCATCTGGCGGATTCCCCAACTGGGGACCAAACGACACGCCAACAATCATCAACACCGCAGCCGCCATCGCCACGGCGGGAATCCAACCGTTGAACCGATCGTGCCGCTTCTGCTTCTCGTGCCGGACAATCTCCGACTTCACCTGCGGCCAGATGCTCGTCACAAACGCCGGCGGCCCCGACTGAGCCACTCGCAAGGCGTCCTGCGACGCCTGCAGTTGCGTCAGATATCGGGCGCACGATGCGCACCGCGACACATGCCGCCGCAGCGCCGCAGCCTCCGTAGCGTCCGGCAAGTCTTCGCCGACCCACAACGCCAAACCAGTTTTCGCCCGACGGCAATCCATGACTCTTCCAACCCCCCTCAACGCCGTACTCTGCAAGCGAGAAACGCTCACCGGCAAAATCGTCCCGAAATCCCAGCCCTATTCGTCCGATTTCCGCCGTCGAGAATCTCGATGGGATTCGACCGGAGTCGCCGGCGCACCAGATTCCAAGCCCTTGGGCGAACTCTCCTGACGGCGCTGCCAGATTTCCTGAAACTTGGCGCGTGCCTCCGACAGCCGCCAGCGAATCGTCGACTCGGTCCGCTTCAAAATCGCCGCAATTTCCGACGTCGAGAAATTCTCCAGGTCCCTCAGAATCAAAACCGTCCGATAACTCTCGGGCAACTGCTGCAGGACCGCGTTGACCTCCTGCTTGGTATCCATGGCCTCGCGGGGATCGTCCATCCCCGGATCCACAGACCGCTCGGCATCCCGCTCACTGAACAAAAGCCACCATCCCCGCCGCTTCTGGCGGCGGAGATGATCCAGCGTCAGGTTCACGCCGATCTGAAACAGCCACGGGCCAAACCGACGCGCCGGATCGAACTGATCCAGACGCTGATAGGCTCGCAGGAAAGTTTCCTGAGCCAGATCCTCGGCGACATCCCGACGGTGGACGAGTTGCAGAATGACCCGCAACAGCCGGCGCTCATAGCGCAACACCAACTGGCCAAAGGACTCCCGGTTCCCCAGGCGCGCCTCTTCCACCAGCCGGGCTTCACAAGGTTGTGGCCCGCTCAGAGGCTCTTTCGAGTCAGTCGCTTTCTGCGAACTCATAGTCTGTGGCATGTTTCACCCGTGTATCACTACGCACACACGGGCTCAGTCGCTGGGCCGGAATCTGCAAATTCCGGAATTGCGGGGGTCCGCGCAGAACCTCCCCCTCTCAAATCCTACCTTTCTCCACACCTCGCGCCGATAGCGTTTGTAACGCCCGCCCCGAAATTGCCGACCGCCGCTTTCCCCCATTCGCGTCGGTCGCGGTTGCGGCGACAGCGCTCCAACGTCCAGAATGTCCGCTGGTCGCGCCGACTTTCGACTTCTGGACCCCTGCATGGCTGCGCGTAAGATCGGACCGTTCGAACTGGGAGATCGCCTCGGCGTGGGCGGGATGGGGATCGTGTACCGCGCGGTCTACACGAAAACCGGCACGCCGGTCGCCATCAAAGTTCTATCACCCGACCTCTCCGACGACGCGCAGCTTCAGGCCCGCTTCGAACGTGAAATCGCGATCCTCAAAAAGCTGCAGCATCCGAACATCGTCAAGTACTACGGCGGCGGAAAGTTCGGGGCTCAACGATTCTACGCGATGGAGCTTGTTCAGGGGGGCGCCCTCGAACGACTTCTGAAAGAAAAACGGCAGCTCCCCTGGGAGCAAGTCGTCGAGTTTGGCATGCAGATCGCCAAAGCTCTCGAACACGCCCATGCCGCCGGAGTCGTCCACCGCGACCTCAAGCCGGCCAATCTGCTGCTGACACCAGAGGGGACGCTCAAGCTCACCGACTTCGGCATCGCCCGCGACACGCAGGCCACCGCCCTCACCGCCGCCGGACGAACCGTCGGGACTTACGCCTATATGGCCCCCGAGCAAATTCGCGGCAAGCCCCCGGTCGACCGCAAGACCGATCTCTACGCCCTGGGCTGCGTGCTGTTCGAAATGCTCGCCGGCGAAACCCCGTTCAGCGGAAGCCAGCAGGGCGAAGTCCTGATGGCCCACCTGCAGGAGGAGCCCCCCCGCGTCACCTCGCTCGCCCGAACCTGTCCGCAGTGGCTGGAAGACCTGATCTTCAATCTGCTGGAGAAGAACCCGGACGACCGCCCCTACGACGCCCTGCAGGTGCAGGTCGCTCTGGAAGACGGGCTCAAGAGCACCACGCAGGCTACTGTGCTGCAGCCGACGATCGACGGCGGTCCGCAACCCGGAACGGCCGCGCAGACCGGCGAGAAGCCCAGGAAAAAGAAGAGAAAGAAAGGCTCGAAAGCCAGCCTCGAGACCCCGTTCTACGAGCGCGCCTGGTTCCTGGGGCTTTGCCTGTTGCTGCTGGTCGGCGGCGTCTTCTGGCTGATGCAGCCCCTCAGCGAAGCGCAGCTCATCGCCAGAGCCGAACCCCTCATGGCGTCCGCGGACGAGTCAAATTGGATCACCGCCCGCGACTCGTATCTCAACCCGCTCCTGAAACGGTTCCCGGACGGGGACGCGGCCCGGAAGGCGCGGGACCATCTCGACAAGCTGGAAATGGCCCAGGCCGAACGACGGGCCGGCATCAAGGCCAAGTCGCTCGACGAAGCCGACAACGAAGCCCAGCGACTCTACATCGAAGCCAGCCGCTATGAGGTCAACGGCGACCGGATCAGCCAGCTCGAAAAATACCGCAGCATGCTCGAACTGCTGAAGGACAAGGTCAACGATTCCGGCAGCCGCCCCTATCTGCTCCTCGCCCAGCGCAAGATCCAGCAGATCGAAGCCGCCGGAACCGACTCCGTCGACCGGCTGGCCATCGTCAAAGGAATGCTCGACAAAGCCGAAGAAAAGCTCGCCGCCAGCGACAAACTCGGCGCTCAGGCCATCTGGCGGAGTATCGAAAAACTCTACTCCGGCAACCAGGAACTAGAAGCGGAAGTCGAGCAGGCCCGCGCCCGCCTGCAAGGCAAGTAGCCGGAACCGGCCGAGCGGCCGTTAATCCTGCCACCAGGGCTTGCTCGCCCCCGTCTTCCGCGGGGCATCCGTCCGCTTCGGAGCTGGTTCGTCCGCGGAATCTCCGCGGTCTTCTTCTTCATCGTCCGGATCGCTGAAGCCTCCCAGACCACTCTCCGCGCTGAAGTCGACGGGGCGGATGATGTTCTTCTTCGTCTCCGACTTCCACGACGCGGTCTCAGCCGTTGATGTTTCCCGAGCTTCCGCGCGCGACTTCGTCGCTGCCGGTCGGGGCCTGGACGCGGTTTCCACGCGATCCGGCATCTCCCATTCGCGCTGCAGCTCGGGAATCTTCTTCACCGATGCCCGACCAGGGGCCTCGTCCGCCTCTTCGACATCTTCCACTTCAAAGTTCAATTCGGGCGTCTCCTCGACGGCCGGACGCACTGGAACGGACGGCCCGCGGTTCGGCCGCGTCCGCGACACCGGCGGATTTTTCTCCTCCGCGGAAACCGGGACGACCTCCCGACTGGCACGCGGAGCGGGAGATGGAGCCGTCGCACGCTCCGGAAGAGGCGCCGCCTTGCCGCGACCGGCAACCTGCTGGGCGGATTCCATCCGCTGACGGGCTTCGGCAAGCTGTGTCAATCCGTTCGCCGCCACCTTCAGGTTGGGATCGATCGACAGCGCCTGGTTGTAACGCCGCATCGCCTGATCCCCTTCGCCGCGCTGCACGTGCACGTACGCCAGGTTGCACAGCGCTTCAGCCTCCGAAGTCGACCGGCGGAAATAACGCAACGCTTCGTCGGACTGCCCCTGAAACGCCAGCACCATCCCCATATTGTTCGCGGCCCGCGTATCGTTCGGCTTCCGGTCGAGAGCCTCCTTCAGCAATTTCTCGGCCTTAGTGTAGTCCCCCTCCAGCAGCGCCGCGTAACCCCGGTCGGTATAGATGTCGACGTTGTTCGGATTCAGCTTCTGAGCGATGACGTAGAACTTCTCGGCCTCGACGAAGTTGTCCGTCCGCGCATAGACGTTCGCCAGACGATGGGCATACTCGGGCTTCTTGGGATACTTCTGGTGCAGTTCGAGAAGCAGCTCCTCCGCCTGCCGCACGTTGGAATTCCGCTCGTGCAGCCGGGCCATGCTGTACTTGGTCTCTTCCTCGCGTTTCGGCTTCTCGATCACGCTCGTGACTTTGTTGGTCACTGCGCTCGTAATGCCACAGCCGGACAACAGCACCACACAGAGCCCCGCTGCCGACACACCGCTGAAAGTCGCGCGCTGACGCATGGACGTTCCTTCGTCCGGGAGGCCGTGTCTCAGCGTTGAACGCCCCGGAGCAGGCTCCGGAAAATGGCGCACGCCGGCCCTCACGGTCCGCATTCCCTTACGGAATCTATCGACGCACCGAATCCAGACAGTTCAGCTCAATCTGCGGGTCGCAGCGGGTCTGCAGAATGCCCGTGCGTGAAACGAGCGGTTTCACGCACAGGCGGCAATGTCCGTCGGCCGCCGGTGCCCGGCCAAGTCCGCTCTCGACTGTACACAGACGTTCTACGATCCGTCCGACTCTGTCGCGTTTCCGCTCTTTTCACGGTACAAATGGACGATTCCGCCCGAATTCCGTCAACCCTGGAGCCCTCCGCGTGCGTCCGTCTCAGTTCACGTCCGAAATTGAAGATGCCCTCAAGTCCGAAACGTTCCTCATGCTGGTCCTCAGCCAGCCCCGCCGGAACAACGAGACGGCGAAAGTCACGGTCCGCCCCGTCGAACTGAAGAACGGACTCCACTACCAGTGGGCCGAACGCGTCGGCTCCAAGGAAAAGCATCGCAATCTGACGGCCTCGGAACTGCTCCAGTCGACCCGGGAAGCCTTCCCCAACGGCTTCGGCGACGCCCATTTGTATACCGAACTGGTCGATATCACCGCCCGGACGAAGGGAGGCTCCCTGCAGCTCAAGCGCAAGCCCCCCTCGAAAAAGCCCGCACTCACCAGCCACAACCGCGAAAAGCAATACATCATCCCGGTCGGCGAGCCCTGCCCGTTCCTCGCCGAGATCGGCGTCATGACCCCCGCGGGCGACGTCCGCCCCGCGATGTACCACAAATTCCGCCAGATCAACCGCTACCTCGAGTTCCTCCAGGACGTCCTCCCGGCTCTCCCCAAAGACGGCACACTGCAAATCGTCGACTTCGGCTGCGGCAAGAGCTATCTCACCTTCGCCATGCATCACTTCCTGACGAAAATCCACGGCCGCGCCGTCGAGATCGTCGGCCTCGATCGCAAGTCGGACGTCCTGACCCACTGCACCGGCATCGCCGAACGTCTGCAATGCAACGGGCTCCGTTTTGCCGAGGGCGATATCGCCACCTACCAGCCGACCGGAGAAGTCCATCTCGCCGTCTCGCTGCACGCCTGCGATACCGCCACCGACGACGCCATCGCCGCCGCCTTGAGCTGGGGCTGCCAGGTAATCCTCGCCGTCCCCTGCTGCCAGCACGAGCTCAACGCCAAACTCGATCGCGGCGTCCTCCCCGGCCTGACCGAATACGGCCTGCTCAAGGAACGCTTCGCGTCGATGGCGACCGACGCCCTGCGGGCGCAGTTCCTCGAAGTCCACGGCTACCGCACACAGATCGTCGAATTCATCGAACTGGAGCACACGCCCAAAAACCTGCTGATTCGCGCCGTCCGCCGCGCCGAACCCCACCCCGCCGACAGCGAATCCCGCCGGGAAATCTACGACCAGCTCAAGTCGCAACTGCGACTCGAAACGTGGCACCTCGAAGAGGCGTGGCAGAGGGTGCAGCCCTCGTAAACTCGAAATCCAAAGCACGAAATCCGAAACAAAGCCGATAGAACCACCAAAGCAGAAACGGGTTGATCACAACCCCGTTTCTGCGTTTTTGAATTTGGTGCTTGTTTCGGATTTCGAGATTCGGATTTCGGATTTTTCCCCTTGGACGTTGTCGCCCTCTTCAACGCGTTCGAAGCCGCCTGGTGGCTGATCGTCGCGGTGCTGATTGGCGTCGAAAGTCAGCGTTCCCGGCGACCACGCAACCTGACCATCGGTCTCTGCACGGCTCTCGTCGTCTTCGCCGTCAGCGATGCCATCGAATACCACACCGGCGCCTGGTGGCGCCCGTGGTGGCTCGCCGTCCTGAAGGTCGCCTGCGGAACAACAATCGGACTGCTGGCACTGCGGATCTACCGCAAAGGAAGCGAAACGACGCGAAACGAGCCGACCTCCCGGCGACCCTGACAGTACAAAAGAATCCCAACCACGGTGCCCCGGTCGGAACTCCCCCCACACTCTCTCCGGCCATCAACGCTCAACGATCGACGCTCAACGATTTACCCCACCTTGAACGTCTCTTCCGCCGGCGACACCATCCACGTCCGCTTCACGCCCCGCCCCGGATTCGCCGACAGGTGCTCCAGGATCTTGTAGACCCACTCCACCTGTCCCGGCTCGCCGATCGCCGCGGCCACCTGCTCGGCGGTCTGCCACTCCTGCACCTTCTGCAGATGTGCGACAGCCTTCGACTGCACCTCCAGCACCCGGGCCGCCGCCTTCTTACCCGCCTCCACGCCCGGCTGATGGTAGGCGTTGATGTCGATCACTTCGGCATACAGCCCCACCGCTCGTTCGTAGAGCGCAATCAACGCCCCGATGCTTTCGCCGCTGACATCGTTGACGGTAATCGTGATCGAATCCCGCCCCTTCTCCGCCAGCGCCTCCCGAGTCCCCAGCAGCAGCCCGGTCAGGTAATCGCCCGACGTAATCCCCGGCTCCACTTCGAGGCTGGTGCGGATTCCATCCACCGCAAGCTGCGGACTCGTCCGGTCGGCGAGAACCTCGATGAACGTCACAAAGAAGTTTGCGATCCCGTCGCGGAGCTGCTGCACATAAGCGTGCTGATCGGTCGAGCCTTTGTTCCCGTAGACCGCAATCCCCTGCTGCACAGTGTTGCCCTGCCGATCGAATTCCTTCCCCAGCGACTCCATCACAAGCTGCTGCAAGTACCGGCTGAACAGCAGCAGCCGGTCCTTGTAGGGCAGCACCACCATGTCCTTCAGACCGCAGCCCCCAGTGATGTGATACCACATCATCGCGAGCAACGCAGCGGGGTTCTGCAGCACATCCGTGCGACGCGTCAGCTCATCCATCCGCGCCGCACCGCGGAGCAGGTCTTCAACCGGCAGTCCCTGCAGCGCCGCCGGCAGCAGCCCCACTGCCGACAGCACCGACGTCCGACCACCGACCCAGTCCCACATCGGAAACGTCGCCAGCCAGCGCCCGGCGACCGCCGTCTTGTGCAGCTTGCTCCCTTCCTGCGTGACCGCCACGGCATGGCGGCTGAAATCGATCCCCGCGTGCCGATACGCCGACTCGATCTCCAGTTGCCCGTTCCGCGTTTCCGGCGTCCCGCCCGACTTGCTGACGACGACCACCAGCGTTTCGCCGAGCTTTCCCCGCAAGCTGGCCAGCACCTGGTCGATCCCGTCCGGATCGGTATTGTCCACGAACGATAGCGTCAGAGGATCGTCGGCGGAACCGAGCGCCTGAGCCACAAACTGCGGACCCAGCGCCGAGCCGCCAATCCCCACCTGCAACACGTGCCGGAAGGTCCCGCCCGATCCGCGCAGCTCGCCGGAATGCACTCGCTTTGCAAAGTCCAGAATGTCCGCCAGCGTCGCCTCAATCTCCGCCGTGATCTCGAGCGTCGGGGCCTTGTCCGGCGATCGCAGCCAGTAGTGCCCGACCATCCGGTTCTCGTCGGCGTTGGCGATTGCCCCCCCTTCCAGCCGCTCCATCGCCTGCAACGCACTCTGCATCCGCGGCAGCAACGGCGCCAGATCCGCATCCGTAAACCGGACCCGGCTCACATCCAGCGTGAACCCCAGCTCGCGGTCCACAATCAGCGAACCCAAATATCGCTGCCAGCCGGTCGCCCCGTCGCCCATGTTGACCGCCTTCCTGCCGTAATCGCCTGAAGCCCATGACACTGGCCGTATCCTATCGACATCCCCCGGACCGCGCCCATCGGGGAATCGCCCCTGCAACCCGCAAAGCCTTCACAATCATCCCCGCAACCCTCTCGCCGCTCTCCGATTCCCGCGGCCTCCGATCCGGGATCGTCACAGACTTCCTGACGAGACTTTCCACAAACTCTCGGCAGACAGACATGTCCCCGATTTCAGGCGTCGGACAGGGATACAGCATCCTCGTGGAGTCCCTCCGCCAGATCGGCGACCGAGTCTCCGATGTGGCCGCAGTCGTCGCCGATCCCTCGGTCGACCCCGCCGAGCAAACCCTGGCCGCCGCCGTCGATCTCACGAAACTCAAAGTCCAGGCACATGCCGCGGCGACGGTCCTCGAAACGTTGGAAGATCTCTCTTCCCCCCTGCTTCGCGCACCGCGCAAGTAGCGCCATCCGGTGAGATCGCTTCCGCCGCCGCGTTCTCCCGCCCCTTTTGCGGACGGCCCCACTTTCCCGCAACCAGTCCGCTGCTCCCGCTCGAAACACCACACACAGGACTTGCTTCCTTCGGCATGGACGCCCCGGCAGCCCTCTGCGGTGGCAATTCCTCATGTGCAGCATTTCCGGCTCCGGCGGCCTGGCGGCCAGCCTCGCCGCCAACGTCTCAAAAGCCAGTCCCCAGGCGGATGCCGCCCTCTCCGCCATCGCCGACCCCGAATCGGGCGGCTCCACCACCGACCTCGCCGCCGCGCTGGTCGCCGTCAAGCAGTCCAGCCTCCAGGTCGCGGCCACGACAATGGTCCTTCAGACTGCTCAACAGCTCTCCGAGAGCCTCCTCTCGATGCCACGCCAGTAGTTCGGGACCCGACCTCTCCAAACCACTCCCATCGAATTCCCCCCGCAGTCGGACGACGCTGGACTGCGGGATTCGTACAATGCCCGCCGGTTCCGGGCCGGCTTCCACCGGCCGCCACACCTCCGCACCGTCGGCCAGAAGACGTCCCTTGAGCAGTGTTTCCACGGCGAATCCCCCCGGCTGGGCCAGTCTCCCCGAGTCCCTGCAGGCCCCGGCCCAAAGTCTGCTCCAGCCCGGCGAACAGCCGTTGGCCTGCCTCGTCGTCGACGTCGATCCGACCCGCCACTTCCGCGAGACCATCCTCCTCCTGACCGATCGCCGGCTCCTCAGCACGCCAGTCTCTCCGTCGGGCGTCCTGGAATTGTCCGCCGCCGATTGGCCCCTTGCCGACATCGTCCGTTTGAAAACATTTGACCGCGGCGGCCTCGGAACCCTCGAACTCCTCGGCGAGTCCTCCCAACTGGCCGTCTGGCACTACACCATCGGCCACGGCCCTCAAGTCCTGGCCCTCATCGAACAGCTCGAACAGCTCAAGCACCCCGCCGACGAACAGTCCGCCCCGGGCGATTCCACAGAACCCCCGGAGGCGGAGACGTTCGAATCCCCGCCGGACACGCGGGCCTTGTTCCGCCTCGCACAGTTCGCCTGGCCCCACGGCCAATGGATCCTCGTCGGCCTGCTCCTGTCGATCGGCGGCACGATCGCCAGCCTCGTCCCTCCGGCGCTCGTGAAGCCGTTGATGGACGACATCCTCGCCCCCGCCCAGACCGTCATCGAAGCCCGTCAGGCCGCCCAGGCGGCCGGCCTGCCCGCCCCCGACGCGCCGGCCATCCCCTTTGGCTCGGCCGGCTGGTATCTCTCGGGGCTGTTCCTCGCCGCCGCCGCCGCATGGATCCTCAACTGGGCTCAAGCCGCCGTCCTCGCCGCGGTCAGCGAGCGCGTCACCGCCGACATGCGCAATCGCACCTACTCGCATCTGCAGAAGCTGTCGCTCGAATACTTCGGCGGCAAGCGGACCGGCGATCTCATGTCCCGCGTCAGCACTGACACCGACCGCCTCTGCTCGTTCATGGGTGACAGCCTCGTCGACTTCATCGCCGACGCCCTCCTCGTCGTCGGCACCGCCGTCGTGCTCCTCTGGTGGGACCCCCGTCTGGCCATCGTCTCGCTGCTGCCGTTCCCCTTCATCTCGTGGCTGATGTACAAGTCCCGCCAGCACCTGCAGCACGGCTTTCAGTCCAGCAGCCGGGCCTGGGGCCAGATGACCAGCGTTCTCGCCGACACCATCCCCGGCATCCGCGTCGTCAAAGCCTTCGCCCAGGAAGGCCGCGAAATCGACCGCTTCGCCCAGGCCAACGAAGTCGTCGTCCAGGCCAACATGCGCGTCAACGCCGTCTGGACGTTCTTCTGGCCCATGATCGGCTTCTTCAACCGGATGGGCGTCCTCGTCGTCTGGGCCTGCGGCGTCTGGCTCGTCTATCGCAACTTCCTCGCCGGCGGGACCGACAACATGACCGTCGGCGACCTGGTCGCCTTCGTCGCCTACATCACCCAGTTCTACGGCCGGCTGGAGATGATGAGCCGGTTCGTCAATTCCTCCGAACGGGCCGCCGCCAGCGCCCAACGGATTTTCGAAGTCCTCGACCGCGTCTCCAGCGTCCCCGAGCCCGCCCGCCCCATCCCACTCGCGCGGCTCAACGGCGAACTCGAATTCCGCGGCGTCGGATTCCGCTACGGCAACCGCAAGGTCATGCACGACCTCACGCTCAAAATCGCCCCGGGGGAAATGATCGGCCTCGTCGGCCACACCGGCGCCGGCAAGAGCACCCTCATCAACCTCGTCTGCCGCTTCTTCGACGTCGCCGAAGGCGCCATCCTCGCCGATGGCGTCGATATCCGCTCCTACCGCATTCAGGACTTCCGCCGGAATGTCGGCATCGTCCTCCAGGAGCCCTTCCTGTTCTTCGGCACGATCGCCGAGAACATCGCCTACGGTCGTCCCGACGCCACCCGCGCCGAGATCATCGCCGCCGCCCAGGCCGCCCGCGCGCACCAGTTCATCCTGCAACTCCCCGACGGCTACGATTCCCTCGTCGGCGAACGGGGCCAGTCCCTTTCGGGGGGCGAACGTCAGCGGATCAGCATCGCCCGCGCGTTGCTGATCGACCCGCGGATTCTGATTCTCGACGAAGCCACCTCCGCTGTCGATACGCAGACCGAGCGGGAGATTCAGGAAGCGCTGCAGAACCTGATTCACGGCCGGACCACGATCGCCATCGCCCACCGCCTGAGCACGCTCCGCCAGGCCGACCGCATCGTCGTCCTCGACCGCGGCCGGATCGTCGAAGTCGGCACGCACGAAGAGCTGCTGGCCCACGCCGGCGTCTATGCCGGCCTGCACCGCGCCCAGCAGGAACTGACGCGGGACATCGGGTTGTAAGCAACCAATCTTGGCGCCCCCTCGACCGCCGTTGAGATTGACAATCGCCCTGGGGTCCCAGATTCTCGATTCGGATCGTTTGCAATAGAAGAAGCTCAGTTTCGGGAGGGTGTCGTCCGTGCGAGTCGTCTTGCGAAACCCGCACGCGGCCGATGGGCGGGACTTCCGGCACTCGCTCACCATCGGCGGCGAGTACGAAGTACTCGGCATCGAGTGCGATTCACTTCGCCTGCTGACGGACCGCGGCGAACCGGTCCTCTTCGACCCGGAATGTTTCGAAGTCACCGACCCTTCCGTGCCGTCGTTCTGGGTGCTCGTATTCGGCGATGAGGGCGAGCAGTACGCCTACCCACCGGGGTGGAGTGAACCGGGGTTCTTCGAGGATTGGCACGACGGAGTCGCAGTCGTTCGGCGGCGGTTCGCGGAGCAACTCGCGACGTGGTATCCCGCGGTGCAACGGCAGGCCACGCCGGGCGCTGCAGCAGGCGACGAGGCATGATCGCAACAGTTTTCTGCCGTCCGAGGAACTGAGCCCCCACGTCCCCAACGGCTACGCGACTCGCCGGAGCCCTCCTCCGAACCGTCGGCGGGCCAGCAATGTTCCCGCCAGGAGTCAGCGTCTGATCCGCCCGGCGGGAACCGACGATCGCCAGAAGCCACTGTTGCAGTACGCCGACACATTCTGCTGCGGCCTCAAGTTCTCATTCCTTCGATGGAGTTTGACACGTCCGAGCCGTTCAACCCAACTCGACCCTGACGTGCGGATGGCTCGTCGATAGAAACTCGGTCAGCCGATCGGACAGCTCGACCATTTCGGCTGGAGCGAGGCTTCGTGTCGGAACATACACCAGCGGTCTCATCCGCTTCTGCGATCGGAGCCGAGCGATCAGTTGGTGGCCGACGAAAGGAATCCATACGCAATCAAGACGTTTTATCTGCTCCCAGGGATAGTGCGTTTCGTATGCAGTGACTCCGGTCATATCGATCCGACCGCGACAGATCGGCTTCAAGGCAATGCGTCGAATCGCGCCGAACAGCAGACATCCGAAGACGACCAGGACCATGAGAGTCAAGAAGATACGCTGATGAAGCATCAGGAATTGGACCGTCCAGAGCGACAGAAGCGATGACGCGACGATCAAAAGAACGGCGACACAGCCCATTGCCGCCAGAAATATGGGCAGCGGGCGGAACACAGAGTAGCTCAACTCCAGGAACACCTGGCCCCCGCGAGAGACTGTTTCCATGTCTGTGCGACCGTAGCGGAATTGCTCCGGAAACCGCTTCCGAGCAGCCCCGGAAGCGAACATCTCAACCGAATCAGTTCACGCCATAGTTCGCGACGCTCGGTTGCTCGACCGTCACGAACCAGGCGAAGTTTGCCGGGCAGAGCTTCAGGATTTTCGGCGCCGTGTCGACCGGCGGACGGCCGGCGCCAGAACGGGGGCCGCCATGCCCCGCTTGAACTGATGGCTTTTGTCTCTCTTTTTTCAACCTGACGCCTCGGATGGCGTTGATAGAATATTCTCAGAATCAACGATACGCCACACGGTGTTGCGAACTGCAAGCGGAAGTGGTGAAGATGGCCTGGTTCGAATTCTTCTGGACGCCGGAAATCGAGGCCCACCTGGCCGAACACGGCGTCACCCCGGAAGAATTTGAGGAGGTTGTCATGCACCCAGTCCGGCGCGGACTCAGCAGGACGCAGCCGCGCCGGTTCGCTGACGGGCGCACCGCTGCCGACCGCTACATTCGTTGCGTCTACGAACTAATGGACGACGGCATCACCGTCGTACCTGTGACCGCCTACGACCGGAGAGAACCATGATCGGCCCGAGGACTCCCGAAGAATCCGCCAGGCTGCTCGACCGATGGAGGGCTTCCCTGGCGGAATTTGAGCAAGAACGCGACGACGTCGACGCGATGATGGATGCTTTCGCCCGCGCCGGCAAGGAGCGAACATTCAGCGGATTCGTGCGGCGGGCGATCCACACGAGCGACATCCCGCTCGATGCGCTGGCAGCCGCCGCCGGTGTCGGCTGGGGCGATCTGGAGGCGTTCCTCGCCGGGACCGGCGACCTGCCGAGCTCGGCGATCGACCGACTCGTTGAGACCCTCAGGATCGAAGTCGCCATGTCCCCGGCCAGCAGAGAGGCTGAATAACTTCCGAATCGACCTCCGGAGCCGCACCATGCTTCGCCGCCTGTTCCCCGCCTTGCTGCTGGTCGCCAGTCTGACGCCGGCTCTCTCCGCCGCCGACCGGCCCAACATCCTCTGGATCAGCGCCGAAGATCTCAGCCCGGACCTCGGCTGCTACGGCGATGCCTACGCTCGCACGCCGCATCTCGACCGCTTCGCGACGGAATCCGTCCGCTACACGCGCTGCTTCACCCACGCCGGCGTCTGCGCCCCGTCGCGCAGCGGGCTGATCACTGGCATGTATCCCCCCTCCATCGGCACGCAGCACATGCGCTGCAAGGGCGTCCCCCCGGCGGTCGTCAAATGCTTCCCCGAATATCTCCGCCAGGCGGGCTACTATTGCACGAACAACTCCAAGACCGACTACCAGTTCGATTCCCCCGGCTCCGCCTGGGACGAGAGCAGCGGCAAAGCCCACTGGAAGCAACGGGCCGACGGTCAGCCCTTCTTCGCCGTCTTCAACTTCACAACTTCCCACGAAAGCCAGGCCCGCAATCCCAGTCCCGCGACGCAGAAGCTGATCACCGCCCTGCCGGACGCTCTGAAACACGATCCCGCCCAGGCCGTATTGCCCCCCTTCTGGCCGGATACGTCCGTCGTCCGCCGGAATTACGCCGACTACGCCGATACGGTCTCCGCGATGGACACCCAGGTCGGCGAAGTCCTGCGCGAACTGGAAGCCGCCGGGCTGGCCGACGACACTATCGTCTGGTTCTGGGGCGATCACGGCCGGGGTCTGACCCGCTGCAAGCGCTGGCTCTACGACTCCGGAACCCACGTCCCCCTGCTGGTCCGCGTCCCGGAAAAATATCGCACGCTCGTCTTCGGCGACCGGACTCCTCAATTCTCGGCCGGTTCCACCTGCGATGATCTGGTCGCCTTTGTCGACTTCGCTCCGACGATGCTGACGCTCGCCGGCGTGTCCCTTCCCAGGCATTTCCAGGGTCAGCCGTTCCTTGGCCCCGAGCCGGTCGCTCCGCGGCAGTACGTCTACGGGCATCGCGACCGGATGGACGAGGCCTACGACTGCATCCGCATGGTCCGCGACAAGCGATTCAAGTACCTCCGCAACTTCCTGTCACAGGTCTCCTACGGGCAGGACATCTCCTACATGAACGAGATGCCGATCCTCAAGGAGATGCGCCGCATGCACGCCGAGGGAACGCTCGCCGGACCGCCGGAGCTCTTCTTCCGCCCCACGAAGCCGGTGGAAGAGTTGTTCGATACCGA
This sequence comes from Planctellipticum variicoloris, assembly GCF_030622045.1. Lineage (NCBI taxonomy): Bacteria > Pseudomonadati > Planctomycetota > Planctomycetia > Planctomycetales > Planctomycetaceae > Planctellipticum > Planctellipticum variicoloris. The sequence goes on along the minus strand of NZ_CP130886.1, from coordinate 6,914,453 downwards.
GGCCGATCCCGACGAACTGACCAACCTCGCCGACCGCCCCGAGCACCGCGCGACGCTGCTCCGCTTCCGCACGGAGCTCGACCGCTGGATGCGCGAGATCGGCGACACCGCCCTCCTCCCCGAACCGATGCTCGACGAACTCAAACGACCGGGCGGGGTCTGGGCGGTCACCGCCGCACCGGGCATTGCGCGGGACATCGCCGCGGACGGCGGCGGACGCCAGGCCTATCGCGTCTATTCCAATACACCCGGCGCCTCGATCGGCTGGCGGCGCAATAACGCAGGGGCCGGCAATCGCCAGACCTGGCTCCTCCCTGACGCGGCTGGCCGCGTGCTGCTGGACCGCGATGAACAGATCGAGCTGCGCGCCTTCCGACTCGGCAACAAAGACAGCGAGATCGTCCCGTTCCAGCCGGGCGACGAGGACGTCGCCGCGAAGCCGGATGTCGCACCGGTCCACTGGCGGGAAGCTCTGTTCGAGACCGGCGAACTAGAGCGTGCAAAAGCCCTCAAGGATCTCGAACTTCAACCGGGCGATCACACGCAGGAATACGTCGCCGCACTGACCGACTCCGCCGGCTCCGTCCGCTGGTGGGCCGTCTGGCAGCTCACCGACGGCGCGAAAGCCCTTCCCGCAGTCCTCGTATCAAGGTTCGAGGAACTGGTCACCGCCGAACAGTCTCCGGCGGTCCAGATTCTGCTGGTTCAGACGTTACTGGCGGCTGGTTCGAAGTCGGTCCGGCTCAGCGATCTGACGCAGCGCCTCGAAGATCCCCAGGACAGCGTCGGCCTCCACGCCGCCATCGCCCTGAACCGCCTCGGCGAACTTGCCCGCCCGGCGATTCCCGAATTGCGGAAGGCGGTCAAAGCCGGCGAGTACGTCGGGCGCGTGTCGACGACCGTGCTGGAACACCTGGGCGTCAGACCGTAACGCGGGAGACGGAACGGTCCTCAGGCCAGACATCTGCCCCTCGACAATCTCCCGCAATTCAGCGTCACTTACGCAGTCTTCACCGCCGCGGCAATCCCCATCCCTCCGCCAACACATAGCGCTGCGGCCGCCCGGTTCGACTCCCCGCGGGCAATCCGCCACGCAAGATGCGTCAGCAGCCGCGCGCCGCTGGCGCCGATCGGATGACCCAGCGCGATCGCCCCGCCGTCAGGATTCACAACAGGCCGTCCGCGTTCCAACCCATCCGCGGACAGGCCGAGTTCCCGCAGGCAGGCCAGGCTCTGTGCCGCGAAGGCCTCGTTCAGCTCCAGCGTATCGAAATCGTTGATGGCTCCCCCTCGTCGCGCCACGAGCCCCCGCAGCGCATGCACCGGCCCCAGCCCCATCCGCTGCGGATCGCAACCGACCACGCCCCCCAGTTCGAACTCCGCCAGCGCCGGCCAACCCTGCGACTTCGCCCATTCACTGTCCGCCAGCAGCAGCACCGCCGCCCCGTCGTTGACGCCGGACGCATTCCCCGCCGTGATCGTCCCGTCCGGTCGAAACACCGTCCTCAAGCTCGCCAGAGACTCCTCCGTCGACTGCGGTCGCGGATGTTCGTCGGCTTCCAGCCCGTTCAGGGGAACCAGCTCGTCCGCAAAGCGTCCCGCGGCCTGAGCCGCCGCCCAGTTGCGCTGGCTCCGGGCCGCAAACGCGTCCTGCTCCGCGCGCGTGATGCCGTATTCAGCCGCCAGATCCTCGACAGTCTCCCCCATGTGCCGGTGACTGAAGCTGTCGACGAGGCCGTCGCGCAACATCGAGTCGACCGCCGTGGCGACATCCGGCGCCTCCTTCGGGGCCGGTCGTGAAACCAGCAGCGGCGACTGCGACATCGACTCCACGCCGCCGCAGAGAACCGCCCGCGCCTCCCCGGCCCGAATCGCCTGAGCCCCCAGCAGCACCGACTGCAGCCCGGAGGCGCACATCATGTTGACCGTGTACGCCGGGACTTCAAGCGGCAGTCCAAGCTGCACGCCGACCTGCCGGGCAATGTTCATTCCGTGGCCGGCCGCCAGCACGTTCCCCAAGACGACCAGATCAATTCCCGCGGGATTCAGATCCCGCAGAACCGCCCGCCCCGCCGCAGTCGCCAGCTCGACCGGCCCCACCATCGCCAGCCCGCCCCGAAACTTGCCAAACGGAGTCCGCCGGGCCGCACAAATCACAATGCGCGTCATAACGCCGATTCCTCAACTGAGCGCGGCGGCGCAAACAAATGCGCCGCCATCGGTCGGACTTCTCTCATCAGCGGCCGGAACTCCATCAGATCCAGCACCTGCGACTGGAGATCGATCCCCGGCGCCAGCTCAATCAGCTCCAGGCCGTCGCCGGTCAGCCGGAAGACTGCCCTCTCGGTGGCGAACAGCACATCGTGGTTGAGCCGCCGGGCCTGCTCGCCGCTGAACGAAACCTGCTCGACTTGCCGGACAAACTTGCGAACACGGCCTTCCTGGACAATCCGCAGGCGACCCTGCTCGACGGCAACCTCCAGCCCGCCGGTCGTGAACGTGCCGCAGAAGACCAGCCGCCGCGCGTTCTGCGAGATGTTGACGAATCCCCCGACCCCCGCGAATCGCTCTCCAAACCGCGAGACATTCACATTGCCGGCGGCATCCACCTGCGCCGCCCCCAGCGCCGCGAAATCGAGACCGCCGCCGTCGTAGAAATCAAACTGCGACGGCTGATCGATGATCGCCTGCGGGTGAATCGCCGCGCCAAAGCTCAGCCCCCCCGCCGGCAACCCGCCAATGGGGCCGCTCTCGACTGTCAACGTAAAGTCTCCGAGCACGCCCCGCTCGGCCGCAATGCGGGCGACTCCTTCCGGCAGACCGATTCCCAGATTCGCAATCGCCCCGGCCGGCAGCTCGTCGCAGGCCCGTGCTGCAATAATCCGCCGTTCATCCAGCGGCAACGGCGGCAGCTTCCAGCAGTCGCCGTCGCTGGAAGCCGGTTCGCAGTACCGGGGATTGCTGGCTTCCCCGAACGTCTGCCAGTGATGATCGTCATCCGCAACAACGATGTGATCGACGAGGATGCCGGGGACCCGGACCCGTTTCGGATCGGCCGGCCGATCGAGCAGCCGCCGGACCTGCGCCAGCACGATTCCCCGGCTGTTTCGCGCCGCCTGGGCGATCGGCAGCACCTCACCGATCACGGCCTCATCATCCATCACCAGATTGCCTAGCGGATCGGCAGCCGTCGCACGAATCAGACCGACATGAATCGGAAACGCGTGATAAAACAGCCACGTCCGCCCCGCCAGTTCGACCCGCTCCACCAACGGCTCGGTCGTCTTCGCATTCAGACGTCCGCCTCCATGCCGCGGATCGATGAACGTCTCCAGACCGACGTGCGTGATGCAGCCGGGACGCCCCCCGGCAATGTCGCGGAACAGTTCGCAGATCACCCCCTGCGGGAAATTGTAGGCCTCGATCTCCCCGGAAAGCGCCATCTGCCCCAGCCGCGGCGCCAGTCCCCAGTGGCCTCCGATAACCCGTTTCAGCAGGCCAGAATGGGCAAGATGGTTCAGCCCCCGCTGCTTCCCGTCCCCCTGGCCCGCTCCGTAAACCAGAGTCAAATCACGAGGCGTCCCGGTGGCCAGAAAGCGTTGTTCGAGCGCGCTCGTCAGCGCCTCCGGATGCGCGGCCCCGACGAACCCGCCGCACGCCACAGTCGCACCCGATGAAATCCGCGCGACGGCTGATTCCGCCGTGCAGAGCTTGTGCGAAACCGGGGACATCATGCCCACCAGCCCCCATTGACATGGATCGTCTGTCCGGTCACATACGAAGCCAAGTCGCTGCAGAGAAACGCGATGACGTTCGAAATCTCGTCCGGCTCTCCGAACCGCCGCAGCGGAATCTGGGCAATCATCTGCGCCCGGACCTCGTCCGGAATCGATTTTCCCATCTCCGTCAGCACGACCCCGGGCGCGACGGCGTTCACCGTGATCCGTCGGGGGGCCAGCTCTTTGCTCAGCACCTTCGTCATCGCAATCACCCCGGCCTTGGCCGAGGCATAGTTTGCCTGCCCGAAGAAACCGATCACTCCCGAGATCGAAGCCATGCTGACGATTCGACCACCGTCCTGCATCCGCGGCAGCGCCGCTTTGCAGACCCGAAACACGCCCGACAGATTCGTCTCGATCACGTCGTCCCACTCGGCGTCGCTCAGATTCTTCAACGTCCGGTCCCGCAGAATCGCCGCATTGTTGACCAGCAGATCGACCCGCCCCCATTTCGCGACCACCGCGTCAAAGAACTGCTCCATCCCGACGCGCGAGCGGACATCGCCAGGAGCGACGAAACCCGCATCCCCCAGCTCGGCGAGGGCCGTCTCCGCCGTCCGACGATTGGCCCCGTCGGCGTCATCCAGATAGTTGACCGCGACGCGCGCCCCCGCCGCCTGCAGCCGACGGGCCGTCGCCAGCCCCAGCCCCTGACCGCCGCCAGTCACCACGGCCACCTTGCCCGACAGATCGATCGAAATCATGGAACGCGCCAGTCCTCAGTGCAGGAAGATCGGAGTGTGTTAATGCGGAAAAGACTACCACGAACGCCCGCCGGAATCCGCCCGGCATCGACCGGCTGACCTCGGGAACAAGCCGTCAGCCCCGCGGCCTCGTCCGGCCCGCTTGCGTTCCGACTTCGGGTACGTTAATCCAGAGGGTGACGCGTGTGCTCGATTTCTCGCACAACTCCGCCTCCAATCGCTCGCGTGGCTCCTTCCCCGGAATCCCGGATGCAGCTTTCGTTTCGGACTGTCGTGACCGTCGGACGACGCAACGCTTCGCGCGAGCGTCGGCGCCGCGCGTTCACATTGCTCGAACTGATCGTCACCTGCGTCCTGCTGGGCATCCTGTTCACCGTGATGGTGCCGCTGCTCGCGTCGACCGCACGACAGCGCCAGGCGTCCGACCGCCGGCTCGTCGCCCTGACTCATGCCGCCAACCTCCTCGAACGCTGGACCGCCCGCGAGTACGTCGACCTGGCCGCCGGCGCGACGGAATCCGTCCCTCTGCCCGAAGACGTCCTCCAACTGCTCCCCCAGGGCCAAGCCGAAGTTACCGTCGCGGACGAGCCCGATGGCCCCCCCGCCCGACGGATCGCGGTCACGATTCGCTGGCAGGATCGCCACGGACCGGCCCGCCCCGTCCGACTCACCGGCTGGGTCTTTCGCGCGGGAGGCCCCCCATGAAGTCGACCCGCCGCGGCGTCAGCCTGATTTCGTTGATGGTCGTCATCGCAATCCTCTCGGGACTCCTCCTGATGGTCGGGACGCTGCTGCGTGGACTGCTGGTCGCCGAAGTCGCCACCGCCGCCCGCGTCTCGCAGCTTCGTCAGTGGGAGCAACTCACAATTCAATTCCGCCGTGACGTCCACGCGGCGACCGATGCAGGCATTTTCGTCTCCGCCGAACCGATCGGTCAGGAATTGCAGCTCACCGCGCCCGGCGGACGAATCGACTACGCCCTCCGCGACGGAGCCGTCGAACGTCATCAACCATCGATGTCCCGTCACGATGTCTGGCGATTTCCCGATCAGCAGACCGAAGTGACTGAGGACGCCGAGGCCCGGCTCGTCACGCTCCGTGTGACCTTCCCGGCCGCCGCACTCGACGACACGATTCATCCGGCGGCCCGAGCGCATGCCCTGACCATCGACGCCGAACTGGGACGCGAACACCGTCAACGCCCCCCGGCCACGGAGCCCCCCCGATGAGCCGACGGACTTCCGCGCGCCATGGACGGCTCGCACGCCCGCGCTCCCCTCGCAGAGGAGGAGCCCTGATCATTGCCCTGGTGCTGCTGACGGTCGCGTCGCTGCTGGGGGTGGTCGTCGTCCGGTCGGTCATCGCCCACGCCCGCCAGCTCCAGCGGACCCCTTGGCGGCTGCAGGCCGAAGCCCTCGTGGAGGCGGGTCTCAACCGCGCCGCAGCACAGCTCGCAACATCGCCGGCCTACGCCGGCGAGACCTGGCGGATCACCGCCGCAGATCTCGGCGACCGCTTTGAGGCCCGGGTCGACATCCGCCGCGATTCCGCCGGCCTGACGGTAACGGTCCTCTACCCGGACCGTTTCACCGACCGCGTCCAGCTCACCCGCACGATCCCGGCCGCGCCATAGAACGTGCCGCAATCGCTCAGTGACCTTGAGTCATCTCCGCAATCGCCACCGCCGCCGCCTCGATCACCCCTTCCAGGCACCCCGGCGCCAGCATCGCGATCTGTTCCTGGTAGATTCCCTTCCCGTACGTCTCGCGCGTTGGCAGATAGGAACATCGCCAGCCGTCCCCCAGCATCATCGGCACGATCGTCCACCGGGGAAACCGCGTTCGCAGCTCCGTCTGAAAGAGCTGGTACAGCTCCCCCTCGCCGGCGATCCAGATCGCGTCACCGATGCGCATAAGACAGAGCTGATACGGAAACGTCGCCCCCGGCGGGCAGGCGCTCCAGCGCGTCACCGCCCGCGTCAGCCGCTCCACCATCGCCCGGCAGTCGCGCGTGCGCAGGCCATCGCCCGCGGCACGGGCGGCCTCCTCCTGAGCCTGCCAGTCCGCCCGTTCCGCGCGGAGATCCTCCAGTCGCGGACGACTCGCGACATACGGCGTCTCGACCGTGACCCGGCGGACCGCAAAGTGCTTCACAGCCTCGGCCCGTTCGCGGGTCAGCGGCTCGTGCTTCCACGTCCCCAGCGTCGCCCCCGACACCACCGGCCCCGCGTAGACGAAATCCGTTCCCGCCGGCCCCAGCGATTCGAACGCCGCCAGCGCCGCATAGCCCAGTTCGCGTCCGTTGCGGTCGGCGACTGCCACGTCGCCGACAAATCCGTCCCGCGGTCCCAGATCCCCGCACGCGCCCAGCAGAAACACGCAGGGAGCGCCAGTCTGCCGCTCGATAACCTCGCGCATCGCCCCCGGATAGTCGGGGCTGATCAGCGTGTTGTCCCACGCCAGCGTCGTCGGATGACAGGCATAGTTCACAACGGTCGCCAGCAGCCGACCGTCGTCGCCGGTGATCCGGCCCACGAGGACGGTATCGTCGGCGAAGCCCTCCGGGTTGAGTCCGCAGACGAACTGCTGCGACGACTGATCCCATGCGTCCCGATGGGCGGCCAGTGTGCAGCGCCCCGTGGCATATGAAATCGTCGCCGGCCGCAACGCACTCAGCGCCTGGCTCACCACGTCGACGACGACGATCAGCAGTTCGGCCAGGTACGGCGCGATCAGGTCTCCCCCCGGCAGGTCGCCGCGCGACGGATCCATCAGCCCCGCCGCGTGGGTATGCGAGAACGTCACCAGCAGTTGCTCTTCCGTCAGCCCGTGAGCCGTCATCACGGTCTGCCGGAGCGAAGCCATCATCTCCGGCCACAACAGGCAATGATCGAGGGCGACGAGCACGAACGGCAGTCCGCCGGCATCGAGCGGCGCGAACGCCAGCGCCGACGCCGTCAGCGGACGATGCACGCCGGTCGCCCGATCGTGCGTCGCCGCCCCCCACATCCGGTGATAGATCCCCACCGGCGGCGTGATGTCCGCCTGCGCCAGGCCGAATCGGCAATGGCTCGTCGGAATAGCAATGCAGTCGATCATGCGGAAACCGTTCGTGGAGTCGGATCGAGAAACGCCCAGCAGCACGCCACCCCCAGGTAGATGCCGCCGAAGCACCACAAAATCGCATCCCAGCCGATGTGCGGCACCAGCAGCCCCACCGCCAGCGGGCACAAGGCCGCCCCGATGTTGCCGCACATGTTCATCACCGCAAACAGCGTCGCCGCCCGTCGCCCCCCCAGATCCATCGTCACGGCATAGCTTGTGGCGCTCCCCAGCGCGAACGCCAGCGATCCCAGCGAAATCACCGACACCGCCAGCGTCGCATTCTGAATCGGCGCCGCGGCGAAGATCAACAGCCCGCAGACGGTATGGCTCAGCCCTCCGACAAGCTGCCGCGACACCCGTCGGCTGCCGCTCCAGCGGTCGATCCGGTCAATCGCCCAGCCCCCCGCCGCGCCGCCGGCGACCACCCCCAGCAACGGCAGACTCGTCAGCAACCCCGCCTCAGCCGTCGACACTCCCCGCGTCGCCTGCAGGTACGACGGAAACCACGTTGCGTAGAAGACGTACCCGGCCGCCCGGAGAAACTGCTGCAGGCAGATCAGAATCGTCCGCGAATCAGTCCACCACTCCGGGCTGTCGTCGAACTCGGCAACAGCCGGTTGCGGCTGATCGCTCGCAACCGCCTCGACCTGCGCCGGCCGTTCGCGGAACCACCACGGAAAGATCGCCGCCCACAGCAGTCCCGGCAGCGCATACAAAACAAACGCCACCCGCCAGCCCGGCCATGTCGACTCCGCCAGCACCTTGACCAGCCAGCCGGTCAGCGCCGTCGAAACCGCCCCGCCGACCGACATCGAACTCCCCAGCGCCCCCGACGGAAACGCCCGCTCCTGGGCCGGAAACCAGCGGACGATCGACTGCACGCAGCAGGGAAAGATCCCCGCAATGGTGATCCCCGCCAGCAGCCAGACCAGCATCATGGCAACCCACGAACTGCTGAACGCCAGCGCCGCGGCGCATCCCGAACTGAGCGCCACGCACGCCGGCAGCATCCACCGCGAGCCGAACCGCTGGCCGAGCCACCCCGCCGGCAACTGGCTGAACGCATAGGTCCAGTAGTAGCCGCTCATCACGAAGCCCATCGCCCCGGTCGACAGCCCGAAGTCGCTCCGGATATTCCCCGCCACCACGCCGATCGCCGTCCGCTGCATGTATGCGATCATCGCCGCCAGGCAGAAAGCCCCCAGGACGACGTACCGGGCGCTGGTGGTTTTCTCATTCGCTGCCGGCATCTCGTCTCCGGTGGTTGGCCATTTCGCTTCTGGATGGCACGCCCCGACTCCTCGATGGGTGTGTTTGGTTGTCGAACCACCCCCGTCCCGAATCCTCAGGCCGTGACATTCCTCGGATCGCGAGACCCGTTATACTCGCCGCCGCTCCCCCGGTGCCACGTGCAATCCCTCCCTCCCCGCGAGATGATTCGATGTCCGAGTCCGCACCGTTCTCCCCGCCCCTGATCACCGACGCCCAGTCCGCCGAAGAACAGTACCTCCGCCAGATCTTCGTCCGCGACCAGATGGCCGAATGGTCCAAAGATCCGCTGATCATGGCGAAGGCCGACGGCGTCTGTTACTGGGACATCCACGGCAAACGCTACCTCGATGCCCTGTCGGGCATCTACGTCGTCTCCGTCGGCCACAACAACCGCCGGGTCATCGAAGCCATGAAGCAGCAGCTCGACACGCTGCACTTCTCCCCCCCCATGCACGGCACCAACCCCGTCGCCGTCCGCCTCGCCAACCTGCTGGCCGACGTCACCCCCGGCGACCTCAACACCACCAAGTTCGAATGCGGCGGGGCCGAGGTCACCGAGGCCGCCATCAAACTCGCCCGCCAGTACCATCGTCTCCAGGGCAACCCCGGCAAGTACAAGATCATCAGCCGCTATCAGTCCTGGCACGGCTCGACGATGGGCTCCCTCGCCGCCTCGGGACTCAAATCCCGTAAAACGGTCAACGAACCCCTTCCCGCCGGCTTCCTGCACGTCTTCCCCCCCACCTGCTACCGCTGCCCGTACGGCAAAGAATACAACGGCGGGCAGTGCGGCCTGACCTGCGCCTCCATGATCGAACAGACCATCGACATGGAAGATCCCGCCACCGTCGCGGCGATCATGGTCGAACCGATCGGCCACACCGGGGGCGTGATCGATCCCCCCGAGGAGTATCTCCCCCTCCTCCGCGAATACTGCGACAAGCACAACGTCCTGCTGATCTTCGACGAAGTCATCACCGGCGCCGGACGGACGGGACGCATGTTCGCCGCAGAAACTTTCGGCGTCACGCCCGACGTCCTCTGTACGGGCAAAGGGCTCAGCGGCGGCTTCGTCCCGATCAGCGCGATGATCGTCCGCGGCCCGATCGCCGACGCCTTCTGGGGGCCGATCGAAACGAATCCCGGCTTCGTCGAAGGCCACACCAACGAAGGGCACCCCGTCGCCTGCGCCGCGGCGATCGCCGTCATCCAGGAGATCCTCGAACGGGACCTGTGCGGGAATTCCCGCACGCAGGGGGCCCGCCTGCGGGCCGGCTTCGAACGCCTGGCGGAGCGCTACGGCTGCATCGGCGACATCCGCGGCAAGGGCCTTTTCCAGGCGATCGAGTTCGTCCAGGACCGCGCGACGAAGACCGCGTTCCCGAAAGCGACGAACTTCGGCGTCCGCGTCGGCCGCCGGGCGCTGCAGCACGGCCTCCTCTGCCGGTTCGATCCCAACTGGATCGCCTTCGGCCCGCCGCTGGTGAGCACCGCCGAACAGATCGACGAAATGCTGGCGGTCCTGGAGCAGAGCCTGGTGGAGATCCTCAACGAGGTCGGCTAGGCATACGATTTCGACACAGATCGGGGGAGATTGTTCTGATCATTTCGCCGTGGCTGCCGTCGACAGGTTCCAGCAACGAGAGATCTTCGCATGACGCTTGACCGGATCGCGCTCGTTCGAGGCCGGGTCGCGGGCATGCTTGGAGCAGTATTGGTCGTCGGCGCCATTGCCGGATGCGCGGGCGGAGCGGTCGCACCTGCGGCCCGCGTACGATTCGTCGGGGAACGCGAGTGGCCGCTGTCCCAGGGTTCCCGGCTGACGGTGGCCATGAAAGAGCAGGTGATCGACGAGTTCTCAGGGCTCGCGTCGATCGTCGTCCGGCACGCGCGTCCGTCAACCGGCCAGAAGCCGGTCGAGAAGCTTGAAATGCGTTTTGCCAATCCCGGCGATCCGCCCGACTGGATTGAAATCCCTGCTGCCGCTCCGCAAGACGGTACTCAGACGTTCGAATTGCCCTTTTCGGCGCCACTTCCGCACACGTTTGATTTTCGCGTGACGATCGACGGCAAAGCCGAAGAACTCATCGGGTGGCGCCTCGAACAGGACTAGCAGCGTGTTGAACAAAGCACTTTTCCGTCACCCGGCCAGGCAGGCGGCCGCCGCTCCGGGGCGGACGAATCCGTCGGCTCGTTCCGCTCGGTCGGTCTGGCTCCGCAGGAGCCAATCGAGCGCGGCCCAAACCGCCGCGAAGGCCGCCCAAACCGCCACATTCCGCCCCTGCAGTCTCCGTGGCTTGCCAACTCCCAGCAGCTTCCACATCACTCGCCCGAGATTGTGCGCCGCCGTCGCGATCAGGTAGCGCTTCGTCACCTCCGTCAGCCCTTCGAGCCAGCTCCGACGCATGCCGCCCGTCTCGCAGACGTGAGCGAAGGTCCGTTCGCAGACTTCGCTCCGCCGTTTCTGCAACTGTTTCCCCTTCGCCCGCCGGACCCGCTGACGGTTCCCCATCACCGCCCGCTGGTCCTCCGGCGTCTTGTCCGTCCACGTCCAGTCGTTCTTGCGTGTCGGCTCCGGAATGTAGGTCCGAAAGCCGAGCGACTGGCACTGCTCCAGCGTGGCGACCGAGTGATACCCCTTGTCCGCCGCCACTTCTTCGATGCTGTGCTCGCAGCCGATGGCCTGCAGGTTTTCCTCCGCTTTCAGCACGCTGTCGACCAGCGTGTGCGGGTCGGCATGATCGGCCGAGCGAATCTCGGCGGCCAGAATCAGGTCGCTCTCCAGGTCCACCACGTGCTCGGCCTTGTACGCCAGATGCGTTGTCCCGTCTTTCATGCGGGCGATCTTCGCTTCGGGATCGGTCTCGCTGACCCATTCCTCGTTCGAGACCTTCTTGTCCTTGCGGTTCCGGTCGAACCGGCGGACCTCTTCGTCACTCGGCTCTTCGCCGGGGGCGATCACGCCTTCTTCCCGCATCAGCCGGACGACATACGCCTTCCAGCCTTCGCCGGTGTCGCGGCGGACGATCGACTTCATCGCCGCATCCGCTTCCAGCGTGGTTGAATCGACGCCGACCGTCTTCCCCGACAGCAGCTTCTTTTCGGACGCGATCTTCAGCACGAACTGAAAGACTTCCTCGAACACTTCCACCGGCAGCCGCCGGCGGGTCAGCGACAGCGTCGAGTGCTCGGGACTCGATTCGTTCAGGGTCAGCCCCAGGAACTCCCGCAGCGACAGGCTGTCGGAGCACCGCCAGGCGATCCCCCGCTGACTGTCGATCCCTTCGAAATAGCCCACCAGCAGCATGCGGAAATAGACGCCCGGCGGGATCGAGCGTTGGCCGCGAGTCTCGACCTGCTCGTAGAACGCCTGGCACCGCTTCTCGATCCAGCGGTCGAAACCGGCCTCGGCGAGCAGCGCGTTGAGCGCCTTGTAGAAGGGATGTCCCTGCGAGCGGGGCAGCTGCTCCGCCGTGACAAACAGCGGCTCCTGCCGCGATTCCTTCCGCCGTCCCATCGCCATCGGGAACCCTCCGTGACCGCCGCGCCTGACCGACCGCGAGAAGATAACAAACCGCGTTCGATCGTGGCAGCGTCAGGGGGAATACTTCAACACGCTGCTAGACTGTGTAATGCTACCGATTGTCGACGGCGACCGTAGTCACCTTCTTCAGCAGTCTGCCAGCCAGTCGGCCGCACAGGCGACCGGCATTCCATTCCACTCGGAAGGGAAAACGCTGTGAAGAGTGACCGCTCTGATCGTGGCTCGCTCGCCGCCCAGCAGGACGATGTCGCCCGCCCGAGCCGTCAGGCAGGTCCGCTGCTGGTTTTCCAAGCGGGTTTGTCCCAACGGATCGTCCAGCCATGCGACCAGGATCGGATGGCTCTCGGGGTGAAGATGAAAGGCGACAGCGCGAATTACCCGGGGCGTCGAAGAAAAGTCGTGAATCATCGGCAACCGCTTCCATGCACAGGATCTCGGCGGTGTCGCTCGCGATGAGCCACGGATCCTCTGTTCGAAATCCGGAAACCCGCAGGGCACCGCAATGTAAAACCGAACGGTGGTCACTCGCCTGTCCGGCATACCGGGACTTTCCACGCCAGTTGGGGTTTGAACACGCGGCGCTGGTACCGTTCGCGAACGGACCACGCGCGTTGAATCTCAGCGCAGGATTCACGAATCTCATCAGGAGTTGGCTCCCAGACTGGATCGGAATCGCATCGTCGTGCTCGTCGGCCGATCGGGTCGGACTGGTGAAGTGGCCGTATGACCACAAGCAGTGGCAAAGCCTCGGCGGAATGCCGTTGCGGGTTCTGAGATGATTCGCAGAGTGATTCGACTGTCAACATGCTGATCCCCGTTCGAATACCGTGCCGGAGCGATGAATGGCCGCTCCGACTTGTGACGGTGCTTGCACTGGCACAGACGCCAATGCGGACGATTGCGCGATGCACGCCGCTTCAAAAGAGCGTCAGGAGACTCTCTTCGCGCTGAGTTACCGGACCCCGGCCGAAACGGCAGTGCTGGAATGAGAGGGACACTGCGGGGGGACTTTCGGCCGGGGTCAACGGCTCAGTTTGCCGGAGACGACGCGACGTGCGGGCCGCTCAACAGTTTCCCGCGATCCAGTCGGCGGCGCAAGTGACGACACGATCGCATTGACTCAGCGGGCTCACGCTGTAAAGTTCTACCGCGGCTACGGTCTCCCGTTTGCCATTGACTACAATCGCGTCGCCCGCTCTGGTAGTCAGCCAGGAATGCTGTGAATCGATCAAGCAGACGCCATAGGGAGTTACTCCCAGCCAGACGGCGACGGAACGATAATCATCTCCCCGCAGCTCGAACAACAGCGCACTCACCGATCGTTCGGTAGACCGCACGGTTTCGCTCATGATTTCCTCCCTGTCACAATTGAAGCAATTCGCCGGCCAGAACGCATCCGGTGCAGCGCATGCGTGGGTACCAACACAAAAAGCCGACGCGGTGAATCCCTTAGAACGAGGATTCATCGCATCGGCTCACACTGGAGCGCGCTCTCCGGCACGGACCGAATTGCGCTCTCTCTTGTCTTCCGAGATATCGTCACAGCGGTATGCTTCCGCCGTCAGACGACGAACGCATGATAGCCCGGTCGCCTGGAATTGCCATGCGGTATCGGGGAATCCGCCGAAGTTTGCGCGGAAGCGATGCCGTGGCCGTGCTTTGCGAAAGGTATGGCTAGTCGGCGGGCTGTTACTCTCGTGAAGCTGCGACCTTTCAACCCCATGGATGGTCGCCGAGTTCCGATCTCGCAGACCATCTGCAAACTCGCTCTGCGTTCGAGTAGGAGCCGGATGCAACCACGCCCTTACGTGCCGGACTGCTTCGGACTGACGCCGAGGTGAGCCTGCTGCCTAACGGGCTGGCTTCCCGGCCTGTGCCGCTCGCAATCGGAGGGATGCTCGGTGACCTTGCCTCGTGTTCGAGAGACTCCTTCGCACGAGAACATCACGTCGCCGGTCGCTCGCAGGCAGCGAAGGGGGAACTCGTTCTAAACTCGAAGCGCGTCCGCGATCACGTCGATTGATAGAGAAGGTTCCGTCGAATTCCCGCTATTTTAGACTTTCGCCGAGAACGACGCTATTCATTGGAGCGATCACGCGTAGGATCGGGACTGATCGGGTTGCTGAGAAGCTGTTCTGAGTGTGAACAGAGTTTGCCCGGTTTTTATCGGATGACCAGCTAACAGCGTGTTGAAGTATTCCCCCTGACGCTGCCACGATCGAACGCGGTTTGTTATCTTCTCGCGGTCGGTCAGGCGCGGCGGTCACGGAGGGTTCCCGATGGCGATGGGACGGCGGAAGGAATCGCGGCAGGAGCCGCTGTTTGTCACGGCGGAGCAGCTGCCCCGCTCGCAGGGACATCCCTTCTACAAAGCGCTCAACGCGCTGCTCGCCGAAGCCGGCTTCGACCGCTGGATCGAGAAGCGGTGCCAGGCGTTCTACGAGCAGGTCGAGACTCGCGGGCAGCGCTCGATCCCGCCGGGCGTCTATTTCCGCATGCTGCTGGTGGGGTACTTCGAAGGGATCGACAGTCAGCGGGGGATCGCCTGGCGATGCTCCGACAGCCTGTCGCTGCGGGAGTTTCTGGGCATTCCGCTCGACGAATCGAGTCCCGAGCATTCGACGCTGTCGCTGACCCGCCGGCGGCTGCCGGTGGAAGTGTTCGAGGAAGTCTTTCAGTTCGTGCTGAAGATCGCGTCCGAAAAGAAGCTGCTCTCAGGCAAGACGGTGGGTGTCGACTCGACGACGCTGGAAGCGGATGCGGCGATGAAGTCGATCGTCCGCCGCGACACCGGCGAAGGCTGGAAGGCGTATGTCGTCCGGCTGATGCGGGAAGAAGGCGTGATTGCTCCCGACGAAGAACCGAGTGACGAAGACGTCCGCCGGTTCGACAAGAACCGCAAGAACAAGAAGGTCTCGAACGAGGAGTGGGTCAGCGAGACCGATCCCGAGGCGAAGATCGCCCGCATGAAGGACGGGACGACGCATCTGGCGTACAAGGCCGAGCACGTGGTGGACCTGGAGAGCGACCTGATCCTGGCCGCGGAGATTCGTCCCGCCGATCACGGGGATCAACAGACGCTGGTCGACAGCGTGCTGAAAGCGGAAGAAAACCTGCAGGCGATCGGCTGCGAACAGAGCATTGAAGAGGTGGCGGCGGACAAGGGGTATCACTCGGTCGCCACGCTGGAACTGTGCCAGTCGCTGGGCTTTCGGACCTACATCCCGGAGCCGAAGCGCAAGAGCGACTGGACGTGGACGGACAAGACGCCGGAGGACCAGCGGGCGGTGATGGGGAACCGTCAGCGGGTCCGGCGGGCGAAGGGGAAGCAGTTGCAGAAACGGCGGAGCGAAGTCTGCGAACGGACCTTCGCTCACGTCTGCGAGACGGGCGGGATGCGTCGGAGCTGGCTCGAAGGCCTGACAGAGGTGACGAAGCGCTACCTGATCGCGACGGCGGCGCACAATCTCGGGCGCGTGATGTGGAAGCTGCTGGGAGTTGGCAAGCCACGGAGACTGCAGGGGCGGAATGTGGCGGTTTGGGCGGTGTTCGGGGCGGTTTGGTCCGCGCTCGATTGGCTCCTGCGGAGCCAGACCGACCGAGCCGAGCAACCCGCCGGACTCGTCGCCCCCGCCCCAATCGTCGCCCGCCTGGCCGGGTGACGGAAAAGTGCTTTGTTCAACACGCTGCTAAGGGGTAGCCCGCCAACGCGGGAGACCCATTAACGAGTAAGCCGACGGGACGGAACGCTTTCGAGCGTTCCGTCCCGTCGGCTTTTTTCGTTTCTGCGTCGCCGATCTCGCAGACTCATCGAAACCGTCGGTTTCGAGTCAGACTCCTCGTGTTTTCGTACGGAGAAGAAGAATGCAGAAGATTATGGCGGCTTTACTTCTGGCGACAGCGCTCAGCGCGTGCCGGCCGGCTCAGGCGGCGCTGATCATGGGATCGGAAGCGTTCAGCCTCACGGGGGTCACCAATAACTACGTACCTGCGGGCGCAAACCTTCTTAACATTACATCCTTCAATTCCTTTACGCTGAAGACCAGTTCCGGCAACTGGACCAACGCGCTGGTATCGGATCCGTTGGGGAGTACTCATTCTCTCGGAGTCTCCGCACTGAATATCGGCACCCTGAACACGTTCTCGTTCGGCGATTCCGTGTTTGGTACGTTTCAGGCGAATGCCGCACAGCAGGCCAGCAGCACAAATCTCGGTCAACTGTCGCGGACATTCTTCTTTCTGGGGACGTTCACCCCCGGGACGGCGTTTGTCGATATGTCCAGCCAGCCATTCATGCCTTCTCCTGCCAGCTTTACGCTGACATTCAATCAGTCGGGCGGAGCAACATCGGAGATTTCCGGTTCGGCGACGCTGAACGCGCCGCCGAATGTCACCAACTTTGCTACTCCGGAACCCACGACGATGGCGATGTTTGGCTCGATGTGCGTACCTCTGGCGCTGGGCTGGTATCGCCGCCGGTCGAGCGTAGTTTCGATTTGAACGATTGGTCCGACGCCTGAGATTCGCGGAAGAGCTGGCCCGCCCGCTCCTCGATTTCTGGTTGTCGGAGCACGCGCCGCGAGGCGGGGCGCCGTAATAGCTCCTGCCTCGCGGTTTGCTGCGCAGTGACGGCCGGCGCAAGCGGCCCGAGATTCTGAAAATCAATTCCGCCAGGACATACTTCCTGATTTGGAGAGTCATGTTATGAGTGCGACCCTGACTACTCTGAACACCCGCAACCTTGGCCCCCTGGATAGAGCCTGCGACGGTCAAGCCGTTGAGAAGGCCGTACTCTCCTCCTACGATGGCTCAAACGTCGTCTCCCGACTGCTCCGAATGGAGACATGGAGGCCGGCGCTGATGAATCTCGGATACTTCCCCTTTCGGGGACCCTTGGCGGCGCTCAACGTCGTCGTCAATCTGGAAGGCGCACAGCGCCAACTGGTCTTCAAATCCGTCACACTTCTGGATGTGCAGTCCCGGCACCGCGTGCTGGACCTCGCCTGCGGACGGGGAAAGAGCTCCTTCATTATTCACTGCCTGCAGCCCGCGGCGACGGTGGTCGGAGTGGATCTGCTGGACCGGAACATTCAAGTCGCGCAGGCTTTATTCGATCATGCGCAGAATCTTTCGTATCAGACAGGCGACGCCGCCGACCTGGACTTTCCCGACGGTTCGTTTGACCGGTTGCTGTGTCTGGAAGCCGCGTTCCATTTTCCTGACCGCGCGCAGTTTCTGCAGGAGGCCTGGCGCGTGCTTCGCCCGGGCGGCCGGATGGTCGTCGTGGACTTCGCCTGGAAGACTGAAGCCCATCGCGCGCATCGTAATGATCCGGAAACCCGCATTGTCCGCGACATCTGGCAATGGGAAGACTTTTTTTCAATCGCCGATTACGAGCGGGAATCCGCCGCCGCGGGATTTCGGCTGATTTCGTCGAGCGACTGGAGTAGCCGCGTTTCGAATCCCATTCAGCAAGTCTTCCGTTGTCTTTCCCGATTGGGAAACACTCGAGCAGGACGACAACTTCTCGAGTGGAGAAATCCGCTGTACCGGTCGATTTCGACGGAGGACTGGAGATCGCTGGCCACCGCCGTCCGCGCCCATCAGCATGTCCGGAGCGTCTCCAGCTACATGGCATTCGTGCTGGAAAAGCCGGATCCCCTCTCGTTTCGCTGAAGCTGATGGCGAGTCAACGGATGGCACGCTGACATGTTTCGCAACCGCACTTTTGTTCGCGGATGCAATGCGCAGATGTCGGCGCCTTGGCAACCTCTGCGTTCAGTCACCGCCGCCCCCCCCCGACAAATACCGACGCGAGTCCAGGAACGCGAGCGGGCATGGCATCCGATCTCAGCGGCACGGCGATTACACGCAATCGGAACTCTAAAGCAAGACGCCTGTTGCAGTTCCGATGTCGTCTGATATGATCATTCTTTGTCGCGAGTCGTATTGAGATTGCAGAATCTCGCTTCGCCCAAGACATCGGATGACTGAATAAAGCGCAATCCGCCTGGTCCGTCTGCGACCAGTGCCGGGGGGCGAGTTAGTAAGTAAGCCGACGTGATGGAATTCCTTTTGGGGGTTCCGCCACGTCGGCTTTTTTTGTGGTTCTACCGGCCTTTCAGCGAGACGCTTCGATGCTGCTGCCGACAGGTCATATGCGGTTCGTCGACGACGACGGCCTGGAGCGATCTGTCGATCCCATGACTGCGGCCCTTCGCACAACGAGAAAGTGTTCTTCATGAAGAAGAAACAGTCGGCGCACTCTGAAACGCCGGTTGAACCGGCGGCGCCCGCGGTCGATCCCGCACCTCAACCGCCCAAACGCAGCCCGGAGGTTTCCTTTCCGATTGTCGGGATCGGCGCCTCAGCGGGGGGGCTGGAGGCGTTTACGCAATTGCTCAAGGCGCTGCCGCCGGACACGGGCATGGCGTTTGTCCTGGTGCAGCATCTGGACCCGGACCACGAAAGCGCGCTGACACAGATTCTTTCGCGTACCACGTCGCTCCCGGTGAGCGATGTCGCGAACAATCAGTCGGTCGAGCCGAATCACGTCTACATCATTCCGCCCGACACGATTCTCAGCATCGCCGATGGCCTTCTGAAGCTTCAGCCGCGACTGAAGAATCGTACGCCGCATCGACCGATTGACGTTTTCTTTGAATCGCTGGCGCTGGATCACGCGGAGCGAGCCATTGGAGTCGTCTTATCGGGCACGGCGAGCGACGGGACGCTGGGACTGGAGGCAATTAAAGTCGCAGGCGGGATTACCTTTGCGCAGGACAGTTCGGCCAAGTACGACTCGATGCCCCGCAGCGCCGTGGCGGCGGGCTGCGTGGACCTCGTCCTCTCGCCGGAGGAGATCGCGCTGGAGATCGCGCGGATTGCGAAGCATCCGTATGTTTCCGGGCAACCGCTGACGTTTTCCGATCGTACGTCCGAGGACCTCGAAAACGCGACCGCGCACCAGGACAACGACACGCCGGCCATTTCCGGCAGCGGCCCATCGCCATTTACAGACGCTGCGTCGTCGCATGTTCACGGGAAAGTAGAAGAGGAGACAAACACCTCTGAGCGAGGAGAGGATGGTTACGCGAAGACGCTGTCGATTCTTCGAAGCCATTCGGGCGTCGACTTCTCGCTCTACAAGTCGAGCACAATTCAGCGTCGCATTACGCGACGACTGGTGATCAATAAGCAGAACACGCTGGAGGACTACGCGGCATTTCTCCGTGGCAACGTCAAGGAGCTGGATGCGCTGTGCTCCGACGTGCTGATCAGCGTGACGACTTTCTTCCGAAATCCCGAAGCGTTCGAGGCCCTCCAGCGTCTGGTGCTGCCCGAACTCCTGAGACAGCCGGGCGACGATCCGGTCCGCGTCTGGGTGCCGGGATGCTCGACGGGGCAGGAGGCTTACTCCATCGCCATCGCGTTCATGGAGCTGGCGGAGAAGTCGACCCGCGGCCGCAATCTGCAGGTGTTTGCCACCGACCTCAACGAAGCGCTGCTGGACAGGGCGCGTGCCGGGCTCTATCCCAGGAGTCTCTCCGACGAAATCAGCCCCGAGCGACTGCGCCGGTTCTTCGTCGAAGAGCAAGGGGGCTACCGCGTCAGCAAGTCGCTGCGGGAAATAGTGGTCTTCGCACGGCAGAACCTTCTCGCAGACCCGCCCTTCTCGCGGATGGATCTCATCAGTTGTCGCAACGTGCTGATTTACCTCGGACCGAATCTGCAGAAGAAAGCGCTTCCAACATTTCACTACGCGCTCAAGGCCGGCGGGTTCCTGTTCCTGGGCGCTTCGGAATCGATTGGCGGTTTCGGCGAGCTGTTTGAGCCGGTGGACAAGAAATCCCGGATCTACTCGAAGAAATCCGCGCCGACTCCCGCCTTTCACATGCCGGCCGGTCGCGGGCACGGGGCGCGGACATTGCCGGGCCGCCGGGCCACTGCGTTTCCGGCCGCACAGCCGCAAGGGATGGGCGCTCATAGCGGCGAACTCAACGCTCAGCGCGAGGCCGACCGAATCACTGTCCAGCAGTTCGCCCCTCCGGGTGTGCTCGTCGACGCCGAGCTGCAGGTTCTGCAGTTTCGCGGTTCCACGGGCGCGTTTCTGGAACCACCGGTCGGCAAAGCCAGCTTCAACCTGCTGAAGATGGTGCGAGAGGGCCTGATGCTGCCGCTCAGCGCTGCCTTCAAAGACGCAAAAACCGGGAACAAGGCCACGCGCCGGGAGAACGTCCGAGTCAAACAGAACGGCGAGACGCGTGCGGTGAACTTGGAAGTGATCCCGCTCAAGAACCTGCCCGAACCCTGCTTCCTGATCCTGTTTGAAGATGCGGAGACCGCCGTCCGTGCGCCGGTGCGATCGCAGCCAGCGGGGCCGCCGCTCAGCAAAGAGGCGGAGGCCGGCCGGATTTCCGAGCTCGAAGCCGATCTCTCCGAGATGCGCGAGTATCTCCTGGCCATCCAGGAACAGCACGAGGCGACTAATGAGGAGCTCCAGGCGGCCAGTGAAGAAGTCCAGTCGGCCAATGAAGAGCTGCAGAGCATCAATGAGGAACTGGAGACCTCCAAGGAGGAGCTGGAATCGGCCAACGAAGAGCTGACGACCGTCAACGAGGAAATGGCCCATCGGAACTCCGAGCTCACCGGCCTCAACAACGACCTCGTCAATTTTCAGAATTCGACGAGACTGGTCGTCCTGCTGCTCGCGCGCGATCTCACCATCCGCCGCTTCAGCCCGCAGGCGGAGAAACAGTTCGAACTGCGGGCCACCGATGTGGGTCGGCCGGTCAGCCACATCCGGCATAACCTCGTACTCGCCGACGACGCGCAGACCCCGCTCGACCTGGAAGCGGTGTGCGTCGAAGTCATCGCCTCGGTGAGCGAGAAGGAATGCGAGGTCCTGGACAGCGCCGGACACTGGCATTCGCTGCGGGCCCGCCCATACATGACGCTTGACAAAAACGTGGACGGCGCCGTGCTGCTGCTGCTGGAAATCGACCAGCTCAAGCAGAGCGAACAGGCCATCGCCGCGGCCCGCGACTACGCCGTGAACACGGTCGAAACGGTGCGCGAGCCGCTGGTCGTGCTCGACTCCGACCTGCGCGTCGAAAGCGCCAATCGCTCGTTCTACCGGGAATTCCAGGTCGATCCTGCGCAGACGGTCGGCACGTTCATCTACGACCTGGGCAATCATCAGTGGGACATCCCGCGGCTGCGTACTCTGCTCGAAGAGATTCTGCCGCAGAGTAAAACGGTCGAAGACTTCGAGGTCGAGCATGACTTCGAGCAACTCGGCCGCCGAACCATGCTCCTCAACGCACGGACTATCCTGAACCGGCAGCAGAAGACCGAGCGAATTTTGCTGGCTATCGAAGACATCACCGACCGCAAGCAGGCCGAACTGGCGTTGCAGGCGAGCAACGCCCGCTTCGAAGCCGTCTTCAACGTCTCTCCGGTCGGCATGTACCTCGTGGATGCGACTTTCCACATTCGCATGGTGAGTCAGCAGGCACGCCCGATCTTCGGCGACATCGGCGAATTGATCGGCAGAGACTTCGTCGAAGTCATCCACATCCTGTGGCCTCCGCAATGCGCCGACGACATCGTCCGTCGTTTTCAGCAGACTCTCGAGACCGGCGAACCGTACACCATCAGCGGGTTCTCCGAAGTGCGCCTCGACCGCACGGTACGCGAATACTACGACTGGCAGGTCCATCGGATCGGCTTGCCCGATGGCGAGTACGGCATGATCTGCTACTTCGTCGACATTTCGGGACGCGTGCTCGCCGAAGAAAGGCTGAACGCCTCCGAAACGTTGTACCGCCGGCTCTTTGAGACGGCGAAGGACGGCGTCCTGATTCTCGACGCCGATTCCGGTCGAATCCTGGAAGCCAACCCGTTCATGACCGAACTGTCCGGCTATCCGACCGCAGACTTCATCGGCAAGGAACTGTGGGAGATCGGTCTGTTTCGCGACAAGGCCGCCAACGAAGCCGCCTTTCGGGAGCTGCAGCAGCAGGGGTATGTCCGCTACGACCATCTGCCGCTCAAGTCCCGCAGCAGCGAGCCGGTTGAAGTCGAGTTCGTCAGCAACATCTACCAATGGGATCATCGGCGCGTCGCGCAGTGCAATATCCGGGATATCAGCGACCGCAGTCGTCTGGAGAAGCAGACGCGAAAACAGGCGGCCGAGTTGTCGGACCTTCATCGCCGCAAAGACGAGTTCCTGGCGATGCTCAGCCACGAGCTCCGCAGCCCGCTCGCTCCGATCGCCAACGCCGTCGAGCTGCTGGGCCTCCAGCAGGGAACCGAGACGCTGATCCAGCAGCAGGCCCGCAGCATCATCGAACGCCAGATGAAACAACTGCAGCGACTCGTCGATGACCTGCTCGAAGTCTCCCGCATTACCACGGGCCGGGTTCAGTTGCGCCGGGAACGGGTTGTCGTGAGCCGCATCGTCGAAGGCGCCGTCGAGACGGTTCGCCCGCTGATCGAGCAGCGTTTCCACGAGCTCACCGTCTCGGTGCCACCCGATCCGATCTGGCTGCACGCCGACGTCGCGCGGCTGGAGCAGGTGCTGGCCAACCTGCTCACCAACGCCGCGAAGTACACGAGCGAAGGCGGGCATATCTGGGTCACGGTCCAACAGGAGGCGGACGAGTGTGTTCTGCGGGTGCGGGATACGGGCGCCGGCATCTCGCCGGAGCTGCTACCGCATATCTTCGATCTGTTCACGCAGGCGGAACGCTCCCTGGATCGCTCGCAAGGGGGACTTGGCATCGGCCTGGCGCTGGTCCAGCGGCTCACTCAACTGCACGGGGGAGCAGTCGACGCCGAGAGCGAACCGGGACAGGGCAGCGAATTCATCGTCCGCCTGCCGATCGCGCCGCAAGAAGGGGCGCAGCCGGCGCTGCCGACATCGGAACACGCTGAAGCGGCTTCGCGCCCGCTGCGGGTGCTGGTGGTCGACGACAACGTGGATACCGTGCTGAGTTTTACCATGCTGCTCCGCGCCTCGGGACATGACGTGCGGACGGCGTACGACGGGCTGACGGCGGTGCAGGCTGCGCTCGACTACCAGCCGGACGTGGTGTTGCTGGACATCGGACTGCCGGTCCTGAATGGTTATGAGGTCGCAAAACGTATCCGACAAGAGAGCACTCTCCGAAACGTTGTGCTCATCGCCTTGACCGGCTACGGGCAGGAGACAGACCGTCAGGAGGCTCTGCAGTCGGGATTCAATCACCACCTGGTCAAGCCGGCCCGTTTAGAGCAGCTTCAGAAAATCCTGACAACCGTCTCGGAGCGGGTGACCTGAAGCGAGCCGGAACGGCCCGAACGATACCCGTGCAAAATGAGGAAGACTGTGCCGACGAATCACAAGCCCCTGCGAATACTGATCGTGGATGATAACCGGGACGGAGCGGACGCTCTGGGTTTGCTGGTGGAGGCGCTTGGCAACGAGGCCCACGTGACCTACGGCGGGACGCAGGCGCTCGACGTGGCGTCTGCCTTTTGCCCCGATCTGATCCTCGTCGACCTTCTGATGCCGAATATGAACGGGTGCGAGCTCGTCACTCAACTGCGACAGAAGCCAGGCTTCGCACACATTCGGATGGTCGCCGTCACCGGCTTGAAGGACGAGGGGCACAAGACGCTGGCCTTGAAATCCGGGTTCGATGCCTTGGTCGTCAAACCCGCGACTCTGGAAGACATCAACTCCGCGCTGGCTTCGGTTGTTCCAACAGCGACTCCTCGGAGTCGATCGCCAAAAAGGTCGCCGGCGCGTGTGAGTCCCGGAACCGAACGTCGACTGCCGATGGACGAGGCGCGGCGCATCCGGAGCGAGCGCCCTTCCAAAAGTCTGACTCAGGCGGAGGGCGAAGCGGCCATCTGCGATGGAGTCATTCGCTTTCAGGAGGAGTATCTGGGCTGGCGTTCGGATCAGGTGCACGTCCACCTTATCAAAGACTTCGTGCTGGTCCGTATCCGCGGCGCTTTAACGCTCGCCGAGCGACAACTCTGCAATTCGACGTCGTCGGGAAAAGGCCGCGATCTTATTAAGCAGACTCGCAAGCACCTGCTCGAGCTGGCCCGCCCGATGCTGGCGTCGCTCATCCACGAAGCCACGGGCGCGAAGGTCGCGAGCATGCATCACGACATCAGCACCGTCACCGGCGAAGAAGTGGTTCTCTTCTCCCTCGCCGAAATGCCGCGCTTCGAGTAATCGAGTCGCTCTAGAGCATGCAGAATCGAACGGACTCACGGCAGCAGCAGCGCGTCTGCAGCAGCGGCTGTGCGGACGATGACCGTTCACGCCCTCTGGCCGTTTGCAGTTCTCAGAACTTCGTATGGTCGCACGCATACTTGAGAAGAGTTCTTCAATACACGAGCAATTCGGCTATCATTTCCAAACTGGCGGGCTATCATAGAGTTGTCGCTGAGTCGGTTGTTTGATCAACCGTCTCGCAGACACATCGGATGACCAGAGAAATCGCAATCCGGCAGACTCCGGAAGGCGCGTTCATCAGTAAGCCGACGCGGCGAAGTCCTTTTCAAAGGGCCTCGCCACGTCGGCTTTTTTCGTTGGTCTTCGGGGCGTTTCAAACTGGCGAAGTTCTAAGAGCCTTCGGGAGACGTTTCTCGATTCCTCGGGCCTTTGCGACCGGCAAGTTCTCCCAACGGTTCGAATCTGTCGACAGCGTCTGGCCGGGATCGCAAACGTCCGCAACGGTTCGATGGTTTCGCCAAGGAGCCTGTGTGGGGTTCTTCGAGAGGCGTGGGCATGTGTGTGAGTGCCGACGACCTGACAATGAGAACGGGCGTCGCTCCAGGACGTCAACGACACGCGGCCCCGACCGTCGGTCGTTCAGGTTCCCATTCGTTTCCAGGTTCAAGTCGGGCATTCAAGGCAGGGAAGTTGAAAATGCTGGTCCTGACGAGAAAGTTGCGGGAATCGTTGATCGTCGGCGGGGGCGACTCGGCTCATCGCGAGCTGACCGTGACCGTCCTGGAGATTCTTGGCGATCGCGTGCGTCTCGGCATCGAGGCACACAACGACGTCAAAGTGCATCGCTGGGAAGTCTGGGAACGCATCCGCCAGGCCGCGGTTCTGGTCCCGGTTCCCGTTCTGAACAGTGCAAGTCTCAGGTCCGTGACGAAAGCCTCCTTCATCCCGGACCTGAACGGGCTTGATCGGGTGGTCGATCGCGCTGCGGCTCAGGATCTGCGAGGGGTTGTGACGACCGACGTCTGAGATATCCCCGCGCGATTCTTCGCGCGACACGCTTCGATGCCCCGCTTCACGGCTGGTGGATTCGTTCCCCGCCGGGAAGCGCACGTTCAACGTACCCATTTCCGTTTCGCGTTTCGCTCAAGGAGGTTTCTTCATGTCTCGCTCACTAATGTCTGTGTTTGCCGGACTCATCGCCGCCGTCAGCCTTTCGTTCGCCACCAGCGACGTCGAGGCCCGTTGCGGTCAGCGCTACGGCCGTGCCAACTGCGGCCAGCCGATGAATGTCTGCGGCGGCGCTCAGTACGGCTCGTGCGGTTATCGCCAGAACCAGTCTTGCGGCAATCGGCAGGTCCGGGCCTGCGGTTCGCGCTACCGCTCCTGCGGCCACCGGCAGACCGGCTGCTACGGTCGTCAACAGTCCGCGTGCGCTGGCTACCAGCAGGCCGCCGGTTGCGCTCCGGTCGCGAACTATGCCACGCGTGCGAACTGCAGCGCTCCGGTCGCGGCAACTTACTGCGACCCGCAGGCCGCGAGCTGTGCCGCCCCCGCCTATTACGCTCCGGCGCCAGACAGCTATGACGCTCCTCAACCTCCGATGACGAGCGCACCGGCCCCCGCACCGACGCTCTGAGGATGTTCCCGGCGGAGACGGGACGTTCAACTTCAAACTGCTGGGGGCGCCCGACGACGACAAGGGGCTGGACTTCAGCAAGTAACGATCGGGACGCGAAGCGTCCGGAAGGAGCCATTCGAAATGTCGAGGACCGGCCTGGTGTTTCTGATCGCGGCTCTGGTTGCGGCCGTCTTCGGCTTCGGCGCGGATGCGCCGCCCGCCTGGACCTGGGAGAAAGGCTCGTCCCTGCTCTTCCTGGTCCTGGCGGCGGCCTCCTTCGTCGGCAGCACCCTGAGGGAACCTTCTCTGTTCTGGGAAGTGCTCAAAGAGTTCCGCGGCAGTCATTCCCGAACATTGATCCTGAATCCGATCCACGAAAGAAAATGCGATGATCGAAACAACGCACGTCGCTCATGACCACGAGGACGTCACGCGGGAAGACCTGGTGGCGTTGCTTAACGAGGACCTCGCCGGCGAGTACCAGGCGATCATCTCTTATGTGATTTACTCGCAGGTGATCCGCGGCCCGCAGTACATGGCGATTGCCGCCGAGCTGGAGAAGCACGCGGCCGAAGAGCTCGCGCATGCTCTGATCATCGCCGGTCAGATCGACTATCTGGGAGGGGAGCCGCTGGCGGTTCCCAGGACCGTCAGGACCTCGATGATCGCCGAAGAGATGCTGCGGTTCGATCTGGAGGCCGAAACCGAGACGATTGTCCGCTATCGCCGGCGCGTCCGGCAATGCGAAGCGCTGGAAGAATACGCACTCGCCGAACAGATCCGGGAGATCCTCGTGCAGGAACAGGACCATCTGGTGTCTCTCGCGACGGCGCTGGGAATCGAGACCCCCGATCCGTCCCGGTCCGATGCGGCTTAAGGCCCCGCTCGGGGGTTTACTCAGACGTCGCCAGTCAGCAGGAAACACAAGAGGTACGAAATCGGGCCGGTCAACATCACCATCGCTTCGACAAGGAACACAACATGCTGGTTTTGATCGCGGACTCCGACCAGGCCTTTCGCGAAGCTCTGCGGTACCACCTGTGGGACTGCGGTCATGAAGTGGATCTCGCGGCGGACGGACTGGAGTGCGTCCGGGTTCTGCGCGAGTTCGAACCCGCGGTGCTGGTCGTCGATCGCAAGCTGCCGTGGGGCGGGTGTGAAGGCGTCCTGGCCGCAATTCAGTCCGACCGCCTGATGACGGACATCGCGGTCATCATTATCGGAAACGAGCTCCGCGAGCAGCCTCCCGAACTGAAGACCTCGAACACCGTGGCGTGGATCTCGAAGTCTTCGCAACGCGGTGCAGCGCTGGAGCAGATCTCGGCGGCGATCGCCGCCGAGCGGTTCGTCGACGTTGCTTACGACGACCACTGACGGTCGCCACGGACGGCCCCCGTCAAACGAATTCAAACACATCCAGTCCGGACAGAACCTCCTCTTTCAGAAAGACCGAATCATGGCGAATGCAACGATCGCTCCCGGCGCCAGTCGTGAAGAATGGACTCAGGCGGGCGGCAAGGCGGGGGACGCCGCCGCTGCGGCCGGCGAAATGGCCAGTCACGCCGCCAGTGCGGTTGGAGCGATGGCCAGGCAGGCCGTCACCGGCATCGGCCAGCAGGCCGACGACCTGACCGCCCGGGCCGGCAGCGAGATCGAACGGCTGGGCGACCTGCTCAGCGAAAACACGCCGCACGACGGAATGCTCGGAACGGCCTCGCAGGCCGTGGCGCATTCCGTTCAGCGCGGGGGCCGGTACCTGGAAGAGGCCAAGCTCTCGGGAACCTCGGCCATGATCACCGAACTGGTTCGGCAGCATCCCGTCGCCGCGATCTTTGCCGGATTCGCAGCGGGATTTCTCGTAAGCCGCGCGCTGAGGGACTGAGCATGGCCGACGACGTTCCTGCAACAACGGTCGAAGGTCCGGTGACCGGCGAAGCCGACATGGCGTCGCTGGTGGCCGGCATCATCGACGATTTCCGGGCGCTGGTCGTCCAGCAGGTCCGGCTCATTCGGCAGGAAATCGCCGCCAACCTGCGGCTGCGGCAAGCGGCGACAGCCGTCGTCGCCATCGGCGTCGCGCTGGGGCTGCTTGCCGCCGGACTGCTCTGCCTGAGCCTCGTGCATGGACTGCACTGGCTGACGTGTCCCGCCGGGACTGATCCTGCGTGGCTCCCGCTGGGAGCTTGTTACGCCATTGTCGGTGCGGTGCTGTCGGTACTGAGCGCAGCACTAGTTTGTTTCGGGCGGCTGCGGTTGCGGTCCTTTCCGAGCTGGAACCATGTGGCCGACGAACTCATTCAGGAGACCGCGTTGTGGACGACGACCTCGCAACCATCCGCAGCCAGATGAATCAGACCCGCACCGATCTCTCGGAGAAACTCGAGTCGCTCGAGAGCCGCGTGTCGGACGGAATGCAGTCGACCGGAGCGGTCGTTGCCGACACGATGACCAGCGTCCGCGACGCAGTGCAGTCGGTCAGCCAGACGCTGGATCTGCGGAGGCAGGTGCAGCAGCACCCGTGGCTCGCCGTCGGGGCGTCTTTTGCCCTGGGCTGTCTGGTGGCGCGGCTGTCGTCGTCAAAGGCAAGACAGACCGTCGACGTCGATCGACCGACCGGCGCATCGCCCCAAGACCGGCTCCCGACGAGCGCCGGCTTGTTCGGTTCGCTTGCCGGCGTGCTCCGGGACGCGATCGCCATGGCACTGCCGTTGGCGCTGAATCGCGTCTTTCCGCAGTCGCCGGCGCAGACTGCGTCAACCGAAGCAACCGCACCGGAAGCGGCGAACATCCCACTGGCCGCGCAATCACTACCCGGCCCAGGCCGGCCGTTGAATCGTCAATTCGGCACAGCACGTTCTCTTTGAGGAGCACTGACCATGAACTGGGAACAGATTTCGGGCCGCTGGAAACAATGGACCGGCAAGGCGAAACAGAAGTGGGGCAAGCTCACCGACGATGACCTGACCGTGATCGCCGGCAAGCGCGATGAGCTGGCCGGGCTGCTGCAGGAACGCTACGGCTACGCCAAAGAGCAGGCGGAGAAAGAGATTGACGAGTTCGTCCGCGAACTGAAGCTCTAAACCGGGTCCAGATCAGCAGCAACGACACACGGAGCCCAGCCGCGCCCGCAATGTGCGAACGTGGCCGTTCTCCGCAAAATCACAAAGAAGGCGATTCACAATGATGAAGTCAACATTTGCAACTCTGGCGGCGATCGCACTGACGGCCCTCGCGGGCTGCACGCAAGGGACGCCGGGCGGGCCAGGCTCGACCGGCAAGGCGCCGGCCTATGGACAGACCGAAGACACCTTCAATCTGACGGTCCCGATGCTCTCGTCCTCGCTCCAGCAGGGCGCGCAGGCCGACGCCACGGTCGGCATCAAGCGGGCCAAGAACTTCGACGAAGACGTGACGCTGAAGTTCTCGGACGTTCCCAAAGGGGTGACGATCGAGCCCGGCAATCCCGCCATCAAGCACGGCGAAACCGACGCGAAGATCGTCTTCAAAGCCAGCGACGAAGCGCCGCTGGGCGATTTCCAGATCAAGGTGACGGGGCATCCGACCAAGGGGGGCGACGCCACGGTCGAGTTCAAGCTCACCATTGCCGCCAAGGACACATTCACGCTGAGTACGCCCCGCCTGTCGACCTCCGTCAAACAGGGAACTGCGCAAACGGTCTCGATCGGCATCTCGCGCGACAAGACGTTCGACCAGGACGTCGCCCTCAAGTTCGGCGACCTGCCGACGGGCGTGACGCTGGAGCCGGCCGCTCCAGTGATCAAAGCCGGCGCCGCCGAAACGCAGATCACGCTGACAGCCGCGGACGACGCGGCCCTGGGCGACTTCACCATCAAAGTGACCGGCCACCCCGCGGAGGGCGCCGACGCGGCCAATGAGCTGAAGCTGACCGTTGCTGCGAAAGAGTAGTCGGCGGGTACAGCGGACTGGTGGAAATCAATCCGCGGCTGGCTGCCACAGAAGGTCTGTGACGGCTGACGCGGGAAACTGTGAAAGGAACTGAAATGCTGCGAACACTCTGTCTGATGGCGGCTGTGCTGACCGTCGCCGTAACGGCCTCCGTCACAAACGTGGCTTGCGCCCAGGAAGAGCACGCCAAACACTTCACGAAGTGCGCCAAAGTCTGCGCGGACTGTCAGCTTCAGTGCGATTCGTGCTTCAAGCACTGCCTGACACTCCTGGTGGACGGCAAGAAGGAACACGCCGGAACGGCTCAGCTCTGCATCGACTGCGCCGAGTGCTGCAAGTCGTGCGCGACACTCTGCGCCCGGCAGAGCCCCCTCGCCCGGCACATGCAGGATTGCTGCGCAAAATGTTGCGACGAATGCGCCGCAGCCTGCGAGAAGTTCCCGGACGACAAGCATATGAAGGACTGCGCGAAGACGTGCCGCGAATGTGCCAAGGAATGTCGCGAGATGCCGAAGCACGTCAACAAATAATCAGGCTTGGATCTGCAATGGCCGTCGTCGGAGCGGGCTGGAGTCCCTGGAACAGCGTCTGCAGCCCGTTCGCGGCGACATGGGTCGCGGCAGTCTCCCCGTTTGCCTCACGGGATTCGTCAATCCATCCGACGCACGAGCAACTCGATGCGCGGATGCAATCTCACAAGGAATCCGTTCATGAACTCGCAGTACGTATTGAAGGGCTGCCTGGTCGCCGCAGTGGTGACCGTTGGCACACAGTTCAACTGGGACAGGCGCGTTGCAGCGCAACAGACGTCGGCCGGCGCCGTGAAGGGAGTGGAAGTCCTCACAAGAGGTCCCGTTCACGAGGCGTTTGCCGAAACCGTCACATTCGATCCGCAGCCGGGCATCGTGGTGCCGAAAGCGCCGCCGGACGCCATTGAGGAATTGCCGCCCGATCAGAAACCGGAAGGAGAGAATGTTGCGTGGATTCCCGGTTACTGGGCCTGGGACGACGAGCGTGAGGACTTCCTGTGGGTCAGCGGCATCTGGCGCGCCCTTCCTCCGGGCCGCCAATGGGTGCCCGGTTACTGGGGCCAGTCCGGCCGGGAGTTTCAATGGACTTCCGGGTATTGGGCCGATGCCAAAGAGAGTGAGAATGTCTATCTGCCGGAGCCGCCGGCATCCGTCGAAGCGGGTCCGAACGTCGCCGCCCCCTCGGCCGATCAGATCTGGATCCCTGGGAGCTGGGTTTGGAATGAGAACCGGTATGCCTGGCAACCCGGCTACTGGTCCGCGGCCCAGGAGAACTGGGTCTGGGTTCCGTCTCATTACCTGTGGTCGCCCCGAGGCTACGTCTTCGTCAACGGATACTACGACTATTCAGTCGCCCGTCGCGGGGTCCTGTTTGCGCCGGTCTATTTCGCGCCAGGGATCTATGCGCAACAAGGTTTCACCTACTCGCCAGCCATCGTGATCAGCACGGCCGTGTTCGGCAATCAGCTCTTCCTGCGGCCGAATTACAACCACTACTACTTCGGGGACTACTACGGTCCCAGCTACGCCAGCATGGGCTTCTCCCCGTGGTTCTCGTTTAATTCCGGTGGATACGGATACGATCCGTTTTACGCCCAGCAGCGCTGGCAGAATCGGCAGAACTCGGCATGGGAGAAATCCGTCCAGACCACTTACCAGGACCGTGTCGATCACGAAGCCGCTCGGCCGCCGCGAACGCTGGTCGCCCAGCAGGCCGTTCTCAAGACTGGCGACGCATCGCTGGAAAAGAACCTGGTGGCGGCCACGTCGCTCGAAGAAGTGGCCAGTAGCAAAGACACCGCGTTGCGATTTCAGCCCGTGACGAAGGACGAGCAGCAGGCACTGGCCAAGCATGGGCAGGAAGTCCGTCAATTCGGCGTTGAACGGCAGAAGCTGGAGTCCAAAACAGCGAAGACCTCCAGCGAGAAACCCACGACGGAATCCGAGCCGGCTCGAGTGAAGCTTCCGAAGTCTCCGATTCTGGCGCGGTCGCCCGATCAACTTGGCAAAGACCACGCGCCACCAAAGTCTCACGAGGCGCCACCATCCGACCCGAAGGTCGAGCCGAAACCGCGAGCGCCGGTGGTCAAAGGCGAATCGCCCAGGAGTCGGCCGAACGTGACGGGCCGCCAGCCGACAAGCAAGCCAATGCCGAAGGCCGAACCGAAGCCAGCGCCGAAGGCCGATCGGAAGCCAGACCCGAAAGCGGAACCGAAGCCTACTCCAAGGGCTGAACCAAAAGCAGCCCCGAAAGCAGAGCCCAAGCCTGCTCCACGAGTTGAACCAAAGCCGGCTCCGAAAGCGGCACCGAAGCCTGCCCCGAGGGCCGAACCGAAAGCTGCCCCGAAAGTAGAACCAAAGCCTGGTCCAAAGGCTGAACCGAAGCCAATGCCGAAGGCCGAACCGAAACCGGGTCGCTCCAATGCGGAGCCAAAGGGCGGCAAGGAGAAAGAGCAGCCCAGGTCGTAACCACACAGTCGCGGACCGGTTCAACGGCCGTCAGAGCCACTCACAGAATCAAGGATTTCGCGTCCATGCGTATCAACTCGCTGGTCATTGTCGGGGCAATTCTGATCGCGGCGGGGGCGATCGGCCTGTTCTATCGCGGCATCCCTTACACGAGCCGTGATGTCATCATTGACGTCGGTCCGGTCAAGGCCACCGCCGACACGAAGCGGACGTGGCCTGTGCCGCCGATTCTGGGAGGACTCGCAATTGCTGGCGGAGTTGTCTTGATCGTCATGGGATCCAGGAAATCGTAGCGCCCTGGTTCAGGCCGTCATTGCGGAGGCCAATGACGGCCTGACGGGGCAGCGACTCGTCTCTCTCCGACGAACGGGCGATGCAGTCCATGCGCCCGGCGTATTGGGGAACGCGGTCGACGAGTTCAGACCCGTGTTACGTCATTCAGACGAGTTGCGGGAAGTCACATTGTGGAGTTGCCGCGGCAAGGAGTTTGAAGACCTCACCGCAGTTGACCTGCCGCGAGAAGCATCATTGTGTCGCTGTTGCAGCAGGGAGAATGAGAATGCGTCAAATGAACACGTCCACTTCGCGAGTTGTCGCCCTGTCGAGCCTCCTGGCTCTGCTGGGCATTGTGGTCATGACCGAGGCGTCGGTGGCCCAGCGATCCATCGGAGAGCCGCCACCCGCCGAACGTCGCGGTCCGGAAGTCGCGCCGGCTCAGCGCGAGTTTGGCGACTTCTCTGTGGCCTTTCGCAATCTGGCCCGCCATGCGCTTCCCAGCATCGTTTCCATCGACGCCATTAGCCACCCGACACGACGCTGCGAGGGGCCGCTCGCGAGACGCGTTGTCGGCTCTGGATTCGTCATTGCTCCGTCGGGGCAGGTCCTGACCACGAGCGAACTGGTCTTCGGCGCCGAGCGAGTCGTCGTGCGGACCCATGATGGTTCTGAGTTTGTTGCATCGAGCGTACGGGCCGATCCTCGCACCAACACCGCAGTGATCGAGATCTCCCCGCTCGCGCCCTTGCCGGCGCTGCCATTGGGAGACAGCGATGCGATGCAAGTCGGAGACTGGGTGCTGGCGCTCGGACGCTCATCGCGACTGACGCCGTTGGCCCATGCGGGAATCCTCAACGGCATCGTCCCGGGGCCCGGCGCGGCGCGCGGCGAAGATTTCCTGCTGACGGATGCGGCCTTGAACGTAGGCGGCGGCCCGATCCTGAATCTTGCCGGCGAGGTGGTGGGCATCACATCGACCGTTTCGGAATGGAATGAAAATCTCGATCGCCGGGGAGTGGCGGCTCCCAGCAACCTGGTCCGCTGGTCCAGCCGCCAGCTTATCGATCACGGAATCGTGCATCGCGGATATCTCGGCGTGCACACGCAACCGCTCAACCGGGAGCTGGCGCGACAGTTCAATATCCCCCGCGGCGAAGGGGCCCTGATCAGCGGCGTGCATCCGGACTCTCCCGCCGCAGACGCCATGCTCCAGCCCGGCGATGTCATTACGCGGCTGGACGGCCGACCGATCATGGATGCACGGCATCTCACGAGCGTCGTAGAGCATCTGGACGCGGGCAAGACCTATCCACTCCAGATCATCCGCAACGGCGAATCCAGCGACGTGCAGATCACGGTCGGCAAACTGCCCGACCATCTTCAATTGACGCATCGAGTGCCACGCACGGACGCCGCCGGAGCTGCACAAATCCGAGCCGGCTCCTACGCCGATCTCGGGCTGGCGGTCCACGAGGCGACTCCCGAGGCGGTTCGACAGAGCGGATATCGGGACCCCGTCCGCGGCGTTCTGATCGACTCGGTTCAGCCGGGCAGCCCGGCGGCCGCCGCCGGACTGCAGAAGGGCATGGTCATCGAACGCGTCGGCAGGACGCCGGTCTCGTCTGCGGCAGACTTCTCCGCGACAGAGACCGGACTCGCGGCGGGCAATGGAGTCCTGTTTTACATCCACACCCCCAGGGGACCGCGTTTCGTCGTGATCGGCGGCGACGATTTCTGAATGTTGCGTGCAACGTGCTGACGGCAACAGTTTTCCGATTCTCTACAGGAATGCTCCCATGCTCTGGACGATTTTCGTCGTGCTGATGATTCTCTGGCTGCTCGGCGTCGTCACGGCCAACACGATGGGAGGTTTCATTCATCTGCTGTTGATTATCGCGATTGCGGTGGTGCTGATCCGGGTGATCCAGGGACGGTCCGCCGTCTGACCTCGTCGGGTCGGAGTGGCGACACCGACTCGGCCGCTTTCGCTCGCGGGATCGGGCAGACGCCGGATCATCTGCGGCCGGGGTTTTCGTTGATCGGACGCCGTCTGTTACGTGTTACGAAGGCCAGATCAGCCGGGGCATGACGCCGCTGGAAGATGTAACATCGCCGTCTTCAATGGGTGGCGGATTTCACCAGTTCCAAATTGGTGGAATCTCCGATACCGGCGTTGCGCGCGCCGCGGCACAATCTCCATTCCAACAGCGGCTAATGAGGCTGCTCAGTCGCTGCTGCGGATTCTTGACGGACCAGGGAGGGCTGCGTGCCGAGCGTCACATTCGGCAGAACCACGGGGCCGGAACAGGGGACCATCACATGCAATCCGCGATGACCGACTCACCGTCTGCCTGCACTAGGTCTGCCCCGTCACTGTTCGGCCGGTGTCGAACTGTGTCAGCACCGTCTCCGCCGCACAGCACGCGAGGCGAAATCGAAGCCGCTGTCTGCGAGGGAATTCGGCATTTCGCACTGGAGTATCTGGGACGCGGGCCGAAGCACATGCACGCGTACCTGATTGAGAATCTGCTGCTGGTCCGCCTGACGGAAGTGCTGACGACTGCAGAACAGCACTTGGCGGCCTTGCCCGCCGAGACCGGCGGAGACCTGATCAAGCAGGTGCGCAGCCAGCTCGTGGAGTCAGCGCAGCCGGCCCTGGAAGCAATGATCGTCGCGATCACTGGCGAAGAGATTCGATGTCTGCATCACGACATCAGTGTGTCCACGGGTGACGAAATCCTGCTGTTTACGCTGGCCGATGCCCCTGAAGTTCGCGAGCCGAAGAGGAGGTAGCGAAAGGCGG
The DNA here is from genome assembly GCF_030622045.1 of Planctellipticum variicoloris. Taxonomy (NCBI): domain Bacteria; kingdom Pseudomonadati; phylum Planctomycetota; class Planctomycetia; order Planctomycetales; family Planctomycetaceae; genus Planctellipticum; species Planctellipticum variicoloris. The sequence continues at coordinate 6,878,693 of NZ_CP130886.1, read as the reverse complement.
GACGTTTTGATCTGCAGAGCATTCTGGCGCAACGCGGCTTCGTCTGGCCGCTCACATAACCGCCTCCGACTGCACCTCGCCGCTCCAGAATCGCTCTGGCCGGTGTTGACTTCAGGTATGATCTCGCCGCCGCAGATTCTGTCGATCAATCAACCTGAGACTTGATGCGAAGGGCTGACATGCTGGGCACCATTCTGCTGATCGTTCTGATCCTGTTCCTGCTCGGGGCGCTCCCCACCTGGCCGCACAGTCGCAACTGGGGTTACGCGCCCAGCGGCGGGCTGGGACTGATCCTTCTGATTGTGGTTATCCTGCTGCTTCTGAGACGCATCTGATTCATCGAGTTCGGGGATTTCTTAGCAGGCAATGCATAACGAAAAGGTGATTTTGTGATTCCAACCGCCATCAGCATCGTCGGTACGGTCATACTGCTGCTGGACGTCTGGGCCATCATCAGCGTGCTGATGGGCCGCTCCGGAGTCCTGCGCAAGATTTTCTGGATCGTGATCATCCTCCTGCTCCCGCTCATCGGAATGGGACTGTATTTCCTCCTCGGTCGCAGTTCGGCGGATGCCGGGGCGTGACGACTTTGACAACTGAGTGCCGCGGCCGTCGGCAGTTCTGCGAGTCGCGGAGCGTTCGGTGAAAGGGATTCCATCATGTCGCGCAGGATGTATGGTGTTTTGTTCCTCAGCGGGCTCGTGATTGGCGGGTGCGAACAATCCTCCCGCGAGCAGACACCCGGAAGTGTCACATCCGAGGATGTCCGCCGCGATGTCGGAAAAGCGGCTCAGACGGCAGCAGATTTCTCATTGCAGGCGAAAGAGGACTTCCAGCGGAGCCTTGAGGCCCGACTTGAGGAGCTGGATGCCGAAATCGCCAAGCTCCGTGAGAAGGGAGGCAACCTGAAAGACCAGGCCGCAGCCACCTTTAAAATGAAGATGGCCGAGCTCGAAACGAAGCGGGACGCCGCCCGCGCCAAGCTGGCCGAAGTCGGTCAGTCGAGCGCGGAAGCCTGGAAGGATGTCCGGAACGGAGCGGAGTCGGCCTGGGACGAACTGGATAAAGCGTTTCGCGAGGCAGCCAGCGAGTTCTGATCGATCGGTGTTGTGAGCATCAACGATAGCAAAAGGAGTCTCCACCATGAGTGGGCGAACAGACATCGTGAAGGGGAAAATCAAGGAAGCCGCCGGTGCGCTGACCGGCAGCGACAGGCTGCGCGAGGAAGGCCGGACCGACCAGGCCGTCGGAAAGGCCAAACAGGCCATCCAGAAGGTCGCGGATACCGTGAAGAAAGCCGCGAAGAAAGTGATCGAGTAGTCCGCGGGCACGGCATGACACTCGTAAGGAGACATTGAGGTGCGGTTGTGAGTGACAACGTGAGCGGTTTTTGTGACGGCGTCCACGAGCAGCTCGAAGCCCTTGAGGGGCGGATGGATGCCCTGAAGGCCAATATCGGGACAACCTGGCATTCGCTGCATGAGAAGCTCGACGAAGTACGCCGCCGAGACGTCGAGACCAGACCGGTCGTGATAAAGGCCCGGACCCGCTTGCAGCAGTGGTTTCAGGAACGGGGGGCCGAAGTGCAAGGCACGATCGAGCAGTCCGTGAAGGGCCACGAGACCGGTCAGCTCTCCGAGCGAGCGGAAAGAGCCGAGGAATTTGCCGGGATTGCCATCATGCTCGCTCGGGCGAGCATTGACGACGCCGAGCGGATGATCCTCGAAGCCATCGCCGCCAGGCTTGACGCAGACGCCGCGTCGGAGCGTCAACCCGAGTGACATCTGCTTGCGAGGCATGAGGATCGCGGCGGGCGTCTGGAAATCAAACGGAACGTTAGGAAAGTTCTTCATGCCCACTCTACCAGCCGAGCAGGTTCGTGGCGGAATGGGATCGCTTCCGTACGAGGGCGGCGTCGCGTTTCGCGTCTGGGCGCCTCACGCCGACGCGGTGTACGTCACGGGCTCTTTCAATGACTGGTCGCCCGATGCGCACCCGATGGTCAAGGAGGAAGAGGGTTACTGGTACTCAGACATTGCCTCGGCCGCCATCGGCAACGAGTACAAGTATCGGATCATCAATGGCGGCAGGGAACTGCTGCGGATGGACCCCTATGCGCGGCAGGTCATCAGTTCGGTCGGGAATGCCGTCGTCTACGACCCGCAGTTTGACTGGGCCGGCGACGATTTCCATCTCCCGGCAGTCAACGAACTCGTGATCTATGAGCTGCACCTGGGGACGTTCCACGACCAGGAAGACGGGACGTCGGACAAGTTTGCAGAAGCCGTCAAGAAGCTCGACCATCTGCAGCGACTCGGCGTGAACGTCATCGAAGTGATGCCACTGGCCCAGTTTCCCGGCTACTCGTCGTGGGGCTACAACCCCTCGTGCGTCTTTGCCGTGGAAACCAATTACGGCGGTCCCGTCGGCTTCAAGCGTTTTGTCAAGGCGGTTCATCAGGCCGGCATGGCGGTGGTGCTGGATGTCGTCTACAACCACTTCGGTCCGAGCGACCTGGATCTGTGGCAGTTCGACGGCTGGAGCGAAAACGGACAGGGCGGCATCTACTTCTATAACGACTGGCACGCCGAGACCCCGTGGGGAGCGACGCGCCCCGACTACGGCCGCAAGGAAGTCCGCCAGTTCATCCGCGACAACGCCCTGATGTGGCTGGAGGAATATCACGTCGACGGCCTGCGGATGGACATGACTCTGTTCATGCACAACGTGCGGGGTAACGGCGATCCGGGCGGCGACCTCCCCGACGGCTGGAGCCTGATCCAATGGATCAATCGCGACATCCAGCAGAAGTACCCGGGACGCATCACCATTGCCGAGGACATGCAGACCGACGACCGGCTGACGAAGCCGGCCGACCAGGGGGGAGCGGGTTTCACGGCTCAATGGGGCGCCCGTTTCGTGCATCCTGTCAGGGCCGCCGTCATCGCGGCCAGCGACGAGCAGCGGTCGCTCGACAGCGTTCGCCAGGCGCTCGAAGGCGGTTACAACGGAAACCCCTTCCAGCGCGTCATCTACAGCGAATCGCACGACGAAGTGGCGAACGGGCAATCCCGCGTCGCCTCAGAAATTGATCCGCAGAATCCCGCTAGCTGGTTCGCCCAGAAACGCACGACGCTCGCGGCCGCCCTCGTGCTGACCGCGCCCGGCATCCCGATGCTGTTCCAGGGACAGGAGTTCCTCGAAGACGGCTGGTTCGAGGATTCGGTTCCGCTCGACTGGCACAAGTCGGAGGAATTCAGCGGCCTGGTGCGGATGTATCGAGACCTGATTCATCTGCGTCTCAACCGGTTCGGCACAACGCGCGGACTGACGGGCTCCGGACTGAATACCTTCCACGAGAATCAGGCGGACAACGTCATCGCCTATCACCGCTGGCACCAGGGCGGCCCCGCCGACGACGTGGTGGTCGTCGTGAATCTCTCCCATGTGGCCCACTGCAACTACGCGATCGGTTTCCCCGCCCCTGGAATCTGGCGACTGCGGCTCAACAGCGACTGGAGCGGCTATAGCCGCGGCTTTGGAAACCAGCAATGCTCCGACGTGGCCGCTGGAATTGAGCCTGGAGGCGAATCGCAGGGGCCCGGCGCCGGGAAGCGAGATGGCTTTCCAGCCGGCGGAACGATCAGCATCGGACCGTACAGCGTCGTGATGTTTTCGCAGGACAAGCCCGGCGAGTAGCGGTGACGACGTCGTGGAGCGAACTGTCGAAGCCGCCGATCAGGGACGAGATCGACTTCGGTATGCCCGCTGGTGTTGCCGGACCGATGCGGTTCTTGCCGGTGCTGGAGCCAACGGCGGACGACCGTGGATCGAGGCGAGTGGCCGGACACCTTGAGACGCAGACGAATGGACTTCTTCTGGAGGAGATGGCGACGACCGCTCCAGAAACTAACCCGAATGATTCACCCCGCTCCAACGCAAAGGTAACCGTTCACACCCCGCCAGCCTCGTCGGTTGAGATCTGGTCTTCGCGCCCGCGGCGAAATCGGCGACATCATCGGCATGTCGCACGAAACAACGCCGGTGACTCCCGAGCAGATCGCCGCCCTGCCGCCCGAATTCCGGGCGCTGCTGCAGGCGGTGATCGACCACTACGAACGGCGCATCGCCGCCCTCGAAGCCGAAATCGCCACGCTCAAGAAAACGCCCTGCAATTCGTCCCTGCCGGCCGGCTGATGACCGAGCGTGATCTGGCGGAGCAAGGGATCGACATTGGCATCCTGCAACAACGTCACGAAGCTGTGCCTCCAGCTCTTGGAACAGGTCGCTTGAGGCAGTCCACAACGTCTGGCAATTCGTAAATACGATCGCCGAATCTGGTCGGGATCCAGCGCTCCGGCTGCCACACAGCGTTTTTTGGCGATGACGCTGAGTTCGGCTCGCGTCAGCTCCCGTGCAAGGTGCTGTCGTTCGGCCAGCACGTTGGACTGAAGACGCTTGCCCAGGGCATCGCGGTTGGCAGCCGTCAGTGCCCCCGTTCGGGCAGGCGATTGTGGACGCCGAAAAACAATTCCAGTCGGGCGATCTCCGATCGTCGCGTGCAAGTTCGCGGTCACTTCCGAGACCAACGGAACACTGCGCTCGTTCCGTGTCTTAACCGACCAGTCCAGTTCCGGCTGGTTGCGGACGTGCAGCCAGCCGGCAGCAAGGTCAAGGTCTTCCACCAGGAGATGACACAGCTCTCCCGGACGCAGGCCGGTCTTCGCCCGCGTGAAGTGGATGGCAAACTCCCACTCGGCAGCCGCCTTCAAGAATTGCAGCTCGGTCTCGGCATCGAAGACGAAGATCGGCTTGGCGTCTTCGATTCGCAGTCGTTCGAGCCTCAACTCGCTGAGGGGATTCCTGGCATCGGGCGGCAGGCGCCGATTCCGCATCGCGAACTGGTCGATCGAGCGGGGGGGCACTTCGGCAATGAATTGCATTCCCTTGTCGCTCAACGGCCGCTGTGGCGTATTGGGATGCCCGTTGGGGACGACCCGATAAGTTCGGAGAGACCTGACAAACCCCAACGCAGCGAGATCGTGGGCCTGCAGTCCGGATCGCACGGTGTCCGCGTACTCGACGAGATAGCGGGACGCCGTCCGGGATCGTGCCATCGTCGCCATCGATGAGCGGAGGACGTGCTCGTGGTCATCGAGGAACGACTGCCGCAGACCCGCCACGCTGATCGGCTCAAATCGAAAGTGCGTGGGAGACGCGGTCGCCACCTGGGCATTCAGCTCGGCCGCCAGGCGTTCCGCGGCCTCCCGATCCGACCCGATGCGGCGGCTTTCGCTGCGGCCTCTGAAACACTTCCCGGCGCACCGATTGTGCACAAAACGTGCGCCAGGAAGGTGGTTCTGCAGCAAAGAAAAAGCCGCAAGTTGCTTTCAGGAAAGCAACTTGCGGCAATCGATCGAAGGCGGAAGCGGAGAGGGGGGGACACTCCGCATGTCGGTTTGTAATTGATTTTGCCATTGGCACTTGCGACGTAAGTGACTTTGAACAGAAGAAGTTGCGGCTGGTCAGGTGTGGTCACCATTGGTCAGGGATTCTCAGGATTGGTCAGAATCATTGGCACACTGTGCCAATGATTTCGGGCGAGTGATGTCTCCGACCGGAGATGATCATGAGTCGTAGCCAGCCGCTTGTGGCCCGCAATGGGCATACCCTGCGTGTATTGATCGTGGCCCGCATCAGCGGGTGCCAAAACCAAAAGGAATTGAGTCTCGAAGATCAGGAGGATCATGCCAAGCAGGAAGTCGCGGATCGATACGATGGTCCTTGCGAATATACCATCATTGCGACCAAAGGCAAAGGAGAGCGGTTAGACCGCCCTGAACTGGTTGAGGTCGAGAGGCTCATTCGCTCCGCAGAATTTGATCTGATTATCATGGAAGATGCCGGTCGTCTGATCCGCGGGACTGTGGTGGTCGCATTGTGGGGGCTGGCAGTCGATCGCGGCACCCGCTGCATCGCACCGAATGATGGTTGTGATACGGCTGATCCGACCTGGGAAGAGGCCTTGATCACAGCCTGCAAAGACCATGTCAGCCACTGTGCCCACACGTCGCGCCGCATCAAGCAAAAGCAAATGAACCGCTTTCGACGAAACGGTGGGGCGACGCCGCTCCACACATACGGGTACATCAAACCCGAAGGAGCCAAGTACTATAGTGAATGGCGTAAGGACGATGATTCCATTCCGCATCTTCAAAAGGCACTGCACATTCTGCGTCGCGAGAAAAATTGGACTGCGGTTGCCGATTACTTCAACAAGCATGGCGTGTCCACGGGGCCATATTGCCGGAACAAGCGGTGGGATGGCGCCATGGTTCGACGGTTGTTTCACAATCCCCTTCTGAAAGGAAGGCCACAGCGCGGCGCTCGTTGTTCCGACAAGAATTATGAATGCGGTCGCCGAATGTCGAAAGTGAATCCCGCGGGGCCAACCTATCGCGACGAACCCCATCTCGCGCATTTTGATCCCGATGAATTGGATGCCGTTCTCGCTGAAGTAGACGAAAAGCATCGCAGATTGGGAAGGAGACGGCCTTCCCAGGCGGCTCCCATCGGTCATGGCAAGCGTGCACGCTTCCCAGGACAATGTGCGGTCTGTTGGTACTGCGGTCGCGACATGGTCTGGGGCGGTAACGGGATCCAGAAAAACCTGATGTGCAACGGTTCTCGTCATTACCAGTGCTGGAACTCGGTCGGTTTCAACGGCCCGCTGCTGACTCAAAAGGTGCTAGCAGCCATCACCACAGAGTTGTGGAATCTCGATGGCTTCAATGAACAGCTCGCGGAATTGGTACAGTTGGCCACTGAACATCAGGCCGATGACCAGACAGCCTGGCAACAGCTTGAAAAGGCTGAAGCCGCGTTGGAGCGAGAGAAGACCAACGTTCGAGCCGTGATTCGACAAAATGGTCCGTCCAGTCTGCTGTCGGAAATGTTGAACGAACTCGCACAGCGAGATAGCGAGCTGGCGCAATGGCGCCGTGTCCTACAATTGCAATCACGCGAACAGCCCGAATTGCCACTGACTGGTGCGGCCTTGAGGCAAGCATTCGAAGAAGCATCGTGTGGTCTGGCTGCCGATTCCTTTGGCTTCAGCAGCTTGCTGCGGTCGCTGGTCTCCGAGTGCTACGTCTATGTCGTCCGTTCCGTTGACGGAGGACACTTCTTGCCGCGCGTAAAGGTAAAGCTCTCCCTCGGTAGCATTGTCCAAGGCATCGACCAGGCTCCAGCGGTCAAGGAATTCCTGACTCGCGTTTTGACGATCAACCTATTCGAGCCGCCCGTGCGAATACAGATCAGAGAAGAAGTTGTCAAGCAATTCGCTGAACGCGTGAAACAACGTGACATCGCCGCGAATCTGGGAACTCACCAAGCCACTATTCAGCATGCTCTCAGATTGGACCGCATGATGCGCGAGCGTGGGCTGTCAAGTCCCTACGAAATCATTACTGTTCCGCCGCTGGAGACCGTGTACCGAAAACTCAAGCGATCTCGTAATGAACGATATCAGTTTGAATCTCGCGAAGGCTATCAATCTCCTGCACTCTGATCAACCGTCAAAGCTATCGCCGATCATACAATCAGTAAGGCCCGTTTCAAAAGCCTTGAAGACCTGAACTGACTGGCAAGGGATTTGCTGATTCGAGTCTCCCCAAAGAAGGCTCATGCCATGCATCTCACCCTGCGATGGTGGCCCTCACGCGGCCGCAACATCACAGGGTTCAGGACGGTCCCGAAGTCTGAACTCACTGATGGGCAATGGTTTCTGATCGCTGATCTGTTCGTCGAACTCCCCATGTCCTCCGCGGGCGGACGCTCGCGCGTCGCTCCGCGCCCCTGTTTCGAGGGCATCTTGTGGATCCTGCGGACCGGCGCCCGCTGGCAGGACTTACCAGTCCAGTATCCCTCTCCTGCCACGTGCTGGCGGCGGCTGCAGGAATGGACGGAGTCCGGCGTGCTGCACGCGGCCTGGGAACGGCTGCTCGAGCAACGCAGCGATCTGAGGCGGTTACGGCTCGACGAAGCGATTGCCGACGGCACCTTTGCCGCGGCAAAAAAGGGGGCGCGGACGTCGGCCTGACGAAGAAAGGCAAGGGCACGAAGATCATGCTGCTCGTCGATCGCGAGGGCCTGCCCGTCGCGGTCGATATCACCAGTGCCAGCCACAACGAGGTCACGCTGATCGAACCGTTGCTGGAGTAGCGCGTACTCGATCCGGCCCCCGCGCGACTGCTGTTTGACAAGGCGGCGGACAGCGACCCCCTGCGCCAGCGGCTGCAACTGCAGCACATCGAGTTGATCTGCCGGCATCGATTGAATCGCAGAAGACCACCGGTCCAGGATGGTCGCGTGGCGCGCCGACTTAGCCGCCGCTGGCGCGTGGAGCGGACCTCGCCTGGCTGCAGTCGTTCCGCCGACTCGTGACTCGCTACGAATACCGTGATGACATCTTCCTTGGCTTCGTGACCCTCGCCTGTATGTTCATTACTCTCAGACGGTTTTGAAACTGGTTCTAACGAAAACGCCACCGAGCAATAACTCGGAGGCGTTTTTCATTTGGAGTTCAGCCTAAAATGACTCAAAAGCGCACAAATCGTCCGAGGCGTACGTCCCCTATTGTGCCGAACAGCGTTCTGCACCAATTGATCACAGAGATTGCTCGTGAAATTGCCCGACGACGGCAGCTGACAACGCAATCGAGCGACGACGACAACCAAATTCCGAGAGCGAATAAACGTCAAAAACGCTCCCACATGCCGCCGTTCTAATGCCCGCTCTCCGTTTCGCTTGATCGACGGCGGTCTGCCGGTCCTGCGGGCGAAGTTCCCCCTGAATCTCATGGAGTTCCTGCCGACACCATCACGTCTGCCCGTTTCGACAACTGCGTTCCAGCGCGAGTTGACCGTAGACCTGTTCGAGAAACTGCAGCGCGAACGGGTTCGTCCAGCAGTCGTCACTGGCATGCAGACTGCTGGCACGACGTACAAAGTGTTGGCTACACAACTCGGGACGGAAGCCCCGGTCGCTCAACGGGCTGCTCAACTTCAACGGTTGATGGAATCGGCTGGCGCGACCGATCCCTATCTCCTGATTCGCACGCCGATCGAGGGCAACTCCAAATACAGCCGTCATCGCCATCCGCGATTCCGCTTTGAGCCGCGGCACGGCTACGAACAGCCGAGTTTCCTTGAAGCTGGTTCACGCTAATCGCATTGATCAATCGATAAAGTGACGCTTTTCCGCCGCGTTTCGCTCCTGCGAGATGCGGCCTTTTCGTTTTCAGAGATGGGAGCCAATCTTGACGCAGCCACATTCTCATCAACCAGACCACCCGCTCTGGCGACTGTTACGGCTCTGGGCCAAGGCGGTCGCCGAGCGACTCAGGGCAAATAAAGCTCGCCCTGATCAACCCAAATCCAAGTAAGCAGACCGACTGTGTCTGGCTGCCGCCGCGACGATGAGCTGATTCATCGATGGCAACGTCGTCAGATGAGCCGATCTTTGGCGGTCGCGTGAACATACCGCGGACAGGGAGCGGCATCGCCGGGATCTTGGGGGAATTCCCGACGAACGGTCGGCGGCGGGCGGTTTCAGCGGGGACAGCAGAACACTGGAGCCCTTGATCGATGGGTCGGCCGTTTTGACAGCCGAAACGTCACTTGTCGCCCGTCCGGTGACCCCGATCCCCCGGATCGTGACCACAACTTCCGCGAACGATCCCGCCATCGCCGACATCGACGACTGACGATGAACTACAAAGACCTGCAAGAGGAGACCGAGTCTTGCCGCGCCCCCCGTCCGAGCGCAACACGTCCCGTCCCACTCGCCCCCTTCGATGCTCCCCCTTCCGTCCCCACCTGCCGGAGTCTCCGTGATGGACCTATTCGTGGGGACCGGCGGCGAGATCACGACGCTCTACTCCGAGGTGCTGGATCTGGCGGCGCTCGGCGCCTTGAGCATCCAGCGGGCCAGCCACATCGAACCGGATGAGGCGGGCCAGTGGTGGGCTGACATTGTCGACGGACCTCGGCTGGGGCCCTTCGAACGCCGCAGCGACGCCCTGGCCGCCGAAGTCGCCTGGCTGACCGAGCATCGGTTGCCGCCTCTCCGCTGATTTCTCTCCTCTCGCAACACCGCAGTTATGCCGCCGCCCGGAACCGTTCCGGGCGGCTGCTTTCGTTTTCCCCGTCCTGTTTCTCGTAAAGGAATGTTGCAGATGACTCAGACCCAACTTGATCGCGCGGTCGCCCGCGCGACCGGCGACGACGTCGCCACGATCCAGGCCCACGGCTTTTCGCTCGTCGATCCCGAGGATGGCGAGCTGGCGCAGCCCGACGACGGGCTGCTGGAAAAATTTCTGGACTGGGATGCGCTGGCGGAACGTGCCAATCGCCGGACGTACGCAGTGGCCTGAACATCCTGGTTTTCGCGCTCCACACAACGACTTCGAGGACACTTTGCTCATGAAAGGCACGAACAGGCCGGCTTGGTACGAGAACTCCTGGCTGTGGGGCGGCCTCCTTCGTCGATGAATTCCAGATCCACGAGCTGACCGACCGTCAGCTGGTCCTCGACCACGGCTCTGGTCCGGAAGCCCGCGACCGGCTTCGCGATCAGCGGCGGTCGGAGATGCACTCCGTGTGCGTTCCTGTCTCTTTCCCACCATCGAAAGATCTTCGTATGCGAATTCTGTTCATCAACAACGACGGCGGCGGTTTCGCGGACTACCTCGAACTCCCCGCCGGCACAACGGTCATGCAACTGTTTCAGCAACGGATGGGGCAGGCCCGGGCTCAGGACTACCTGATCCGGGTGAACCGACAGCCGACGGCCGCCGATGCCGAGCTCCACGAAGGCGACCGGGTCTCGATGACGCCGGTCAAGATCGAAGGGGCCTCGGGGAGGCTCGTTGAGCGTTGAGGCCAGGCGAAGGCCAGTCCGCTGGTTCTTCCTCGCTGGTTCAGCCCGAGACCTGTAACCCCGTCTTCGACAGCGCCGGGAGCGGTTCGCAGGGACCCTCCCGGCGCTTTTCCATGCACTCTTTCTCCGGGAGGACGTTGTCATGATCCTGAGTTCGCGTCAGCGGTGGCGGTGTGCGCTCCGCATCACCGCGGCGCTGGCCCACCATTTTCACGAACAGCAGCAACTGACGCTGCCCGAACGCTGGTTTCAACAGGCGCAGGAGCTCGCCGCCCGCCACGAGTTCGTCCGCCGGCGGGGCTGGATGGAAGCTGGCGACTCGATCCGGCGGCAACTGCTGCTCCGCGTCCAGTGGCAGCTGACGGAGTTGCGGCGGCTTCAGCAGCAGTTGGAACTGCTGCAGCAGCCGGCCCCGACGTTGTCGGTCGCCGAGGTCTACCGGGAGCTGACAGCCTTGGAACACGAGTTCGAACGGGTGACGATCGAGCCGCAGCGAACCCGCATCCTCCTGACCACCGAGCGGATCGTGCTCAAGGGGCTCGATGTCGGTCCCTTCGAACTGGTCTGGAACTGGTCGAAACTCGGCGCCGCCGAGGAACTGCAGGTCGTCGCCTTGGAACCCTGTCGTCCCAATGACCGGTCCGATGTCACGCATCCCCACGTCCAGGACAACCTCCTCTGCGAAGGAGAAGCCTCGGTCCCCCTGGAACAGGCTCTCCGCTCCGGGCGGCTGGGCGACTATTTCGCCATCCTGCAGCAGACCCTCAAGACCTACAACCCCAGCAGCCCCTACGTGCACGTCGAAGACTGGTTCTCCCGCCGTTGCAGCTCATGCAGCGATTCCATGGACGAATGCGACGAATCGGACTGCTACATCTGCAGCGAAGTCCTCTGCTGCGACTGTATCGCCTGCTGCGCCGAGTGCCATTCGTCGACCTGCCGCAGTTGTCTCGACGCCTGCCCGGAGTGCCACCGGGACCGTTGCGCCGCCTGCCAGCCCGAGGAGGGCTTCCGGAACGGTGTCGTTTGTGAATCCTGCCAGACCGCCAAGGACCAAAATGAAACCGATACCGCCGATGACGAAGAAGAGAATTCGGGAACCGATGCCGCCGGAGCTGCGGTTCAGTCCGTATGCCTGGGCGAAGTGGGAGTTCTTGCGTGACCGGGGCCCCACCGAGATCGGCGGGTTCGGGATTTCTGCTCCCGACGATCTCCTGCTGGTCGAGGATTTTGTGCTGCTGCCGCAGCTGACAACTGCCGTGACGGTGGCCTTTGACGATGCCGCCGTCGCAGAATTCTTCGATCGGCAGGTGGATCTGGGTCGCCGGCCGGAGCAGTTCGCCCGGATCTGGCTGCACACGCATCCGGGGAATTCCGCCGATCCCAGCTCGCCCGATGAAGAGACTTTTGATCGGGTTTTTGGAAACTGCTCCTGGGCGGTGATGGGGATCCTGGCTCGCGGCGGGGAAACCTATGCCCGTTTCCGCTGCCAGAGTGCGATCGCGCTGGCGGCGGAGATCGCTGTCAGGGTGGATTTTGAAGCGGCGTTCCCTGGGAGCGATCAGGCTGCCTGGGCCGACGAGTACGACGCCTGCGTCACGGTGCAGGACACTTTGCCGATGCCACGACACTCCCGGCGCCGGCTGCGGCACCTGGCGGCCGCCGGGCACGAGCTGGAGTTCGACACGCTGGACGATCCGTTCGGGGATCTGTTCGCAGAGTCTTGCCTGGAAGGGAGGCACGATGGAGACGACGAACCGCTTTGAGCGGCAAGCCGAGCTGGTCCCCCGGGATCGGCTCGAGGGAATGACGGCCACCGTCATCGGCGTCGGCGCCATCGGCCGGGCGGTGGCCCTGCAACTGGCAGCGATCGGTGTGCCGAAACTGCAGTTGATCGACTTCGATGTCGTCGAGCCGACCAACATTACCACGCAGGGCTACCGCTGGTCCGACTGCGGACAGCTCAAGGTCGAGGCTCTGCAGGCAGCCCTGCAGAGCCAGATCCCGGAGGTGGCGGTTGAGACCGTTGCCGACCGGTTTCGGGCGCATCAGCCCGTGGGCGAGGTGGTGTTCTGTTGTGTGGACTCGATTTCCGTCCGGGCGACGATCTGGCGGGCGGTGAAAGACCGCTGCCGGTTCTGGGCGGACGGGCGGATGCTGGGGGAAGTGCTGCGCGTGCTGACCGTCGCCGACGATCAGGGGCGGGAGCACTACCCCACGACGCTGTTTACCCAGGCCGAGGCTCAGACGGGACGCTGCACCTCGCGGAGCACGATTTATTGTGCGCAGATCGCCGCCGGGTTGATGGTCCACCAGTTCACCCGCTGGCTGCGGGAACTCCCCGTGGAGCCGGACCAGACGCTGAATCTGCTGGCGGGGGAGCTAACGACGGCGGAAATGGAAATGTTGGCTCGCCGCTGAGAATAGCGCTCCAAGGGGAGCCGGGGAAACCTGGCTCCCCTTGGAGCGATTTTGTTAGCTATTCGCAAATGGAATCCCGGGGTGTTATGTGGAAATCCCGCGATACGTCGCCGGCCCCCGTAATGCAGCGATCGTCGAACCGGATTGACCGCGTCAGCCTTCTCCCGTGCCAATTGTCCCGGCCGACCGGCCGTGTTAAAGTCTGTTCAGTCCACGTGACGTCCGCAGAACCGGCGGACACCGCGGGGATGAAGGCTACGGATTGCCGAAAAGCTGCGTCTGGCACGGAGGAGCCCTGTCGGCGTCTGAACTCTTCAGGCTCGGCGTGGAATCGCGACATGGGGATGAACCAACCGAGCCGTGCAGACAGCGAGCGCGATGACGACCGCAAAGAACTGGACTGCGATCAGCGAATCGAAATTTCCCTGGGAGCAGGAGGCTCTGGAGTTCGTCCGCAGCCACTTCCCCACGCACGAGCCGTTCCGCGCCTGGTCGAATTTCGAGTTCATCGCCGACGATGGCAGCATTAACGAGGTCGACCTCCTCGTCTTCACCACCGCCGGCTTCTTCTTGATCGAGATCAAAAGCCAGCCCGGGCGGCTGACGGGGGACGCCGGCACCTGGACGTGGTTCTCGGACGGCAAATTCAAGACCGTCGACAACCCGTTGATCGGCACCAACCTCAAGGCGAAGAAGCTGCGCTCACTGCTGGAGCGGCAGAAGGCTTTCAAGAAGGAACGGCTGCCCTTCGTCGAGCCTCTCGTCTTCTGTTCGGCCGCGCAACTCCAGTTGGAGCTGGAAGGAAACGCCCGGCTGCGCGTCTGCCCGCGGGACCGGCCGAAATCGGACGGAAGCCCCGAGCGGCTTGGCATCATGGCGGCAATCCGCCGCCGGGACTTCCCGGGGCTCGAAGCTCCCCCCAAGGGGACGCACGACCGCCCCACGGCGAAGCTCGTCGCTCAGGCGTTGGAACAGGCCGGCATCCGGCCGTCGCAGCGGCTGCGGAAAGTTTCTGACTACGTCCTGCAGAAACTTGTCGGCGAGGGGCCCGGCTACCAGGACTGGGAGGCCAGGCATGCCCAGGTGAAGGAGTCCGTCCGGCGGGTGCGACTCTACCTCGTCCGCGCAGGCGCCACGCCGGAAGAGCGGCAGATGCGGGAACGCGCGGCCCTGCGGGAGTTCCAACTCCTGGAAACATTGCAGCATCCCGGCATTCTGAAAGTCTACGGCTACACGGAACACGAAGTCGGCTCGGCGTTGATCTTCGAGCAGGATCCGCTCAGCATCCGGCTCGACCATTTCCTCCGCCAGCGATCCGATTCGCTCAGCTACGACGTCCGGCTCGATCTCGTCCGCCAGCTGGCCGAGGTCGTCCGGTTCGCTCATGACAAGCGCATCGTCCATCGGGCTCTCTGCCCGCAGAGCATTCTGGTCACTGCCGCCGATACCGACCGGCCGCGGCTGAAGGTTTTCAACTGGCAGGTTGGCTACCGCGACAGCTCCTCGTCGACCGGCGCGTCCCGTCAAGTTTCCGCCACGTCACACGTCGAACGGCTGGTCGATCAGGCCGGTACCGCCTATATGGCGCCCGAAGCCCTGACCGACGACGCTTTTGGCGAGCATCTCGACGTCTTCTCCTTGGGCGCCATCGCCTACCACATCTTCTCCGGCCAGCCACCCGCGGCCGACGCCATCGCACTGAGCGAGAAGCTGCGGGATACGACCGGGCTGCAGATCAGTTCCGTGCTCAATGGCGCCGGGGAATGGCTCCAACTCCTGATCCAGGGGGCCACCCATCCGGTTGTCATGAACCGGACGGACTCCGTGGCCCTGTTCCTGGAAACGCTTGACGAGGTCGAGAACGAGCTGACCACCCCGGAACACGAATACGGCGACGATCCGACGCGGGCTGCGACGGGCGATGTCCTTCCCGGCGGCTATCGAGTCGTCCGGCGGATTGGTCAGGGCTCGACGTCCGTGGCCCTGCTGGTCGAGCAGAACGACCAGGACTTCGTCCTCAAAGTCGCGAATTCTCCCGAGCAGAATGCCCGGATCCAGGACGAAGCGGACATCCTGGCGAAGCTCCGGCACTCCCACATCGTGGAGTATGTGAAGACCGTCGAGCTCGGCGACCGGCTGGGCCTGTTGCTCCGGCCGGTGTTTGTCGACAAGGACAAGCGGTCGATCGAGACTCTCGGCCGACGGGTTTACCACGAAGGACCGCTGCACATCGATCTGTTGCAGCGTTTCGGCGAAGATCTGCTCGGTGTGGTCAGCCATCTGGAAGAACAGGGCATCCCGCACCGCGATATCAAGCCCGAGAACATCGCCATCGGGATGGTCGGCCGCGGTGACAAGCTGCACCTGGTGCTGTTCGATTTCTCGCTGTCGCGGATGCCCCCGGAGAACATTGTCGCGGGAACCCAAGCCTACCTCGACCCCTTTCTGCGGTTGCGCAAACCTCCGCGGTGGGACCTGCATGCTGAGCGGTACGCAGTAGCGCTGACGCTCTACGAACTGGCAATCGGGCAGCTTCCGGAGTGGGGGGATGGAAAATCGGACGCCTCGCAGCTGCCGTCGACGGTCGAAATCACACTCGACGCTGAGAAGTTCGATCCCGGCCTGCGCGAACCGCTGATCGGCTTTTTCCGTCGGGCCCTCCGTCGCAATATCGCCGAACGATTCGACAACGCCGAGGACATGCTCCAGGCCTGGCGCGACAGTTTTCGGAAAGTCGATCAGGTCAGTCCGCCCATCGATCCGGCCGGGAAAGCCGAGCTCGAACAGCGGCTGGCCGAGGCGACGTTCGACACCTCGATCCTCGAACTCGGCCTGGGGACGCGGGCGACCAACGTGCTCGACCGCGCTAATATCCTGACCGTCGAAGACCTGCTTTCGACTCCCGGGGGACGTCTGCTGCGTCTGCGGGGGGTTGGCAACAAGACCCGCCGCGAGATTGCGGCGGCCGTTAAGATTCTGCGAGACCGGCTCGGTAAGCCGGCCGGCGCCGAGGAGTCCGCTGCCGAGGAGCCCGAGTCACAGGTTGAATCTCTGGCCTCGGCGACGCTCAGCGTCGACCTGATGGCCGAGCGGCTGCTCAGGACTGGCTCGCGAGAGGGAGAGTCCGTGACCCAGGTGGTCCGGCTGCTGCTGGGGCTGGGAGACGCCGGGCCGTGGCCGGCGCAGGCCGACATTGCCAGAGTCGTTGGCGTTACCCGCGCCCGCGTCGGTCAGATCGTCGGCAAGCTGCAGGCCCGCTGGGCCAAGGACCCCGCCCTCACGAAACTGCGGATCGACCTCGACGGGATCGTCGCCGGCCAGGGGGGCGTGATGACGATCCCCGAACTGGCCGAGGCCGTCCTCGTCGCCCGCGGTTCGATGGTCGAAGAGCCGCTGCGGACCGATCGAGCTCGCGCGGTGGTCCGCGCCGCCCTCGAAGTCGAACGGACAATGTCCGATCCGAAGCTGGCCGTGCAGCGCGATGGGGGCCGGGTCCTCGTCGCCCGCAATGCTGAGCTGCTCGCCTGGGCCGGGAAACTGGGGGACGTGGCCGACAGCCTGGCGGCCGAAGATCCCCTCGCCGGCGCCTCCCGGGTGCTGGAACGTCTGCGCGAAGTCCCGGCCCCTGCGGGTGCAGACATCGCCGATCCCCGGTTGCTCCGCCTGGCGGCCGCCGTCTCACGCACGGCCGCGGTCTCCAGCCGGCAGGAGCTTTACCCACGCGGCATGTCGGCCCTGCGGACCCTCAAGTTGTCGCAGGGGGCGATCTTCGGCGTCAGCGCGCTGACGGTGCCGCAGATCCGTGAACGGGTCAGCAGCCGCTATCCGGAGGCCGCGCCGCTGCCGGATCGGCCGCAGCTCGACGACCTGCTGCGGGAAGCGGGTTTCGAATTCGAATGGGACGCCACGCTCAAAGTGGGCCAGGGGGCTTACAAGCCGAAGTTCCGCAATTCGCTCTCCGTCACCAGCGGCAGCACGCCGACCAGCCGGCTGGAGACCCTCTCGGGTCGAGGCGAGCCCGGCGAGGTCACACCGGAAGAGGCCGACGCCCGGCAGTTCGAGGAAAAACTGCAGCGGGCGATGACCGAAGGAGCGTTCCTCTGCCTCCAGGTATCGCCGAAGGAATTCGACGCCGCGCGCGACGAGCTCTGCCGGCGATTCGATGTCGAGCTGATCGACCTCGAAGGGGTCTTCCTCGACGCCCTGCAGGACGTGGTCGTGAAGGCGAAGGTCGACTGGGACCTGGTGCTGCAGACCGACGCCGCGCCGAACCAGGGGGACTGGGACAAGCTGCTGATGCTCGTCGGCCGGGCGATGCCAGCGGTCGAGGCCCGGCTGCTGCAGGCGCAGAAGACGATGGTCGTGATCTACGCCGGGCTGCTGTCGCGGTACGGCCAGATGGACCTGCTCAGCCGGTTGTCGCAGAAAGTCGGCCGGCGGGATGGCATTCCCGGTCTGTGGCTACTGCTTCCGGGAGAACAGCCGCTCCTCGACGGAAAATCGGTCCCGCTCATCGGTCCGGGCCAGCGGGCGAAGATCCCACAGAGCTGGATCAAGAACGTGCATCGGGGACGAAAATCGAAGCGGGACGAGGAAGAGGATTTCACCGCGGAGGCGCGGAGGTCGCGGAGAAGAGAGGGAGCAGACCGAATACCCGATGCTCAACAGGATCGCTCGTGAGAACTCGTCCCTTTGTCTCTGTAGAACTTTCCGCCGTTTTCTGCTCGTCTTGACTCCGCGTTCTCCGCGCCTCCGCGGTCAAACTCTTTGTCTTCCGTCTTTCATCTGAAAACTCCCCTCCCATGCTCGACCGCTCCGCTCTCCTCTCCGACCTGCAAAAGCTCCTCGCGAAGCTCGAAGCCGATCTGCTCGAACGGAGCGCCTCGGCCGACGTGCCCGAGGTGGGCGAAACGCTCAAAAAGGAATTTGAGCGGGCCCAGCAGGCCGAGCGGACGGCGCAGAACTATGAGGACTGGCGGAGCGACGCCGTCACGCAGCACGCCGCGGCCTGGGTGTTGTCGGCGGTGTTTGTGCGCTTCCTCGAAGACAACAGTCTGATCGAGCCGCCGTGGATTGCGGGGCCGGGGGAGCGGCTGCAGCGGGCCCGCGACGAGCACGAGCTCTACTTCCGGCAGCATCCGAAGGAGACCGACCGGGACTACCTTCTCCACACCTTCGACGAGCTGGCCGGGCTTCCGGGGACGCGGGACGTGTTTGGCGGCCACAACCCGCTCCGCGAACTGCCAAACTGGCTCTCGGGCGACGCCGCCGGCGAACTGCTGCGGTTCTTCCAGAAGATCGACGCCAACACGGGCGCCCTGGTCCACGACTTCACCGACCCGGCCCGGGACACCCGCTTCCTCGGCGATCTCTACCAGGACCTCTCCGAAGCCGCCCGTAAGAAGTACGCCCTGCTGCAGACGCCGGAGTTCGTGGAAGAATTCATCCTCGACCGAACGCTGGAGCCGGCCATCGAAGAATTTGGCCTGGGCCCCGCGGACGGAGCACCGGCCTCCGACCCTCAACTCTCAACTCTCAACGCTCAACTCTTCCGCATGATCGATCCGGCGTGTGGCAGCGGGCACTTCCTGCTCGGTGCCTTCCGACGCATCCTCGATCGCTGGCAGCGGCTCGAACCCGGCACCAATGTGCGGGTCCTCGTTCAGCGGGCGCTCGACAGCATTCACGGCGTCGATGTGAACCCGTACGCGATCGCCATTGCGCGGTTCCGGCTGCTGCTGGCGGCGCTGCGGGCCTGCGGCATCCGGCGGCTGGCCGACGCCCCAGCGTTCCGGCTGAATGTGGTCTGCGGCGATTCGCTGCTGCACGCTCCACTCAAAAGTGGGAGCAAACACTACTCAAAGGGACAATTGGAGTTCCAGGAAATCCTCGCTGAGGCATCCGAAGATACCGAGTGTGAGCACGCCTATCAAAGCGAAGACCTGTCAGCGTTGAAGTCGATCCTTCGGTCTGGGACGTATCACGCAGTCGTCGCCAACCCGCCCTACATTACGCCAAATGATCAGCAGCTCAATGAGCGTTACCGAAGACGCTTTCATTCGTGCCACATGAAGTATTCGCTGACAGTGCCATTTCTCGAACGCATCTTCCGGCTGGCGGTCGCCGGAGGGTACACGGGGCAGATCACCGGTAACGCGTTTATGAAAGCGGCCTTCGGCCAGAAGCTCATCGAGGACTTCCTCCCGACAGTAGATCTAACGCACGTAATTGACACTAGCGGCGCATATATCCCCGGACATGGCACGCCCACAGTCATTCTACTTGGGCGAAATAGACGGCCATTATCAAGCACGCTTCGGACGGTAATGGGCATTAAAGGTGAACCTGCAACACCTCGAGATCCTTCACATGGGTTAGTGTGGTCATTGATTGTCGCTCACATCGACACGCCGGAATCGCCGAATGAGTTTGTAAATGTTTCTGACTCATCACGTGCACAGTTCCAAAAACACCCGTGGTCAATAGGAGGTGGTGGGCTTTCGCAGTTGAAGGAGGCACTTGAACGCAAAAATGAACGGACCCTTCGTAGCATTGCAAGCGTGGTCGGCGTATTCGGCATGACAAACGCGGATCAGGTGATTCTTGCTCCTGAGCGTTGCTTTCAGCGCAGGAAGGTGGAACGCCACGCAATACGACGACTGATCCTAGGCGAGGAACTCAGAGACTGGGTGATCGACGATGGAGACTTTGCGTTGTTTCCGTATGGACGCACCGATCTGATCGACTTGCCTGAAATCCCCGGCGTTCATCGGTGGTGTTGGCATTGCCGCACAGTCTTGGGAAACCGCGCCACTTTCAACAAACGCACCTATTTCGAGGAGGGGCGTCCGTGGTGGGAGTGGCACCAGGTCTCACTGGAGCGACTGCTTACGAAATGGACTATTATTTACGCATTTGTTTCCACGCACAACAATTTCATTCTTGACCGCCGTGGGCAGCTCTCAAAAGAGACCTCGCGCATTATTAAGCTGATGGATGGGGCAGACGAGGGCGACTACCTTTCTGTGCTTGGCTGCCTGAATAGCTCAACTGCGTGCTTCTGGATTAAGCAGGTATGCTTTCCCAAAGGTGGTGACCACGTCGGGCAGGAGGGTGCGCGAGTCCGGCGTACTCTGTGGGACGAGAGGTTCAACTTTAATGCCACGAGCGTTGAGGATATTCCTCTTCCGGAGAGTCTTTCGGTTGCGTTGCCGCGTCTCCTTGATGTCCTCGGCCAGAAACACGAGGCAGTCTCACCAAACTCTTTGAGACGACAGGGTGTGCTTTCGCGGGATGCGATTACGCATGCTCTCGCTGTGTCGCATGAAGTCCGAGGGCAGATGATCGCCGCCCAGGAAGAACTCGACTGGGAATGCTACCGCCTCTACGGCCTGCTCGACGAAGACCTCACGCTCCCCGAACCGCCCGCGCTGCAGCTCGGCCAGCGGGCGTTCGAGATTGTGCTGGCCCGGAAGATGGCGGCCGGCGAAACGCAGACTACCTGGTTCGCCCGCCACGGCTCCACCCCCATCACCGAACTCCCCGCCGACTGGCCCGCCGATTACCGCCGGCTGGTCGAACGCCGGATCGAGCTGATCGAGACCGACCCGAACATCCGGCTGATCGAACAGCCCGAATACAAACGCCGCTGGAACACCGAGCCGTGGGAGTCGCAGCTCGAACGCGCCCTGCGCGAATGGCTCCTCGATCGGCTGGAGAGCTACTTCGACTTTGACGGCCGGATGAACGACGCCGGGACTCCGACGTCGCAGGTCGACATCGGGCTGATCTCCGTGGCGAAGCTCGCCGACATCGCCCGGAACGATCCGCAGTTCCAGGAGGTCGGGGCCCTCTACCGCGACGACCCGGCGTTCGACGTCCAGCGGCTGGTCGAAGAATTGGTCGCCGCCGAGAGCGTGCCGCTGCTGCCCGTCCTCCGCTACAAGGACAAGGGGCTCCGCAATCGGGCCGAGTGGGAAAAGACCTGGGACCTGCAGCGCCGGGAAGACGCCGGCGAGGCGGTCGGCACGATTCCCGTCCCGCCCAAGTACACCAGCGCCGACTTTCTGAAGAGCGATTTCTGGCGGCTGCGCGGCAAGCTGGATGTGCCGAAGGAGCGGTGGGTCAGTTTTCCGCACTGCGACGGGGCAGACGGGACGGCGATGATCGCCTGGGCGGGGTACGATCACCTGCAGCTCGCGCAGGCGATCAGCGCGTACTACGTCGACGTGCAGGAACGGCTGGGCGGCCGGGACGATCCCCGGCTGCCGCCGCTGCTGGCGGGTCTGGCGGAACTGGTCCCCTGGCTGAAACAATGGCACAACGCCCCGGACGCGGCTTTCGGCGGCCAGGCGATGGGGGATTATTTTGAAGGGTTCGTGCAGGAAGAGGCCCGCGAGCTGGGGCTGACGGTGGCGGAGCTGAAGGGGTGGAAGCCGCCGGCGAAGGTGGGTAAGGGTCGGAAGAAGACTTCGTAAGGGACATTGCGATGTATGTCGAGACGTTGGCGCTGGCGAACCTCCGGACGTTCGTGAGGAACGAACTGGAGTTCGTGCATCCGGACAAGGCGTACCGGCCGCGACATCCAAAGACTGAGGCGGAGGAAAAGCTGCTGCCGAAGCCGCGGCTGCCGAACGTCAACCTGCTGCTGGGGGACAACGGCTCGGGGAAGAGCACGATTCTGCGGGCGATTGCGCAGGCCGCGCTGGGGCCGGCGGCTCGGGATGCCTCGCTGGGGGACAACGCGCAGATTCGCTGGGGGGAGCAAAAGGCGATTGTGGACGCCGGTCTGCTGCTGCATGCGCAGGACCAGGCGGCGGGGCGGATGCTGAAGTCGCGGACGGTGTTTACGCGGGAAGGGGAGCTGGAGCTGGGGGAGTTCACCGAACCGGATAAGGACGCCTGGAAGCTGGTTTACAGCTCGAAGAACGACGCGTTCTTTGTGGTGGGTTACGGGGCCACCCGGCGGGTGGAGCGGGCCGAGAACGTGGACGTCGGGGCCCGGACGAAGAAGTCGTTTGCGCGGGCGCAGCGGGTGCAGAGCCTGTTTGAGGACTTCTTTTCGCTGATCCCGTTGTCGTACTGGCTGCCGCGCGAAAAGACTCACAATCCGGGGCGTTACAAGCAGGTGGTGACGCTGCTGAACCGGTTGCTGAAACCGGGGAACTATGTGTTTACGGAGGAGCAGAACGACGGGGGGGATTATCTGTTTTCGCGGGGGGGGATGCCGATTCCGTTTCAGCATCTGTCGGACGGATACCGGGCGTTTATCGGCTGGGTGGCCGATCTGCTGTACCACGTCTGTTTCGGGGCGCCGTCGGGCAAGATGCTGATCGACGGCTGCGGGATCGTAATGGTGGACGAGATCGATCTGCACCTGCATCCGAAGTGGCAGATGCAGGTGATTGGGACGGTGGCGAAGGCGTTGCCGAAGATGCAGTTCATTTTCACGTCGCACAGTCCGCTGGTGGCGGGGAGCCTGGAGTGGATGAACATCATCACGCTGAAGGCGGGGGAGAAATCGAACCGGACGACGGTGAAGCGTCTGGAGGAGAGCATTCACGGTCTGGATGCGGATCAGTTGCTGGTGTCGGGGCTGTTCGGTCTGAAGACGACGCGATCACGGGCGAAGTCCAGTGAACTCAATCGATTGACTCTGCTGGCTCGCGACGGCAATGAACAGGCCGCGAAAGCGCTGGTCGAAAGTCTCGCTCGCGGAATGGAGGAGACGCGATGATTCATTACGCGATTACGGCCGATGAGCTCTACCAGAAAATTGATGCCTGCAACAAGACGTGGCGACAACGCGCGCAGCAGCGGACCGGCGAGCTGCGTGCCGGCACCCGAACGACCATTACCGGCATATGGAGTGAGATCAAGTCCGTCTATATGGAGATTCAGGGCCCAAAGTGCGCGTTTTGCGAGCGGGAGATCGAGGCCGAGCAAGCCATTGAATGCGATGTCGAACACTTTCGCCCGAAGAATCGAGTATCGCCGTGGGCCGTCCCCGAGCATCTTGTGGAGAAAGGTGTAACTGCTTTCAAGCAGGCGCATCGGTCGAGCGGCGGTTACACATTGCTCGCTTATCATCCGCTCAATTACATCGTTTCCTGCAAAACGTGCAACACCACTCACAAGGGCGATCGATTTCCCACTTATCAGAAGCCTTTGTTTAAGAGTGACGATCCGACTGCTTTGACTGTTGAGAAGGCCTATCTCATCTACCCTCTGTCTGATCTTGATGATAAGCCGGAGGACCTAATCGCCTTCTTTGGGATTTCGCCGAAAGCCCGTCGGACAGGCTTTTCCAGGCTGCGGGCGCTGGTAACAATTGACTTTTTCGGACTGGATGAGACTGGCCCTCGGACCGGACTGTTGAAGTCCCGTGCCGAACGTTTAGAGCACGTGTATTTTGCACTTAGGCAGCGCGACAGCGCCGCGAGTTCGGTGCAAGACCGACTCCATGGAGAAGCGGCGGTTGCGAGGCTTGAGGACGCTCGCAGTCCACATGCCAATGCGGTTCGTAGTTTTGTTCGCCTGTGGAGCTCGAATCGATCAAAAGCTGAAGACGTTTACGACACAATTCATAAGTGGCTGGCGACAAAGTCGCGTTAGCTGCTCGCAAGTTCAATGGACAACTCTGTGACGCTCATCAAAGACCTCATCGACATCCCGGAACGCGTGCAGAAGGGGGACTTCGTCCTCAAGCTGACCGAAGGAAACGACCGGTCACCTGAAGACAAATCAGCGTGAGGCCAGAGACCGTGAGGAAGGGAGACACATTCGAGCTGAACGGAATGCGTTATGAATTCGTGGCCTCGTTCACGGCTGCTGTCGTCCATGCCCGTCGGATCGATGATGGCTTGGCTGTGCTGGTCCAAAAGCCAGAAGCCATTCAGGCGACGGCAACACAGATCCCCGATCGAACCCGTGAAAGGAATGGGCAGCACCAACGAACCCCGAATGTCGAACGCACCGGAGAAGAACTGAGCCGGCAAAAGCCGGTGTCCATCACGAAGCAGAGAGGGATGACACGGCGGGATCGCGAAGAGCTTCAATCGCGACTGCGGAACGAGGCCAATGAATTGGTCAATCAGATCCCTGAATTGCGGATGCTTTCCGAGGATCCCAGCCCGCTTGAAGTGGTTCTTGAACCACCTCCCCGAATTGGTGAGTCAATCATAGCAATCTTGAGCCGCGATCAGAGAGCGAGTTCTTTTGAGTATCCCTACGGTTCTGATGCTAGTGAGTACCTCGTTCATCTGGCAACCGATGCCGGATCTGTGGTCGCGAGAGTCGTCGACGGGCGTGTTCGCGAAGTTTGGCCCGAGAATCTGCCGAGAGGTCACGAGAAGTAGCACGGAACGGACAACATAACTTGATCAGATCGAAGTCGCTTGGTGCGGTCCCCGAGGGGGCCGGATAGAACAAGGGGGACCGAATGGCGGGCGAAGCTACCGTCGAGTACGGAACGAAGACGATCCTCGAATTGAGGAACCTGCAGGAGAACGGTCACCTCAATCTTGAGCCCGGCTTCCAGCGGAAGAGCGTCTGGAAGATCACGGACCGCCGAAAGCTGATCCAGTCTGTCCTGGAGGGATATCCTGTTCCGTCGATCTTCCTTTACCGTCGCGAAGAGAACGGCGTGCCGATGTACGACGTGCTGGATGGTAAGCAGCGGCTCGAAACGATTTTCATGTTTTCGCGTCTGCGGCCATTCAATCGTCTGGGCTTCGGTGTGAAATTCGAATTCTTCAGTGACGAAGGTCTTCACGAATGGGACTGGAAATCTCTCGAACGCTGGGAACGGACCGCAAACTTCCTGATGTACAAAATCCAGGTTGCTGAGGTCGGCGGTTCCTTGTCCGACATCGTGGATCTATTTGTCCGTATCAACTCGACCGGCAAGGCTCTGACGACCAGCGAAAAGCGGCATGCCAAGTTCTACAACAGCCCATTTCTCAAGGACGCAGAACGTCTCGCCAGGCGGCATCGTGAATTCCTCACGGCCCAGCGAATCGTTTCCGCCACCGACATCGACCGCATGCGCGACGTCGAACTTGTGAGTGAACTCCTGGCTTCCATCGCGTCGGGCGGTCCCATTCATAAGAAGCAGGCCGTCGACAAGGCGATTGGAAACGAAGCCGCCCCTCCCCGCGAGCTGAAGAAAGCCATTGACGAATTCTCGGCCACGCTGCGAGCCGTTAGACAAGTGTGCCCGAGCCTGAAGTCGACGCGATTCAAGAATTCAGCGGAGTTCTACACACTGTTCCTGGTGATCTGGCAGATGCTTCAGCAGAAGCTGATTTTCAACAATCGCCGGCTGAACGCGGTCGCTGCGGACCTGCTGCAGCAGTTCTCCGACGGTGTCGACGCGGTTCGCGAGCAGCAGCGGAAGGCCCGCGGACCGACTCCCGAGCAGCAAGTCTACGTGGACTACCTCATGCTGACCCAGCAGTCGACCGACAATCTGGCGCAGCGTAGACGGCGGGCGGAGATGATCGAACAACTTCTCAGCGGCCTATTCGAGGCCAAGGATGAACGCCGAATCTTCAGTCCCGAGCAGCGGCGACTCCTCTGGAACAGTGACGAGAAGAAGTGCTGCTCGTTGTGTGGCGTGCGTCTCGATTGGAACAACTTCCAGGTGGACCACATTGCCCCACACAGCAGGGGCGGCAAGACAGACCTCGCCAATGCCGCGTTGGCCTGCTCGTCGTGTAACGCATCAAAAGGGGCCGTTCGCAACGGCCGCCGGTAAGATTGCCAGGACAGTCAGCAAAGATCGCCTGATATGACGCTCATCAAAGACCTCATCAACATCCCGGAACGCGTGCAGAAGGGGGACTTCGTCCTCAAGCTGACCGAAGGGGTGACCGACCCGCAGGAGACGCTGCGGGAGTACGTCGTCACGCCCGAACTGGCGAAGTGCTTCGACGCGGCCCTGGGGTTCATCCGCAGCGCTCTTCAAGGGCATACCAGCAAGGCCACGTTTCTGCACGGCAGCTTCGGCGCCGGTAAAAGCCATTTCATGGCCGTGCTGCACCTGGTCCTGCAGGGGAACCCCGCGGCGCGGGGCATTCCTGAGCTGGCGACGGTGATCCAGAAACACAACGAGTGGCTCGCCGGCAAGAAGTTCCTGCTCATCCCCTTTCACATGCTCAATTCCCACGACATGGAATCGGGGATCCTGGGGAACTATGTCGAGTTCATGCGGCGGACGCATCCGGAGGCCCCGGTTCCTCCCGTCTACGCCTCGGCGGCGATCATTGAACAGGCGCGGGGGGAACGGGCCAGCTATGGCGACGAGCCGTTCTTCAACCGGCTGAACGCAGGGCAGGCTGGCGCCTGGGGCGATCTGACGGAAGCGTGGACCGCGGCGAAGTTCGAGGAGGCGGCTGGGGCCCCGCCGGACTCGGAGAAACATCTGCTGCTGGTCAGCACACTGCTGAAAACCGTGGCGACGTCGCACGCCGAGGTGATTACGCACCGGGGCGGGAACTTCATCCGTTTCGACAAGGGGCTGTCGGTCATCAGCCGGCACGCCTCGGACCTGGGCTATCATGCGCTGATCCTGTTCCTCGACGAACTGATCCTCTGGCTGGCGACGCATGCCGCGGACTTGAGCTTCGTCAATCGCGAAGCGGCGAAGCTGACGAACCTGGTCGAAGCACAGTCGGCGGACCGTCCGATCCCGCTGGTGAGTTTCGTCGCGCGGCAGCGGGACCTGCGGGAGCTGGTGGGAAATCACGTCCCGGGGGCGCAGCAGCTCAGCTTCGGGGATTCGCTCGACTTTCAACAGGGGCGGTTCGACACGATCACGCTGGAGGACCGGAACCTGCCGGCGATCGCCGAGAAGCGCGTCCTGAAGGTGAAGAACGCCGCGGCCCGACAGGAACTGGACGCTGCCTTCGAGCAGACGGCCCGGATGAAAGACAACGTGCTGAACATTCTGCTGACCCAGACCGGGGACAAGCAGATGTTTCGCAAGGTCTACCCCTTCAGCCCGGCCCTGATCCAGACGTTGATTGCGGTGTCGAGCGTGCTGCAGCGCGAGCGGACGGCCCTGAAGGTGATGATGCAGCTCCTGGTCGACCAGCGCGAGACGCTGCAGGTCGGGGAGATCATCCCGGTGGGGGACCTGTTCGACGTGGTGGCCCACGGCGACGAGGCCTTCAGTCCCGAGATGGCGATCCACTTCGACAACGCGAAGCGGCTCTATCACCAGAAGCTGCTGCCGCTGCTGGAGCGGACACACGGCGCCCGGCGGGAGGAACTGGAGGCATTGCCTTACGGCGATCCCAAGCGGACGGCCTTCCGCAACGACGACCGGCTGGTCAAGACGCTGCTGCTGTCGGCCCTGGTGCCGGAGGTCGAAGCGCTGCGCGGCCTGAACGCGGAAAAGCTGGCCGCCCTGAACCACGGCACGATCAAGACGCCCATCCCCGGCCGCGAAGCCCAGGAAGTTCTCCGCCGGGTGCGGAGTTGGGCGGGCGATGCGGGCGAAATCCGCATCGGTGAAGAGGCGAACCCGACGATCAGCGTGCAGCTCTCGGGAGTCGACGTCGAGGCGATCATCGCGCAGGCCCGCCGGGAGGACAACCAGGGGAACCGCATCCGCCGGGTCCGGCAGATGCTGTTCGACCAGCTCGGCGTGACGGGAGACGGGGAATTCGAGCAGTTCCACGAATTCCTCTGGCGGAACACTCCGCGGCGGGCGGAGATTCTGTTCAAGAACATCCGGGAGCTGCCGGCCAGTTCGCTGCAGAATTCCTCGGACGACTGGAAGCTGGTCATCGACTTCCCGTTCGACGAAGCGGGACGGACGCCGCGGGACGACCTGAGCGTGCTGCAGAACTTCCTGCAGTCGCATCCCGAAGGGACGAAGACCCTCTGCTGGGTGCCGTCGTTCTTCAGCGCCGACGCCCAGAAGGATCTGGGGATGCTGGTGATCCTAGAGTACGTACTGACGGGCGAGCGGTTTGGACAGTTTGCGACGCACCTGTCCCCGCAGGACCGGCTCGCGGCGAAGTCGACCCTGGAGAGCCAGCGGGGCGTGCTGAAGCAACGGGTGCAGAACCACCTCGACGCGGCCTACGGTCTCGACGCCATCATGGCGGGTTCGCTCGACACGACGCACGATCTGGAGCTGAACGAGCATTACGCGTCGCTCGATCCGGGGTTCGTCCCGCAGGCACCGGTGGCCGTGAATCTCCACGCTGCCGCCGATCACCTGCTGAGCCAGGCGCTGGCTCACGAGTATCCGGGAGCGCCGCATTTCGAGGCTGAGATCAAGCCGAGCGTCCTGAAGAAGGTCTACGAACTGGTCCTGCCGGCGACGCAGGCCCCGGACGGCCGGCTGGCGATCGACAAGCTGCAGCGGACGCTGTTGCGGCAGGTGGCCAATCCCCTGCAGCTGGGAGACATGGGGCCCGATGCCACGCACTTCGTACTGGGGCAGCACTGGAAATCGCACTTTAGCCGGATTGACGGGAACGCAGGGACCCCCGTGACGGTCGGCCAGTTGCGGCAGCGGATCGACGAACCAAAGCCGATGGGGCTGTCGAAAGAGTCCCAGAATCTGGTGATCCTGCTCTACGCCGCCCAGACCGACAAGACGCTTTACCGGCACGGCGGACCGTACGAGAGCGCGACGCTGCAGACCCTCCCCGATGAGTGTGAACTGCGGAGTACCGTACTCCCTGACGAATCGGATTGGGAAGTTGCCGTCGCACGGGCGGGGAGCGTGTTCGGACTGACGGTTTCGCGGTTGCGGAATGCGGCGAACGTCGGTCGCTTGAGCAGCGACGTGCAGCAGCAGGCGAAGGGGGTACGGACGGCCTGTCAAAAGTACCTGCAGCAGTTGCGGGACCGGTTACCGGAGTTCGAACTGAATGTGCAGGAGACTGACCGCGGCCGAACGGCGGCCGCGACACTGGCTCTGGTGGAACAGCTCGTCGCAGTCGCGACTGGAGCCGTGGTTGATGTCCTGGCAAAGGCCAAAGTCGAGACCAGCGAAGCGGCGATGGGGGAATGCCTGAAGGGGGCCGGCGAGCTCGAAGGCAGTCTCGACACTTACGGCTGGGAACTCATCGACGCGGTCCGGAAATTTACCGACCACCGCCAGGCCGCCGTGCAGTTGATCGTGGACTCGGTCCGGCAAGCCCTCGGCAGTGACGAGCACGCGCTCGCCCTGGCCCCGGCGTTGAAAGCCGCCCACGCGAAGGCGTTGCAGATACTGGCGGTGACGCCCCCACCTGGTCCCAAAGTGCTGGGACCCGTCAAACCGGACGCTGGCAAGCACATTGTGTCCGAACACAGTTCCAGTGACATCACGGTGGAAGCCGTCCAGAAACTGCTTGCGGATCTTAAGCATGGCTTGAAGCCGGGGCAGACCGCGCGGGTCAGCATCTCCTGGGTGATTGAAGAAGGAGGCCCGAAATGAGCGTGGCCAATCCGACCTTCAGCCAGATCCGGGCCCAGGTGGCAGCGATCCGTAAGAAAATGCCGCAGGCAAGGACGATCGGCATCCGCTCGACGGGCCGTTGGACGGGCGAGCTGCGAAATCAGGAGGGCGCCGAGACCTATCTCGTGCAGCAGTGCGATTCGCCGCTGGCGTTGCGGCAGGCGTTGCGCCTGCCGATGGACGGGCAGACGACAAAAATCCTGCTCACCCCGCTCGAAGACGGGGAGTTGAGTGACGATATTCGCGTCCGCCTCGCGAAACGCTGCCTGTTCCAGATTGACGCCTGGCAGATCGTGCGGACGCTGTTTCAGGCCCACGCTGTCGATCCGCGGCTGACCCGGCATGGCTGGATCGCAGATGCGCTGCTGGAATCGGTTCCGCCGGAAGGATACCCGGCCGCACGCGGAGCCTTTCTCGACGCGGAAACGGCCTGGCCCCTGCTGCTGGGGCAGAAGCTGGGCCTGTCGACAGACAGCCCGGACCTGACGGCCCTGCTGCGGTGGTCGATCACCCCGGATGCCATCGGCCTCTGGAAATGCCAGTCGGACCAGTTCCGCCGGGCGGTCACGGATTGGCTGGCGGACAAGGCTGGTCCTGTTGCCGGTGTGCTGCTGCCGGCGATGGCCGGCTGGGACCATACGGACGCGGTGCCGCTCGGGCTCGTCGCCGGTGTCCTGTTCGCTCCGGATGTGGGCGGACGACTCGACAAGGCGATCGGGAAGCTGGAGGGGGTGTATCTCGATAACCAGAGTCCTCCCGCCGACCTCATGCAGAGCTGGGGTGCGGCCGCTACTGAAGTCGTGCGGGCCATCCGCCACACGGATGCCGACCGATCTCGGCAGCTCCTGGTCCGGGCAGATACACTGCTGCAGGAGTTCGGGGCCACGGGCTTTGCTCACTTAAGCAATACGTCACCCGCAGGGTTCGACCAGCGGCTGACCAAGTTTGGGCAACTCCTGGCGGAGGTCGTGCAGCAGCAGGCCTGGAGTTCCGTCGGCAAACTGAAATCCGCCCTCGATGGGATTCGTGCTCATGATCACGCTTTACGCGACAACCGCCGGCTGGAACGAGCCGAGATGGCCCTCCGACTGGTCCGCTGGCTTGCCGGCCAAGGGATGGCCGGTCCTGGTCCGCACTCGCTGGCCGAGGCCGCCGAGGGCCACCTCACCGAAGGTGGTTTTGTGGACTGGGCCCGCCTCACCCTGCGAGCAGGCGATCCTCTGGGAACGCTTTCCGAAGCTTATGCCCGGCTCTTTGCCGCGGTGACCGAGGTCCGTGAGCGGCAGGCGGAGCAGTTTGCCCGGTTTCTCGTGGACTGGACGGCGACCGGTTCGCAGGGAGACGAAGTGCTCCCGGTGGAGCGAATTCTCACCGAGGTCGTGGCGCCGCTGGCTGCTGAGCGGTCGGTGCTGGTCATTGTCATCGACGGGATGAGCGTGGCCGTCGGCCGCGAACTGCTGGCGGATCTCCTGCAGAAAGAATGGCTCCCGCTCGCCGAACCGGGACGCGCCCATAACCGGGCGGGGATCGCCGCGCTGCCATCGGTGACGGAGTTTTCGCGGACGAGTCTGCTCTGTGGAAAACTTCAGCCCGGCAACGGCGACATCGAGCGGGTCGGGTTTGCCGAGCACCCGGCCCTGCTGAAGCACAGCCGGGCCAACAATCCTCCAATCCTGTTCCACAAGGCATCACTGCAGAAGGCCGAGGATTCCGGCCTCGCGCGGGACGTACGGGAGGCGATCCAGTCCTCGCACCGCAAGGTGGTGGGGGTCGTGGTCAACGCCGTCGACGACTTTCTGGCCAAGGGCGACCAGCTCGACGTCAGCTGGTCGCAGGACAAGCTGCACATCGTCCCGGCTCTGCTGCATGAGGCCCGCATCGCCGGCCGCCTGGTTGTCCTGCTGAGCGATCACGGACACGTGCTTGACGCGCAGACGGTCCAGCGGGCTCCCGAGGGGGCTCCCGAAGCCAGTGGCGCCCGCTGGAAGCCCACTGTGGGCCAGGCTCATCCGGACGAGTTCGCCGTCCGCGGTTCCCGAGTGACGATTCCCGGCCAGCAGTTGACGGCTCCGTGGAGTGAGCGGATCCGCTATGGCGGCAAGCAGCACGGGTACCACGGTGGACTGTCGCCGCAGGAAATGGTGGTGCCGATCATGGTGCTGTCGAGCACCGACAAGCTCCCGGAGGGCTGGCAGCTCCAGCCGGTCGATCTGCCGCTGTGGTGGGACGAGTCGCTGTCCCCCACGCCGACGGTCGCCCAGCCGACGCCGAAGCTCAAGCCGCAGAAGCCGTTGCCCACCGGCAAGCTGTTCGATCTAGAGGTTGAGGCGGAACTGGCGGTCATGCCGACTGCGAAATCGGAGAAGTCCGGCTGGATCGCTCAACTGTTGAAGTCTCCGGTCTATGAACAGCAGCAATCTCTGGCCGCGCGGGGCCTGCGGGATCCGACCGTCGTGGAGCGATTCATCCAGGCCCTCGACGATCGGGGCGGCAAGATCACCATGCTGGCGCTGGCCCGCGTACTGTCGCTGCCCGAGATGCGGGTCGCGGGCATGCTGGCCCAGTTGATCCGGCTGCTGAATGTCGATGGTTATCAGGTTGTGAGTCACGACGTGGCATCGTCCACCGTCGAGCTGAACCGGGATCTGCTGCTCAAACAATTCGATCTGGTCGAGGAGTAGCCGATGTCGCTGAGCCCCAAACGCCGGGAAGAGATTATCAATGCGCTCCGTCGCGGAACGGTGCCGCAGAACAGCCTCGACACGTTCGCCGTGGGGCTGGAGCGGTTCGAAGGGGCTCTCGATGAGGATCTGAAAAAAGTCGCCGAGGGGGGAGGAGTCTTTAAGGCGATCCGCGGCGAATACGGCTGCGGCAAGACTTTCTTTGCCCGCTGGCTGGCCGACCGGGCCCGGCAGCTTGGCTTCGCGACTGCCGAGGTGCAGGTGTCAGAGACGGAAACCCCGCTGCACCGTCTGGAAACGGTCTACCGCCGCCTGATCGAGCGGCTGGCGACGACGGGGACGCCCCAGGGCGCCCTCCGCAACATCGTCGACGGCTGGTTCTACACGCTCGAAGAGGACGTCCTCGCCGAGGGGACGGTCCAACCGGATGACGCTCCGACCCTCGTGGCCCGGACGACGGAACTCCTCGAACAGCGACTCGCCAATGTCACACGGACCGCCCCGATGTTCAGCGCCGCGTTGCGGGGGTACCGCGAGGCCCGGGGGGCGGGCGACAATGCGGGCGCAGAGGGGCTGCTGGCCTGGCTGGCCGGGCAACCCAACGTGGCTGCCGCGGCCAAGCGGCTGGGGGGCGTCAAAGGGGACATCGACCACTTCGGGGCCCTGAGCTTCCTGCAGGGGGTGCTGCTCGTTCTGCGCGATTCCGGGCATCCTGGTCTGCTGGTGGTTCTCGATGAAGTCGAAACGATCCAGCGGGTCCGCAGCGATGTCCGCGACAAGAGTCTCAATGCCCTCCGCCAGCTCATCGATGAAGTCGATTCCGGCCGGTTCCCCGGGCTCTACCTCGTCATCACCGGGACCCCGGCGTTTTATACGGGACCGCAGGGCATTCAGCGGCTGGAACCCCTCGCACAGCGGCTGCATGTCGATTTCCAGACCGACGCCCGCTTTGACAATCCCCGCGCCGTCCAGATCCGCCTCCCGGCGTTCAGTCTCGACCGCATGGTGCTGGTCGGCAGCAAGGTCCGAAACATTTACCAGGAGCACGCTCAGGCCCCGGACCGCATTGCCACCCTGTGCGACGACCAGTACGTCCGGGACCTGGCCAGTGGAGTGGCGGGAAAACTGGGGGGCAAAGTCGGCGTGGCCCCGCGGATCTTCCTGAAAAAACTCGTGGCAGACGTCCTGGACCGCATCGACCTGTTCCCCGAATTCGACCCGCGGGAGCACTACGCGCTGACCATTTCCGAGACCGAACTGACTCCCGTCGAACGGCAGGCGATGGGTGCCGCCGACGTGGACGATATTGAGCTGGAAGTGTGAGCAACTTCGAGAACTTTCATCCGGCGCTGCAGCATCACATCGTCAATAGCCTGGGGTGGCGGGAACTCCGTCCGTTTCAGGACGCGGTGATTCCGCACAGCCTGGCGGGCGAGCACCTGATCGTGCTGGCTCCGACGGCCGGCGGTAAAACCGAGGCGGCCTTCTTCCCGGTCCTGTCGCGGATGTTGTCGGAAGGCTGGCAGGGGCTCAGCGTCCTGTATCTGTGCCCGATTAAAGCGCTGCTCAACAATCTGGATCAACGTCTGCAGCGTTACTCGACGCTGCTCGGGCGTCGGGCGGCGTTGTGGCACGGCGACGTGAAGACGACCGCCCGGCAGCGGATCCTGCGCGATCCGCCCGATTGCCTGCTGACCACGCCCGAATCCCTGGAAGTGATGCTGGTGTCGCCGAAAGTCGATGCCCGCACACTCTTTTCCGGGCTGCGGGTGGTGATCGTCGACGAGATTCACGCGTTTGCCGGTGACGACCGGGGCTGGCACCTGCTGTCGGTCCTGGAGCGGATTTCCCACTTGGCCGGCCGCGAGGTGCAGCGGATCGGCCTGTCGGCAACGGTGGGGAACCCGGATCTGCTGGTCGACTGGCTCGCCGGAAGCTGCAAGGCCCCGCGGCGGGTGCTGCTCCCGCCACCTGGTCCGGCCCTCACGTCGGACGTCAAACTGGATTTCGTTGGTTCGCTGCAGAATGCCGCGGTCGTCATTAACCGCCTGCATCGCGGCGAGAAGCGGCTGGTCTTTGTCGACAGCCGTGCGCGGGCCGAGCAGCTTGGCCTGGCGCTGCGGCAGGCAGGAACGACTACGTTCGTAACCCACAGTTCGCTGAGCCAGGACCAGCGGCACCAGGCGGAGGAGGCCTTTGCCAGTCGAGACGATTGCGTAATCGTCGCCACGAGTGTGCTGGAACTGGGGGTCGACGTCGGCGACCTGGACCGAGTCATTCAGCTCGACAGCCCGTCGACGGTGTCGAGTTTCCTGCAACGGATGGGGCGGACCGGACGGCGGGCCGGGACCACGCGGAATTGTCTGTTTCTGGCGACCAGCGAGGATGCGTTGCTGCAGGCCGCCGGACTGATGGACCTGTGGGCCTCCGGCTACGTCGAACCAGTGGTGCCGCCGCCGGACCCGTATCACGTGCTGGCGCAACAGTTGATGGCCCTGGTGCTGCAGGAAGGGGGCATCGGACGGCGGACGTGGCTGGAGTGGGTCGCCGGTGTTCCCGGCTTTGCGGCAATGTCGCCCGACCAGATCACGGGCATCGTGCAGCACATGCTGGATCAGGACCTGCTGTGGGACGAGGAGGGACTGCTGGGGATCGGGCGGGCCGGGGAGAAGGCGTACGACCGGCGGCACTTCATGGAACTGATGTCGGTGTTCCTGTCACCCCCGCTGTTCCGCGTGCTCCACGGTCGCGAGGAACTGGGGCATGTGGACGCCCAGACGTTTCTGGGCAAACAGGAAGGCCCTCGCGTGCTGCTGCTGGGGGGCCGTCCCTGGCGGGTGACCCACGTCGACTGGTCGCAGCATGTGGCCTGGGTGGAGGCCTCAGACGCCCGTGGCAAGTCGAGCTGGAGAGGCGAAGGCCGGGGGCTGGGCTTCCAATTGTGTCAGGCCATGCAGCGCGTGCTGGCCACGTCGGAATCCCGTCCCGACTGGTCGCAGCGGGCCGCGGACCGGATCGAGCTGCTGCGGGACAAATTTGCCTGGCTGACCGTGGAAGGAACCGTGCTGGTCCGAGATGAGGACGGCGAAATCGTCTGGTGGACCTACGCGGGGATCGGCGCCAATGCCTCGCTGGCCCCGACGCTCTCGGAACTGGCGAAGTGCCGCGTTGTTCCGAGCAGTTTCGCCCTGACGTTCGACGGCACCATGACGCTGGCCGACGCCGAACGGGCGATCGCAGAACTGCGAGCTCCGGATCCGGAGACGCTATGGCCCGCGGTCGACGAAGCCGCCGAAAAAGAACTCAAGTTCGCGGACTGCCTCCCGCCGGGCCTGTCCCGCGAAATTCTCGCCGGGCGCCTCCGCGATCTTGACGGAGTACGCTACTCCCTCTCCGATGTAATTCGACACTGTGTGATGGCGGCGGAAGACCGTAGACCTGTTGACGGCAATTGAATCCGGCGGAGGTCGGCGTATTACGGAGTTTGAAATTGGCGGCGTGCAGGAGCGTAGATCTATGAATTGGAAAGTTGGGGCGAGCCCCGATCTGTCCATATTCGCAAGGAGGCGCCGGAGTGCGAACCGACATTGAGTTTCGGACCTCCATTCGGCAGCAACTCGTGTCCGGCGAGTTAAGACAGCGTGCAGCGTATGAGAACTATTACTTCGGCTGGCCACGCTGAGGAAGGTTCTGGACCACGACGAGCCCCCGGGCTATTGTCGGAGCCAGCCGCGAAAGACGCAGATGTTCGGGTGGTTTCTGCCGATCGTCCACGAGAGTTGTGCTGCCGCCCACGGCGAGGCGTCGACGTTCCCCTCCGCTTGGCTTGCGTCATCGTGCAGGCCGGCCCAGTGGGGCGGCAGAAAGGCGAAATTGGAGGGCATGCTCAGAGCCTTACAGCGTTAGCCAATCCGGCACACCCGGCAGCAGTACATCGAACCCTCGGCCGCCATTGGGGAATGCAGCTACCAGTTTCAAGCTGCCGGATTGGACGTCCGGATCATTCGCGCGTACAGCTCCCGCCGCAGTTCGGTCAGCAGCTCGTTGTAGAGCTTGATCACGTGAAAGCGATCGTTGACCAGCGTGGCGTGAGGCAGGTGTGTCCGCACGGCCAGAGCGTACGCCGGAGACATGTCGGCCGCCACGGCTTCGATCACGGCCCGCGAATGACGCAGCCGCTTCCAGAACGGATCGAGCGATTCGGCCCCTTTTCCCCGGCCGACAAACACCATGGCACCGCTCTCCAGATCGAGCACCACCGTCAGGAACTTCACGCTTTTGCCGAGGTAGATCTCGTCGATGGCGATCTGCGTCAGGTGTTTCAGCTTCGGCTTGCCGTACGTTTTCTGCAGGTGCCGGGCTTCGATGTCGCGGACGGTGTCCCACGACACCTGAAGATGGTCGGCGGCGTGCTGCGTGGTCGTGATCCGCGCCAGCTCCAGGGCGTACCGTTCGAATGCCCGCGTGTGCCGACGTTTCTCGTCGGCGAAGGGAATCCGCACCTGCCGGGTCAGCTCGCACCGGTCGCACCGCACACGAGGAATCGCCGCGTCGAACCAGACCGGCTGAGATCCGACGGACAGCCCCCGGAACAGTCGGGGGTTGGTTCCTTTGCGAATCACGTCCTTCGAACCGCAGCGGGGACAACGCAGCACCTGCGGCGTCGCCCGCAGCGAGAACGACAGGCAGCGGCGGTCGAACTTCTCCTGGCGGACGATTTCGTAGCCGCGGATCCCAAACGCGTGATACAACATCCAATCGGACATGCCGGCCTCCTGGTCTGAAGTCTTTTTCGCAACTCCAAACCAGAACGGCATGTCCGTCTTCTTTCAACTCAGGGACGCGTTAGTCGGATGAGCCGAAAAAAGATAAAATGAGAATCGCCCCGACGTATTTTTGTTGATCTTACAAATAATATCTTTTCTGATTGTCCAGCGATCAGCGGCGATGTTTTGTCCAGCGATCAGCGGCGATGTTGGTCCGGAGTCGGCGGAGGGGCTGGGTTCGTGGCAAACGACAAACGGCAGTTCCTGAGCGAGACGACTCTCTCCTACGCCGGATTTGAACTCCAGCTCGGTGACGTCGACAAGCCCACCGGGCAGGTCCCGACCTACGCCGGGGTGAAGCATCCGGAACAGGCCGGCGCCTCCCACGTCCGCCAGCTCCAGCAGGATCTCGTGACGCTGCGGTTCCTCAACCGGGCGCCGACGGGTCTGTTCGATATCCGCACCGAATGGGCGGTGCGCGAGTTCCAGACCTACGCCGGGCTCACCAAGGCGGCCCGGACCACGGCCACCGGGGCCGAACCGGTGGATTTCTGGAGTCGTTACGAAACGAGGATTTTGGCCGCCGAGGCCCGGCTGGCCGCCGCCGAGATCCACGGCGTCGCCACCACGACGACCGCCGCCTGCCTCCAGGTCTGGCTCCGGGACAAGCTCCGCTGCCCGGTAGTCATCAACTGCTTCCGTCTCGACGGCAACAATCGGACCGACGAAGTGCTGGCCGCCAACCTCTGGGCCCACGACGACCACACCGAAGCGTCGGGCGGCCGGATGTTCGTCCGCGACTGGACCGAGCGACCCGGGGCCAGCCGCGACGACTGGCAAGTCTTGGGATCCTACCTCACCCGCCCCAACTTCGGTGGACCCGGGTCGCAGGCCGGTCGGCATACCCTCCCCAGCGGCGCCATCACGCCCCTCCACATGGTTGGGGTGCCCGCCGACCATTTGCTTGCTTCGCAGAAGTCGACGTTTCGCGTGCTGTACGCGGGGTCGTTCCCCGAGATCGACGGCCAGCTCGACGCGGTCAACGCCTACGACAATGCCTTCCTGTCGTTTGGCCCGTGCCAGTGGACCACCTCTCCTCGGCCCGAGAACGGCAAGCACGGCAAGGGAGAGCTGCCCGGGTTCCTCGCGTGGCTCAAGGACCAGGCGGCCAGCTCGTACGGCAACCTGATGCCCGGGGTCGAGGTCATCAGCGGCGAGAAGTCGGCCCCTACGGCGAGTGACGACGATGTCGTCCAGTGGACGGGGGGCATCGTCCGCCCGGGCGAGCAGATTTACAACATGTCGCAGCGGAAGTACGAGGCGTATCTCGGGATCACAGCCTCCCGTCGGGTGGGCGCGGCCAACCCGCCGCGGTTCCTTCGCCGCCTCGATACCCTGGTCAAGCCGGGCACGCCGGCCGGGACCTATGACGAGCTCGACCTGTTCCGCTCCTGGCACTGGTTTTACCGCTTCGTCCTGGCCGCCCGCAACGACGATGCCGTCCGCGCCAACGTCTGGACGATGGCCCGGTCCCGGCTCCGCGACATCGTGATGACACCGTTCCCGCCCGGGGTCCTCAACTCGATCGTCGACGCCACGGTGGGGCGGCGGGCGCCGACCATCGGCGACGTTTTTCAGTCGGAGCTGGCGCTGGCGTACCTCCTCCGGTGGCACATCCGGCGGCCCGGCCACGTCGTCGAGGACGGGCGGGCGGGGAGTCGCCTGATCGCGGCGTGGCGAGCCGCCGGGTTGTCGACCGACATCACCACCTACACCGACGCGGACGAAAGCACGCTGATCGATCAGATCCGCGCGGCGATGATCCCGAATGTGGCGTCGGCGGACGCACTGGACAAGGTGCGCGATACCACCGTGCCCGACCTGGGAAAGGCGGGCCTGACCCGGCGCCACGATGGCAACGGGTTCCAGGGCGACTTCACCGAGCTGGTCCAGATCCCGACCCGCTACCCGGCGACTGGCAACCTCGACTGGGATAACATCAACCACCAGCGGCTCTGCCTGCCGTTCGTGCGGAGCAACCTCGCCCGCATCGGCTTCTTGTCGAGCACCAACGACAACGACCGGGCACGGGTCGCGGTCCGCGAGTTCAAGCGCGCGACCCGCGCCCTTCAGGTGGCGATCGCCAAACCGATCCCGACCGCGCCGGCCAAACCCCCGGTCGATTTTGAGTCGGTGACAGTCACGCCGCCGACCGGTTCGCCGTGGCCGACCGACGACGTGGTCGACCCCGCCGTGATGGAGGCGCTGACCCGGTGGCGGATCAGCGGGTGGGCCACCCCCCTGGTCGTCTCGTCCCGGGTCCACTCGGGCAACACCCTGGGCGACGAGGTGAAGGCCAACTTCCTCTGGAACCGCGACTGGCCCCCGGCCGACGGCAGCGACCTCTGGGTCGTCGCCCGCGACGTGGCGCCGGACTTCCCGACGATCACCGGCAACCGCCGCAACGACGGCCTGGTCGGCGTCGGGCAGCCGGCGCGGGACGCCAACGGCAAGCCCACTCCCTCGGCGTTCCCCCCCGCCCAGGCGGCGCTGTTCTGGGACCGCGAGCCCCTGGAGTTGCTGCCCAACAACTTCGCGGGCAATACCTGGTCGAATCTCTCGCCTGAGGCACAGGCCACGTTCCTGGTGCTGCGGGCGGTGAGCCATCTGGAAAACTCTGCCTTCCTCGACGGGGCCTCGGTCGACCCCAGCGGCCGGCTGGCGTTCCTTTTCGGCGGGCTGCCCGCCAGCCTGCCGGCGGCGTCCTCCCCCCTGCCCAAAAACCAACGGAGCCGGCTGGGGGCGTTCGCCGCCTACCTCAAAAAGACCGACCAGGCGACCTTCGACGCCACCTTCGGCCGCTTCGGCGTCAATCCCGAGCAGGAGTGGGGGACCAACGGCGCGGACCTGTTCCGGTCCGCCCAGCGGGTCTATTCCGCCGCACTGGTCTGGGACGCCCCCACCGTGGCCACCGTGCCGCTCCGCCACCTGGCGGGCTGGACCTGGTTTTCCCGCCTGATCCTGTTCACGCGCGCCTTTCCCGCCGCGATGGCCCGTGCGACCTGGGGGTTCGCCCGCGTCCAGCTCCGCGAGTTGTTGCGGACGCGGGTCACCCTCAAGGATTTCAAGCACCCGGCCAGCTCGACCACCCTGCCCAACCAACCCTACACCCTCGGCGAGATCTTTACCTCCCAGCGTGCCGTGGCGCTCCTGTTCGCCTGGTTCCTCCGCCGCCCGGAGGACGTGGTCAACACCGGCGGCGTCGTCTCGGTGGACACCAAGGGGGTGGGCAAGGTCCTGGTCGCCAGCAAGCCGAACCTGCCGCTGGCCAGCACCCCGGCCGAGTCCTGGACCGACGCCATCGAGCAGCTGCTCGTGAACCAGCTGGCGACCCAGCTCGCCACGGCGGCCAACCCCCCAGTCCTCAAGCAGATCCCCGGCCTCGGCGGCTGGCCGCCCGCCCCCGGTGACACCTCCGTCTGGCACCTGGCCGATGCCCAGCGCGTCGACCTAACGACCACCCGCGGGCAAGGCGACAACGCCACCTCCCGCTTCCGCTTCCCCCTCGACGTCTCGGGCCTGACCCAGCCCCCCCCGGCGTTCGCGCCCGCCCCGGCCCGCCCCGGCCCCCGCGACCAGGCTTCGCGATGGTCGGCGGAGGACGCAAGCCCGGCACCGGCCCCGCCGCGCGCGGCGCGGCTCCGCGACGATCCGGCCGAGCGGTCGGCCGTCCAGCTCAGCCGGGCCCGCGACCTCGGGGCCGGGTCGTTCGGCTTCGGCGTGGCGCTGCTGGGGGTGGCCGACCCCTCGGGCAACGGTCCGTTCCACGCCGATGGAGTAGG
Source organism: Planctellipticum variicoloris (assembly GCF_030622045.1). NCBI lineage: Bacteria > Pseudomonadati > Planctomycetota > Planctomycetia > Planctomycetales > Planctomycetaceae > Planctellipticum > Planctellipticum variicoloris. Next base: position 6,837,580 of record NZ_CP130886.1, on the reverse strand, counting down.
CTTCACTCTGCCCGATGTCGATGGCGAGACCGGCTGGGAGGTCCCGCTCGCCCAGCCGTTCGACTTTGCCCGCAGCCTGGAGCAGGAGGCCAGCACGGCGATCCGGGTCACCTCAGCCAACACCGACCCCGAGCTGCTCCCGACGTTTCGCCTGGCGGCCAACCAGGCCCCGGTGAACCTGTCGCTCCTCCTGAACCTGACGGCGACTCTGCCCGACGGCCCGCAGGCCGACTCAGCGGTGGTCCGGGTCGACGATCTCCAGCGCGACGGCAACGACACCCTCACCGGTCGGGTCCGGCTGGAGGTCACGCTCGGGGGATCCGGGGTCTCGGGCCACCCCGTCTGGGTGTTCCCGGCGGCGATCGACACCACCACGCCCCCGACCTTTGGCCCATTGCGGCTCGACCAGGGAGACAGGATCGGCATTTCCGCCGAGGTGAAACGGGACGGGTTCGCCCTGGGCCTGCCATTCTCCGGCCCGCTCGCGGGCCGTTTGTTTGTGACCCTGACCGATGACGCGGCGGTGGACGCGACGTTCGTGGAGACCCAGTCCGGCGGCGAGCTGAAGCTCGACCTGGGCTCCCCGCTGGCCCGGTTTGTCCTGCCCGCCGGCTCGCCGCTCGACTGGTCGCTTCGCGACGGCTTCCGCCTAACCGTGCCCGACGGCCAGACCCCGCAACTGCTGCTCGACCTGTTCGACAAGGCGGCCGAATCCGCCAAGGCCGTGATCGGCCATGCCTGGCAGGGGGGCAACATCGCCAGCTGGCTGATGAAGTTCGCCCAGCCGGTCGCCGACCTGCCCGACGAGCTTCGCCAGATCACCTGGGTCAACGACCGGCCGACCCTGTCGCTCGAACTGATCGCGGCGACGATCGGCGACGTCATCCCCGAGGTCGCCAGAGCCCGGGAGCTGATCGAGCTGGCGCCGCCGGGGCTGGCCAACCTCGCCCGCCTGGCGACCACGTTCTCCGAAGGGGAGCTCGGGCCCTGGCTCGACTTCCTGGACGTCCAGCGGCCGACGCTGTCCGTGCCGCTCGAATTCCACCTCAAGCCCGCCGACCAAGACGAGTTGCTCCACGCCACCGGCGTCCTGAACTTCGCCTTCGACACCGATGAGGCGGGGGGCCGGCTGTCGTTCAAGGCCAGCTCGCTCCGCTGCTCGGGTTCGGCCGACCTCCGGACCAAGCGGACGACCTCCTACAAGGCGGGCCTGGTCAAGTTGACGGTGCCCGAGGGGCTGACGTTCCGGTTCGAGGCCGGGTCGGACAAGGCGTCGCTGGCGCTGATTCGCGCGGCGGAAACGGGCCGGGGGCCGGCGGCGGCGATCCGGCTGGAGTTCCCGGCCGACATCGACCCCAACGATCCGTCGTTCAGCAAGTTCGTCTTCGAGATGAGCGAGTTCAAGGCCCACGACTCCGGTTTCGACTTTCGCGGCGGGGTCCGCGCCGGCCGGGTTGGGCTGGGGAGTGGGGACCTCACCGGCCTGAAGGCGCCGGTCGACGTCCAGCCGCCGACCACGATCGGCACCGGCGACCAGGAGCCGGCCGTCGGGGAGATCCTGGTTCGCAACAGCAAGCTCGTCGGGTGCAGCCTGTCGGCCTCGGCCGACCTGGTGTTTTTTGACTCGGCCGTCGGCAAGCTCACCCTAAAGCTCACCGAGCATGACGGCTCATTCGACGCGGCGGCGGTGCTGGAGATTATCGGCCTGCCAGTTTTCCACGTCCGCAGCCTCTTCCTCCGGTTTGACATCCCCTACCTGGTCTTCGCCACCAAGTACGAGAACAAGAAATGGACCAGCAACATCCGGATGACCGGGACAATCTCGGCGGAACCGCCCGAAAACCCGCCCAACGGGGAAATTAATGAACTCCTCTCCGGGTTCTTCGCCAAGCGGCTATCGGTCTCGTTCGAGAGCCTCGACCTGCTCCGGCTCAACGCCGAGGCCATCACCTTCCGGTGCGCCCCCCAGTCGTTCGAGATCCTCGAAATCCTCAAGATTGAGGTCGATGGGCTGCGGGTCGGCAATAAGAGGGACCCCGATTATGTCAATAACAAACGATCAACGCTGATACTGGGCATCCTGGGGCAAGCCTCGCTCAAAAATCTCGACCTGCTCAACGCCCGCCTCACCTTCGGTGGGATCACGCTGAGCCTGCCGCTGAACAACAACGTGCCGGATCTCAGTAAGACCTCGATCGACGTGGAGACGATCGGCATCGCGATCACTCCCCCGGCGGGGTTCATGGCGTCGGGCAGTATGACGCGAATGCCGGGAGGGTTCGAGGCCGAACTCGAGCTGGAGACCGACTTCCTCCCCCGGACCCGGGTAGTGGGCCGGTCGGTCCCGGTGATTGCGGGCGACGGCCGCAAGGTGCCCGGCTTCTCGGTCGCGGCCGAGGTCGACGTGACCACGCCGCTTTATGCCGGATTCTACCTCCGGTCGGTCGGCTTTGGGTTCGGGATCAACAACACCCTCGCCGGACTGGAAAAGTCCGACCTCAAGGGGGTGGACCGGGTGATCGCCCTGGTCCGGCAGCCCAACGGGCCACCCGACCCGTCGAACATCAAGGCCTGGGTCGACGACCCGCCGCCGTCCCACCGGTCGACCGAATGGACGATCGCCGGTGTCGGGGGGATCTCCTACGGCAATCTCGACGTCAAACAGGAACACCCGGTCGTCGGCCGGATCATGATAGCCGTCGACAGCCAGCTGGAAATCCTGATCGGCGCCAACCTCTGGGTCTACGCCGCGCCGGCGCGGGTGACCGACCCCGACTTCCTGGCGCGTCCGCTGGCGCGGGCGGCGATGATGGTCTTCCCGCAGGAGCCGCGGATCTCGGCCTACGCCCAGACACTGCCCAACCCGAAAATGGGGGACTCGGTGCCGGAGATCCTGGGCCAGGCAGTCTCTGCGATCCAAGCCAATCTGTCGGTCGACGCGACGCCGTCGATGTTCGAGGTCAAGGTGGGCTGGCCACGCGAGATCCGCTTCGGCTACAACTTGGGGGCAATCTTCCAGGCCGAGGTGGCCGCCGGGTTCCGATTCGGCGTGGCCGGCGGCGCCGCGACCTTCGGCCTGAACCTCGACGCCGGCCTCAACGTCAGCCTCGGCGGCAGCGCCGGGTTCGACACCTGGGCCGGGTCGGCCTCGGCCGAGATTTCGGCCAACCTCGACGCCAAGGTGGGCCTGGAACTGCTCGGCGCCCTGGCGCCGGGGGGGTCGCCGCTGCGGACCTACCTGGTGGGCCGGCTCCAAGTCTCCGCCAGCCTGTTGGTCCACGCCTCGGCGCACTGCCGGCTTGGCCCGAAGTACAGCCCGCTGAAGATTGGCTTCGACGGCGACTACCGGTTCGCCAGCGTCGACATCGACGGCGAGATCGGCATGAACGAGGGGACCGACCCGTCCTCGCTCGGGGCCCGCGCACACGTCTCGGTCTCCTTCAGCATCTGCGGCTACGACCTAAGCGGCGACCTGTCGATGGCCTGGCAGGCGGACAACGTCACCAAGGCGCGGCAAAAGATCCAGGAACTGCTGCCCGCCTCGGCGATCGTCCCCTCCGCGCGGTTCATAGGCCTGGCCCCCGCCGCCCCGAGCCGCGCTCTCGACACCGCCCGGCCCTGGCACTATCGCTTCACCCGGACCCAGGTCAACGACGACACCCGGATCGTGCGGGTCGTCCTGTTCCCGGCCTCCGGCCAGCTTTACCCAAAACCGCCGCTGGTCCCCGACGCGGCTTTCCGGTTCCGGCTCGCGCTCAAGTCGGCGGACGGGGTTGCGTTTCGCGGCTTCCGGGGGTCGGACCGGTGGGACGACGGCTGGCATATCAGCGACGGCCTGCTCCAGTGGAACGAGGATCTCGACACCAAATTCATCCCGGTCGTGGAGAACGGCCAGCCCAGCAATGTTGGCCTCCGAGAGTTGCTCCAGGCGTTCCCCGACGTACCCGAGCCACGGTTGATCCGCCCGGAACTAACCGACGCCTGGGTGAAGTCGCCCCAGGTCGCCGACGCCAGCGACGGTACCAGCGGCGTCCGCCCGCCCGACCTCTACCCGCTCCGCCGGCGCCGCCTGCCCCACTCCGAGGGCGGCTACGACAACCTCCGACTCCGCGCCTGCACCAGCCCGCCGGCCCGCACCCCCAACCCGCCCAGCGACGGCAACGGCGCCCCCCCGCCGTTCGGTCTGCCGCTTGGCTGGGTCTTCAAGGATCTGGTGAGCCTGCTCTGCGCGCCGCAGGAGGACCTGACCAAAGACAGGTTCACCCTGGCCCGTCCTTTCCGCCTGGTGCTTGAGTTCGAGGTCAAGCGTACCGCCGAGCAGACGGCGAACGCCTGGGAAGATACCTGGAAATGGAATGACCCGGACCACGACCCTGTACCTAACCTCCTTGACCTCGGCGCCATGACCCCGCCGTGGCTGGCCGGCGCGGCAGCGACCCTCGCTTCGCCGATCAAGGGCCGGACGCCGTGCTACGAGTTGGAACTGGGCAAGACGTTTTTTGATGCCACCGGGGTCGGGCTCACCTGGGACTTCCGCAGCAATGACATCGACCAGAAAAACCTTGTTGCGACCCTGGAGGACCACTTCATCGAGGTGTCCCAGATCACGGTGAAGCGGTATCGTGACGGCCGCTTCGACCGTGAGTTTCCTACCAACCCCACCTGGTTTCAGCCCCGCTATCAAAGTGACCCCCAGGCGCCGGGGTGGGTCCACGTGGAGGGCGAGGGCCAGGACGGCCAGCCCCTGGAGATGCTGCTCCGGGTGCCCTACCAGTTCATCGACAACGACGTGGCGAGCTTCCGCGAGAACGAGTGGCTGCGGTACGAGGTGGTGGTTCAGGCCCCGAACCGCGAACTGCGACGCGCCACGACCGAGGTCCGCTGGCGGACCGTCCGCCCGCTGCCGGCGATCCGCCAGTCCCAGGTGCTCCACCGGCTCAAGCCGCTCGCCGGTCGCGACGGGCCGTATGTCCCAGGGGTGTTCGAGTTCGTCGTTGCGGTGGGCAACGCCGACCGCGACGGCCCGTTCGAGTACGCCCGTGACCTGAAGATCCGCTACCAGTGGATCAGCGCCCCCCGGACCGGCCACTACGGGTTCGGAGCGCGTCGACCCGGGTCGACCGGGCCGATCCCGGCGACCGCCCCCCCCGACCCCGACTTCAACGACTTCAACGCCGAGACGGACCCGGTCCTCTGGGAACAGATCCCCGACGAGCTGCGGGGGCCGGGCGATCAACCCCTGACCTGGGAACTCCTGAAGGTCGAGGTCGAGGGACAGAATGTCGAGGGTCAGCGGCTGCTGCGGGTCGTCGTCCCGGAAAACGACCTCCAGCAACAGATCGGTGGGGCGCGGCCCGGCCAGGCCATCGAGTTCTTCGTCGGGATCGCGCCGCCGGCCGGTGCCAACCAGCCGATTACCCGGTCCCCCCTCCAAGTGATGCGTCACGCCGTCCTCCTGCCATCGCGGGGGAACACCCCGCGCCTGCTCGACGGGCCGGTGGAGGCGGAGTACTTCAGCCGGGGCAACACGGTCGAGGCGATCGAGTTCCTGGCCCGATCTGCGTCCACCGAATGGATCCTGGGCGACGTCTTCGACAGCCCGGCGGTCGGGCCGGACCGCATCGCCCTGCTCTGGCCCCACCCGGAAAGCGGATTCGACGTGGCCTCTATCCCGGTCTCCGGGTTCCGGGTCTACCGCGTCGAGGCCCTCTCGCCCCTGGGCTACCCCCGGCTCCGGTCGATCACCGCGGAAGGGTTCTCGGCCCGCTGCGAACGAATCGTCGACGTCTGGCCGCAAGAGATCTACCGCGCCTTCCCCCGCCACCTCGCCCCGCGCCGGCTCGGCTCCGGCCGCCTGACCTACGAAGCGCGAACCGACCTGACGCCGATCCGTGACCTCTGGGACGGTGGCGGCCCGCGGCCCAACGCCCGGGTCCATGCCCCCGCCCTCCGGGCCGGACCGTTCACGCCGGAGCTGTACCGCACCGCGTCGGAGCAACAGTTCTGGGTCCACCCCGCGCTGGTCGAGGTGGCCGGGATGATTGCCGGGGCGCTGGGCGCGGCGGGCGTGCCCTCGCCCCGGTTCGAGCTGACCCTGACCGAGCCGCTCCGCGACCGGGGCACCGCCACGTTCACCCCGAACCGGGCGCTGAAGGATCGGCTCGGCGACGTCCTCCGCCTGCTCCCCGCGTTCGCGGAGGACCCTTTCGGATGGTCCGCCGCCGAAGCGCTCGGCCTGAGCTGCGAATGCGTCTGGCGCGACGCGTCGGACCGGGTGATCGACACCCGCCTCTTCGACGATGAGCGGTTCCTCAACGCACTGCCCCGGCCTCTGGTGCCGCCCCCCGCGATGGTCGTCCGGTTCGTGGCCGAGGACGGCGAAACCCGGCTCGACACGGTCCGGTTGATGTTTGCCGGCTCCCCGGACGACTGGAAGGTCTGGGACGCCGACAACGCCCCCGACACGCCGGTCTTCAACACCGCGTTCGGTCTGTTACTGGTGGGTCGGGCCGACCGGGCCCAGCCCGCCGGGCTGACCGTGGCCCAGCGGACGGCGCGGCTCGGGGCGGCGCTGGCGGCGTGGCTCACCGTCGACCCGGACCCCGCCCATCCGACCTCGGTGTTCCGCCGATCGCGGCAGGACCGCTGGCACGCCGGGCAGATGATCGACCTTTACCCGGCCGAGGTGATGCTCCCGACCGAGCCGGTCCCCAACCGGGCGCGTGTCACGGTACCGATCGGCGGCGGCGGCCGGGTCCGCCTGGCGTTGCCGATCCCCAACGGGCTTCGGCACAGCTACGACGTCGGGGTTCAGATCGTCCGGCGCTACGACGAAATCTGGCTCGCACTCCGGTCGGCCGCCACGCCCGAGGCCGACCAGGGGGAGTTGACGTTCGTCCCGCCGGAGGCGGTCCACAACCTGAAGGTCCCCCGCACCGACCCGTTCGACGATGACCCCGCCAGCGGCGGCCCCGCCGTGCTGATCGCGCCGACCTCCGGCGGGGTGGCGATCACCGTCTTCCGCCACCCGGCCGAGTACGCCTCCACAGCCAACGCGGTGAGCAAGGAATTCTTCGCGTTCTCGGGCCAACACCTCAGGTTGCACCGCGACGTGGCCGGCGGCCAGACCACCTTGGAGGGTGTCTACCAGGTCTTCGCCCAGCACGTCGACGCCGACCACACGGTCCAGTGGGACGCGTATCGGACCTGGGTCCAGAGCGAGCGGGGGACCGAGCGACCCGGGCAACCGTTCCCGCTCCCGATCGGTTCCGGCGACTTGCGGGACGGGCTAAACACCGTCCTGCCCGCGTCGCTCCGACCGACCGCGAAGGCCGACGTCTTCGTCGTGCCCGCGGCGCCGGTTTATTACGATTACCTCGCCGAATCGTACTGCGAGGCGGGTCAGGTCAGATCCCCGGTCACTCAGACCGGCACCGTCCGCCCCCTGTTTCGCCGGCCCTCCCAGTGGCCTCAGGCGTCGTGCTACAACCCGAGGGCCGTCACGCTCGCCGAGCCGAACGACCAGGGGGAATCGTCGCTGACGCTCGACCTGCCGCTGCCGCACCCCCGGCAGTACCTCGCCGAGGAACTCCGCCAGTTCTGGTTCCAATCCGACATCGAGCTGAACATCGGCGCGACCTGCCCGTTCCTGCTGGGGAGCCTGCCCGACCTGTTCGCGCGGCTGACGGTCCACATGTGGGACCTTCAGCCCGACTACCAGGAAGGCGGGACCAAGGTGATCCTGCCCCTGATCGAGGTGTTCAGTCCGCTGGCTCCAAGCAACCCCAGCGGCGACGAGCCCAAGTGGTACGTCGCCCGCTGCTCTCAGCTTTCAGCGATCAGGGCCGCGGTGATCTCACTGATCCAGCCCCCCTCCGGGGCGGACGTCGGCCGGCTCGAGCTGCGTGTCCGGCTGACCTTCAAGATGAACGAGCCGAACCAGGCCGAGGTTTACCACCGTCTCCAGCGGTTGTCGGTTCAGCCGAAGACAAGGTGGTTCCACCTGCGGGTAGAGCGGTCCGGGGTCATGTCCGACTTCTGGCCGCCGCTGGATGGCGCTGGCTGCCCCGAGGAGAGCCACCAATGAGCGAGCCTGATCGCATGGTCCGGAACTTCCACCTGTACCTGCCGCTCGGTCTGACCTCGGGCCCGTTCCCGTTTCTCGACGTGAACGTCCTGCCGGTCAACCCGGGTATGATCCGCCTGCGGCCGGTCGCCATCACCGGTGTGGACGAAACAGCGGCCCCCAATGACCAGATACGGAAGACACTGGAGCGGTTCGTCTCCTCCGACGACCAGGCCCTGCGGGTCGTCGTGACGTTATACTACTTCCGGAATCAGAATGGGGTAGCCCCCAGGCAGGAGATTTTGCTGACGACCCCAGTCCGGCTGGGCCTAGGGTTCGCCGGCCAGCCCACTGGGCCGAACCCCGGCGAGGATGCACGCGTCCTGCTGCGGGGCGGGCTGACCATCCCGTTTGTCAGCAACTATCCTTTCTGGCGCCAGGGGATGGCTCGGCTCTGGCCGACCAACAACCCGGCCGACCTCCGCGCTATTCACATCGAGCCGGGGGGAATCTACCTCGAGGGGCTGCTGCCCCGGTCGTTTTACCCCGGCCGACCGGCAACGCGGGTCCCGGTCGTCCTCCGGGTGCCGCAGGGCCCGTTCACGCCACGCGTGGTCGAGTGGGGCAACGGCTCGGCCGTGCCGACCTCCGGCAACGGCCTTATCCTCCTGGGGTTCGACCCGGCCCGGTTGCTCCACCTTCGCGCCTTCGACCTGAACGGTGACCTCCTAACCGACACGGTCGAGACCGACCCCCAGCACCCCTCTGCGGCGTTCCAGCTGCTGAAGCAACGCCTGGTCGGGTTCGGACCGACCCAGCAACCCACCGGCGATCCGGCCCGCGCGATCGTCCGCGCGGCGATGGCCATCGTCGGCCAATCCTGGACCCTGAGCGACGACCCGACCAGCGCCCTGTCCGGGACCTCCCTGACGGCCAGCGCCTACGTCCGGAGCGTCCGCGACCAGTTCCGAGGGTTCGGCGGCGGGGGGGGCGGTCGGTCGTTTCTCCGCCTGATCGATGCCGACCCCGACGGCGTGGTGGTGCGGATCACCGCCGACCCCAACCCGTTCGCGGGGGACCCGACCCGCCTCCGGTGGCGAGTGGAGCGCCCCGGGGTGTCGCTCCTGATCGGCACCGGCCGGTCGGCAACCGCGTCGTTTCAACCAACGTTGCTGCGGGGGCAGGTCACCCGCCAGGCCGGGGGGGCCTGGCCGGCCGACCGCGACTGGTGGCTGACGACTTCGGACGACGACCCTGCCGCCACGGAGCGTCAGGTCGGCTTCGCCGTCCAGCAGGTCGGTGACCAGACGCCCACGGTCACGCTCGCCCTCAATGAAACTCTTGTCCCCCAGCAGATCCCCCAGACGCCGATCCCGGCCGGCACGGACGGCGTCCAGGTGTCGCGGCGGTCGTGGCTCTGCACCGCCTCCGGCTGGCTGGCGCTAGACGCCTACGCCCTGCCCCCCGCCAACCCCAGCGCGGCGGCCAACGACGACCCGAGCCAGGCCCTGCGGGGGATGATCGACGTCACCGGCATCGCCCGCGACCTGCTCCAGCGGCGGAACGCCTACGGCCTGGACGTGCTGGCCACGGCACTGGGAGCCTCCGACGTCGGGGTCGAGTACCGGAGCAACGGGACGACGGAGACCCTGCGACTGGTCATCACCCAGCCCCGGACCACGGTCACGACCGGCCCGTTCTGGGCGAGCGAACCCGGCTCCGAACCCTCCACCTTCCCCCCCCTGTGGCAAGGACCGGAGGAGCCCGACGACACCTCCATCGGCCGGGCCCTGGTGACGGCCGGGTTCGTGACCCTGTTGACCACCGAGCCCAAAACCCGCCCCGCCCCCCTGACCGTCCTGTTGCGGTGGGACCCGAACACTGGCGACCTGACCTTCCGCGCCCGCGCCGACCAGTTGACCGCCTGGCACCTGCCGGTGGGCCTACCCCTGGCGCGGAACGTGCCCGTGCCCGGCCCCGACCGCGCCGAAGGCTGGCTCGACGGTGACCGGGGCTTGGTGCCGTTCCTCCGGACCCCACACGACCAGACCAGCCCGCCGGAAGCCCTGATCAGCTTTCCCCCCGGGGCTCTGCCCCGGTACCCCGAGGGGGACACCCCCACGCTTCGGCCCCCCGTGGGACCGGACCCGCTCCCCCCCGATCCGCCGAACACGGTCGCGATGTGGGTCGTCGCGGGCCTCAGCCCGCTCGATCACTACCAGCTGACGACCCTCACCGGCGTCGAGTTCCGGCTCTCCCCCACCGCCGCGCCGGGCTGGGTCTACCGCCACGCCAACCCGAGCCTCGACCAGTGGTACGGCGAGCAGATGACCGGTCTGCCCGACGGGACGATCGGATCGGTGACCTGGGATACATCGGGCGTCGAGACCGCCTCCACGTTCCCGCTCGACCGTGCGGGGGTGGCGGTCCCCGCCCTCGGCTGGCTCCCCCCCGCGCTGGTGCCAACCGGCAACACCAACACCCCGACGCTGGACCCGGCCGGCGGCTGCCGCGTGACGGTCGAGCCCGGCTCCCCAACCCGGCTCGTGGGCGTCGACCCGGCGCTGAAGCTCACCATCCGCGATGCCGCCGGGATCGCCCTGACGCTGACCTTCCAGTATCCCACGGCGGTCGAGCCCGACCGGACCCAGTCCCTGTCCGCGACCCTGACTACGACCCTGACCCCCTCCGGCGCCAACCTCCCGAAGTTCACCGCCGGGTTCGAGGCCCCCGGTGCCGCCACCGCCTGGGCCCCGCCGCTCCTCCGCAACGGTCAACCCCTGCTCGCCGCGAAGATGGGGGACGGCACGATCGTGACCGCCGACGGCCTCGGGCTGGTCCGCGCCGAGCCGCGCGGCCCGCTCACCCGCGCGGCCACCCCGGGCGCCCCGACCGACCGCCTGGGCTGGTGCGAAACCGTGACCCTCCGCGACGACGCGACCACGAAAAGCCGGATCGTCTGCGAACTGATCGACCTGCCCCTCACCGGCGAGACCCCCGACGACGGGGCGGGCTGGTGCTGCCACGACGGCGACCACTCCTGGCCGATTCTGCTCGGCTTCCCCCTGTTCCCCATCCGGGTACAGGCGACCGGCGACGCGACCGGCCCGACCTCGTTCAGACTCACGGCGGTCTGGATGCGGACCGCCCCGGCCCCGGACCGGCGGTCGGAACGGCCGCCGACCTCCGCCCGCAACGTCGTCCGCCTCCAGTTCACCCGGACCGGCTCGAACTGGAACCTCCAAGCCAGCGGCGGAATCGACTGGCGGTTCGACGACCCGCTCCTCCGCGACGCCACCAGCGGCACCAGCGGCACCAGCGGCACCAGCCTGGCGCGGGTGGCGCTGGTGGTCGCCGGCGCCCTGGGCTCCGACGGCTCCTGGAACCTCGCCGTCACGGAGATCGCCCTGGACCATACCGTGGGCCTGCTCCGACTCCCCCCGGAGGGCTGCACCGCCCGACTCCAGCCGGGCAAGCTGACCCTCCGGGCCCAGTCCACCGCCACCGATACCCCGTTCGCCTATGACATCGCCGCCCTGGTCATCGACACCCAGGCGGCGGACCGGGGAACCGTGCCGGTCGACACCGGGTCCCTAACTTGGCGGATGGCCCGGCCGAGCGGCGATTTCTCCTGGTCAATCACCCACACGATCAGTCCCCAGCCGTTCCGGAAGGAGCACGACGCCCGCCTGCTCGCGATCGGCCGCAGGCTCAACCTCGGCTCGCGGTCCGACGCCGCGCCGCCCCAGCGGGCGGTCTGGCACGCGCTGGGGGAGGCCGGTCAGCGAGAGGTGGCCTCAGTCACGCCCAGCGCGGTGGCCACGGGCACGCTGCTCGATCAAATGATGCAGCGCCGCGACCTTTACCAGCCCCACGTCTGGTCCGAACCCCACCTCGACCCGCTCACCCGCGCCCGGATCGCGGAGGGGAAAGCCCTGGGCGAAGACGGTGTCTGGCACCGGAATTTCGCGCTGGTCCGGGCGGCGTTCGACGACGGGATCGACCCGCCGCCGCCGTGGACGTTCACTGTCACGTCGTCGCTGACGGGCCAGCCCCTGGCCCGGCTCCGCGCCCGCCTGGGCCACTTCGGCGCCAACCAGTTCCTCCTGGTCGGCGTCCCGACCCAGGAGGCGCCCACGGACCTGGTCGGCTCCTGGTTCGAGCGGCTCGACCCCAACGATCGGGGCTTCGTCGCGGTCCGGTTCGACACGCCCCTGCACGTCGTCGACCTCGGGGCCGAGATCTGGATGACCCTCACCGACCGCCACGACCCCCGGGTCACGCCGGCCGAACCCGACAGGACCCGGCTCGCGGCGCGGTTGGTGGTGAGTGGGACCCCGAACCCTCAGACCGGGGCGGACCAGGCCACGGCGCGGGTCGAGCTCACCGGCCGGTGGTCGCTCCGCAACCAGGTCCCGTACCGCCAGGGCTCGTCCACGACGGCAGCCCTGGAATGGACCGCCCGCGTCTACCTGAACCAGGCCGCCGCCCCCCTGGAAGCGGTGTTCGCCGGCCTCGGCCCCACTCCCGGCCGGGTCCTGGGCGGGGTGGCCCACCACACCGTCCGGGAGGTCGCCACCGGCAAGCAATGGGACTGGCAGGCCCCCCAGACCGTGTGGCTCCGCCGGCTCGGCGACTACCTCGGCCTGCCCGCCAACTCCACCGATGCCGACGCCACGGCACTAGTCGTCGACGCCAGCCAGGTGGCGTGGCTGGCCCCCTTCGCCACGACCAACACCCCGGCCAGGACGGCGACCACCCCGCCCCGGCCCGCCCTCACGGCGGCGGGGCTCGACCTCCAACTGCTGCCCCCGCAACCCCAGCCGTTCGACGCGATCGGCGGCCACGAGGTCCGGCTCGCCTGGGCCACCGGGGCGAAACTTGCCGGCCGCCCCGACCTGCCCGTCGTAGCGCTCGGCAATGAGCCCCCCGACCGGTCGTACCCGGAGGCGGGGATCCACCCCCGACGCCCCCGGCCGCCGGTGGCCGACACCGGAAACCAGCCCCGCGAACTGCCCCGGGACGACCAGGCCGCCTGGCTGGCGTCGACCTACCTGGCCGAAACCCTCTGGCCCGGCAGCCTCCGCGACCGCCCGGCCGGCAGCGGGCCGACCGTTCCGGCCGACCTCGGGAATTACTCCGACCTGGCCTGGCTGCTCGCCTCCTCCCCCGCCCGGCTGGCCGCCGCCGTGGTCGTCCGCCAGCACGACCCCGCCGCGACGGCGACCCTGCCCCGCGCTCGGACCCTGGTGAACTTCCCGTTCGACCTGAACGCGGTGCCGACCCAGGGGGACAACCCGAGCGTCAACCGGCAGCTCCTGCTCTACGACAGGGGCGTGTTCCGCCGGGTCGCCACGGCCGAGGGGCCCGCCGACGACAACGCGGCGCGGGCCTGGGGGCTATCCCAGTTGCTCCAGCGTCGCGTCCGCGCGGCGGGCCTGGTGGTGGTGGGCTTCGATCGCCTGATCCCGGTCGCCTCGCCCCTCGGAGTCGTCGACGAGCCCCTGGCCGGGGTCCGCCCCTGGGACCGTGACCCGGACCCGGCCAACATGACCCCCGACCCCGCCCGCCACCTGCCGCTCCTCCACATCCCGGTCCAGCCCACGCCGGGGCTGGGTGTCCTGCTCTACGACGCCCGCCCGGTCGACGGCCCGCGCGTCGGGTGCCGCTTCACCCCCGACCAGGTGAACCAGCAGGCGAAACGGATCAACGTCCCCGGGCACGGCCTGGGCGACGGCCAGGAGCTCGCCTATGTCGGGCCCGACCGGAACGGGGTCCCGGTCGGGGGCCTGACCCCGGGTCACACCTACTATGTGATCGGAGCCAGCGACGACGCCTTCGGCCTCGCCGACCGCCCAAGGGGGGCAGCTATCGAACTGATCCCGGGGGGAGGGACGGAGAACCAATTCCTGATCGGTCCACGGACCGAGTCCCCCTCGGCCACACTCTTCCGCCTGTCGCCGCTGGGCGAGGGGAGCCCAGGCACGTTCCGCCCGGCGACCGCTGTGACGCTCGCCACGGAGACCGCCACCCTGACGCTGTCGCGGCTCGACCGGGTGGCGTTCACCGCCGCAACAGTGGGCTACCCCGCCACGAACCAGGACCTGAACCACGCGCGGGTCGCCCGGGCTTGGCCCGTCGACACCCTCCGCTCCGGCGAGTACTTCCTCCCGCCTCAGATCGACGTGACGAGCTGGGCCACCCGGCCAGGCGAGGTGGTAACGTCGCAGTGGTCCACGACCCGCGACGACCGGCGGGATGGTCAAGTCGCGCGGCGGGCGGGACCGGCCCCTGCGGTCTCGCTCCGACGCCCCCGCGCCTCCGTGGGGGCACACCAGTTCGCGTCGGTGGCGCTGGATGGCGCAACGCGGTCACTCATGGGGGGGGCGTTCACCCTAGCCCGGTTGCTCCTCAACATCACTTTGGGCCAGAGCCCGCGACCAGACGTGGATGGCGTGGCCACCGTGCTTGTCACCCGCCGGGCGGTACACCCCGGGTTCCGGAGCCCTGAAGATGCGCGAGAGGCGCCGATCGTCGTCGAGTTCAAGAAGGATCAGGGCCAGCCGCTCACCCCAGGGGTCGCGCTCCAGGTAATCGCCGGTGCGAGATTCAACCCCCAGATCCTGAGCGGGAACGAGCCGGTCGTCCGCACTCTCCTCCTCCGCCTCCCACCCACCTTGGACTCGATCCCCATGGCGATCCAGGGGGACCTCGACAATGGGTTGACCAATCTCCACATTGCGGTCGCCGCCGAGTTCACCGCCGGCCCCGGCGACACCAGCCAGTGGGACGACATCGGCGGTGGCCTGGCGCGGTTCCACCCGCCGATTGGGCTGTTCCCCGCCGTCGACGGCGATTCGACCGCGGCCGCCTTCGAGCTATCGCGGTTTGAGCGAGTCGTTCAGGACAACGTCGTCGCGAGCTGGACCCGGACCACGCTCGGCGGCTGCCTCCGGCTCACCTTCGCCAAACAGGATCAGCTCGTGCCTGATGCCCCCTCGAACGCGCAGGTGCTGATCAACCCAGCCCAAAGACCGGACCTGGTCCGCTTGCTGGGGGTCGGCCGAATCGCCGCCGAAGCGTTCGGTAAGGCCCTGCCGGTCCCCGATCCCGAGGTCGTCTGGTGGCGAGGCACCGCCAGCCTCAGGGCGCTCTACCGATCGCTCGTCCAGCCGGGTGAAGGGGCCGACACCGCCATCCGCTTCGGCATCCGGCTCAACGGGCCGACCGGCGAAAGCGTCCCCCACGATGATCCAACCCCCGCCTCGCTACTCGCCCGACACCAAGCCATTGCTTTCAAGGATCATGATCTTCGGCACTGAATGCGGGCATCTCGCTCTGGACGCGACAGGGTGTCTCAATCGACTAAGGAAAACTCGCCATGAAAACGGTCTTCGGTGGGATCATATCGTTTGTTCTGCTCGGTCTCTACGCCTCCTCGGTGATTGTGGCGATCGTCCTAGTAATGAGTCACGTGCCCAACCCAGACACCGCGTTCACGGAGGGATTTCGGCTCGCCATGACCACGATCGGCGCATTGGTCTCAGCGCTTGTGATTGCGGTTCTGGCAGCCACCGACGCGGGGGAAACGCCTCTGGTCGAGAGTATGAACCAGCAGGACTTCACGCCTCGCCAAGTCAAAGTTGTGAAAGTCGCGGTGCTCGCGTACCTCGGCGTGTGGATGCTTTGCGGGCTGGGGGCATTCGTGGTCGGAGTGATGATTCAACCTGACGCACTGAAGTCCTTAAATGACCACGGAAAGGCCTGGATCGGTCTGGCGGTCGCGACCGGCTACGCTTACTTCGGCCTCAAGCCCACTTCCAAAGCGAGCGTACGCATCGCAGTTGCACACGGAGATGGCTTCCCACCGAGCCAAGGAACCGTTTAAGGAACCCTCCCGCCGGGATCGACCGATTTGCCGCGAGTATAGTGGACACCGAAAAACAGACCATCGGCTCTGCTACTCCGGTGGCCAAGTAAAAGGGAGGGGAGTTGGCGGGCAACCGGAAGACCCACACGGCGACATTCTAGCCTTAGTATTACAGTTCCACTTTACGCGATTGCGCTGAGGCGATACCACTTGCCAGACTGGAGGGCAAGATGGAGCCGGAGATTTCGGAACAGGACGTTCTGCGGTGGGGTGAGGAACTGGATCGCGTTAGCGAGCGACTTGCGCCCCGGTTTGGACGTGTGGAAGTGCAGCGGCGGGCGCCCCTGTATGTCCGCGGACTGATCGCACGGGTCGATCGCAAGAACGGCTGGCAGCTGGCGGACTACCTCGGAGATGAGACGCCCAAGAATCTGCAGCCGGTCTTTCATAGATGCCGATTGCCCGTTCGCAGTGGGGTGCGGACGAGGTTTGCAACGACCTCCGGCGGTATGTCGTCGACCATCTGGCAGACGATGAGGGCGTGCTCGTCATCGAGGAAACCGGATTTCTGAAGAAGGGGACCAAGAGTGCCGGTGTCGCACGAATGTATTCCGGCACTGCGGGCCGGATCGAGAACTGTCAGATCGGTGTGTTCCTCGCGTATGCCACTTCGAAAGGGCGCACGCTGATTGATCGAGAGTTGTATCTGCCACAAGCCTGGATCGGTGACCGGGAACGCTGTCGGGAAGCCCATATTCCCGACGAGGTCGAGTTTGCGACCAAGCCGCAACTGGCCCGACGAATGTTGCAGCAGGCGATGGCGGATCAAGTTCCGGCACAATGGGTGACGGCCGATGAAGTGTATGATTCGGACTACCGATTTCGGGCTCATCCGGCTGATGCGTACCTCATGCGATGCAGTGCATAGAGTTTGAGGCGGAAGAACTCGAAGTCCCGATAACCAAAGGCCTGGCGCTGCAGCAGCCGGATCTTGTTGTTCACGGCCTCCAGCGGTCCCGTCGAGATCGGATAGTCGTACCAGGCCAGCAGGCTCTGTCGCCGGCTGGCCAGCGTCTTCGCGAACTTCTGCAGCAGTCGGATGCCGGAGGTGTTCGCCGCCTCCAGCCACTGGTCCAGCCAGCACGCAGCGGAGTATCAGGACTTCCTGGAGAATGCCCAGCCGCGACGTGTTCCGTCCATGCCTTTGCGAGGAATCGTCACGAACCGGCTGGAACGCCATCGCCCGGAAACTGAAGCCTGGCTCAAACGACATCGCATTCCGTATGAATCGCTCCAGATGTCGCCGCACGCGACTTTTGCCGCGCGCGATCATGCCGGAGATGCAGCCTTCCGTAAGGCGGCCGCGTATGACGCCGACCCGTCACTCCTGTTGTTCGTGGAGAGTGACGATCAGCAGGCTTTGGAAATCGCCCGCCGAACTGGCCGACCTGTCTTCTCGACGGCCCGAAACAACCTGGTGTGACGCCTGTTCCCGGTCCGCTACCAGTCCTGCAGTCTGTCTCCATCCGACTGAGTACGGCCGAGCAGCCAGTCGGTTCGAGAGACCAACGCGGTGCCGGCGTCGCCGCGACACAGACGTGCATGTCATTGGCACGGTCCGCCGGACGGCGGGCCGGTGCCGGTTTTGAGGCTCCTCGATTTCCAGGTGCTGCTTGGCGTCGAGGAACTTCTCTTCAATCGACCAGGACCACGAGTCACGCCGCAAGACGGTCTCCACATCCGCGGTCAGGTCGGTCGTGTAAAACACTTCAGCCCCCCCCCGCCGCCTCGCAAATACTCGACCGCAATCACCAGAACGTCCCGACCGGGGGGCTTTGAAGAACCGGCAGACCTGCGTCGCCACACGCAAGTGATACGCCCGTCCGGCGAACAATTTGAGTACCATCCGCTGGAGCCCTTTCCGCCGGAGCATTTCCCGAGCGGTAGGCAGCCTCTACTCTCTCCTGCGAGGCCGTCCCACCTGGCGTCGATGATCAGCAGGCCGGTCACTCCGGTGATGTCGGAGAGAACCTTGTCGAGCTTCAGATTCATCTGCGTCAGCGCCTTGAGCATGTGCAGAATGTGCTGGCAGGCGTGCTCGGTCAGCATCGACCGCTGCCGCAGATAGGCCCGCAGCACGCACGTCTGTCCGAGACGGAAAACCGCAGATCAGGCTTGCGACCGACCGCCACGCACCGCCCGCCACGCGGGAAGTGGATCCTCGCATCCCGTGCCCCCTCAATCCTGTTCGGCACAAGATTTGCGCATCCCCCTGACAGTCCATGGAGACTGTCAGAATGGCAAGGCGGCGGAAAGTGCTGGTGGAATCGCAGGTAGACCTGCAGGGGACGCGCCTGGTCCGGCAGATGCGGCAACTCGTCGCCCGGCTGCACGACGCCGGCACCGCACGCGACAAGGCCGGCAACCGCACGCTGTTCTTCGACGACTACCTCTGCCTGCTGCTGGTCTACTTCTTCACGCCCGCCATCGAGAGTCTGCGAGCCCTGCAGCAGGTCTCCGGCTGGCAGCAGACCCGCCGCAAGCTCGGCATCGCGCGGACTTCGCTCGGTTCGCTCAGCGAAGCGGCCCGCGTATTCGACGCCGAACTGCTGGAACCGCTGTTGGAAGAGCTGGTCGGCCAACTCCTGCCGCTGAAGACCGGCCGCGAAGCCGAAGCCCTCCAAGGGCTGACCGCCGTCGACGGCTCGATCTTCCGCGGCCTGTCGCGGATGGCGTGGGCGCTGTGGCAGAGGGACTGCCGCGGCGTCAAACTTCATCTGCACTTCGACGTGCTCAAAGCCGCTCCGTGCCAGCTCACCGTGACGCCGGCTGCCAGTTCCGAACCGGCCCAGTTGAAGGCCACGCTGCAGCCGGACCGACTCTACGTGCTGGATCGCGGTTACGCGTCGTTCGAGCTGTTCCGGGCCATCCTCGACGCCGGTTCGTCGCTGGTCGCCCGCGTCAAAGACGACATCAGCCTGCACGTTCAGGAAGACCGGCCGCTGAGTCCGGAGTCCGAGGCCGCCGGCGTCGTGCGGGACGTGGTGCTCAAGCGGCTGGGGACGGACAAGCACAAGGACGTCGTCGGCCGGCCGATGCGGCTGGTGATCGTCCGCACGAGCGATCGCGATGGCCAGCCGACCGAACTGTGGCTGGTGACGGACCGGCTGGACCTCGCTGCGGATCTGGTGGCGCTGGCTTACCGCTATCGCTGGACGATCGAGCTGTTTTTCCGCTGGCTCAAGAGCGTGCTGGGCTGTCGGCATCTGGTGGCGGAGAACCCCAACGGCGTGCTGCTGCAGATGTATGCGGTGTTGATCGCGAGTCTGCTGATCCAGTTGCGGACCGGTCGTCAGCCGACGAAGCGGACCTTCGAAGCGATTCAGTTTTACCTCCTCGGCTGGGTCAGCGACGAGGAACTGGACGCTCATCTGGCGGCCCTCGAAAAATTACCGGGATAGCCAGAACCACCCGTGCTGCGAATTCCGCACGGCCGTGGCGGTTGACGCTGCGCGGACATCTGCCGGAGAATCGCCAAAGGCGCGTCTTGACGCTGACGAATCCTCGCCCACGACGTCACAACCCGTCTCCCGCCACCCCCGGCAATCCTTGGGCCGAACAGAATTGCGTGCCCCCTCGACGGGAGCCATGCCCCCGAAACCCCGCCCGGCGAAAGGCTGTGTGAGAAATGCGGGCCAGCACCTGACAATGCAATCAACGTATTTCAAGTGTCCTCTGAAGAGGATGACGGGCAATCCTTTGTGGCGAGTTCTTGTCGCAACGTGTTGTTGCAGTGTGACTTCCGACATTGTCCTCAACAAGGCGTTTGACCAGTGAGTTGCCATCCGCGGCCGAATCAGGCGTCGCGACACATCATAACGGCTTCGAGCACGTCACTCCTCGCCTGCCATTGGAGAATGGCTCTCTTGTCATGGAGGCATTATGCAAACATTCGTCAGGTTGGACGAGGGCCGAAATCTGGTTGGGGTCGCCGAGAACGCCGTGGCGGAGAAAGTCTCCCTGTTCGGACGAGGAGGGTTTCGTCCCGCACGAAAATGCACTCGATCGTCGGGCCTGAAGCCGGCAGACGCAAAGCCAGCTTAAAATCGGTCCAAAATGCGTCATATAAGGTAGAGCCAGTGGCATAGCTCTGGCCGAAGCCGTTTCTGGCACCATTCAGCCTGTCGGTGACCCGTGTCAGCTTCTCCTGCCTCGGCGTTCGTGAGACGCTCAGTCGGAAACAAAGCGCCGAGCTGGCCGACGAGTTTCGACGCCGAAGCTAAGTTCCCTTCAAGAACTCACGGCAGCCCTCTCGTCGACGGTCACGACGACCTAAAAACTGGTCCAAAATGCGTCATATAAGGTGATGCCCTCGGCATAGCTCTGGGCGGTTGGCCGAATGCGAATAACAGCCTCGTGAGAATCGGTTTTGGCCGGTCTTTGCGAGGCTGTTTTGTTTTCTGGGGCAGCGGTTGGACTGGCAGGCGGGACCGATGGTCGGTTCCGAGAGGGATTCCATGTACGCGGAGGATCAACGTGTCGCACATTGTTTCGATTCAGACCGAGATCCGTGACCCGGTCGCCATTCGGGCGGCGTGTGGTCGGTTGGCGTTGCCGGAGCCAGTGTTCGGCGAGATGAAGCTCTTCAACAGCTCGGCGGTGGGCTGGGCGGTGAGGTTGCCGGAATGGCGGTATCCAGTCGTCTGCGATGTCGTCACTGCGAAGATCGCGTACGACAACTTCGGGGGTCGCTGGGGTGAGCAGCGGCATCTCGACAGATTCCTGCAAACATATGCGGTCGAGAAAACTCGGATTGAGGCCAGGCGTCGGGGCCACACCGTGACCGAACAGGCGCTGGCCGACGGATCGATCAAACTGACCATTCAGGTGGGAGGTGCGGCTTGAACAAGACCATCGAGATCATCGTGGCTTCCAGCGGCCAGTCGCGCGTCGAAACGAAGGGCTTCGTCGGGAGTGAGTGCCGTCTGGCCAGCCGGTTCGTCGAACAAGCGCTTGGGCAGCAGGTTGACGAACAGCTCAAAGCGGAGTTCCATCAATCCACCGGCAGCCAGCAGTACCTGAAGGAGGGGCAATGACGACCACACCGCGCCGGCATGTGCTGCGTTCGGTCAGAGCAACGGCCGATGACTCCACCCGGCAACGCCGAATCAACGCGAAACGGACGCGACTCCAGGCCGAGCAGCAGTCGCTACTGCGATGGAAGTCGCGTCTCCAACGGGCGTTTCACGCTGTCGAGAAGCAGCAGCGAACCATCTCCCGCCTCGAACGGGAACTCGCCCGCCTCGAAAGCCGCTGATCCGCTCGACTTTTCTCTTCGTATCGGTGGACCGTCGCGTCCGCCGTTCCTCTCCCATCCACAACCCGCAAAGGACCACACATGGCGCTCTCTGAGCAGCTGGCGGAGTACGTGCGCGCGTGCTTCACCGCGATCTGGATTGAAACGCACGAACAACACGAAGGGGCAGCGGCGATCGCGCAGCTCTGCCAACGGGAACAATGGCGATTGGCCACCTGGAACATCGACCAGGGGCTGCGCGTCAGCGGGGCCGCCGTCGAACAGTCCGGAGGCGATCCCTTGGCGGCGATCCGAGTCATCAATTCACTGGCGACGCCGGACGGGACCGCGCTGCTGGTCCTGGAGAATTTTCATCGGTTTCTGTCGTCGGTGGAAATCGTGCAGGCGCTGTCGCAACAGATTCTGGCCGGGAAGCAGAATCGTACCATCGTGGTGATCCTCGCCCCGGTGATCCAACTGCCGGTGGAACTCGACAAGCTGTTCGTGGTGATCGAACACGAACTCCCCGACCGGGAACAGATGGCCGAGATTGCCCGCGGGATCGCCACCGAGGCGTCGGAGCTCCCCGCCGGACCGGAACTCGACACCATCCTCGATGCGGCGGTGGGACTGACGCGGCTGGAAGCGGAAAACGCCTTCAGCCTGTCGCTGGTGCGCCACGGCCGGATCACCAGCGAGGCGGTCTGGGAGCTGAAATCGGGCATGCTCAAGAAATCCGGTCTGCTGGAGCTGCACCGGGGCCGGGAGGACTTCGGCAGCCTCGGCGGACTGGCCGCCCTGAAGTCCTTCTGCAAGCGGGCCCTGTTGCAGCCGAACCGGGGGCATCCCCACAAGCGCCCGCGGGGCGTCCTGCTGCTGTCGCCTCCCGGCTGTGGGAAATCGCAGTTCTGCAAGGCGCTCGGGAATGAAGTCGGGCGACCGGTGCTGGTGCTGGATGTCGGCAGCCTGCTGGGTTCGCTCGTCGGGCAGTCGGAGGAACGGACCCGGCAGGCGCTGCGTCTGATCGAGGCGATGGCTCCCTGCGTGGCGATGATCGACGAGGTCGAGAAGGCTTTCGCCGGCGTCAACGGCGGCGGCGATTCCGGCGTGGCGTCGCGGATGTTCGGGACGTTTCTGTCGTGGTTGAACGACCATACGTCGGACGTCTTCGTCGTCTGCACCTCGAACGACATCTCCCGCCTGCCGCCGGAGTTCGGCCGCTCGGAGCGGTTCGACGGGATGTTTTTCCTGGATCTGCCCACGCGGCAGGAAAAGGACGCCATCTGGACGATCTACCGGGACCGGTATGCCATCGATCCCGCCGTGACAATCCCGGAGGATGCCCAGTGGACCGGGGCCGAGATCAAAGCCTGCTGCCGGCTCTCGGCGCTGCTCGATGTGCCGCTGTCCCAGGCGGCCCAGAACGTGGTCCCGGTGGCGGTCACGGCGGCGGAAAGCATCGACCGGCTCCGAAACTGGGCCAGCGGCCGCTGCCTGTCTGCCCAGCAGCCCGGGATTTTTTCCCAGTCTCCGACAGCCAAGACGGGCTCGCGGCGGAAGGTTACCCGCGATGCATCCATGAACTGATTCCCATTCTCACCCCCCCAACAGGAGTCTCCGTGCTGACGAAACGCCACCTGGCCCTCCTGCGGGCGGCCCTGCAATTCTTGAACGAAGAACTCGTGCCGCACGGCGGGGACGCCGTGCGGCCGTACCTGGATGTCGCGCTCGATCAACCGGTGACGTCCGAAGAAGTCCGTCAATTCCAGGGATTCCTGGCCGAGGTTGAACCGCGGATCGGCCTGTTCGATCGACAGACCGGCCGCATGTCAGACGCCCCGCTGCAGGAA
The DNA here is from genome assembly GCF_030622045.1 of Planctellipticum variicoloris. Lineage (NCBI taxonomy): Bacteria > Pseudomonadati > Planctomycetota > Planctomycetia > Planctomycetales > Planctomycetaceae > Planctellipticum > Planctellipticum variicoloris. The sequence goes on along the minus strand of NZ_CP130886.1, from coordinate 6,814,499 downwards.
TCGATTCCCGAGAGGCCGCCTCGCGATCAGGTTCCAGTCGTCGTCCTAATTCCATCGAACCGCTGACGGGCGGACCTTCAGAGGTCGTCCATCAGCTCGGCCAGCGTGATCCCCAGCGCCCGGGCGATGGTCTCGATATTCCGCAGGGCGACATTCCGCTCGCCCCGCTCGATCCCGCCGATGTAGGTCCGATCGAGGCCGCACGCCGCGGCAAAACTCTCCTGGGAATAGCCGGATTCCTTCCGCAGCACGCGGACGCGCTCTCCAAACCGCTCCAGGATGTCCGCCGCTCGCTTGACCATGCGGACATTGGAATGTTGACAATGAGTATCGCTCCACGGACTATGAGTAGCACTTTGAACTGATGACGATGCGCATCGTCCGCGGCGGATGGTCTGGTTCCCGCAGCGGGACGGCAGGCTGCCATTCGAACCGCTGTCTCCCTTCCCATTCCAACACCACTCACTGGAGCTCCTGATGCAACCCTCTGAATCTGGATCGAGTCTTGATCCTATCGCCGGTCGGTCCGCTGAGACTTCATCCACAAAGCCCCAGCCCCCGGAGAAACGTCCGTCACGCCCTCCCTGGATCGGCTCGGCCGTGCTGCTGGCAGGGGGCGTCGTGGCTATTGTGATCCTGATGATGGGCTGGGCGGTCACTCGCTGGTGGAACAGTGACATCCACGCCGCAAGCGAGACCGTCACATTGTGCGGTTGGATCCTGTGCGGTCTGGTCATTGTGTTGTCCCTGTTGTGGCTGGGAAACAGCCTCGAACAGCGCCTAAAGCCAGCACGCACACATCAGGCGGAAACGTGGCTGGACTGGAAGACCTTCATCGCCGTGGGAATTGCAATCATGGCCACCAAGGCCGGCGAAAGAGCCATGCAGCCGGAGCGCGGGCTCTATTTCCCACTTCCGGCGGGCTCCTCCGTTACTCAGCAGCTGAGAGGTCAAATTGCAAACCCTGACTCGGCCAACTTCGCCCTTCAACAGGGGCGGACCCGTCAGGCCACGGCAACCTACTGGAAGAACGCCGTGGCCAACTTGCATGGGATCCGCTTTCGCCGTCTCACGGAGACGGACTCCATGCCTGAGGTTTTCGAGCGGTTGACGCGGGACTTGCAGCAACAGGTTGAACAGGCCCGAGCCGCTTCAACGGCGCACGTCGACCTGGAATTACTCGACATGGTCCAACGGCATCTGGAACAGGATGACCGGTTGCTCACCGTTCTGGCGCAGATTCCCCAGCTGATGCAAGCGTTTCAGGTCGACTGGGGTAACGAGTCCGCCGGGCAACGGGCTCTCCAATGGCAACAGATCCAGGCCAGGCTGATCGTTCAGCCTGAATTGATGGAGAAACTTCCGCCGGAAGCCCAGCAGCTGATCAACGATGTCGTCGCGCTAGAAGAGCAGCAACAGGCGCAGTTCCGGGAGATCGAGCTGTTGCAGGCGATCCTGCGCGAACGCTACCGCGGCGTCGCGTTTCCACTGCCACCCATCGATCCGTAGCTCGGTTCTTCACCAAAGCAGTCGTTTCTAACGCAGTTCGGTCCAGTCATTCCGGGATCGAACGGCGTTTTTCGTTTCTTTCAGGAGACAGTGTGTGCCGCGCAACCCGTTCTTTCCGCGACAGCTCAATGAACTTTCCGCCACGGAGCTGCTGGGGCTGGTCACCCAGCTCCAGCTGTTGGTCTATCAGGATGAGGAGGGTGACTGGGATCCCGATCGAGAGTGTGACTCCGAGACTCTCGGCGAGATCAGCAATCTGCTCCAGGCCTACGGGCTCGCGCCCCTGTCACCCCAGATCCCGCCACCTCATCAGGAGTCCTAACCATGCCCCTGTCGGCTGGCGATCGCGCCAACTTCGACACGCTCCTGCGGGCCGTTTGTGCCGGGGACGCGGCCCTCGTGGCATTCGCGACACTCGGCAGTGGCGAGTCCGTCTCCGTGATCTGCGCCGTCCAGCCCACATCGGGCGGCGAGGTCGAACTCGTCCCGCTCGCGCAGTTGTTTCGCGAGAACCCTTACGAACTCCTTCAACCTCTCAACTAGAATCGGATCCCCGGAATGACGACTCTCATGGATCAGATACCCACCACGGCTGCGTCGGACCGGCTCCGCAGTACAATGGCCGCAGTCCGGTTGAGCTTCACCTGGCTCGGCACCCGCAAATCCCTGACCGTCGAACAGAAGAACCAGGCTGCCGATTCGTTCGGGGCCGAAGGCAAGTTCCTGTCGGCCGGCAAGAAGCTGCTCGACACGTCGCATCCGGCCTTCAAGGCCGTGACCGCCATCAAGGGTCGCTGCCAGAGCTACTGGCGCGCCGTTTCGCTCCCGTATCCCGAACCTAGCATCCGCCTGATTCCGCAGCGGACGATCGGCGACTTCGACCGGCAGCTCGCCGGTTTCCGGGAGGAACTGGGCGAAGCGGTCGCGGAGCTGGATCGGCACTACGCCGACCTCCGATCCGCCGCCCGGCAACGCTTGGGAGAGCTGTTCGATCTGTCCGACTACCCCGCCACGCTGATCGGCCTGTTCGGGATCGAGCACGAGTATCCGTCGGTCGAACCGCCCGACTACCTCCGTCAGCTGAATCCGGCCCTGTACGAGCTGGAATGCCAGCGCGTGCAGGCCCGGTTTGACGAAGCGGTGCAACTGGCCGAGCAAGCCTTCACCGAGGAGCTGTCCCGGCTCGTCGAGCATCTGGGAGAACGACTGAGTGGCGATACCGACGGGAAGCCGAAAGTCTTCCGGGATTCGGTCGTCACCAATCTGACCGAGTTCTTCGAGCGGTTCCGCACGCTCAATGTCCGCTCCAACGATCAGCTCGACGACCTGGTGCAGCGGGCGCAGCGGCTGATGAACGGCGTCGAACCGCAGCAACTGCGGGACAACACCACGCTGCGCCAGCGGGTTGCCGCGCAACTGTCGAGCGTGCAGTCGTCACTGGACGGCCTGATGGTCGACCGGCCCCGCCGCAACATCCTTCGTAAACCACGATAGGAGGTGACATGGACCTGTTGATCGAAGCGACGGGAACGGTTCGCTGTGTCTTTGACGAAGCCATCCATCTGAACCGCCTCGGCCGGTTGTCAATTCGCCGTGGTTCGCATGTCGAGCCGACACCCGATGGCCAATGGATGGCGGATCTCTCCCCAGTTCAAGGCCCGCTGCTGGGACCGTTCCCTTCACGTTCTGCGGCCTTGACCGCTGAGGTGACCTGGCTCCAGGAACACTGGCTGCTGCCGTCAAGGTAGCTGTCATTCGTTAAGTCTGCGCCTTGCGTATGCAGGGCGGTTGTGTCTTCTCACGACCGCCTCACCGTGGGGCGGTCGTTTTCCTTCCCCGACTTCTTCAAGGAGTGAAAACGATGCCCCGACGAAACCGATACCAGCACGATCTCGATTGTGCCGTGGCCAGCGCCACCGGCGAGGACCTCGCCACGATCCGCCGCCTCGGCTTCTCGTCCATCGATCTGACGGACGACGACTTTGATCCCGAACCAAATCTCTTGCCGCCCCAGTTCATCGACTGGGACGAGTTCGATCTGTCCCGCAAAGATCCTGTGGTCTGCCAGTCCGTGAGTGCTATCCGGCGGGTGGCCTGAACTGGTCCACGACAATTCTCGCCGCCGAAAGCTCGCCCGGCTGCAAGAGGGCAGCAATCGCTATGTCGCCTTTTGGCTGCTGATCTCTTTGGTGGGATTCCCTCTGCTGGGCTGGCCCGCGCTCCTTGCGTGGGTCGGCCTGGCGTGGGGAATGGACCAGTTCATGAAGGCCATGCGCGGAACAAAGCCGCGAATCGATCAAAACCGCTCCCGGACAACTCACCCACGACAACGGAGGCGCTGCGATTGAACTTCCCCGAGACCAGATGGCCTGGATTCGCTCGACGATCGATCCGGCAGGCGTTGGGAGTGGCTCCTCCCCGTCCCGAACCGGCCATCACGTTGCTAAATCACCGGCCACGAATGTGAGGCGCGCGGCAGAGCGGAGGGATTGCAGTGGAAACGAGATGGGGAACCCTTACCTTGGAGGTATCACAACTCCAAACCAAGGAAGGAGTTCCCCATGGAAGGCATTCTTTCACCCCGGGCGGAGCGCGCCAAGCAGCGGTTGTCCGAGCAGTTGAAGTTTCTGAAGGACGCCGGGCTGAGAACGCGGTATCTGATCGTGATCCATCGACTGGAAGGACGTTCTCCCACCTGGATTGCCCGCTCGCTCAAGGTCGGTCGCAGCACCGTGTATCGGACCGAGCAGCGTTACGGGAAGGACGGCGAGATCGGTTTGTTCGACCGGCGGGGCGGCAACGGGCCACGGAAACTGACCGAGGAGTACCTGACGCAGTTGCGGGAGGTCGTGGCCGGCGATCCGCTGCAGGACGGCTGGAAGCGGCCGACCTGGACGCGGGAGATGCTGATCACAACGCTCCGTCGACGGACGAGTGTGAAGATCAGCCTGTCGACGATGAGCCGGGCCTTGCGGCTGATCGGGGCGCGGCGCGGACGACCGAAGCCAACGGTCGAGTGTCCGTGGCCGGAGGCCGAAAAACAGCAGTGTCTGGAGCAGATCGAGGAACTGGTGGCGCATCTGCCGACGGGCGAAGTGGCGGTCTGGGAGGACGAGATCGACATCCATCTCAATCCGAAGATCGGCGAGGACTGGATGCTCCGCGGGCAGCAGAAACAGGTTCTCACGCCGGGGAAGAACGAGAAGCGTTACCTGGCGGGGGCTCAGGATGCGCGGACGAAGGAGTTGATCGCGATCGAAGGCGACCGGAAGGACACGGCGTTGTTCGTACTGCTGCTGTGGGAGCTGACGCAGCGCTATCCGCAGGCGAAGAAGATCCATGTCGTCCTGGACAACTACGCGATCCATACGACCCGACTGGTGCGGGAGAGTCTGGCGACGCCGCTGGGGCGCAGGCTGCGCCTGCACTTCCTGCCGCCGTACTGTCCGGATCACAACCGGATCGAACGAACGTGGGAGGACTTACACGCCAACGTGACACGGAACCACAAATGCTCGACGATGCCGCAACTGATGCGAAACGTCCGCTCCTACATCCGCCGACACAACCACCGGCGACCGGCGGCGCTGTAGGAACGACCATCGAAGTGTTTCAGAATCGTGGCCGGTGATTTAGTCGCGTCAGATGTGCTGGACATCTCCGCCGGCAACGTAATCGTGAGAAAGTCAGATTGAGATCAGGCTCTAATACGGGCAAAATTGAGTCCCGCGAAAGACTTTCGAAAGTACCACAGAAACGGATGAACGAATGAGCGACAGCCAACCGGAAGGTCCAAGCTGGGGTGGTGCCTTTACTCTTTTGCCAAAACCAATGAGCCCGTTCCGGTCTTTGTCTGCCCACTACCGCTGGGAATCGACGCGGCGTCATCCGTATTATCTCCAGGCTTGGGCTCTGGCACGACGGTACTTTCTCCAGGAACCCAGTTCATCACTGCGCGAACTGGCCTTTCGCGAATTCGCCGTCTCTGCTTTGGGCTGCATTGGGGTGGGGAGATTGCCGGCGGATCCTGCCCTGGAATTTGACCAACTCGGGTCTGATGCGGCAGTGGAATCCTGGCTGGCGGGAACGATTCATCCGATCTCCTGTCGTGGACTGGTCGGAATGCTGATCGCAGCACTACCCAAAGAGACGCTCGCACAAATCGGACTGAATCTCCTGCGGGGGTTCACGGGGGATGGGGAACTGGACGAAATGAAACAGGCTGCCTTCCTGCAACTGGCACAACAGAATGACCCCAGCTTAGATGGTTATGTCGACGCGCCGATCTTATCGATCTCTCCTTCAGCCTCACTGCGGGCCTTGCGCCGCGATCTGCCTAGGGCGCTGCAACCTTGGCGAGAAGGGACAGCCGGGGAAGAGCGGCGGGATCGTGCGGACAACTACCCTGCTTATCTGCAGGTCTGGGATCTGCGAGAAGGCTGGCGGAATGGTCGATATGACAATGCTGCTGAGATGCGCCTGCGAGATGTCGCCGAGCGGCTCCACCTTTCGCGGGGAACAGTTCATCACCGTTATCGCCGCGCTTTCGAGCTGATCACGGGCCATTCCTATTCACCTCCCGTCTGGTTGAGAATCTTCGGCCCGGAAAAGCTGTCTGGATTCGCCGAAGCCGTTGGTCGCGCAGCGGCCCGCAGACCTCATCGGTCTCGAACCCCACGAGAAATTCCCGAAAGCGTGGTCACGCCCGCCCGGGCCAGTTCCGGACTGGTCCATGCGAATTCCATGACCACCGGTAACGAAGCCATCCTGGACTTCAAGATGGATATCCGAGATCTCGTCAACCAGGGATTAACGAATGAGGAGATCAGCCTCCGGATGGAACTCGGTCCTCAGGGGACTGCCATCGTGCAGGCATTTCGTGATCGGTTTTTCGAGGAATGACCCAGCCCGATGGCGGTCTGAAATTCCGTGAAAAGATAACGCGCGCACTATCTGGGAACAGGTAGAGGGCGAACAGCCCTCGCGTCTCTCCCCGGAAGCACTCATGCCGCAATTATCCGAAACGTCCTGCCAGAACTATCTTTCCATCAAGGAATTCTCGGCGGCTTCGACGCTCTCGGAAAGTACAATCCGCCGCCGGGTCAAGGACGGCAGCCTGAAAATCTGGCAGCCGGGTGGCCCTGGTACGCGAGTACTGATCTCTGCAAACATTCTCTCCCAGGTGTGCGAAGCCTCTCGAACCCCGGCGGGGGCACCAGCGACCGAGAGACCGCCCGCTACCTCTCCCCGCCTTCCGGGCCCCCGTCTGCACTGGAAGAAGCGATGAACATTCTTTCCGAACGCTGATTCGACGGAAAGTTCACTCACAGCAACAAGAAAGGAGAAAATCTCCGTGCCCAAACCGCGCACGAAAGAGCAAATCCAGTGCCGGTACTATCGCTGGCTGCTGGGAACACGCGATGGTGTCTATTTTGTCGATGGTCGGGTCAATATCCCATCACTAGGCCGTCGATCGCTGGGCACCCGGAATCGGGCCGAAGCGCTGCGAGATCTGGACGACTTGGACCTGAACCTGGCTGTCCAGCACGGACAGGCCCATGCCAACCTGCTCAAAACCGAATCCCGTCAGATCGTCCCTTGGGCCGAGGGCCGCAAACTCTATGAGGGCTATGTGAAGCGGCCGATCATCTCCGGCGGACCGCGTCCCTCCACGGCCAAACGCTACCGGGCGGTCCTCGACAAGTTCATCCCGTTCGCCGAGGCCCAGGGACGCCGTACCTGGAATGAACTGAACCGCCAGCTCATGGATGACTATGCCGGCTGGCTCGACGGGGAATCCTATGCGTATGCGACGGAGTACCTGGAACTGACCACGCTCAAGCAGATTTCCAAATTCCTGATCGAGAACCAGCATCTGCCGAGTTCGGCGGCATTCAGCTATCCGTTGAAGAAGCCTGACGGCACGGACACCTACTGCTGGAAGCCGACGGAAGTGGAGGCCATCCTCCAGCACTGCCAGACGCCGGAACTGGCCTGGCTACGGGAAGTCGTCGTGGGTCTGGCGGCGACCGGTCTGCGGATTTCGGAGTTGGCTTCGCTGCGTTGGTCCGACGTCAACCCGGAGAAAACGCTGATCACCCTGACCGACGAAACGACGAAAAAATCTCGACGAGGCCAGGAGAAGCGAACAACAAAGTCCGGACGCGACCGGACCTTTCCCATCCAGGAAATGCTGGGCGATCTCCTGCGAACCCTGTCGCCGCATCCCGATGGACGCATCTTCCACGGAGCGCTGGGCGGGAAGATCAAGGCCGACACGGTCCGCCGCATCCTGATTCGAGACGTTCTGACGCCGCTGGCTTCGCAGTTCCCGTCACGACCGGGCGAACCGGGCTTCATCGACGGCCGCCTGCACAGCTTCCGACACTATTTCTGTTCCAACTGCGCAAACAGCGGCACCACAGAGCGAGTGCTCATGAACTGGCTCGGCCACCGCAACAGCCGCATGGTGCACCGGTATTACCATTTGCACGACGAGGAATCGATCCGCCAGATGCAGCAGGTGAAGTTGTTTTGAAGCAGCCGCCCGTGGTCAGCGTGACGGCGGGGGAATTCGTGGGAGAAAGGGAGGCAACTCGCCCGAACGACCGTGGGGAAGCTCGTGAAAGATGCTCACCTGAACTCCGTCGCTCCCCTGATTGGCACAGTTTCGGCACAGCCGACTGTGCCAATCAGGGTTCCTGCTCGCAACTCACTGGTTTACAACAAGTTGCGGCGACGACAGCAAAACAAGCGGAGAGGGGGGGATTCGAACCCCCGGTACGGTTTCCCGTACACAGCATTTCCAGTGCTGCACAATCGGCCGCTCTGTCACCTCTCCGGGTTTCGACCGCCAGACACCCGTCGGGCGAATTCGGTTCGGGTCTGCGGCAGTGGAACGAGAATCATACCTCCCCCCGCCCGGCAGCGCCAAGAGTGGCGTTCGAGGATCTGGATTGCACAGAGCCCATGCTCGTAACGTGTTGCCCCAACAATGGTTGAGGATAACCTGCGGTCTGAGCCCCCCGGCAGCCGCGAAGGGCAAGCCAACAATCTGGGCGCAATCGCACGGTATGAGGATTCGACAATCGACTTCCAAAGACCAAACCTCGCTTCAGCGGATTGGCCGTCAATGTGTCCAAGCGCCTCACTCCAAGCGGACCAACGGTACGAAAGGTTTGGAGTCGTTGCATCAAGCGAACGTACCCGAATCTGAAGCTACTCAACCAGCGGCATTCCGGCTCCCTGCCGTCGCGTCTTTGTGGACTTCAGATCAATTGCTATGATTCCCGTATCCTTCTTGATACTGACTTGAAAGGGCGCGAAGGATGGTAAGCCAACGGGATTCATCGCGTCGGCCGTCAACGCGACTTCGTAGTCTCCTTCCGGGGCTCCATCGCCCTTGCCATAAGTGGACAGCACAAAAGTGCCATCGGCGCCTACCGTGCCATAGGCTGGCGGTTTGAGAGAATCCGGCTGCGAACTCAGCGATTGAAGCTGCAGCTCAACGTTGCCCAAGGGTTTGGAATCCAGCGTCAATGTCCCTTTCACCGGATAGACAGGCAGACGCTTTTGAGTGGAACCACCGCCACAACCAACCGTGAAGAGAGTCACAAGAGTCAATGCGATCGCGCTGATCCGAGGCCAGTAGGTCCTCACAAAGTTCTCCTCTGATGTCGTCTCTGCAAGAACGAGACTGGTGGGCCACTTAAAAGGCAATCGGGGCTCGGTTACATTGAGCAGACGACAGGCACAACTCGTCGAGCCGTCTGCTGGACCAATTTCGGCAGCTCTTGTGAGAGCTGCCCCGGAGTTCTCCAGATCAGCAGAGATCGGGAAGACTACATTCATGGGCGGGCTGATCATTCAGCCCCGACGTCCAGTCTGGCTCAGGACGTTAGAAGTCTCCAGATTGAATCTCAAGTCCAGCACCGTTCATCGTATGAATCGAGTTCCAGATCGTTCCCTGAGGAGCGACTGCGCTCCCGGCGGACCCATAGCAGACCGCCTGGATATTGTTGCTGACAAACCTTACGGTTCCGTCCGCCATCAGGACGTGCACACCACCGGTATGAGGGCTCGCTGCGCCCTCCCATTCCGACATTGGTGCTCGGAAAGAAAAGTAGGAAGGCCCCCAGGCATAAGGCGAAGGCTTCCACCAAAAAGAGCCGGAGGCTGTGTAAGTGCTGCCGTTATGAGTCGTTCCGTCCGGAGCTGTCCAGACGCCGATATTCTGCAGCGTTCGAGGGTGCTGTTGCGTGGATATCAGCAGAGCGCGAAAGACCCGACTGTTGCCACGTCGCAAACGCCCGTTCCCTCCGCCGCAGGCATTCCCGGCGAGTTCCGCGCCAGAAGCGCTGACCTCACCGATCATCACGGTGTTTGAAGTACCGTCTTTGATGGCCGAGATATTGCTGTACTGGCCGAGCGAAAAAACGCCGGCGTGCTGGTCTTCGCGGGACCACCAATCATATCCGCCGGAGGCGCCGTAACTAGTATAGGCGATCCCCTGTGGCAGATTCTGATAGGTGTCGTCCGAAGGGCAGATGAAATTGGGAAGCCGGACACTTTGGACCGTGGCACCGGTTTGAAGTGTCTGGTTCCATGAAGGGAGAGATGAATTGATCTGGTTAAACAGCGGGGCCTGATCGACGTAGGGCAGGATGGAGTAAATCCACGTGAGATGTCGCGACTGCTCCCCAGTTGGCTGCGCCCCCGGCGCCCCGCCTGCGACGACCCACGGACCGCGATTGTAGGACCATGTTCCATCGGCAGGGAATTTGTTGAACGTGTCATGGTAGTTATGCAGAGCAAGACCGATCTGCTTCAGTTGATTCTTACACTGCGTCCTGCGAGCGGCCTCGCGCGCCTGCTGCACTGCCGGCAGCAGGAGCGCGATCAGAATCGCGATAATGGCGATCACGACCAGGAGTTCAATTAGGGTAAATCCACGGGGGCGAGTTTTCGAAAGTCGGCTCATGGCGGCTCCACAAATGAAGTGACGACAAAACAACTCCACGACCGCAACAAGCGACATTGGAGTTGAAGAAAACCTGGAGTTCAAAGGCGACGGCAGAACCCGCCCGGACGTGAATTTCAAGACGAATATAGTGGCGCAGAGCCACTTCTTAGAGAACCTCGTCGCAATTGATTAAGCGCGCTACGGGTTCCGATGTCAAGGTCTTTCTTCGGAGATTACGCGGAGGAGGTGTCTCAAAGCCGCCGAATTCCGCGACGAGCCCGCCAGAGTCGTACAGAATGATAGTCACGAATCGTGATGTCCCGGAATGGCATGACAGGCGGAGCAGGCTGTATCTATGACATCGGCGGTTCGAAGCGACGATCTTGGGCCGCATTCGACAAGGTGGACCTTTCCCCGCTCCCAGATTTGCCCACGGGATTCTAGATCAGAGGGTGTCCCGGAGCAGCCGTCAGGCGTTCTCGTAATGTCTTGTCGAGTAAAGCGTTTCGGCGAAAATCGCGGCATCCAGGCTGCGGGTTGACCAGAATCGCGCAACCGATCGGGGCAGGCCTGCGTTTCAGCTCACCAAAACCGGGAGCCCGCATCTCGCGACGCGAGCTCCCGGCTCGTCGATAATCCATTCCATCCGAGCGCCTACAACGCCCGCATGAACTCCGTCAGATCCTGCTTCTCCTGCGTCGTCAGCTTCAGCTCCAGTACCAGGTTGAAGAACTCGACCGTGTCCTCCAGCGTCAGCAGGCGGTCGTCGTGCAGGTACGGGGGCGAGTCCTTAATGCCCCGCAGCGGGAACGTCTTGATCGGGCCGTCTGCCGACGCCTTGCGACCGTTGATCATCTTCTCGTTAAAGAACCGCTCCACCTTCAGATTGTGCATCAGGTTGTCGGTGTAGTAGGGCGGCGTATGGCACGAGGCGCACTGCCCCTTCCCGAAGAAGACCGCTTCGCCGCGCAGTTCGCTCTCCGTCGCCAGCTTCGGGTCGAGTCTGCCGAACACGGTCAGCTTCGGCGCCGGCGGGAAGTCGAGCAGCGCCTGAAATTCTGCCATGAAGTGGACCTGGCTCCCCCGTTCGAGCGGATTAACCCCCTTCTTCGCGGCCGTCGTAATGTCGCCGTCGAAGTAAGCGGCCCGCTGTTCGAATTCGGTAAAGTCTTCGATCGTTTTCATGGCCCGCTGCGAACCGAACAGCCGCTGGACGTTCACGCCGCGGAGCGTCGGCGTATCGATCCGGTGGCGATGTTCGTTGGGGCGGATGTCCCCGACGGTATGCGTCGAGGCGGTCGTGTGGCCGTTGGAATGGCAGTCGAAGCAGGACACGCCGAGATGCGCCATGAGCGAGCGGCGGTCGTCCGTGGCGTTGAACTGCTGCTGGGGAAACGGCGTCACCAGCAGTCGCAGGCCCTCAAGCTGCTTCGGATTGAGAATGTCCTTGAACAGTTCGTAGTAGTTGGAGATCGAGACGAGTTTCCCCTGCGAAACGTCGCCGAGATCGGGCCGGGTGGTCAGGTAGATCGGCGCGGGGAATTCCGGCAGGAAATGCTGGGGCAGATCGAAGTTGAGATCGAAGCGAGTCAGGTCGCGCCCGGTCTGCTTCTTCGTTTCGTCGATCAGCACCTGGGTGAAAATCATGCCCCCCGCTTCGTGATGCGGGTGCGGCAGGGGAAAGAAGCCGGCGGGCCACAGATTCTTCGCTTTGACGTCGGCAGGCGTCATCGCCGCAAGCTGGTCCCAGGTCACTCCCCGCGGCAGCCGCACGCGAATGCCCGACTGGACCGGCTTGCCGCGCGACATTTTCGCATCGTCGTCGGGCGTGTCCGACAGATCGTAGCGCTCCTTCAGCAGCTTCTGCTGTCGCTCGGCGAACGCAGGCTGTTCGCTCTGCAGTCGCTTGACCAGCGCACCGAAGTCTTCGTCCTGGGCGACGGCGACCGTCGCTCCCGCGAGCGCCAGCAGCGCGGTAACGGCGGTTCGACATCCCGGCAGCTTCAATTTCATGACGGTCTCCTCATTGCGAGTGCATCACGGGCCGTCGGCAACTCTCCCTGCGAGACGATGGCGAAACTCGCCAATCCGCCGACTCGACGAATTGTCGCAGAGTACCGGCTATGCTGGAAATGAGTTCTCGTTCTATCGGCCATGCGTCTGCTGCATCGCTGTAGAGGGTCCGCCTCATGGAAATCAGTCAGCTCCGATACTTTCTCAAGGTCGCCGAACGGCAGAGTTTCACGCACGCCGGCGAGGAGCTCCTGGTGAGCCAGTCGGCCCTCAGTCGGTCGATCGCCAAGCTGGAGCAGGAGATCGGTCAGCCGGTGTTCGAGCGGCAGTCGCGAAGTCTCGTGCTGACCGACGCCGGTCGGATGCTGAAGGTCCGGGCCGAACAGATTCTGTCCCTGGTCGAGGACACGCTGGCGGAGATCACTGACGACGGAGAGTCGGGGCGGATTCGCGTGGGGGCCATTCCCACAATCGCCCCCTTCCTGCTGCCGGCGGTCCTGCGGGAATTTCGCACCCGCTTTCCCCGCGCCACCGTGATCGTCTTCGAGGAAACAACCGACAAGCTGCTGCAGCGCTGCCATCAGGGGGAAGTCGACGTCGCACTGCTGGCCGCCCCGATTCCCAAGCAGCACCTGGCCGTCGAACCGCTGTTCGAGGAGGAACTGCTGCTGGTCCTGCCCGACGGGCATCCGCTCGTCGATCGCAAATCGGTGACCATCGCCGACATCGACGGCTACCCCTTCGTGCTGCTCGACGAAACGCACTGCCTGTCGGACAACATCGTTTCCTACTGCCGGCATCGGTCGTTTCAACCAGTCTCCGTCGAACGGACGAGCCAGCTCGCGACCGTGCAGGAGCTCGTAACTCTAGGGCACGGGATCTCGCTGATCCCCCGCATGGCCCGCGCGGTCGATTCCAGCGAACGGCGGAACTACCGGTCGCTCGCCGAGCCGAAGCCCGCCCGGACAATCGTGCTGGCCTGGAACCCCTATCGCTTTCAAAGCCGGATCGCGGATCGCTTCAAAGATTGTGTCCGCGAAATTGCCCCGGAATTCGGCAAGTCGGCGACCACCACCCGCACTCGCGGCCGGGCCGGTCGTTAACAGACTGTCGGTTCCGGTATGATGTCGAAGAGCATTCGAGGAGTTGAATCATGCAGATGTATCTGGGCGGACAATGGGTCGGCGCTACGGAAACGATGCCGGTCGTCAATCCGTTCGACGGGAGCGAGATCGACCGCGTGCCGCGCGGAACCCCCGCCGACGTAACGCGCGCAGTCGAGGGCCTGGTCGAGGGCGCCCGGCAGATGCGAGCGCTGTCGGCGTTCGATCGCAGTCAGTTGTTGCGGAGCGTCGCGGCGCTGCTGAAATCGAAGTCCGAAGACTTCGCCCGGACGATCAGCACGGAAGAAGGAAAGATCCTCGCCGAGGGACGCGCCGAAGTTTCGCGTTCGATCGAGACGCTGGAAGTCTCGGCGGAGGAGGCCCGGCGGGTTGTCGGCGAGATGGTGCCGCTGGACGCCGCCCCCGGAGCCGCCGGGAAACTGGGATTCACCCTCCGCGTCCCCTGCGGAATCGTCGCCGCGATCACGCCGTTCAACTTTCCGCTGAACCTCGTCTGCCATAAGATCGGCCCGGCTCTGGCCGCCGGGAACGCCGTCCTGCTCAAACCCGCCAGCGATACGCCTCTGGCGGCGCTGAAACTGGTCGAAGCGCTGCTGGAAGCGGGTGTTCCCCCGGCGGCAATCGCCTGCGTCACAGGGCCTGGTCGCGAGATTGGCGAGGCGATCTGCAGGGAGCCGCGGATCCGGAAGATCAGCTTCACCGGAAGCGCCGAGGTCGGCGAAGGGATCTGCCGGACGGCCGGTCTGAAGCGTGTGACGATGGAACTGGGAAGCAACAGCCCGGTGATCGTTCTCGAAGACGCCGATCTGGAGCTCGCCGTCCGGGCGGTCGTCGCCGGCGGCTATGCCAACGCCGGTCAGACCTGCATCTCAACGCAGCGCTTGCTGGTGAGCGAGCAGGTGGCCGATCGGCTGATTGAGGCGTTGCAGCCGCAGGTCGCCGCGCTGGCGTCTGGCGACCAGTTCGATCCGGCGACCAAGGTCGGGCCGATGGTCCGCGAGTCGGATGCCGAGCGCGTTGAAGGCTGGATTCGAGAAGCGGTTCAGGGTGGCGCGCGGTGCTTGACGGGCGGCGGGCGCCGTGGTGCGGTGATCGCGCCGGCGGTGCTGGATCGCGTCACGCCCGACATGAAGGTCAGCCGGGAGGAGCTGTTCGGACCGGCGGTCGCGATCACGCGGTTTGCCGATTTTGAGGAGGCCGTCCGGCTGGCCAACGACTCGCGCTACGGGCTGGCGGCGGGGATCTTCACGCGGGATCTGGATCGGGCGTTGCGATTTGCCCGCGAGGTCGATGCCGGAAACCTGCACATCAACTGGTCCAGCAACTGGAGGGCCGATTTGATGCCCTACGGCGGACTCAAAGACAGCGGGCTGGGCAAAGAAGGCCCTCGATATGCCATTCGCGAGATGACCGAAGAGAAAATGGTGGTCATCCACGGGTAGCCGCACGGGTGCGATGGCGCGCATTTATCTGGCGTACGACGGACGTCCTCGTCCGTCGGTCACTTTGTCGGGGCGGAAACGCCTGAGAAGACGACGGACGTGGACGACCGTCGTACGGGGATTTTGCTGCACGACGATTGAGTGCCGAGCGGTCCGACCTGCGAGCGCCTCTCATTGGGCAGGGCACAGCTCCAGGACGTGCTCCATAGTCTCCACCCGATTCCGCCCCAGATGTTTGGCCCGGTAGAGCGCGCAGTCGGCGACCTTGATCAGCTCTCCCGGTCCGGTCATCCCCCCCGCATTCTGCGCCACGCCAACGCTCAAGGTCACCGCCAGAGTCTGCCCTTCGTGCTCGATCGAGATGCCCGCCACCTCGTCGATCAGACGCTCGGCGATGGCGGCTGCTTCGCACAGAGTCGTGCTGGAGAGGACGATGCAGAATTCTTCGCCGCCGTAACGCCCGATGTCGTCGCAATTCCGGCACGCCGACTCCAGCACGTGGGCAACTTTCACCAGGACCGCATCGCCGGCCTGATGACCGTAGGTGTCGTTGATCCGCTTGAAGAAATCGATGTCGATCATCAGCAGCGACAAGGGGGCGTCGTGCCGCTCCGCCTTGAGCCACTCCCGCTTCAACCGGTCGAGCAGCTCGCGGCGATTGAGAACTCCCGTCAGCCCATCGGTCCGCGCAAGCCGCTCGGCGATGAGCCGGGCGTCGTCCAACTCGCCAATGGCCCTCGCCAGCCTGGCGTCCAGGGGACTGGTGATCCAGTAGTGGATGACCGCGGCCACAGCGACCGTCAAGAGGGGCGCGTCGAGGACGTGCCAGATGTGACCGTCGGGGTCGAACGTCACGAATGCCGCCAGGAGCAGCGACTCGACCAGAAAGACGACGACTCCCACTCGCAACAGGATTCCCTTGAGCGGGGCCGACGGACTGAATGGGAGTGTGGAAACCGACGACATGGATGCTCGATTCAGGGCCGTCGCAGCGACGGCGAGCGCGAATTGAACGACGCCGGGGCAATCCTGCGTCCAGATGCTCCAAGACTAACTTACGCTTTCGGAAGATCCGTTCTTGCGACGACGAATCTCGCCGGCAAAGCGGGGTACGGCCGAATACGCGGAAGACTCCGATTGCAGCGACTCGATCCATGCCGCGAGGCCCTCCCTGTCCGCAAACGGAACAGCCCGTGACGAGCGATCGCCACGGGCCTCCGGGATGGTGATACAGACGGCAGCAGGTTACGGCGTGGAAGCCGTCGGAGCGGCCAGCGCTGGAGGGTTGATCGTCGGCGGTGCGCTCACCGCGGGACCGACCGGAGCCGGATTGACCTGCAGGACCGGATTGGGGTTCTGCGGCTGGTTGGGATTTCCCGCGGCCGGCGGCGCCTCGGGCGGAGCCAGCTCCTCCGGCTTCTTGGTCAGAGCGTCATAGAGCGCCTGGGCCAGTTTGTCTTCAGGCTGCAGTTGGGTGACGATTTTCAATTCCTTGACGGCGTTCTCGATGTGTCCCAGCGAGAGATAGTGGTAGGCCAGGAGGAAGTCGGCAGGTGCGGACTGCGGATTCGCCCGGCTGTAAGCCTCCAGCGCCCGGAGTTGCTCGGTATAGGTCGCGGCGCTCGGATAGAGCGACCGCAACGTGTCCCAGTTCCAGCCGGGGCCGGCGGCCAGCACGGGATAAATCGTCGCCGCGGCTTCGTCGTAACGCTTGAGTGCGAAGAGCGTCAGCGCCCGAAATTCGTGCATGCTGGCGTCGCTCTGCACGAGCTTGATCGCGCCGTCGATGTCGGCGAGCGCCTGGTCATAGTTGCCGGTCATGAATGAACCGCGGGCGCTGTCGAACTTGCCCATCGCGGTCTGTTCGGTGGCGTCGGCCGGCGCCGTCGCCGGATTGACATCCATCATCTGCTGCGGGGCCGCCGGCAGCGGATTGGCGTAGTTGTAACAGGTCACGTAGGTCGTCGGGACGGTGTAGTACGGGTTGTAGTAATTGTAGCCGTACCCACTGTAACCGAGGCCTCCGTATCCGCCGAGACCGCCATAGCCGCCCCAGTACCAGCCGGGCCAGTAGCTGTAGAGGCCGACGCCCCACCACGGCCAGTAGCCGCGGTTCCAGCGGTAGCCGTAGTTCGAATGCCAGTAGTTGTGGTTCCTCCAGCCGGTGTTGTGATGAACCCAGCCGTAGCGATTCGCCCCGAAGTTGCTGTAGTTCGTATTCCTGGCGTAGTGATTCCACTGATGATTGAAGTTGCGATTCGTCGTGCCGGGGTTGAACCCCCCGTGATGATGGCCGTAATTCTGACTCACCCCGGCGTGCCACGGCGCATGGACCGCCTGTGACAATGGGGCGCGCTGGCCGCCATGCAGGGACTGCACGCCGCGATGCTGAAAGCCGCCGTTCCCCACACCGCTCTGCAGATGGTGGTTCATCCCCGGCAGATGACCGAACTGCTGCTGGCCTCCCAGGCCATAGCCGCCGCGATGGCCGCCGAAGTTCTGCCCCTGTGGCAGATGACGTTGCGGCAGGCCCGACGCGCCGAGGCCGCCGTGATGTTGCTGCGCTCCGGCCCCGATCCCCGAGCGTCCCTGGAACGATGGGCTGGCGATGCCGCCGTGATGCTGAAAGCCGCCGGACCGGAAGCCGCCCCCCTGGTGCACCGTCCCGCCGGATCGAAAGCCTCCAAAATGACCGCCACTGAAGCCGCCGGAGTGACCTCCGATGTGACCTCCATGGAATCCGCCGGAATGGCCGCCGCCGAAGCCTCCTCCCCCCATATGGCCCCCGCCGCCCATGTGACCGCCACCGCCCATATGACCTCCGCCGCCGTGTCCGCCCCCGCCGTGATGCTGGGCGAACGCCGGTGTGGATGCCAGCAGCAGAAGGCTGAAGAGTGTCAGTCCGAATCCATGGAGTCGTTTCATGATACTCCCCCCAATCCCCAGAACCGCGTGTCTCGGTCGGCGAGCGTTGACGGGAGTCAAATCGCTTCGAGCCAGGGGCACGTTGCAAAAACCGTTCGGTCAGAAACGCCCGGCACCCGGGGGTCGCCGAAGTCGAGCCCGCAATCGCAGAGTCAGAATCTTTGAGACCATTAAAGAATCTTACGGCTGTCGACGCCAGCAGGATCAATCGACCGGCTGACGATTGCGACAGGTGCCGGAAGAACCTCAAGAAACCGGGTTCCTGCGGCTCAGGCCGGAGATCCGCTACACCGGCACGGAGAGTTCCACCGTCGCCGGACCTTCGTGTTTCAACCGCAACTGGCCGCAAGCGGCGTCGATGTCGGCCCCTTTCCGCTTCCGGACCGTCGCCGGGATCCCAGATGCTTCGAGAATCCGCACGAATTCGTCCGTCCGGGGGGCGGTCGGCTCGACGTAGGGGAGTTCGGCCACGCCGTTCATCGGGATCAGGTTGACGTGCGCGATCCTCGGCTTCAACAGCCGGGCCAGCTCTCGGGCCTCCTCGGGCCCGTCGTTCACCCCCGACAGCAGAACGTACTCGTAAGTGATTCGCCGGCCGGTCTTCTGAAAATATTCGTCCGCCGCATCGAGGATCGCCTCGATCCCGATCCGGTGATTGACCTTCACCAGTTTGTCGCGGAGAGCGTTGTTTGGGGCGTGCAGCGAGACGGCGAGGTTAAACTGCTTGTCGAGCGCCGCCAGCTCGCGGATCTTGTCCGGCAGGCCCACGGTGGATACAGTAATCCTGCGTGCCCCTAATCCCATGCCTCCCTTGTCGTTGAGGCTTTCCAGGGCGGGCAGCAGCGACTTCAGGTTGGCCAGCGGCTCGCCGATCCCCATCACGACCACGTTGGTGATCCGTTCGTCAGGGCCCAGGCGACGATCCAGCCGGAGAACCTGTTCGAGGATTTCACCGGTAGTGAGGTTCCGCTTCAGGCCCAGCATGCCGCTGGCGCAGAATACGCAGCCCATCGCACAGCCGACCTGCGTGCTGATGCAAATCGTCCGCCGGTCGGTCTCGCGCATCAGCACGCATTCGATAACTTCGCCGTCATGCAGCTCCAGCAGCAGCTTCTCCGTCCGGTCGCCCGCCACCTGGTGCCGGACTTCCGTCGCGGGGAACAGCGAAAACTCCTCCGCGAGCTGCTTGCGCAGCGCCGCCGGGACGTCGTGCATGGCGTCGAAATCGTTGACGCGTTTGCCGAAGATCCAGCGGCGGATCTGCTCGGCCCGGTAGCCGGGAAAGCCTTGAGCCGTCACCCAGGCCGCAAGTTCCGGCAACGACTTTTCGTAAACTCTCGGCCGGTGCATGCAATTGTAGGGTGGGCTGTGCCCACCATCTTTTGTCGTCTCGAATGCGGAAAATGCAGAGCGGGCGCAGCCCGCCCTGCCGGGGAACTTGTCATTATTGCCGCGCGGCACCGCCGGGCACAGCCCCGACTACTTCAGGACCGTATGAATCCGGCGAACGGCTTCTTCGACGTTCGCGCGGCTGTTGAACGCGCTCAGGCGGAAGTAGCCCTCACCGCTGGCCCCGAAGCCGCTGCCGGGCGTGCCAACCAGGTGCGCCGTCGAGAGCAGTCGGTCGAAGAATTCCCAGCTCGTCGAATTCCCGGGCGTCTTGAGCCAGACGTACGGAGCGTTGACTCCGCCGTAGACGGTCAGGCCGGCGTCCCGCAGTCCCTGGCTGAGAATTGCGGCGTTTTCGAGGTAGAAACTGACGAGCTGGCGGACCTGCTCCTTGCCGGCGTCGGAATAGACCGCCTCGGCCCCCCGCTGAATGACATACGGGACGCCGTTGAACTTCGTGCTCTGTCGGCGATTCCAGAGGCCGTGCAGCTCGACGGCTTCACCAGAGGCGGTTGTGGCCTTGAGTCCTTTGGGGACAACCGTAAAGGCGCAGCGGGTGCCGGTGAATCCCGCCGTCTTGCTGAAGCTCCGGAACTCGATCGCCACCTCGCGGGCCCCCTCGATCTCGTAGATCGAGTGCGGAACGCCCGGCTCGGTGATGAAAGCCTCGTACGCCGCGTCGAAGAAGATGATTGCCTTCTCGGCACGGGCGTAGTCGACCCACTTCTGCAGAGTCTCGCGTGTGGCGACCGTTCCCGTCGGGTTATTCGGGTAGCACAGGTAGATCAGGTCGACATGCCGGTCGGGTAGCGCGGGAACAAAGCCGTTCTCAGCGGTGACGGGGAGGTACACCAGCCCGGCATACCGCCCGGCGGCATCCGCGTCCCCGGTCCGTCCGGCCATGACGTTGGTGTCGACGTACACCGGATAGACCGGATCGGTGACGGCCACCACGTTGTCGTTGCCGAAGATCTCCAGAATGTTGCCCGAGTCGCATTTGGAGCCGTCCGAGACGAAAATCTCGTCGGCGGACACGTTGCAGCCGCGGGACTGGAAATCGTTCTGGGCAATGGCGTTGCGCAGGAAGTCGTAACCCTGTTCCGGACCGTAGCCGCGGAACGACGCCCGCGTAGCCATCTCGTCGACGGCCTTATGCATCGCTTCCGTCACGGCGGCCGGCAGGGGCTCGGTGACGTCGCCGATTCCCAGACGGATGATTTTGGCGTCCGGATTCTCGGCGGCGTACTTCGAGACGCGACGACCGATTTCCGGAAAGAGGTAGCCCGCCTTGAGTTTCAGGAAGTTTTCGTTGACCAGCGCCATGCGTCCCTCTCCACCTCGTTCAAACGGTCCGCCCCGGACGGGCGAAAACCCGGACCGATGGTTGTAGAGGTGCAGGAAGTGCTTTGCAACTCAACGCGCAAGCACGAAATCCGACCAGAGCCAACGCGTACCGGGGTGGCACGCCCTGAGTCCTCGAAGGGCGTGCCCTTACGATCTGAAAAACACACCCATCCCAGAACCGCAGGGCGTGCCACCCGAGAACAGGTCTCAGCCACCTAACCGGCGGCAGCCAGCTCCGCCTCTTCCGGTTCGGCGAGGCTCAGGAAGTTGTTGCTCACCGCCTGGCGGCCGAGCGTGGTGAGCTGGTAGAGCACGCCGGCGTCCCGGGCGCCAACTTCAAACTTCAGGAAGCCGTGGGCGATCAGTTTGCCATGAATCGACGACAACACGGTCGATTCGATCCCGGGAAAGGCCGCAATCCGGGAAATCCAGGCTTCACCGTCAGCCGACTGGCTCCGCAGTTCCTGATAGCGGTCGAAATACCCCTGCAGCACCGTCTGCCATTCGGGGTGTTTCTGCAACAGAGCCAGTTCGAAGTCGTCCATGCCGCTCATATCGGACCGGCGGCAGGCAACCTCGCCAGTCGGACGGGACGCGCAGGTGCAGGCCGGATTCGCGGCGCGATCGCTGCGGGCGGCTCTTCGGGATTATCCGTTAGGGTCGAGCCGCCGCAGTGAACGGGATCTGAACGGGATGCGGCAATTCGTAACCTGTTCTCTGGAAGAGGGTTGGGAGTCGACGGAAAACATTCGGCGATTCGGGCTCCGGCGTGCGTATAATGCGGTGAGCGAAGCTGTCTCTCCAGCTTGCGGGGGGACAGGTTCTTTGCTCGCCCTGCAATGCTTACCGGCCGGCGGTGCGAGTGTCCGGAGCCGAGATTTGGTGACCGGGTGTGCCGGTCTTCGCCGAAGAGAGGATGGGCGGAGCGGTGAAAGCGGCTCAGGTTTCCTCGACCGAATCTGGACACGACTCTTCCGGTTGGCCAAAGTAGCGGCATGATTCGTTTTGCGTTGTCTTCAGTTGTACGCGAGGGGAGTGTTCCCATGTCGCAGGCAGTTCTTGCCCGACCTATGGCCGCCGACGCAGTTCCGGCAGACGATTTCGACTATCGGGTCGTCCCGCTGACGGTTCCCATCAGCGCCGGCTTCGTAGTCCTGTCCGTCCTGGCGTTCGTCTGGGAACCGCTGGTGCTGATTCCGCTCGTCGGCGTCGTGCTGGCGGGCCTGTCGCTCCTTCGGATCCGACGGGAGAGGCAGTATTTCACGGGCGGCGTGGCGGCGACAGTCACGCTCGCGCTGAACCTGCTGGTCTTCACCGGAGCATCCACTCTCCATGCCTATAGTTACGCCACCGAGGTCCCGGAGGGATTCGAGCGACTGAGCTTCGTGGGCGACATTTCCTCGAAGGAAGTGTCACAGCGAATGGACGGATCGCTCGCGGTGGACCCGTCGGTTGCTGAGTTGAGCGGCAAACCCGTCTTCATCAAGGGCTACATGTACCCGTCGCGCGATCACTTCGGCCTGAAGACCTTTGTCCTGTGCAAGGACAGCGGCGACTGCTGCTTCGGCGGAAATCCCAAGGTGACCGACATGATTCAGATCCGGATGACCGGAGATCAGGCAGCAAACTTCCGCACGGGCTTGGTCGCGGTCGCCGGGACCTTCAAAGCCGAACCGACGGTCGATCCGACGGGGCTGCAGCCAGTCTATCAGTTGGAATGCAGCTACTTTGGCCCGGCGAAGACGTCATACTGAACACTGAGCGGAGTCGTTCCGGGCGACGGTCATCCGACGATCGCGTCCGTCTTGCCGGTCTGCGAAGAAACAGGGGACTGAACCATGCGCCGACGCACTGGCTGGACGGTTGCGGGTTGTCTGGCGGCCGGAGTCTCTGCAACCCTGATCGGCTGCAATGATCCGTCGATTGGCGAATATCGCACTTACGATCAGATTCACGGCTCTGGTGAGCAGACGCCGGCTGTAGACAAACCGGGCGCCCTGGCAACCACTCAGCCGCCCGCCGTTGACGAGTTGGAAGTTGCAATTCCCGCGTCGGCGCTGGCCCCCGTTAATGTCGTCGATGGTTCCAGCGTCTCCGCAGTGCTCAATGTCGCGGACCGCGGAACGCCGACGCCCCCCGCCGATGCCCTCGATCCGCAGAATGCCGGCGCCAATCGCGTCGTGCAGATACTGATTCCCGAGAAGGAGTTCCGGACGGAAGGGGCCGGCGGAACGATCCGCGTTTCCTACGACGACCTCGACCTGCTGAAGGTCCTGAATATGGAGCCGGTCACGCCCAACGCCGTCGAAGTCATGCCAACGTGGTTGAAGGAACTCGACGGCAGGAAGATCCGCATCCGCGGATTCATGTACCCCACGTTCGAGCCGACCGGTATCGAGAAGTTCGTCCTGGCGCGCGACAACCAGATCTGCTGCTTCGGTCGCGACCCGAAGGTCTACGATCTGATCGCCATCGAAATGAAGTCCGGGAAGACGACGAACTACATCCCGAATCGTCCGTTCGACGTTGCCGGCACCTTCCGCATCGAGATGTTCGAAGACGGCGGCAAACCGCTCGGACTCTACTGGATCAGCGACGCCGAAATCTTTCAGAAGTAAGCGGCAAAATCGCCGCCTCCCGACCGTCAGGGGGCCGGAACCGGCGACGTGATCGGCGGCTGAAGATTCTGCTGCAGAATGAACAGCATCCGAATATTGTTGGATGCGGTCAACTGCTTCTCTGACAGCTTCACTTCGAGATCTCGCTCCTGCTGCAGGTTTCCGGCCAGCGGCTTCGAAGCCTCGGCCGCGTTGACGCCGAGAAACTGCACGACTTCCGGTCGATGACGCAGTTCGAAACGTTGCATCACCTGCAACTCCTCAGCACCCGCCTGGCTCGGGCTGTCGGCCCCGGATTTCCGCCGCCGATCCGTCACCGCCAGCCCCAGTCTGGGCTCGGGACCACTCGCCGCCGCAGTCCGCGAGCCGCCGGATTGATCCAGGCGTTCGGAGGCTCCGCTGAGGACTGTCCCCGCCGAATTCTGCATGGCCGTACTCCCGTACTGATTGCCATACTGAATGCCGTTGCGAACCAGAACTTCTTCGATCTGACGGGCATCGACCGGCGTCGATTCGCTGAGAAGTTCGTCGCCGGGAACCGGCGGCATCAGATCCACCTTGACAACCCACGGCTCCGATTCGAGCTGCCGAATCACCCGGCCTGCCAGTTCCGGTCCCGTCTGAACGTAAAACGCAACCAGACTCTCCGAGCGATTGCCGCTCTGCTTGCGGGCGAGACCATTCAGCCTGGTCTTCTCCTCCGGGGACTTTTCCTCGGGAGACTTGTCGCCGGACTGCGGTTTGACATCATTGCGGCTCAGCAGGACTTCCAGGCTGTCGGCGGCCTGGTCGACGTCAATCACTGTGAACTCGATCACCGACATCGCACCGTCGCGGTTCATCGCCAGATACGGAATGACCTGCCCGAGCCGGATGCTGTTGTTGGCGGTGTTCATGCTCCCGAAATCCGTCTCGCTCGACTCCTGCAGACCGCGATTGGCAAACATCGCATCCGCCGGGGCGTCCGAGAAATTCAGGACTCCAGGAAGCGCCTGCGGAGTCGTCGACGCCGACAACGGCTCGCCCGCCGGAACTCCAAACCGAGTCACCGGCGCAGGCGCAGCCGGATCCGCACGCAGCATGAACGAGTTCTGGCGGGCTTCGACGACCCGTGCGGGCGGGGCAGCTCCACCGCCAACTCCCCCCGCAGACTCCGCAAGGCCTTCCGATTCAAGTTTCTTAAAAGCGGCCCCACGAAATTCGAGACTGTCGTCGACAGTCGCCGACTTGGCGTTGCCTTCGCCCAAATGCCAGGCATTCTCACTCTTCGCAACAGCCTCCGGCGTCGCGCTGTCGAAAGCGACCAGCGCAGATTCCGTCGCCATCGAACCGACCGGCGCATGCTCGGCCTGGGGCAGCGTGTTGACCATTAGCAACACGGCGGCCGACGTCGTCAGCAGCCCCGCCAGCACCACCAGCCACTCGCGACGACGACGGGGACGGGCGATTGCGACCGGCGCGGCGGCGGCGTGCGCGAACAGCGTCTCCCGTTCCGCCCGTTGCAGGGTCGCTGAGAGCAGAAAGTCCGGCGCGGTTTCGTGCGGCAGCGACCTGAGCAGATCGGACAATCCGCCGATCTCTTCCAGTTCCTGCCGCGCCGTAATATCCCGCTCCAGGAGTTGCTCGGCGGCGGCGCGCTCCGCGGGCGTCACTTCGCGATCGAAGTACGCCGACAGCAGATCGTCAGTTCCCGGCCGAGGCATTCTCGTCACTCATCATTCTGATCGCCGACCGGCGTCGGCGACCGCTCGCAGTCTCGTTATCATTCCCGACCTCACAGGGCCGCGGACACTGTTATTCCGTTCCCGTCGCGAGGAAACTGCGAAGTTTTTCCCGCAGTTCCAGTCGTCCACGATGAATCCGGCTCCGAACCGTCCCGATCGGACAGTCCAGAATCCCCGCAATCTCCTCGTAGCTCAAGCCGTCCATTTCCTTCAGCACCACGCACGTCCGAAATTCTTCCG
This sequence comes from Planctellipticum variicoloris, assembly GCF_030622045.1. NCBI lineage: Bacteria > Pseudomonadati > Planctomycetota > Planctomycetia > Planctomycetales > Planctomycetaceae > Planctellipticum > Planctellipticum variicoloris. The sequence continues at coordinate 6,789,209 of NZ_CP130886.1, read as the reverse complement.
ATAATGCCGCCAGGGCCGACCGGACTACCCGCTGCCGCTCCGCCACTTCCATCGCGTGCGCGGGGGCCGCGGAACCGCGATGATCGGCGGGCTCCTCACCCGACTGCTCGCGCATCGCCTCCACAGAAACTGTCGGCCGTCGCGGTTTCCTGCGCGAGGAAATCGCCGTATTCATCGCAATCCGGTACAGCCACGAATAAAAACCGGACTGTCCCCGGAATGTCCCCAGCTTCTGAAACGCTTGCACGAACGCATCTTGCGCCACGTCCTGGGCGTCCTCCGCGGAGCCGAGCATGTGCACAAGGGAATGGTACAAACGATGCTGGTACCGACGGACCAGCGCCCCGAACGCCTCGGAGCTGCCCGACAGGCTGCTTTCGATCAATTCCTGGTCGCAGGTCGTTTCCACAGTGGCCGTCATCTCAGACGGGGCGGCGGGCGGAAAAGTTCCCAGACTCTCCCCGGAATCCGGGGCGACGGACGCTTCCGGTTGGGCAGACTGCGGAAAAGTCGCTCTGGTCCCCGACATCCGGGGGGCTCTCGTCACGCGGAGGGAAATCGTCAAGACTGGATCGACAAAGACGGGATAGGGCCGCCGACAGGACGCCGGGAACCGGAATACCTCACGCCCGAAGAGCCGTGGCCGCCACCGGGCGTCCCCGGACCGGGAGCCGCCACAACACGAGATTGTACACGACCCCGCACAGGATGATACCGATGCTGACCCATTGAGAAATGGTCAGCGACGTCCCGAACTGGCCGAACTCGTCCCCGCGCAGCAGCTCGACCAGAAAACGGGTGGTCGGATAAATCAGCAGCGCAATCCCGAAGACCGAACCGTTGCGCTGCCGGTATGGATAATACGCCAGCGTGATGGCCGCAATCAGAAAGCCGTCGATCGCGCTATAAATCTGCGTGGGATGCAGCGGTGGAGTGAACGGCGCATCGGGCGCGAGAAACCCCCGCTCGACCAGCACCCGGAATGGAACGCTGTCATGCGGAAACGACAACCCCCACGGGAGATCGCAGCGATCGCCAAAGCAGCACCCGTTGAGCAGGCAGCCGATCCGCCCGAACCCGATTCCCAGAAACACCGACGGCGTCACAATATCCGCGAGCAGCAGCGGCTGCACCTGCCGTCGCTGGCAGAACAGGAAGTACGAAACCGCCCCCGCCAGCAGGCCGCCAAACAGCACCAGTCCGCCGTCCGGCAGATTGATCGCCGCCCACAACAGCTCTGGCCCCCGCTTGCCCGCGAAGACCTGATGTCCGTACTGGACGAGATAAAAGACTCGGGCTCCGATCAGTCCCGGAATGAACAGCCACATCGCCAGGTCCCAGATCAGATCGGGATTCAAACCCTCCCGCTTCGCCCGCCAGACCGCCAGCAGCGCCCCGCTGCCGAACCCGATCAACAGCATCAGCCCGTAACCGTAGACCGGCAGCCCCTGCGGCGCAAATTTCGGCCCGAACACCGGCGCCCAGATGATCGCCAGCGCAATGCCCAGCCATAGCCCGATCGACGACCAGTCGTCGCCGGTCCAATGCCCCCGACGGCTCCACAAAGTGCGCAACGACCACGCTCCGAACAACATCCACGCCAGCAGGACGATCCCGAACCCGAAACCGGGCCACTGACCCAGCGGGCCGAAGTCCCACGGCTTGTCGAACGGAAATCGCAGCAGAACCTGGCGCATGAAATCGTCTCAGTGGAATCGCGCTGACCGTCCGTATTCCCGTGAGTCGATCGGGGCCGGCCGCTTCTGTCCAGTATAGGCGCGCGGCCGAATCGGACCTACCCCAGTTGGGGGAGAGTCGAGTGACGAGAGTTGAGAGTCGAAAGCCAGAAAGGAATTGCCCGTCAGACGGATGACTGGGGAGTGGACGCTCCTTTGTCTATGATCCAGGAGCGATTTCTTGGATTCCCCGGAGATTTTCTGCGATGCCTCGGCAGGTCCTCAGCGTTGGTCAATGCGGTCCCGATCACAGTGCGATTTCGCGGTTCCTCAAGTCGAACTTCGACGTCGTCATTTCGACCGCGGACACGATTGTCGATGCCATGTATGACCTGCGCGCGGCGAAATATGATCTGGTCCTCGTCAATCGCAAGCTGGATGCCGACTACAGCGATGGCGGCGAACTGATCCGTCTCATAAAGGCCGACCCGGCCCTCGTCGATGTTCCAATCATGCTGGTCTCGAATTATCCCGAGCATCAGGCCAACGCCGTAGCGCTGGGCGCCGAACCCGGCTTCGGGAAGCTGGAGCTGGGGAAGGCGGACGTCGTGGCCCGGCTGGAGCCGTTCTTAAAGTAGGGCCCGCCGCTCCCGCGAGCCGAATTATGCCGCCTTCTCACACCGCAGGAGGACGCGGAGTCTCCGGGAGCGACGTACCCAGACAGAGTCTGGAAACGCGATCAATGAGACGCAACATCTTTATGCGTAATTAGTTGCGGGTGCTTCCTTCGTCTGGCTCTCCGCCTTCCGCTCTCCGCTTTCCGCCCTTCGTTGCATCCGCCGCCCGCGTTTCTCTATACTTTCCCGCTTCCACCCCCGGTTCCTGGGCGGCTGATGCTGCCTGGATCGTCGCTGAGGCGACGCCGTGTCACCGCCTTGGCACGCCCCGGACTTCCTGAACCTGAGTCGAGTCGAATGTTCGAAAGCATCACCACCAGCCTGAAGTCTGCGCTCTCGGTGTTGGGTCGCGGCGGGAAACTGACCGAAGCCAACGTCCGGGATGGTCTCGCGCAGGTCAAGCGGGCGCTGCTCGAAGCCGACGTCCACTACGACGTCGCCACCGGTTTCATCAAACGGGTGACCGAGCAGGCGCTGGGTGAGCAGGTTCTCAAGTCTCTCCGTCCCGATCAGCAGATCGTGGGCATCGTCCATCAGGAGCTCGTCAACCTGATGGGCCCGACGGACAACTCGCTGCATCTGCGGCGGGACTCCCTCAACCGCATCATGATGTGCGGCCTCCAGGGCTCCGGCAAAACGACGACCTGCGGCAAGCTGGCCCGCATGCTCAAAGAGAGCGGCCACAAAGCCATGCTGGTCGCAGCCGACCTCCAGCGCCCCGCCGCCATCGAACAGCTCAAAGTCATCGGCGCGCAGCTCGGCGTCCCCGTCTACAGCGAGCCCCCGCAGGGAACGACGCCCCTCAAAGTCTGTACCAACGCCCTGGCCGCTGCGAAGCAGGCTGGCGATATCAGCGTCATCATCTTCGACACCGCCGGCCGACTCCACGTCGACGCCGACCTGATGCAGGAGCTCGAGCTGATCGACCGCAAGGTCCAGCCCGATCAGATCCTCCTGGTCTGCGACGCCATGACCGGCCAGGACGCCGTCAACAGCGCCAAGGCCTTCAACGACGCCCTCGAACTCGACGGCGTGATCCTCACCAAGCTCGACGGCGACACCCGCGGCGGCGCCGCCCTCTCGGTCCGCGAAGTCACCGGCGTCCCCATCAAGTTCATCGGCGTCGGCGAACAGCTCGACCGCCTGGAACCGTTCCACGCCGACCGCATGGCGGGACGCATCCTGGGGATGGGCGACGTCGTCACCCTCTTCGAACGGGCCCAGCAGGCGGTTTCGCAGGAAGAAGTCGAGTCGGCCCAGAAGAAGATGGCGGCCGGCAAGTTCAGCCTGGAGGACTTCCGGACGCAGATGCAGTGGATCCGCCGGCTGGGATCGCTCAAGGACATCATGAAGATGATCCCGGGCGTCGGCGGCATGATGGATCAGCTTCCCGAGATGGCCGATCCCGAAAAGGACATGGGCCGGATCGAGGCGATCATCAGCTCGATGACGAAGGAAGAGCGGCTCAACCCCGACCGGATCGACCGGAGCCGTCGGCACCGCATCGCCCGCGGCAGCGGCACCGATCCCGCGGATGTCAGCCGGATTCTCAAAGACTTCGGCGCGATGTCCGGCATGATGCAGAAGATGTCGGGTCTGGGGATGATGGACCGCATGAAGGCCATGAGCCAGCTCGGCCAGGCCGGCATGTTCAATCCCGGCGCCAACCTGAAGCAGCAGAAGGAGCGGAGCAAGCGCGGTCCCGCCGACCAGAAACTGGCCGACGAGAAGCGCAAGAAGGCCCGCAAGGAATCCAAGAAGCAGAAGAAGCGGAACCGGTAGACGCGTTCCGGCGAGTTGTGAGAAGAGAAGGCAGGAACCACGAATGACACGAATCAGCACGAACAGGAACAGAGAGAAGTAGGGTGAGTCGGGGCTGCGAGGCTCACCACTCGTATTCCTGACTTGTGCAATTCGTGGTCAAAGAATTCACCGGGCTGCGGCCCGTGGACATCGTTTAACCCGTTTTTTTTGAGGAGTCGATTGCGTGGCAGTTCGCATCCGTATGAAGAAGATTGGACGCAAGCACCGTCCGTTCTACCGCATCTGTGTCATGGACTCGCGCGTGCACCGCGAAGGGAAGGCCATTGAGGAGGTCGGCTGGTACGACACCTCCGTCGTCGACAAGTCGAAGCGCGTCAGCGTCCAGCTCGACCGCGTCGAATACTGGCTCTCCGTTGGCGCCAGCATGTCCGATCGCGTTGCGACGCTGGTGAAGAAGGTGAAGACGAACCGGTTCGGCGTCGCCGCCGCTCCCGCTCCGCTGCAGGCCCCCAAGGTCCGCGAAACGGTGCCGGAAGTCCCCGAAGGCGCCGAAGAAGCTCCTGCGGAAGCCGCCGCCGAATAAGCGCCCCTGTCCCCGCACGATATGTCTGACCGACCATGCGCTTCGACGTCCTGACGCTGTTTCCGGAGATCTTCGCCGGCTATCTCGAACAGAGCCTCCTCAAGAAGGCGATCGAGAAGAGCCTGGTGGATGTGCATCTGTGGAACGTCCGCGACTGGGCGAGCGACAAGCACAAGTCGGTCGACGACACGCCGTACGGGGGAGGGCCGGGCATGCTGATCATGTGCCCTCCCGTCTTTGACGCGGTGGAACACGTGCAGGCGCAAGGCCCGGCGCCGGGACAACTGGTGATGTTGACGCCGCAGGGACGCCGGCTGGACCAGACTCTGGTCCGGGAGCTGGCCGACCACGAGCGGCTCCTGCTGCTCTGCGGCAGGTACGAAGGATTTGATGATCGCATCGTTCAGGGACTCAGGCCGCTCGAGGTTTCGATCGGCGACTTCGTCTGTAACGGCGGAGAGGTTCCCGCGATGCTGGTGATCGACAGCGTGATCCGGCTGGTGCCGGGTGTGCTGGGGGACGAAACCAGCAGCAAGTACGACTCGTTCGCCGAGAAGCGACTGCTGGAATACCCCCAGTTCACCAAGCCGCGGGAGTTTCGGGGCATGACGGTCCCGGAAGTGCTCCTCAGCGGCAACCATCAGGCGATCGCAGCCTGGCGAGAACAGCAGAGTCTGCTGCGGACGCGCGAGCGTCGGGCGGACCTGCTCGATGAACCCGGATCGAACAGACGCGATTGAGACAGCTTAACCGGCGGCGAACCCGCCGCCCGTGAAACAGGACCCCGCCAGCCGCGGGGTCGAGAGGAGCGTAACGCCATGCAACGTAAACTGGTCCAGCTTGTGGAAGAGTCCGGCCTGCGCGCCGAGCCGCTCGAATTCGAAATCGGCGACACCGTCGACGTCCATCAGCGGATTCTGGAAGGCGACAAAGAACGCATCCAGATCTTCAACGGCGTCGTCATCGCCCGGAACGCGGGAAGCATCCGCGAAAACTTTACCGTCCGCCGCATCGTGGCCGGCGAGGGTGTGGAGCGAACGTTCCCCATCCACAGCCCCAAGGTGGCGAAGGTGGTCGTCAAGCGGCACGGTAAGGTCCGCCGCGCCAAGCTGTTCTTCCTCCGCGACCGCACCGGCAAGGCCGTCCGCCTGGTCGAGCGCATGGAGAAGTCGGCGAAGGCCGCGAAGTAGTATTGCGGGAACGAAGGCGTTGAGCGTTGAGAGTTGAGCGTCGAGTAGAACGGCCTGCAGCCGTCGTCTTGTTGCTCTTTTTTCAACGCTCAACGCTCGCCCCTCAACGGTTCCCGCTCATGTGGTCCTGGCTGCGCACGCTCTGGCCCGGGTCAACTGCGACCGACGATCGCGGGCGGGAAGGCGAAGCGCTCGCCGAACGGCACCTGCGCGGCCTCGGTTGTCGCATCCTCGAACGCCGGCATCGCAACCGGGGTGGCGAACTGGACCTCGTTGCGCTCGACGGCGACACGATCGTCTTCGTCGAAGTCAAAGCCCGCACGAGCGACTTCGCCGGACACCCGACGGAAGCCGTCACGCTCGATAAGCGCCGGAGATTGACGGCGGCGGCCCTGGTCTATCTGAAGCGCCGCCGCTGGCTCGGCCGGCGGGTCCGGTTCGACGTGATCTCGATCACCTGGACCGACGATGGCACGCCGCCGAAACTGGAGCACTTCCGCGCCGCTTTCGAGCCGCCGGGGTTCGGGCAGATGTGGTGAGTCCGAGCGGTGCGCGCTATGGGTATCGCGCGGGGACAGTCGGCAATTGTCAGTCTACAGGTACTGATGCCATGAGGTGTCTTCGCCGGTCGAAGTGATCGTCTGCAGAATTCCAGTACGATGGACGTCCACGTCCGTCGTGATCGTGTCTGCGGCATGGCCTGGCCCACGCGGTCGACGGACGAGGACGTCCGTCGTACGACAGAGGCATCTTCGCCGAACCTCGGACTGACTCCGAGGAACTCCCCGGTCGCGGACTTCCCGCCATCGTTGACCGATGACACGCGCATCGCGCCAAAGATGCCGTCCTCCCGTCGCACGGCTGGCCGTCGGCTGCCATAATGGAGAGAGAAGCTCGCCCGCCCCGGAAGCCCCGATGTCCGCCGTCCTCCCCGCCGCCGCCCCGTCCACCTTCTGGCTGCCCGTTTACACGCTGGCCGCGAGAGAGCTGGTGCGGTTTTTCCGGCAGCGGACGCGGGTCGTCGGAGCGCTGGGGCAGCCGCTGATCTTCTGGATTCTGTTCGGGGCGGGGCTGCAGGGTTCGTTCCGCGGTCCCGCGGGGATGAGCTACCAGGAATATTTCTTCCCCGGCATCGCGGTGATGATCGTCCTGTTCACGGCGATCTTCTCGACGATCAGCATCATCGAAGACCGCCGCGAGGGTTTCTTGCAGGGCGTCCTTGCGGCCCCGGTTTCGCGGCTGGCGATCGTCTGCGGCAAGCTCTGCGGCGGCGCGCTGCTGGCCATGCTGCAGGCGGTCCTGTTTCTCGTGATCGGCCCGCTCCTGGCCTGGATCAGGCTGGCCCCGGCCATGGAAACGGGCCTCACCGCGCAGAACGTCGCGCCGGTGCTCCTCTGGCTGACGCTGCTGGCCTTCACCCTGACGGCTCTCGGCTATTGCATCGCCTGGCCGATGGAATCGACGCACGGCTTTCACGCGATCATGAGCGTGTTTCTGATGCCGATGTGGCTCCTCTCGGGCTCGTTCTTTCCCGCAGCGGAGAGCGGCTGGCTCGCCTGGGTCATTCGACTCAACCCGCTGACGTATGGCGTAGCGGGGCTGCGCCGCTGGCTGGCGCATTCGCCCGAACAGGTAGCCGGACTCCCCGGCCTGGCCCTGTGCATCGTCGTCACGCTGGCGTTCGGCGCGATCTGCATCGCCGCCGCCGCCTGGCTGACGACCCGCCGGAGCGCTCTCAACGTCCGCTGACCGCCGCAGGCGGAGGATTTTCCATGACTGAGCATCGCAATCGATCGGGCCGAGTCGGCATTTTCTTCTGGGTCGGCCTGGTCCTCTGGATCGCTGTCTTCGCGGGGCTGTTCCTCATGCGGTTCAGTCGGCAGTCCGCCGCTCCGTCGATGAAACTCGAACTCCGTTCCGACGATCCCGCCGTCGCACCGCAGACCGTGTCGATCGACATGTCCCAGGGGGAAGCCAGCATCGACATCGGCCAATTGATGGCCGGCAACGCTCAGAACGCCGCTCTCCGTCCCGACGGCCAGTCGGCGGTCCGGAATCACGCTGACAACGACACGGAGACCATCTGGAGTCTGGACGGCATCGAGGACTTTTCGCTGACCAACTGCGACGGCCGGACGATTACGAAGGCCGATCTGCTCGGCCGGCCGTGGGCCGTGGCTTTCGTTTTCACCCACTGCATCGGCCCCTGCCCGACGGTCACTCGCAAGATGAAGGACCTGCAGGATCAGCTCAAGGAGGACGACGTCCGACTGGTCCTGCTGACGGTCGATCCCAAACGCGATACGCCCGAGGTGCTCAAGAAGTACGCCGAGCAGAATGGAGCCGACCTGTCGAAGTGGTTCTTCCTGACGGGGGACGCGACGCAGATCTACGGTCTGATTCACCGCAGCTTCCTGATGCCCGTTCAGGAAGTTCCCGAGGCGGACGGCGGCTACGACGTGATCCACTCAATCTGGGTGCTGCTGGTCGACGAGCGGGGAGTCGTGCGGGCGAAGTACAACGCCGCCAAGGACAACGAGATGGCTCAGCTTCGCCGCGAACTGCAGAAACGAGCCCGGGCTCTGGCGGGAACCGCCCCGGCGGACGCCGACAACCCGGTCGCCCCGGCGGAGTAGCGAGTCTGGTCGGCGTGCGTGGCGAGGGCCGGTTTTCCGCTGGCCCGGGGGGGCTTGAGAGTCTCCAGAGTTGGGAGCTGCCCTGCCGCTCACAAAGCCCACGGGAGAGGCGGGAGGGCGCATGCCGCCTGCGGCTCTTCCCGGAATCGATTCCCCGCGCCGATTTTCTGCGGGGATCGAACTGGAAAGAGCCACGGCAGGCTCGAAGTCCTCAGTGCGATCCGCTCGTCGCCGCCGCCGGGGTTGCCCCATGCGCGTCGCCGGGCTTTGCCGGGGAGTCGACCGGCTTGTAGATCATCACCATCGCCGCTCCGACGGCGGCCAGGCCCAGACCCAGGAAGAAGGGGAGGTCCGGCAGCCGCTTCACCGGGTGGAAGTACAGGATCGTTGCAATCGTGTTGATGATCGGCGCCCCCGCGAAGACCAGCGGCGCTACGTAGATTGCTCCCCCCTTGCCGGCCGCCGTCACTGCGAAAATCACGCACAGAGCCCCGATCGCTCCGAAGGTTCCCGCCGTCAGCCCCCAACCGATCGCCAGGCTGCTGAAGTTCGGATCCCCTTTCGCGGTCGGATCGAACTTCGCCACGTAGATCATCAGCGCGGGGATCATCACGGCGACGATGAAGTACGCGACCCCCACCAGCAGAAACGCCCGCAGGTTGCTCTTGGCCATTTGAGCGGCGACGTGCACCGACGGCACATACAGACCCCAGGACAACGCCGCACCCGCCACAAACAGAAGAACGATCCACATTTTCGACATCCGCGAACTCCAGGAATCGAAACCACCACGGTTTTCTCGTCCCGACGATCATAGCCGATCGGGCGGAGACCGTCAGGCGAAGGGGATTGTACCGACCTCCCACGCACCTCCCGGAGCGGGCGACTGCCATTTCAGAAAGGTGCCTGGTCGCGGATGTTCTCCTCGGTCGCAAGAAGGGACGGACCGGTGGATTGAGGACGCCCAGCGCCGCTCGACTGTCTGGAAACGAGACAAAATCAGAAAGCCGGATCGGTCGCGAAGGACCGGTCCGGCTTTGAAAGGGTGGGATGAAATCCCGTCAGTCAACCGGCGGGATTACTGGTAGAAGGGGCTGTTCACGCCGTTGTAGCCCGTCGGGCGGACGACCGGCTGGGAGTAGCCGTTGTAGTTCGGCTGCTGATAGACCGGCTGCTGGTAAACGGGCCGGTAAGCCGGCTGATACTGCGTGCTGCGGTAGACCGGCACGTTGCCGTACTGCGGGCCGCACTGACCGTTCGGGCAATTCATGGCCCCGGCGTTCGGGAGCGGGCAGCGTCCGTTGGCGCAGTTTCCGGCGGCGTAGTTCCCGTAGCTGGCAGGCCCGCATTGACCGTTGGCGCATCCGGAGGAAACCGTCGGCCCGACGGGGAGGATTCCGAGTCCCAGCAGACCGGTGTGGCGGGCCGGGGCGGCGGAGTAGGCGGGGCGGGCGCCCCAGTTCGAACCGAAGAAGTCCTGAGCCTGGGCATTACCGCCGGCGACCATGAACAAGGCGCCGGCAATACAGACGGTGGAGACTTTCGCAAACATGATCCGTTCCTTCGCAAAATGACTTTCCAGAAGCAGACCGTTCGAGAGGGGAGCGCCGCCCGGACATTCCGGGAAGCGTGACTCGAACATCGATCGCTCAACTGCCACGGACGAGCGTTACCGGTAGTACGGACGGTTGGCGTTCCAGGTCGTGTGACCGTACGCCGGCAGGTTGTGATTGAAGGGGCCGTTGTAAGTCGTGGGCCGGTAGACCGGCCGGTACGACGAGGCGTGGTAGGGGAGCGAGCTGCCGTAGCCGGTGTTCCGGTGGTCCCAGCGATCGTTGGACCAACGGGAGCCGTATGAACTGGAGCCCCAGTGGTTGCCGGCATTGCTGGTCGGGTAGCAGCCGCCGACCGCGATGCCATTGTTGAGATTCCGCGTGCTGCTGGTCGCGTAGCCGGGGGTGCGGCCCCAGCTCAGGCCGAAGTCGTCGGCCGCGTTGACGTTTCCGGCGGCCATCACCATTGCGCCGGCCACAAACAGGGTTGAGAATTTCGCAAGCATGATCGGTTCCTTCATTCAAAAGATCATCGAGATTCCGGATTGCGTGGAGGGTTCTCCACCGTCCGGACATTCCGGACGGCGGCGCGTTGCTGTCGTTCCTTACCGATACCAGGGGTGGCTGGAGCCGTAGGTCGAGGTCGAACGGTAGCCGGGCTGCGAGTACCCGTAGCCGTTGCCGTAGCTCGGCGTCCGGTAGGCCGGCAGGTAGGACGAGCTGCGGTAGGGTTGGGTGTAGCTGTAGCCCCCGCCCCATTGAGCACCGGGCCACGCCGAGCCATAGGTTCCTCCGCGGTAGGCGCTGCTGTAGCCGTTGTTGCGGCTGTTGAAATCGCAGTCGTCGTCGCGGAAGCGATTCTGGCTGGCGGTCGAGCCGTAGTGCCCGCCGTAGTTGGAGGCGGAATATCCGGGCCGATGACCCCAGTTGCTGTTGCGGAAGTCCTGGGCCCGCAGGCTGCCGGTCGTCAGCAGCATCGCACCGGTCACGCACAGAGCGGAGAGTTTGGAAAACATCATGATTCGTTCCTTCGCGGTTGGTTTCAGGGATGAGGCTCTTGCTTGAGCCGTCCCGTGGTCAGTCTCAGCCAGCCACCGTTTGGCGTGCTTGATGGGAATCACTCTGATGCACTCTCCGTGCCAAATGTCGCTTTTTGGATCTTCCGCGGCTGTTCCGATCGATTTCCCTCCGAGCCTTTCCAGCGCATTAAGAGGTGCGACATTCAGATTCTCGCCAGGAAAGAATTGCAGGGAAAATCGTTCTGAGTGCGCTTCGGCAAAGGGAGTGTCGCAAGAATTACACATGTCCGGTGTCTGCGTGGGAGGAAGTTACATTGGCAGGTGGTTGAGAGCCCCCTGAACACGCCCGCAGGAAGGTCTTACAACTCACAAACTCCCATGAAAAATGGAGATCTGATGAGATAACGAGTCCGGCGCAGGATTGGCACGCCGCGTGCTTATTGTTCTCGCCATGACGACAGCATAAAGAATCATAACGATGTCGATCTGGCTGTCATCGAGAACTGAGAATCACGACACAGGAAGGGAAACCATGTTGATCCTGACGCGAAAACGAGACGGTGTCATCCAGATTGGCGAAGATGTGGTTGTCCGCGTGATGCGGACCGGGCGGGGGTCGGTCAAAATCGGGATCGAAGCTCCGTCTCACGTGAAGATTCTGCGGGGCGAGCTGGGTCCCGCTCATCCGGAGCCGGTCGCTGCCGAGGGCGCCGGAGCGGTGATGTTTCAGCACTGAGTGGAACGGGGCTTTGAGGCGTTGAGTTCGGAATCCTGCAATCGTCGGCCAGAAGACCGGCGGCAAAGACAACGGAAGGAACCTGATCATGACTCGTCTGTGGATTCATTTCGGAAAGCAAATCGCCGCCTGGTTCGGCCGGGCGGTCGTTGTCGCCGTGGCGACGGCCGTCGCCACGCCGGCGCTGGCTCAGTACGGCAATGACTTTGGAGCCGCACCTGACAGCTATCTGGGTCAGAGCGACTCGACGTACGACCGCTGGGATGCCCCGGCTCCGCGACGGAGCCCGGCCTATGACGATTCGTATCCCCAGGATCGACTGCGGATCGATCGACCGTTCGATGATCGTTACGGCGCTCCGCTGCGGAACGACTTCGACCGGATGCTCGACAACTACGGTCGATCCGGGAGCGACCGGTTCGACCGGGACTTCGACCTGAGGAATCGGCTTGACGACCGTGGTCAGGGACGGAGTCGGGACAGCTTCGGCGGCCGGGACCGATGGGAGCTCTCGCGGCGGTCGCCGGTCGACCAGGGGGGCTTCGACCCGTTCCCGACCAGTCGGCAGCGGGTGCCGTACGACCGGATGCCGGAGTACGATCGGGTTCCGCAGTATGGCCCGGCGGTTCCCGCCGCGCCGGCTTCGACGCTGAATCCGTCGCTCGAACAGAAGATTGCGAAACGCTACGAAGATCCGCGCGTGTTGCGGGTGCTCGGCAGCCTGGATCAGCAGCGGGGCGAAGCGTTCTATATGGAGGTGGCTCAGCTCATCGACGCCCGGCATATCGAGCCGACGTCGTACGCCCAGCGGACTCAGGCTGCATTGCGTCAGTTGTCGATCGCCGCGGAGACGCCGTCCTTCCAGCAGGCCGTCGGGCTGCGGGCCGGTTCGCAGAATGTGCGTCAGTTCCAGCAGGCGCTGCAGCAGATGCAGGCGCAGGCGAACGTGCGGACGGCGAACGACGCCATCGCCGTGATGCGGCAGGCGGGAGCGGCGGCGAATCAGATGCTCGGAATCAACCCGGCGGCGGTCGCCCTGGAATTCGTGTATGCGTCGCTCGACACGCTCGACCAGTATTCGATGTTCGTCCCTCCCGAGAAGTCGGGGTCGCCGAGCGTTGGGCTGGAGAACAACATCGTCGGCATCGGCGTCGAACTGGAAACGCATCCGCAGGGGCTGATGATTCTGAAGGTGCTCAGCGGCGGCCCGGCGGCCCAGGCGACGCTGCGGAGGGGGGACATCATCACTGCGGTGGGGGGGCAGTCGACCGCGGGGATGGATCTGGGGCGGGCGGTGGAGCTGATTACGGGGCCGGAAGGCTCGACCGTGCCGCTGACGATCCGGCGCGACGATCTGGTGGGGGATACGACTCTGATGCGTCAGCGGGTGACGATTTATAGCGTCGCCGACGTGCGGATGGAGGATCCGACGAACCGGATCGGCTACATCAAGATCGAGAAGTTTGCCGAGTCGACGACGCAGGAGCTGGATGCCGCGTTGTGGCAGCTTCAGCAGCAGGGGATGGAATCGCTGGTGCTGGATCTGCGGGGGAATCCCGGCGGGCTGCTGACGACGGCGATTTCGGTCAGCGACCGGTTCCTGCCGCAGGGGACGATCGTTTCGACCCGCGGTCGGAACGCGGCGGACAATTCTCAGGAAGTGGCCCGGAAGGAGAACACCTGGAAGGTGCCGCTGGTGGTGCTGATCGATCACAACAGCGCGTCGGCGAGCGAGATCTTCGCCGCCGCGATCCAGGATAACGGTCGCGGGGTGGTGGTCGGCGAGAGGTCCTACGGGAAAGGGACGGTGCAGACGCTGTTTCCGATTCAGTCGGTCGGCTCGGCATTGCGGCTGACGACGGCGAAGTTCTACTCGCCGAAGGGGGTGGCGATGGCCGGGGTGGGGGTTTCGCCGGACGTTCCGGTGCAGGCGATTCGCAACGACGTCAGCGCGACGGATCGGGCGCTGCAGACGGCGGTGGATGTGGCGCGGGATCCGCGGACGCGGGATCTGGCGAACGGCCTGGCCCGGACCGGTTCGATCGGCTCGGGAATCCAGGGCTGATGATTGCGTCCCGGATCAATGACGGTCCGGCGACGGTTCCAACTCCCGCCACAGGATGTGACGACGATGCAATGCGACACCATGACCAGGCCAGGGCCATCGCCCTGGCCTGTTTTTGTTGGTGCGATGAGGAAGATCTCACGCAAAGAGGAACGCAACGGCGCGGAGACGAGGAATGGCAAAAATGAAGGTATGGTCGGCAATCAACCCGCCCGTGGGTGGTCGAATCTGTTTGGAACTTGGCGTTTGACGTCTGGAGCTTCGTCAGACGGTTTAAAGTTCAACTTGCAGGACCTGGTTATCGATCAGCCGGGTGGTTCCGACGCGGGCGGCGATCAGGGCGACCATTGCTGGCAGGATTTCGGTCAATTCTTCCAGCGTGTCGGGATGCCGCAGCACGGCGTAGTCGGGTTCGACGCCGGGGGTTCCGGCGAGGATTTCGTGCATCGCCCGTTCGATGGTGGTTACGCTCTGCTCGCCGGAGTCGACGATCCGCTGAGCGAGATGCAGGGCGCGGGAGAGCGACAGTCCGGCCTGGCGCTGTTCGGGGGTCAGATAGGCGTTGCGGCTGCTCATGGCGAGCCCGTCGGGATCGCGCAGCGTCGGACAGACGCGGATTTCGGTCGGCAGGTTGAGTTCGCTGACCATCACGCGAATGATCGTCTGCTGCTGGTAGTCTTTCTGTCCGAAGTAGGCGCGGTCGGCTCCGGCGATCAGCAGCAGTTTGGTGACGACGGTGGCCACGCCCCGAAAGTGTCCGGGGCGGACGGCGCCTTCGAGGAGGGAAGACAGTCCGGCGACTTCGACGAACGTGCGGTAGTTCGGCGGATACATGACTTCGACGGGGGGGTAGAAGACGAGATCGATGCCGGCGGTCCGGCAGAGTTCGAGGTCGGCGTCGCGGGGGCGCGGATAGCGGGCGAGATCTTCGTGGGGGCCGAACTGGGTCGGGTTCACGAAGATGCTGACGATGTGGAAGTCGCATTCGCGGCGGCTGGCGTCCATGAGGCTGCGATGGCCGGCGTGCAGGGCGCCCATGGTCGGCACGAAACCGACGCTCTTGCCGGCGGCGCGGGCCGAGCGGACTGCGATTCGAACCTGGTCGACGGTTTCCGCGACAAGCATGGCGCGTCCCTTTCCGCGTGCGCGACGGCAGGGGCGGGGCGATCTGCGGAAATCGATCCGTGGAGGCGACCCGGCGACGAGACCTGCCGGTCGCCGCCGCGATTCTACATCCCGGTGGGGGAAGCCGCACGGGAGTGCGACCGGGGGATCAGGGGAAGTTGTATTTGGGGTTTTTCGGGTCGAATTCGCGGTCGTCGAGACCGAGGTTGATGCGGATTTTGGTGTAAGTGTATTCCTCGACGATCTGCGGGGCTTCGCCCGCTTTTGTCGGGAACTGATACTGCTCGACGCGGACGGGGAACTTGGTTTCGTTGTCGACCCAGAGGCGGGTGAGGTGGTATTTGAACTGATTGCGCGGCTGCGGATGGGTGGATTCGAGGACGACGCACTCGCGGCCGTCGAGCTTGGATGACGGTCGGTGCTGGACTTCGATTTCGCCGTACTGACCTTCGAACTCCCACTGCTGAATGATCTTGTCGACCAGATTCCGCATGCCGACCAGGGTGATGGGGTAGCGATTCTCGGCCATGACGGTCTTGTCGTCGGGCTTGAACTTGAAGGTTCCGAGCAATCGCGAGACGCCGTCTTCGTGGACGAGCAGCTTGCCGTCGTTGCGACCGGAGAAATAGAGGACTTCGCGGCCGGCGTTGCCAGTGTCTACGAACTTCAGGTAGACGCAGAAGGGTTCTTCGCGGATTTTGAGGTTGAGAGTGCTGGCGAGCAGTTTCCGGCCGACGATTTCGCGTTTGGAAAAGACCGCCTCGTAGTCCTGAACGGAGTCGAGCGCCTTGCGGCTTTCGTAGGCTCGTTCCAGCAGGGGGACGATCGGATGGTTCTCGTCGATTTTGGCGGTCGTTCCCGGTTTGACCTGCTCGGCGACGGAGGAGGCGGTCTGGTTGGCGCGCGGCCGTCGCAGGGGCTGTCCGCAGGCGTCCGTGGACGCAAACAGGGTGAACGTCAAACCGACGAGTGCTGCGACCGAAGTCCGCGGGCGGGCGGCGGCATCGAGCCTTGAAAACGGAGAGGTCCGCATCGAATCCATCCTCATCGGGATCGGCGCACCACCGACAGTATTTGAAGGTGGCAGGCCACTGTTTCGCCGGGTTTGCCAGACGACATCCAGTTCCGGGATCGGCCCTGCACGCCCTTGCATGCGATCCCGGAAGAGTGACAGGCTACTCCACCTTGCGATTTGCCGCAAACCGAGTTTGCGGATCCCGGGCGCAAACCGGGCTCCGGGCGGGGAGAAACCGTGCGGTTGGAAGGTCGCCCGGACCTGCCTATGATGGGGAGAGGTTCGAAGTCCAAACGACTGGGGGATTTGCGGGGATGTCCACGTCTGACGAAATGTATGATGCTGCTGTGAAGCTGAAGGACCTCGGGGATCTGGCGGGAGCCGTGCTGAAACTGCAGGAGGTGATTGCCGCCGATCCGGGTCATACGGTGAGTCATTCGGCCTTGGCTGTGTATCTGCAGAAGCTGGGCAGGCTGGATGAAGCTATCCATCATGCGCGGCAGGTTGTGGAGCTGGAACCACACGATGGATTTTCCTACACGCAGCTCTCGGTGATCTATCAGCGCTGCGGGAAGATTCCCGAGGCGGAAGAAGCGCTGGCGCGGGCCCGGATCATGAACGGCGGGCATTGAGGATCTGGCGGGTTGATGGCTGACGGGGCGCGAAATGAAAGCCGGCTGGCTGCTCCTGATGCTGTTTGTTGCGGGATGCAGCTCCGACCCCCGGCAGCAGCGCGCGATCCAGACGCTGCGCGCCGCCGGGGCGACGGTGCAGATCGATGTGCGGGGCGATGCTTCGTCGCTCGATCTGAGGCAGTGTCCGCTGACTGAGAATGTGCGCGGCGCGCTGGCGGATTTGCCGCGTTTGAAGTCGCTGACCGTGGGCGGGAATTATCGCGACGCAGACGCGGGGATTCTGTCGGGGCGGGCTTCGCTGGAGAATCTGGATCTCTCGTACTCGGGGGCGGCGGGGGCTTCGCTGGCGGCGTTGCGAACTGTGCCGGGGCTCCGGTTTCTGTCGCTGAACGGACTGGCGTTGAGCGATGCGGATCTGGAGCTGATCGCGGAGCTGCGATCGCTGGCTTCGCTGAGTCTGATTGAGGCGACGGTCTCAGACGGGGCGCTGGAGCGGCTGCGGACGGCGAGTCCGCGTTGCCTGATCGCGCGATAGCGAATCCGTCTTTCGGCTCGCAGGACTGCACTGGAGTTGTGCAGGTTCGATCGCTCGCGCGTCGCGAAAGTCTGGCTCGGAATATGGATTCCGTGTCAATTTCCGGGCAAGACTCCGCCGTTTTTGAAAACCCGTAACCGCTGTGATATCAATTCGTTGCATCGCTCTCGCGCCGAGCTCTCCAAAGCAGCCTCTTCCTGTCTGCCTTCATATCTGGCATGGTAGATGCATGTCCAAAGCAGGTTGAAGACGCTGCGTTTGGATCACGGCGTCTCCCGCCATTATTCCGTCCCATCCCGTTTCAGGATCCCTGCCCATGACAACTGCGCCACGATTTCCAAAACGCCGAGGCTTTACGCTGATTGAACTGCTGGTGGTGATTGCGATTATCGCCATTCTGATTGCGTTGCTGCTCCCTGCGGTGCAGCAGGCGCGCGAGGCCGCTCGGCGGACGCAGTGCAAGAACAACCTGAAGCAACTCGGGCTGGCGTTCCACAACTATCACGACGTCTACGACAAGTTCCCGAACGGAAGCCACCCCACGCCCGGCTGGCCAAACGGCGGATACCATATGGGCTGGGCGCCAAAGCTGTTCCCGTACTTCGACGAAGCGCCCCGGTATCAGGCGATGCAGCAGTTCGATCCGAACCCGATCTCTCGCATCTCGCCGTGGCGGCTCGATACCGCGCCCAACTATGGTTCGAATCCGATCTGGGGGCCGGTGAATGTGCTGGCGTGCCCGTCGTCAGCACTCGGCAATCGCAGTCCGGATATCACGAGCTTCACGTGGACTTCGCAGCAGGGAGCATTGCACTACCGGGCCTGCACTGGCCGGATTGAAGATATCACCAATCCTTCGGACGCGGCGAACTACCAGTGGGCCAACACCGGCATCATGTATCCCCACAGCGTCACCCGCATTACCGATATTACCGACGGTTCTTCGAACACGATCCTGCTCGGCGAATCTTCTTCCTCGCAGGGCTGGACTGCGGCCATCAAGACGGGCTGGGGCGGCATTCAGCCGTGGACGTGGGGCATTTACTGGTATCAAGACAGTAGTCAGCGGCTGACGATCGACAGCAAGAACATTCAACTCCCGATCAACTTCCGCGGGACGTTTGCCACGAACAATACGCCGTACACCAGCTTTCACACCGGCGGAGCGCAGTTCCTGATGGGTGACGGTTCGGTCCGGTTCATCAGCGAGAACATCGACCTCGGGCTGCTCAAGAGCCTGGGGACTCGCGGCAAGGGCGAAGTCGTCGGCGAGTTTTAGTCTCGCTTTCCGAACCGCTGTTCGATTCATTCCGCATCGCCCTGACGATGCTCTTTCATCCCTGGAACTGAGGAATCGATGATTGCATGTTCTGGTTCTGGTCGGACGCTGAGCGCGCTCGCCAGCGTTGTCCTCGCGTTGACAGTTTCGGGCTGCGGCGGCGACGGTCGTCTGCCGACGGCTCCGGTCAGTGGGACGGTGACGTTTGAGAGCGCTCCGGTCCCCACCGGATCGCTCCTGTTCGTGCCGGAAGGGGGCGGGCCGTCGGCGCAGGGGAATCTTGATGCCGACGGCCACTACACTCTCGGCACGTATACGACGAACGACGGCGCAATCCTGGGTCGCTTCAAGGTGATGATCACGGCCTTCACGCAGCCGACGGGGGGCGCAGGGTTGCCGGAAGACACGATCAAGGGTGACGCCGCCCCCATCTCGTTAATCTCGGAGGTCTACGGCGACCTGGAGAATTCCGGTCTGACGGCAACCGTCGTCAAAGGCAAGAACACCATCGACTTCGATCTCGAAAAGAAGGAAGACCCGCGCAGGGCGAAGAAGTAATCTGCGTCGGGACTTCTGGCTGGTAACAGGACCGGGCCTCCAGCAGTCGCAATGACTGCTGGAGGCCCGGATTCTTTTCGGAGATCGTGGTTGCCTGGAACGGCCTATTTCTGACGGATGTCGTAGCAGAGGATGTCGTCCCCTTCGCGGAGGTAGAGCCGGCCGCCGTCGATCACCGGATGAGCCCAGCTCGGACGGTCGCCGCTGCCGGGGGTTTTGAACGAGCCCGTTTCGTCGTAGCCTTCCGGACCGACTTTCGCCAGGGCGACGACGCCGTCGCTGTAACGGACGTAGAGCCGGCCGTCGGCGGCGGCGACGGAGGCGGACCCTTTGCCCGAACCCCGCTTCTGCCACTTCACTTCGCCGGTCTTGAGATCGGCGCAGTAGGGGATGCCGGCGTCGTCGGAGTCGCCGTAGAGATAGTCGCCGAACAGGACGACGCCGCCGTGCTTGTTGGCCAGGCGCGTCTGGAGGGGATAGATCTCTTTGATTTCGACGGCGCCGTCGGCGCCCGGGACTTGCTGCAGCAAGGCGCCGCCGCGTTTGTACCCGGCGACGAAGAAGACCAGGTCGCCGCGGACGATGGGGGTGGGAATGATCGCGGTCGTGCGATCGACGGGATACTGCCAGAGGAGCTTGCCGTCGCTGGCGCGCACGCCCAGCGGGCCGGAGCCGGTCGACTGGACGTAAACTTTCTCCCCTCCGACTTCGGAGATGACGACCGAGGCATGCCCTGCGCCGCGGTCACCGGGGTTGACGGTTTTCCAGATCGGTTCGCCGGTCAGCTTGTTGAGGGCGGCCAGCGTGGTCTGCTCGCCGCCGGGGGTGCAGATGAGCTTGTCGCCGTCGATCAGGACGGATTCGCTGTAACCCCAGTTGTCGGCCTTTTTGCCGCCGAACTCGGCCTTGAGATCCTGACGCCACTGTTCGGCTCCGGTCGCCGCGTCGCAGCAGACGAGGGTTCCTGCCGGGCTGAGGACGTAGACGCGATCGCCATCGACGGTCGGCGTGCTGCGCGAGCTCTGCCAGGACTCCTTCCCTTCGTTCCAGGCGGGGCCGGTCTTCGTTTTCCAGATCAGCTTGCCGTCGTCGGCGTTGTAGCACTGGAGGTATTCGTCCTTGTCAGGGGCGGTCGAGAGTCCGTCGCCGAGCGTGTAGACCTTGCCGTCGGCGATGGCGAGGCTGGAGTAGCCGCGGCCTGCGCCGACGGCTTTCCAGGCGAGGGGGGGGCCGGCGGCGGGCCATTCCTGGAGGAGGCCTTTCTCCTGGGAGACGGCGGTCCGGTCCGCGCCGCGAAACGTCGGCCAGTCGGCGTGCGCGACGGAGGCTGCGAGGAGAGCCCCCGCGCCTGCTGCCGCGCCGCATCTGGTCAGCCAATGCACCATCTTCCTGTCCCTTTCAAGCAGTACGCGGTCTGCCGGGTCCGAGAGGTGGCGAGACCGCAAAGTTCCCGGGGACATCGTAGTCGGGCGGGAGTGGCCGGCCAAGACTTGGCGCGGTTTCGAGGAGTGCGCCGCCCTTCCGAGACAGGTCAGTGCGCATTGCGGTCGGGCCCATGAGAGTCCGCGTCCGATGAGCCGGGAATCGCAATCTCGATCGGCTCCACCGTCCCCGACGAAATCCGGATTGACGTCTCCGGCGATCCCGTGCAGCATACCGCACAGGTGCACCGTACTCTCGCGGCGACATCTTTCCCCGAATTGACGAGGAGTCCGACCCATGACCCGCAACCTGGCCGTCGCGTTCCTGGTGCTGACGTCCGCCGCCTGGGCGGCCCCGCCGAAGCTGTCGCCGGTCGAAACGACGCTCGGCCCGAAGCTCTACCGCGACGGGGACGTGATCGAGATCACCGATGTTCGCGCCACGTCGCCGCAACTGGAACAGGGGGACACCGTCGTCGTGAAGGGGCGGGTCCGGCTCGACAGCAAATCCGCCGCGAAGCTCTGCCTGTATCTCACGCAGACGAAGGGGAGCGGGAGCGAGGAAACCGACGCCGCTCAAGAAGCAAGCGTCGCGTCGGGCCTGCAGGACTTCGAGCTCAAGACGACGATCAAGCACCGGGGGGTGCTGCACCTGACGCTGTACGACGCAAAGACCGGCCGCCCTTTCGGCGGAACGTATTTCGGCACGGCTGAGCAGATGAAGGGGATTGCGGACTGGAAGCTGGATTATTACCTGAAGGACTGAGGGCGGCCCGAGTCAAGCGTCTGGCGGTCATCTCCATGCTCAACCTCGGTCGTTTGATCGAACGATGGCAAGCACACGGCATTCCGCGCCCAGTCGGTGCGGCAGTCACCGCGATTCAAGCATTCGAATGCGGCCACGATGTGGTACTTCCGGCCGACATGCGGGCGTACTTCCTCGCGGTCAACGGGATGGGCGAACGCGAAACCTGGGACGACGATTTCTTCCGCTTCTGGCCACTGCAAGAACTGGTGACCATCGCCGAGGATTGGCCGGACTGCTCGGCAGGATTCCCGGACGCCCGTCGCTGTTTCATGTTCGCAGACCACTCGATTGGATTGCCAACATTTGCGATTCGTCTGTCCGCCGACGAGACGGCTCTCACTCCTGTTGCAAGCGTCTTCGCCGATCGCGGCGCCTTCAAGGTTCAATACTTCTTCGATTCATTCACGGACTTCGTTAACGGCTATCTTGACGATCCCGTCAAGAACTGCTGCCTGTTGCCCGATTAGTCGCTGGGTGGCAGATGGGCTTCCTCCTGTCGCTTCGCGACCCCGGTAGCCATTGGAATGGCAACCGGGGCCACTCTCTCTCTGACTTCCGCTCCCCCCAAATCCCCTCGCGGGCTACAATCCGGTCCGGACCACTTCCGCCCGAACCCCGGATTCCACCGCATGCCGTCGATTCCTGTCGAACTGTTGACGACTCTGTCCGGTCTGTCGACGCTAGTCATTCTCGGCGTGGCGGCCGTCCATCTGCTGGCGTTTGTCTGGCTGTCGATCTGGGCCCGACTCGATCTGCGGCGGATGGCGGGGGATCTGGACAGCTTTACTCGCGAATTGAAGCACCGGAGCGTGCTGGATCGGGGGTCGCGGCTGTCGGATCAGATCGACGCGTTCCTGGCCGACGTCCGCGATGTCCTCGATCTGCCGGCCCGCCGGGCGGATCGCATCGCGTTGTCGCAGCGGCTGCGGATCCTCGATGAAGAGCGGCGTTACCTGCAGTCGCACAGTTTCGAGACCTGCTACAACGTCTGTCGGACGATGATCGAGGCGTATCCGCTGGCGGGCGTGCTGGGGACGATCCTGGCGATCGGGGCGGCGCTGCAGCTCGGCGACGCGGATGGGGCGCAGACGGTCAACATGATCGTGAAGTCGTTCGGCGACGCGATCTGGTCGACGTTCGCCGGGCTGATGGCGGCGATGCTGCTGATGTTCATCAACAGCGTCGTGGAAACGGGCTTCCGGCGGCTGGCCGAGCACCGGCTGCACGTGCGGGAGACCGTGGCCCGTGCGAAGCGGGAGCTGGCGCTGGCGGCGGAAGGGGACGCCGCCCCATGACCGCTTACCGCCGGCTCACGTTTCAACTGACGCCGTTGCTCGACCTGCTGCTGATCGTGATTTTCGCGCAGTACCTCGATATCCGGACGAGCGTCCGGCGGGAGACGGTCCGGCTGGAGAGCGAGCGCGTCGCGGCGACGGCGGATCTGCTCAAGGCGCTGGATCAGCTTGCGGTGCTGCGGGAGCAGCTTCAGCGGGCAGATGCGGCGGTCCGGCAGTCGGACAGCCTGCAGCAGGAAGTCCGGCAATTGCGGGTCGAGCGGGACCGGGTCGGTTCGCTGGTCCGCGAGCTGTTCGGCGCGAAGGATCCCGAAGTCGCCGCCCGGCTGCGACCCGGGACGGCCGATGCGCCTGGGCTGTCGACGGCGGACATCGCCCGCATCCGGCAGCGATTTCAGGCGCTGGGGCAGGCGAAGACGGATGAGGTGGTCGATCACCTGGTGACGTTCGAAGAGATGCGGAAGCGCTGCGACGTGTGGGAGCTGTATCTCCAGGACAACGGCGTCTGCGTGCTGACATTCGGCGGCAAGCGGCTGGAGTTTCGCGGCGAGACGCGGGCCCAGTTTGCGGATCGGCTGTACGAGGCCTACAAGACGCTGCCGCAGCCCAAGAGCCTGGTGATCGTGCTGATGAGTTACGGGGACGCCCGCTTCGGGGACCGGCAGGCGGCGTTCGACGCGCTGCCCGATGCGCTCGAACGGATGCGCAACGACACGGCCGGCCGGACGCGGTTTGAATATGCGATACTGGGGTATCGGGTGACGCCGAGCGCGGCTCGATAGTCGACGGGTATGCTGTGGAGCGGATTTCGCGGGACGAAGAAATGTCGAATGACGAAGGCGGAATGTCGAAAGAGAGCCGAGAGGCAGGATGACGTTGCCAGGTTCTTGATCGCTGGCCAAGTTTGAAACGCAATGAACGGCCGGTGGAACTGGCCCTACGCGAGTGAGGAACCGCGGTTCGATGCCGCCCGTCGTTTTTTCCTGTTCGGTGGCGCCTGCTCGCAAGCCGGTGGATTGTGATCCGCCGGTGCTGGGGACGTACCGGGCTTCGGACGGTTATCCGCTGGCTTACCGGCATTGGCGGCCGCGCGGCGGTGCGGCGCGATCGACGATCGTGCTGCTGCATGGAATTCAGAGTCACGGGGGGTGGTATGCGTACTCGTGCAGCCGGCTGGCGGCGGTCGGCCACGAGGTGTATCTGCTCGATCGTCGCGGTTCGGGGTTGAATACGCTCGATCGGGGGCATGCTTCCCACGAGGACCGGCTGGTGCACGACGTGACGCAGTGGCTGGAATACGTGCGTAAGAACCAATCTCGATCACGTCCGGTGGTGCTTGCCGGCTTGAGCTGGGGGGGGAAGCTGGCGCTGTCGATCGGGTTGCGGCGGACCGAACTGGTCGACGGACTGGCGCTGCTCTATCCGGGGCTGGTCAGCCGGATCAGCGCCAGTCGCTTGCAGCGGCTGGCGCTGCAGGCGGCGTTCGTCTGCGGGGTGCGGAAAGCCCGGCTGCCGATTCCGCTGATTGCTCCGGAGATGTTTACCGACGAGCCGCACTGGCAGGAGTTCATCCGGCGGGACGAACTGGCGCTGCGAAGGGTTTCGACGTCGTTTCTGCAGGCCAATCTGCGGCTGACGGATGAGATTCAACGTGCGGCGCGGCCGCTGGCCAAGCCGTTGCTGATGCTGCTGGCGGGTCGGGACCGGATTATCGATAACGAGCGGACCCGCGAGCTGTATCGACGGCTGGACGGCGGGAACGGCCGGCTGGTGGAGTATCCCGAAGCCTGCCACACGCTGGAGTTCGAGCCGAACCCGGATCGATTCATCGCCGATCTGGTCCGCTGGCTCGATTCCGTCAGCGGCGAATCGGCGGAAGAAAAGATTTCACGCAAAGACGCAGAACGGAACGCGGAGACGCCGGGAAGAAATGTCGAATGACGAAGGTGGAATGTCGAAAGGAACAGGTCGAGAGACGAGAGTCTAGAGTCGAGAACCAGAGGAGAAGGCGGCGCGATGGTCTTTTTCTCTGGCGATCAGCAATCAGCGAATTGCGAATTGCGATAAGCACTCCTCCCTCTGGCTATTCGCTATTCGCTTACTCCTGCTCCCGTTTGCGACCCCCCGCCGCCCCGTGCTACGCTTTTCACCGTCCGCATCGGCTTCCGGTCACCCCTGCCTGAGGATCTCCCCATGTTGCTCCGCACTTTGCTGACGCTGACTCTCCTGGCGTCCCTGCCTGCGGTCTCATCTGCCCAGGATCGTTGGCCGCAATGGCGCGGACCGAATGGCGACGGCACAGCCACCGACCCAGGGTTGCCGGTGACCTGGACCGAGCAGGATGTTGTCTGGAAGACCGAACTGCCGGGCGGGGGCCAGTCTTCGCCGGTCGTCTGGTCGGACCGGATCTTTCTGACGGCGTTCAAGGATCGCGGTCGCGAACGCATCGTGCTCGGCCTCGATCGAACCAGTGGCAAGATCCTCTGGCAGGAGACGGTCTGGCAGGGGGAACCGGAGCCGGTTCACAAGATGAACGGCTGGGCTTCGGCGACCTGCGCCACCGACGGCGAGCGGGTCTACGCCTTCTTCGGTCGAGGGGGCGGGCTGTTCTGTTACTCGGCGGACGGCAAGAAGCTGTGGGAGCAGCCGCTCGGGAAGTTTGAAAGTCCGTGGGGAACCGCGGCCTGTCCGATTCTCGTTGGCGATCTCGTTGTGCAGAATTGCGATGCGGACGCCGACGCCGTGCTGCTGGCGTTCGACAAACTGACGGGCAAACCGGTCTGGCGCACGCCGCGGGAGAACCAGCGGGGCTGGAGCACGCCGGTCGTGGTGGCGTCGGCCAGCGGAACGCAACTGCTGCTCAACGGACATTCGGGGGTCCGGTCCTACGACAGCCGGACGGGCGAGGAGTTGTGGTTCTGCAAGGGCTACAACGGCCGGGGCGAGCCGACCGTGACGCCTGACGGTCACGGCAAGTTTTTCGTCGTCAACGGGCTGCCGGGCGATGTCTATTGCGTCTCCGCAGACGCCAGCCAGCGCGACGGCGAACAGCATCGCGTGTGGCATACGCCGCGGAAGGGGGGGCGGGATCTGCCGTCACCCTGCGTGGTGGGCGACCATCTGCTGGTGATGAGCATGCAGGGGATGCTGACCTGCTACAACGCCACGACCGGGGCCGTCGAATGGAGCGAGCGGATTGGGGGCAACTACTCGGCGTCTCCCACCGTCTGGCAGGGGCGGGCGTTCTTCCTGGGGGAAGAGGGGGAGACGGTTGTGATCGATCCCGAGGCCGCCGAGCATGTGGCGGCGCGGAATTCCCTGGGGGCCAGCAATCAGGAGATCTTCCGGGCGTCGATCGCCGCTCACAACGGCCAGCTCCTGATCCGTTCCGACCAGAATCTGTATTGCATTGGCGGGAAATGACGAATGTCGAAGGCAGAATGTCGAAAGGAAGAAGTCGAGAGACGAGAGTCTAGAGTCGAGAGCCAGACGGAGTTGCGCGTCGATCCGTTCCGGCTCGGGCGATCAGCGATTCGCGATAAGCCCTCTTTTCTGGGGATTTAGATTGCGCAATAGCGCACCAGCCCCGGAGGGGGCGACAGATTGACGATGGCCGGGTGCGGCCGGTCCTGATTTGCGAGAAGGATTCCATGTCTGCATTGCCGTCCGTTGTGCTGGCCAGTCGGAACAAGAAGAAGATCGGCGAAGTTCTCGAACTGCTCGCCCCGCACGGCATTGCCGTGGTCGGCGTGGATCAGTTTCCCGAGATGCACGAGGTCGAAGAAGACGGGGCGACGTTTGAGGCGAACGCCGTCAAGAAAGCCTGCGAGACGGCGCTCAAGCTGGGGCGCTGGACGATCGCCGAGGACAGCGGGCTGTGCGTCGACGCGCTGCACGGGGCGCCGGGGGTCTACTCCGCCCGCTACGCCGGCGAGCAGGGGAAGGACGAGGCGAACAATCTGAAGCTGCTCGAAGCGCTGCAGGCGGTTCCGGAGCACGAGCGGACCGCTCACTACGTCTGCTATGCGGTCCTCGCCGATCCGCACGGCAAAGTCCGGGCGGCGGCCGAAGGGCGCTGCGGCGGACGGATGCTGCGGGAGCTCCGCGGCGAGAACGGCTTCGGCTACGACCCGCTGTTTCTGGTTCCCGAATACCATCGGACGTTCGGCGAACTGGACCCGGCGGTCAAGCGGCACATCAGCCATCGCGCACGGGCCTTCGAGCGATTCATTCCACAGGTAGTCCGGGTGCTGCAGGAAGTGGCGGAGTAGAGCGTGTGGCACGCCCCGAGGTTTTGGGAAGGGCGTGTTTTTTTCGTCCGAACCACGCCCTTCGAAGACTCAGGGCGTGCCACCCGAGACGTGACCGCTACGCGGAACTGAGCGATCGAAGGAGTTCGCCGCCGCATACGATCGCTGCTTCCAGGTCGCCGGCTGGCCGATGGACCTGGCGAACAGGGCGGACCACTGGATCGCCAGAAACAGTGCGATTCCCAGCGGGTGGAGCACGGCCCCCAGCCAGGACTGGCGGAAGCGAAGCGCTCCAAGCAGACGAGGCAACCAGGCGCAGGCAACTGCGACGGCGCTGCAGCCGACGGCCGACGGAGAAGCCCCGTCAACCAGGCAGATTGGCAGCAGGAGGAACGGCGCGATCTGTCCCAGCGCCAGCAGGAGCGTGGCCGGGACGATCATTGCCGGGGCGGCCAGTCCTTCCGTGGCGTTCTTGGCAAGGCCCCGCCAGACTTCGCTGCCCGAGCGATACATCCGGCAGACGGCTGCCGGGGTGGCGTCGAACAGGTCGGTCTTGAGTCCTGCGGCGCGGTAGGCGCGGGGAAGACGGACGCCGTCGTGGAGCGATTCGCGGATGGCGGCATGCCCGCCGGACTTTTCGTAGGCGTCGCGCGTCGTCAGGAAGAACTGCCCGCAGCCTGCGCCGTAGGCGGGGTGCGTCGATCGTCGCATGCGGTCGAGCGGCAGGAACCCCAGCAGGACGAAGTGGATCAGGGGGAGCAGCAATCGTTCGAGCAGTGTGACGGTTTCCTGCCGGGGGACGCCGCTGACGAGACTCGCTCCCGACGCCTGCAGAAATCTCACAGCCTGCGCGACGCCCGACGGTTCGAGCCGGACATCGGCGTCGAGAAACAGCCAGGTGTCGAACGTCGCCAGCGTGGAGAGCACGCGGCAGGCATGCTGCTTGCCGCACCAGCCCGCCGGCAAAGGTGGCGCCAGCTCCAAGCGGACGCGTGGATCGTGGGCCGCGAATCCGCAAACGATTTCTGCAGTCCGGTCAGTCGAATGATCGTCGAGGACAATCACTTCCAGTTCGATCCGCTCGCTGTCGAGCGCCGCGTGGAGCGTGGCCCTCAGCCCCCGTTCTTCGTTTCTGGCGGGGATCAAGAGGGAGACGCGGGGCGGGCACTGAGTCGAGACGTCGACCGGTGGAGACGTTCGGTAGGCTCGCAAGTTGCGCACGAAGAGCAGGGCCGGCAGCACGGCGCAGCAGAGAGAGATGATTGACAGCACCAGCAGAGTCACGCTGACGAGCTTTCTGCAGGCTGGGACTTCGGGGATGAGCCTCTGAGCCAGCGCCACCAGCCGTAGATGTTCCCCATCCCTGCACGTCCCGCGAGAACTGTTTCGAATGGAGCGGGATCGCGGGCGATCACGCGCCGAGCAAGCCGGTCCTGCGTCACGGCGAGCCCGTCCGTCAGGGCATCCGCCCACCAGTCGGCGTGGCGCAGGCCGGCCTGGGAAATTGAGAGCGGCTCTCCAAACTCGGCAAACGCTTCCGGAAGTCGCTCGGACCAGAAGCCGTATTCCAGAGCCAGGGGGAGCACGACTCCGGTGCTGGAACGCGCGAGCAACGTCGACAGCCCGCGCAGCAATTGCGGTGGTCGCTCGCGGGCATCGGCGTACCGGCCGTGAGGCGTGATCCACAGGACCGAGTCGGGTTCGGCCAGCAGCCGCTCCCCCAGCCTCAGGAATTGAATGGCGCCGCGCCCGCTGCCGCGCTCCACCCCAAAGAATCCGAGCCGCTCGAAGAATTTGTAACCCTGCAAGGCCTCGGCATCCATCGCGGCGTAGTGGCGTCGGCCGGGAAAGCAGCTCGTCGCCAGGGTCAGCCCGATCAGGGGATCCCACCAGGACGGATGGTTCATGCAGACCACCACCGGCTGGCCGGGCGGCAGCGACCTCACACTACCGGTGATCCCACGCAGTGCGTGGAAGTGCCGCGCCAGGTAACCTCGACTGTACCGGGCGAACCAATGCAGCAGCCAGGGCGACACTCGCGGCAACGGCGTCTGCCGGGTCGCCGGAGACGGTCGATCGACGATGGCGCGCGGCATGATCACGTTCGCCCGCTGAGAGAGAGAGTTGCGTCAGGACGAGGGGCTCCGCCGCGATCCTGATCGAGCGCATCGGCGGCGATCCAGCCCGACATCATGACCATCGGCATCCCCGGGCCCGGATGAACCGAACCGCCTGCGAGATACAAGCCTTCGATGCCCGCATAGCGATTGGCCGGCTTGAACGCTCCCAGGAACCGGCCGTGACTGGCGAGTCCGTAGATGGCGCCGTGCAGCGTGCGATAGCGGTCGCGAATTCCTTCGGGCGTCAGAACCTCCTCGCAGACAATCCGACTTTCGAGATCCTTCAGCCCTGCCGTCCGTGCGAGCTTGTCGAGGATCACCCGGCGGTAATCCGGCAGGAGCTTCGACCAGTCCTGACCCGGACGGAGGTAAGGCGTGTGGACCAGGACGTACAGCGCATCGCCCCCGTCCGGTGCGACCTCGGGTTCGCTGATCGCCGGGGCGCAGAGGTAGCACGTCGGGTCGGGAGCCGGGATTCCCTGACGGTAGATGGCGTCGAACTCTTCGTGGGGATCGCGCGAGAAGACGAAGTTGTGATGCAGCAGGTCTTCGTAGCGTTCCTTAAGCCCCAGGTAAAGCACCACGCCCGAGCAGGCCGGCTCGTACTGTCGCCGTTTGTGAAAGGCTTTGTGGAACTCGGCGTCCAGCAGTTCGTCGTGCATGCGGACGCAGTCGGAGTTCGAGACGACGCCTGAGAAGCGTTCGAAGTCGGAATCGCTGGTGGCAACCCCCTGTACTTTGCGGCCGGTCGTGACAATCCGTCGGACCTCAACCCCGGTGCGGAATTCGACACCCAGCTCCTCGGCCAGTTGCCGCAGAGCTCGTGGAACGGCCGCGGTCCCCCCTTTCGGATACCAGACCCCTTCCTCAGTCTGCATGTGGGCAATGCTGCAGAGCACTGCGGGAGACGCATCCGGTGCGGAGCCGACATACTGCGTGAAATGGTCGACCATCTGGGCGACGCGTTCATCGGGAATGAATGACCGCACGGTGCCGGCGACTGACCGGCCCATGCGGAGCGACAGGACTTTCTTCAGCATTTCGAGATCGAACAGGCCGGCGCCGTCGAAGGTATCTCGAATCGAACCGACGCTCTTCCAGAAGAAGACGTCATCCGAGACCTGGTGCATCGTCTTCGAGACATCTAGAAATTTGCGGTAGCCCGCTCCGGTCCGTGGCCCCGCCGTGAATGCATCGAGCGACTGAACCATGCGGTCCACGTCGGCGAACAAGTCGAGTTTCGAGCCGTCCTCGAAGAAGCAGCGCCACTGGGGATCGAGGGGAATCAGTTCGAGGAAGTCGGCCAGCTCCCGGCCGGCTTCCGCGAAGATTCGTTTCAAGACCGACGGCACGGTGAGAATCGTGGGGCCCATGTCAAAGCGAAAGCCGTCCTTTTCCAGAACCGCCGCCTTGCCGCCCACCCAGGGGTTGGCTTCGAACACGGTGACATCAAAGCCACGGGCCGCCAGCGTACAGGCAGACGCCAGTCCCCCCAGTCCGGCGCCCACGATGGCGATGCGATTGTCGTTCATGAAGTTCACTTGGTCAGACCTTACGAACAGTCTCTGGTGAAGTCGCTGATTGAGGTTTGCGGCTCTTGATCAGGCCCCAGAGGCCGCGGATGCGAATGAGCCAGTCGGAACCGTGGGTGAACTGCAGAAGATGCCGCATCTGCTGCAAGTCCGGAGCCCCCGGAACGTCCAGGTGCGGAAGCCAGCGGGAACGCTGTTCGATCGTCGCTTTGACGCGAGTCATGGCCAGCAATCCTTCCGCTCCGCGCGTGACGCCGTAGCCACTTTCGCCCCACGCCGGAAACGGCGCCCTGGGATCGGCCGTCGGCGCAATCAGATCGTTGATCACCACCGAACCCGCCCGCAGTCGGTCGGCGAGCGTCGCGGCTTCGTCGGGAGCCCCGAAGACGCTCGCACCGAGCTGATACGGACACCTGTGATACCACTCCACGGCTTCTTCCAGATCCCGGCTGGCCATCACGCACGTGACAGGGGCAAACAGGTCAGAGCGAGCGACGGGCATCTCGGGCTGAACGTTGTCGAGAACGACCGCCTGCCAGGCTGAGGGAGACGGCTCGCCACACAGTCGGACGGCGGCCTCGGCAAGGGCAGAATCGATGGTTTGAATGACGCGGGCAGCCGCACCGGCCTCAACGACGGTTGGCGCGAAGTCCTGCAGCCGGCGGACGAGTCGAGCGACAAAATCCTGGCGAATCTCCGGGGCGATGAAGAGCCTGCGGGGGGACAGGCACGTCGCGCCGCCGTTGAGCATCAGCCCGAAGGCGACCGCGCGTGCGGCGATGTCGAGGTTGGCCGAAGCCATGACGAACACCGCGTCGCACCCGGACAGCTCCATCACGGCCGGGGTTAAGGTTTCCGACAGGTCGGCGAGGACACGCCGGCCTGTCGATGAAGAGCCGGTCAACGTGACGAAGTCCACGCCGGCCGCCAGGGCCGCGCGATACGCTCCCAGTTCTTCCGGCAGGAGTGCGACCAGATCCGTCGGAATTCCGGCAGCGATGCAAAGTTCCAGCAGGAGGCGCGCGGCCGACGAACTGCGCCGGCCCGGCTTGAGCAGGACGGCGTTGCCGGCCGCAAGAGCCTGCAGCAACTGGACGCCAGGGAGCATGAGCGGATAGTTCGAGGGGCCGAGAATCAACACGACGCCGTGCGGTTCGCGGGAGATCCGGATCCTCGTCCCGGCACACCAGAGGGGGCGGCCGCGTCGACCGACGGCCCGGGTCTGCAGCACTCGGCAGGCGTAGAGCTCCATGTAGCGGCAGGCGTCCGCCAGCGGCAGGACTTCGGCGGCGATGGTCTCGCCGGGAGATCGCTGGGGAAGTTCGATCGACTCCAGCGCCTCGTCGGCTCGATCGACGAGCAGTCGTCGAAACCGGGCGATTCGAGCGAGGCGATCGCTCAGGGACCTTTGTCCCCATCCGACTTGAGCCGCGCGGGCACGATCGATGACGTCCTGCATCGGGTCCTCCGTTTCCGGAAAGAGCGTGTCGAGAACGGCATTAGACAGCGCGGCAGTCATGAGAGTGCAGACAATCTCCAGTTCGGCTTCAGATCGACCGGGAAGATTCAGTGTGTCACCAGTTCGTGATCCGATCGGGGACAGAAGGCGGGGGCCTCCACCGGCCGCCGGCCGAGAGCTCCGCCGCGATCTTCCAGCAGCAGCCGGGTGGAAATCCGGCTCGACTCGTAGATGACCGGCAGGCCGCTGCCGGGATGAGTTCCCCCTCCGACCAGATAAACCCCTTCGAGGTCTTCGAAGCGGTTCTGCGGTCGCAGATGGAGCATCTGTTTCAGCGAATGGGCGAGATTGAACGTCGCGCCGAGATGAATCTCATGCTGCTGGTCCCAGTCCGCGGGGGTGACGATCCGTTCGTAGCGGATCCGACTGCGGAGGTCTGTCAGCCCGAAGCGTTCTTCGAGCTGGCGGAGGACAGCGTCGCGGAAACGCGGCGTCTCGACGGACCAGTCGACGTTCGGATGCTGATGCGTGACGGGGGCCAGCACGTAAAGCGTACTGCCGCCAGTCGTCGCCAGAGTCGGATCCGTGATGCAGGCGTTCTGGACGTAGACTGACGGATCAGCCGACAGGACGTGTCTTTGTTCAATGTCCGCCAGATTCCGGTCGTAGTCCCTGGCGATGTAGATGGTGTGATGGGCCAGGTGCTCGTAGAGCCCGTCGATCCCCAGGTACATCATGAACGTCGAGCAGGAGTACTGTTTTTTCTTGAGCGCCTTGTCCGACCAGCGGCGGCGGAGGGAATCGGGGACCAGCCGCTGCATCGCCCGCGAGAAGTCGGCGTTGATCACCAGCGAGTCGGTGCGGTATTCGTCCCGCCGGGTCTTGACGCCGATCACGCGCCGACCGGCGAAGACCAGTTCCTCGACCGGTTCGTCGGTCGAGATCTCGACGCCCATTTCGAGGGCGATCTGGGCCATGCGTTCGCTGACGGCGCTGCAGCCCCCCATCGGATGCCACACGCCATGTTCGTACTCCAGGAAGGAGAGAATCGAGAAGAGACTCGGGCAGCGGAACGGCGACATCCCCAGGTATTTGGACTGGAAGCAGAACGCGAGCCGCAACCGGGGGTCGTGAAAGTACCGTTTCAGATCATCATCGACCGAGGCCCACGGACGGACCCACGGCAGCATCTTGAGCATGGTGGGGGAGAGCAGGTCGGTCCATCGCGACCACGAGGACTCCAGAATGGGGCGGAACTTCGCCAGCTTGGTCCGGTTGTCTTCCAGGAACTTCCGGAAGTTCCCGGCGTCGTGCTCGCTGAATTCGCGGAGGGCGGCTTCCATTCGCGGAATATCACCGGTGGCGTCGAGCTGGCCCCCCGCACCGAACAGCAATCGGTACTGCGGATCGAGCCGGACCATCGGGACTTCCTGGTGGAGATCTCGACCGATCGACTGAAAGATTTCCTGGAGCACGCGGGGGTAAAGGAAGAACGTCGGGCCGAGGTCGAAGCGGAAATCGGGAGTTTCGAGCGCCGAGGTCCGACCGCCGACGGTACTTCGTCGTTCTAGAATTCTGACTTTGAGGCCGGCGTTGGCAAGCTGTAGAGCGGCGGCAAGGCCGCCGGGGCCGGCGCCGACGATGACCGCGTCGAATCTCTGCATCAGTTCATCCTCTGGCTCAGCCAGACGTCAGGTCTGCGTGAGGGGCGGAGGATTATTGGTACGGACCCGTTTCCGGCCAGCGTTGGATGAACGAATTTGACGATTTTTGACGCGCTACGAACTGTGTCGCGATTCATACGCGTTCCGCAACTCCATACTGAGAAATTGGTTGTGTTGGGAATCGGGCCGGCCAGCGGTAGCCGTCAGCCAGCCTTGACTCACCCTTCGAAGAACGATTTCTCTTCATGGTGCGGCGGGGTCGGATCGGCTGTCGTGGTGGACCTGTTTGGTTAGACTCACACTGGCAACCGACCCGAATCGATTCCTTCCTGTGAAGTTCCGAGGTGACTGTGGATACGCTGCTCGAACGGTTTCTGCGCTACGTCCGTCTGGATACTCAAGCGGACGAGACCAGCACGACGTATCCCAGTACCGAGAAGCAGCTCGTCCTCAGCCGGATGCTGGCCGGAGAATGCCGGGCGCTGGGACTGGCCGACGTCACCATCGACGAATTCGGGATCGTGATGGCGACGGTTCCCGCGACCGTGCCCCACGCGGCGCCGGCGATTGCGTACGTCGCGCACGTGGATACGTCGCCGGAATTCACTGCGGCCCAGGTCAATCCGGTTGTTCACGAAAACTACGACGGGAAGGACATCGTCCTGCCGGCCGAGCCGACCCGCGTTCTGAAGGTCGCCGAGAACCCCGAACTGACGACTTGTCTCGGACATACGCTGATCACGACCGACGGGACGACGCTCCTGGGGGGCGATGACAAGGCGGGGATTGCGGTGATCATGCAGGCGGCGCAGGAGCTGATGCAGAACCGCGATCTGCTGTGCGGCCCGGTCCGGCTGTGCTTTACCTGCGACGAAGAAATCGGCCGGGGGACCGACAAGCTGGATCTGCAGAAGCTGGGGGCGATCTGCGCCTATACGCTGGATGGCGGCGGGCAGGGGCAGATCGATTCCGAGACGTTTTCCGCCGACCAGGCGGTCGTGGCCGTACGCGGGATTAACACGCATCCCTCGATCGGCAAGGGATCGATGGTGAACGCGGTCCGCATTCTGAGCGCCTTCATCGACCGACTGCCGCAGGCCCGGTTGAGCCCTGAGACGACCGACGGCCGCGAGGGTTTTATTCATCCCTATCACGTCGAAGGCGGGGTCGCCGAGGCGTCCGCCCGGCTGATTCTGCGGGACTTTGAGTCGAGTGCGCTGGATGAACAGGCCCGGCTGCTGGAGAGTATTGCCGGGACGCTGCGGCAGGAGTTTCCGCGGGCGGTCATCACCGTGGAAATCCGCAGGCAATATCGCAACATGCGGGAGGGACTGGTCAAGGAACCCCGGGCGCTGACCAAAGCGGAAGCGGCTGTGAAAGCCGCCGGGCTGACGCCGGAGCACACGATTATCCGCGGGGGTACGGACGGCTCGCTGCTGACGGAAAAAGGTTTGCCGACGCCGAACCTGTCGACCGGTCAGCACAACCCGCATTCGCCGCTGGAATGGGCGAGCTTGAACGAGATGGAGTCGGCAGTCCGGGTGCTGGTCAATCTGGCGCTGGAATGGGGCCGCGAGCAGGCTTGAGCCCCGCGGTGGCAGCAAAGAGAACAGGGTCAGGAGACCTGAATCGGCCTCCTGACCCTGAGATGTTCCTTGGGCGCGCTGCGCGCCTTGCCGCCTGGGGTTCCCGCGCCTGCCCCGGACTACGCCGCGGCCTTGCCTCGTTTCTTCGCAGGCTGCTCGCGCGAGATCGCCAGATCGGCGATCCGGATTCCGGTCTGGAGCAGCGCCCGCTTCACATCTTCATTCTCTGCGAGGCGGGCTTCTTCGCAGATCACTTCGACCAGGCGGAGCGCCGAGTCGACCGTGATTTCCGCCACTTTGTTTCGAGCCATGCACAACCTCCTTGTTGTCGTCCGATTCCGAACGACCCCCGTCGCCGAACCGGGGCCGTCGGTCACCCAAGCTATCGGACAGGCGAACCCGCTCGCCTCTCGGGATTCGGTCCAAGTCGGACCCGGGCGGTCGTGATTGCGAGCCCCGGATCGCGCACTCCGCCGAGTATCGCTATTTTACGCAGGTTTCGCAGAATCTCGAAATCGGGCGGATCGGCGGATTTTGCCGATCTGGCATCGGGAGTGCTTGGAAGGACTTGGCGACCTCACTTCGGACAGCCCCTCTTGCCGGAGGTCGCCAGGATGAATCTCAAGACTCAATAAGACGTTATGGCTGATTCGGACAATCCGGACCATGGAAGGGACCGGGTTGCCGCGTTGTAAAAACGTCCGTCAGCCGCCTGGAACGCTTGCAAGACTTACAAAGGCACGGAGGCCGCCCTATGTTCCCGACGTCCCCGGCGAATCCGCAGCAGATTCCGTCCAGGCGCAGCCCGCAGCTCTGGGTCTGGCTGGTGCTGGGCCTCTTGAGCGTGGGGATCACGGCGACGATCGCCGTCCCGACGCCGATGAGCGCCGGCGATGAGTCGGTCGACAATATTCTGCTCGACTTCTCGGCGACCTGGTGCGGTCCCTGCCAGCAGATGCATCCGATCGTCAAGCGGCTGGAGCGGGAAGGCCTGCCGATCCGGCAGGTCGATGTCGACCGGAACCCCGGACTGGCGCAGCGGTTCAACGTCACTTCCATTCCGGCGTTCGTGCTGGTCTCCAATGGACGCGAAGCAGATCGAGTTGTCGGGCAGGTTTCGGAAAACCGCCTGCGCCAGATGATCGCCAAGCTGCCCGCGAGCCGCGGGACTCGCGAAGAGGCCCCCAACAACGGGTTCGCCGTGCTGGGGACTCCGCAGCCGATTCCGCGCATTCCGCGGCAGCCGACGGAGCCGCAGCAAGTCCAGTCCGGACCGCTGGAGCAGGGGATCGTTCGACAAGTCCCCTTCCCCGTTCCGGGAAGTCCGGACTTTCGTGCTCAGAATCCGGAAGCCGCGGTGTCACCCGGCGATGCCATGCCTTCGACCGTTCGGTTGCGCGTGCGGGATTCCGCCGGACAGAACTTCGGGACCGGAACCATCATTGACAGTCGGCCCGGTCAGACGCTGATTCTGACCTGCGGGCATCTGTTTCGACAGGCGTCCACGGGGCAGCAGGTGGGGGTCGAGGTCGACCTGTTTCCACAGGGCGGCAAGGTTGAGACGCTGGTCGGCCAGGTTGTCGCGTACGATCTGGAGGCCGACGTTGGGCTTGTCGGCGTGCCCAGCCAGCAGCCGCTCCCGACTGCGCCTCTTGCCGGCCCGCGTCAGCCGTTGCAGGTCGGCGAATCCCTGGTCAACATCGGGTGCTCACTGGGAGCCGATCCGACGCGAGAATCGGTGAAGTCGACGGCTCTCAACAAGTTCCAGGGCCCAGACAATATCGAATGCACCGGGCTGCCGGTGCAGGGCCGGTCGGGGGGCGGATTGTTCCGTGAGAACGGCGAACTGGTCGGGATCTGCATTCTGGCGGATGACAAAGGACGCCGCGGCATCTATGCGGCACTGAATCCGGTCTACGCGCTGCTCCAGAAGCAGAACCTGGCCCATCTCATTCCCCGCGGCGCGGCCGAATCGGAGAACGCTCCCGCGGCGCCGGGGATCGTCGAGCTTGCTCAGGACTCGCCGTCCGCTGCACGGCCGCAGGAGAATCCGCTGAGTCACGATCCCGTCGCCGAAGCCCTTCTTCGCAGCGCTACATCGTCCGGCGGCGGCGCGACCGGACCGTCGCTCGCCGAGGCCCGCGACGCCGAAGTCATCTGCATCGTCCGCCCGAAGGATCCGCTCGTGCCGAGCCGGGTGATCATTGTGAACGAAGCGAGCCCCCGTCTGCTGAACTACCTGCTCGACGATTCCGGATCGTCGATGGCCCACAGCGCCAAACCCCCGGTCGACATTCGCGCCGGAGAGGTTTCGCGGGACCAGCGATGAAGCGAGCCTCAAACAGACCGGTCCGCCGGTCGAATCCGCCTGCACGACTGACGCGCTGAAACGGTCGACACTCTCGGGATGATGAGACTGCCGATGCTGGTCGAGATCGCCGCTGCGCTCGTCATCTGGGGGCTGATCGCCACCGCCAGCCGGCGAGTCCGCCTGGGGCAGGTCTCGACATGGAGCGGCTGGCTGATTCGCTATCCGCTGCGATCGGTGGTCGCCATCGGGATTCTAAGCGGGCTGCTGTCCGTCGGCCTGACAAACTACCGCGGCATCCCGGTTCCGATGACGCACGACGAGTTCAGCTATCTCCTGGCGGGCGAAACCTACGCGCAGGGGCGGCTGACCAATCCGCCGCATCCGTTCTGGCGGCACTTCGAAGCGATGCACATCATTCAGCAGCCGACACGGATGTCGAAGTATCCGGCGGGGCAGGGAGCGGTGCTTGCGATCGGGAATCTGCTGTCAGGACGCCCCGTCGTCGGCGTCTGGCTGAGCCTGTCCCTGGCTTCAATGGCGATCGGCTGGATGCTGCTGGCGTGGCTCCCGATCCGCTGGGCTCTGCTGGGAACCTTCTGTGCCGCGTTGCGAATGGTGGGCAGCGAGTGGGGCAACGGATACTGGGGAGGCGCTGTCGCGGCCGCGGGGGGCGCACTTCTGCTGGGGGCCTTGCGACGTCTGGCGGATCGTCCCGACTGGCGCGGGGGGGCGTTGTTTGGAACCGGACTGGTGATCCTGGCGAACTCCCGCCCCTATGAGGGGCTGGTCGTGGCGTGCGCGTCGGGGCTGGTGCTCGCGGTCGCCTGGTGGCGGCTGCGGCCGTTTCATGGAGGGATGCACGTTCTGCACGTCACGGTCCCGGCGTTCCTGGTGGTGCTGGCCGGCGCCGCGGCGATGGGGATCTCGAATGCAGCCGTCACGGGCAACGCCTGGCAAATGCCGTATCAGGCCCATGATTCTCAGTATGCAGGCTGCCCGACGTTCCTGTTTCAGACGCCGGGGCCGTTGCCGGAATATCGGCATGCGGACATGGAAGGCTATTTCTCGGGCTGGGAACGAAATCGATTCGTCCGCAAGCATGTCGGCTGGGGATTCAATCTTTCGTATTTCACGAAGCTGCGCGTCTTCCTGGAGTTCTTCATCGGACCGGCGCTGCTCGTCCCTTACCTGATGATGGTGCCGTTTCCGGCAGCCTTCTGGCCCAGGTCGGCGTGGCTGATCATTGCCGCAGCGCTCCTGGGAGCAACGCAAACTCTGTATCTGTTTCCGCACTATCTCGCGCCGGTCACCGGCCTCGTCTGGTTTGTCGTCGTGCTGGGAGCGCGTCGGCTGGCGGCCTGTCGCATTCGCGGTTTCCGTCAGCCGGCGCTGATTGTGTCACTCCTGGTCGCCGCCGGGGCGGGACCGCTGATCGATGCGACGGACGATTCGAGAAGCCGATCGATCCGCGGCAATCTGGCGGAACGACTGCTCACAGAACCCGGACGGGATCTGGTCCTGCTGGATTTCGGCCCGGACTACGACTTTCACGAATCGTGGGTGTACAACGCCGCCGACCTCGACGAGTCGCCGATTGTCTGGGCGCGGTCGCTCGGCGACGAAGCCGACGCCGGGTTGCGCGGCTACTATGCCGATCGGCGCGCCTGGCGCGTGTCGGTCGGCTATCGGACGGCGATCCTGATGCCGGACGAACGGACGGCATCCCTGCCGGCGCCGTAGTCCGCAGGAATTACCAGGCGGCTTCGAGAATCGAGAGCAGATCGGCTTCGGTCGGCCGTCGACCGTTCAACAGCATCAGCCGCTTGATTCCGATCGACTTTGCCGCGAAACCCGGGAGCTGCGCGCGAGTGACGCCGAGCTCTCTCAACTTCTGAGGAATGCCGATTCGCGCCTGCAGCCTTTCGACGGCGACGATCGCCTGCTCGGCCACTTCCGGCACGGGGAGCCCCGCATCGGCGACGCCCAGCCACTCCCCGATCCGGGCGATCTCCGTCGCTCGCGCCGGCAGATTGAACCGCATGACATAGGGCAGGAGGAGTCCGTTGCCGGCGCCATGCGAGCAATGGACCGCCGCCCCGATCGGATACTCCAGCGCATGCACGACGGCGACGGCCCCGTTGGAGAAGGCCAGCCCCGCGAGCGTCGCCGCGAAGGACATCCCTTCGCGGGCGGCGAGATTCGCCGGTTCGGCCACGGCGGTCGGCAAGTGGTATCCGATTCTGCGGATCGCCGCCTCGGCGAGGACGTCGCCGAGCGGGTGTTTGCCGTCGTAGGGGAACGGCTCGGCGGCGGGGACTTCCAGCGCGTCGTACGAGGTTGCGGTGTAGGTCTCGATAGCATGGGTCAGTGCGTCGATGCCGGAGTCGGCGGTCGCTTTCGGGGGGCACGTGAGCGTCAATTGCGGGTCGACAACCGCCAGCGCCGGGCGGAGCTGCTGACTGAGCGTGCTCTCTTTGAGCTCTCTTTCCGTGTCGGTCAGAACCGCGGCATGAGAAACTTCGCTGCCGGTCCCCGAGGTCGTCGGAATGCAGACCAGCGGCTGAACCGGGCCGGGGATCTTGTCGTAACCGAAGTAGTCTCGGTAAGTGCCGCCGTGAGCAACAACAGCAGCGGTGATTTTGGCGAGATCCATGTTGCTGCCGCCGCCGAGTCCGATCAGGACGTCGGCCTGCGCCTGCCGAGCCGCCGCGATCGCCTTGTCGGCGATGGCGCAGGAGGGCTCGGCCTCCCCTTCGTTGAAGACGACGACGTCGAGGCCTGCGGCGCGCAGCGGATCGACGACCTGCGCGACAACGCCGACCTGTTCCAGAATGCGATCGGTGATGACGAGAATCCGTCGGGCCTGCCATGGCTTGAGAAACAGGGGCAGCCGGGCGACCGAGCCGGAACCGAAAACGAGACGGCCGGCCGAGTAGAAGTTCCAGAAATGGCGGGGATCGGGCTTCATGGCGTGACCTCTGGCTGGGGGGACGGGACCGTCAGTCGCTGAAAGTGATGCAGGAAGATCCCGGTCGCCACGGCGACGTTGAGCGAATCCGCGCCGGGCGCCATCGGAATCGTGAGCCGGCGGTCGCACTGTTCGACCCAGCAGTCGTCGAGACCGAACGCTTCGTTGCCAAACAAGAGTCCGAAGCGCTCCGCGCGCGGCGTCGTCGGGTCGAGCGGAACGGCGGTCGGGTCGAGAATCGTCGCGGCGAATTCGAAGCCCCATTCCGTCCGCAGCCGGAGGAGGTCCCGTTCGAGGTTGCGCGACTCGATTACCGGCTGGCGGAAGATCGCGCCCATCGAGACGCGGATCACGCGTCGAGAAAACGCATCGCTGCAGTGGGGGCCGAGCAACAGCAGGTCGACGCCGAATCCGAGGCACATCCGGACGATCGCGCCGAGGTTCTCCGGGTTGTCGCAGTTGGGGCAGACGACGACCGTAAGCCGCCGTCGATCCTGCGGCAGGACCGCGTCGAGCGTCGGGCTGCGTCGACGCCGACCGCAGGCGACGACCCCGACATGAAAATTGAAGCCGACGAGCTGATCGGCTTCCGACTGCGGAACCAGATAGACCGGGATCCGGTCCGGGATCTTCGGCAGCCACTCGTCGGCCCGGCGTTCGGTGAGGAGGACGCTGTCGGTTTCGAAATCGCTGTCGAGCAGTCGTTCGACGACGCGCACGCCCTCGGCGATGAACCACGGCCCCTGGCGGGACAGGTTCTGCGCCTTCAGGCTGCGGTACATCTGCACGCGCGGGTCGTCGAGTGTCGAGATCGGAATGGCAGGCATCGGGCGGAACACGGATCTGAAGTTCGAAATAGAGACCACCGAGCGGCGAACGGGCTGGCGCGTGGCGATCAGCCGGGTCAGAGCTTACCATGAAGTCCCGCAGAACTCCTGCTGCCGTCGCACGCGAGGGCAGGCGGCGATCACAATCGCGTGGTGGCCGTGGTCATCCCATCTTTGGCCCGAGACGCACCATCCCGTTGCGACCCAGCCCGGAAGATTTG
Organism: Planctellipticum variicoloris; assembly: GCF_030622045.1. Taxonomy (NCBI): domain Bacteria; kingdom Pseudomonadati; phylum Planctomycetota; class Planctomycetia; order Planctomycetales; family Planctomycetaceae; genus Planctellipticum; species Planctellipticum variicoloris. The sequence goes on along the minus strand of NZ_CP130886.1, from coordinate 6,747,701 downwards.
TCATGCCCGATCCCGTCGCCATCGAATGTCCCGCCTGCCTGGCCACATTGAAAGTCCCCGAAGACAAGCTGGGGAAGAAGATCCGCTGTCCGAAGTGCACCGAAGTCTTCGTGGCGGAGGCTTCCGAAGCCGTGGAGGACTTCGACCCGGACGAAGAGCGCCGCCCTGCGCGCGGCAAGGGGGCAGTCAAGAAAGGGAGCAAGAAGTCTGGCTCGGGTCTGTTGATCGGCGGCATTGTCGGAGGCGTGGCGCTGGTCGCCGTCGCAGGAGTGGCGATCTTCCTGATGAGCTCCGGCGGCGGGAATGACGCCCCCGCGCCGCAGGGGGCGCAAATGGCCCCTGCCGTCGCGGCCTCTCCGACCCCAGCGGCCGCCGACCCGGCAGCCGCCATGGCTGCGTCGATGAGCGCTCACGGGGCCATGTCCGCCGGGGCCGCGCACGGAGCACCACAGGCGGCTCCCGCAACCGCTCCCGCTGCATCCGCAGTGACGCCTCCGACGGCGAACGCGCCAGCCGCCCCGTTCGTTTCCCAGAGCAGCAGCGGGCCGGCGAAGCTTGACCTGTCGTGGATCCCGGCGGAGTCCGAATTGATCATCGATCTGCGCCCGGCCGCCATCTGGGCCGCGCCGGCCCTGCAACAGGCGCTCAAGCATCCGTTTGTGCTTCTCGGAATCGGACAGATGCAGGCGATGACCGGCATCGCCCCGGCGGATATCGAAAGCCTGACCATCGCCCTGCGGCTGCCGGGGCCGAAAGACCCTGCAGCGCCGCCCGCCGGCATGGCCCTCTCACCAGGGGCGGAGACGCCGGAGGTCGCCGAGGTTCAACCGGTGATTGTGATGCGGCTCAAGAAGCCGGTCCTCGAGAGCCTGTGGGAGCGCCCCGATCTGCCGTTGCAGGTCGCCGACTACGCGGGGCAGACGGTAAGGAAGTTCTCGCCCCCTCCTGCGAACGGCAAGCAGTTGACGTTCGCGATCCATCAGCCGAACGAACTGATGATCGTGGCCGGTCTGGAGGGGACCGTGCAGTCGTTGATCGACGCGAAAGGGGACGCCCGATTGTTTGCCGACTGGGCGCCGCTCGACCCGAATCTGCAACTGCAGATTGCAGGGCGTCCAAAGGACCTGGCGCCGCAGTGGGCCGCCGCTCGGATGTCGGCCCCGTCGGGCGATGCCGATCAGGAACGACTGGTGGCGGCGCTGGAAAAGCACCTCCGCGCATTCTCGCTGGGCCTGCAGCTTACGGACGGCATCGAACTGGCCTCGCACTTTCAGGCCGATTCCGAGGCCGGCGGGCAGGCGCTGGCGGAAGCGCTCAAGCCCCAGCTCGCGAAAGCCCACGCGGAGTTCGCCGCGGGCTTTGAGAAAGGCTTTCAACAGACCGGCGGCCCGGCGCCCCCCGAGCTGATGAGCCTCGTCACGTCGGTTCAGGACAACAGCAAATTCACCCAGCAGGGAGCGGTCGCCAGCCTGACCTCGCGCATACCGGCGGACAAGATGGAGTTGTTCGCGCTGCTGGCGCAGAAGGCCCAGCAGAACCCGATGGCCGGCATGATGCTCGGCGGGATGCTGCCGGGCGGACCGGCCGGCCTGTCCCCCGGAGGCCCGGGAGGCATGCCTGTCGGGGAACGCTCCGGGCAGACGGAACCGGTGGCGACGAAGACTCCCGAAGCGCTCCCTCCCCATCTCGAACTCCAGGCCTCGACATTGTGGGACGCGCCGCAACCGGGAGCTGCGGGCACCCCGTTGCTCATGCAGTTTCAGGTGACGACCACGGACGATGCGATTCTGTGCGCCGCCGGCGAGTTTGAGTTTCGCCCTCCGACAACGGACTCCGGGAGATCGCTGTCGGCGATGCCCCCCCGACAGACGACGCTCTCTCCTCCCGAACAGATCCTGCGGACCTATATTGTGCCGCTCGATCCCCCGGAGGATGGCGCTGCGAACGTCGCCAAATTCCATCTGGCGTTCAAAGAGCCCGACGACAAGGCCCGGTCGCTGGTGAGCTGCGAAGGCAAGTTCCGACTCATGCGGGCGAAGTCGCAGACGGAGCTCCAGGTTCCCCTCAAGAAGCCTCTGCCCGCGAAACTGGAGCTCCCCGAGGCGCTCGCAGCGGCGGGCCTCGCCGTCAAACTGGAGCGGATCAAGTCGGGCGACAGCCCGGTCGCGGACGAACTGGTCGTCGGCGTTGGAACGTCGGCCGCCATCGCCAGGTTGCAGATCCTGGATGCCGATGGCGGCGGACCGGCCGCGGGCTGGGAAACGCCGACGATCCGGTATGTTTCCGAACGCGGAAGCGTCGTTCAGCGGATCAGCTCGGAGTCGGGCGACACACTTCCCGACCGCTTCCTGCTGAGTCTGGTCCTCTTCGATGGAATCGAGACGTTGACCGTCCCCTTCAGTTTCAACGACCTGCCGCTGCCCGACCCCGCCACCCGTCCGGTCCGTGCCCTGCCGCCGCAGTTTCCCGGAGGGCCGCTCCCCGGCGGCGCGTTTCCTCCCGGCGGTCTCCCGGGCGAACCCGGAGCGGCGGGCGACAATCGCTGATTGCTGAATGACAAGTCGCTTCTCTACCGCGATTGCACGTGCGCCGATCGTTTGATCGCCGCACGGTCGATGGTGCTGTCGTTGATCCGGTCCGGCTGGCGTCCACGGGCCTCCTGCCAGGCCGACGACGATTCATGGTCCAGTGGCTTGCCCGACGACTCGCGAATCAGAGACACTGGTGCGAATTACTTGCGGCTGCCGCCGTGCCGGTCGGCAGATCAGACGCCACACCTCGGAACGCTTCCACCACCGCCTGTCAGTTCCAAGATCCCTGTTGATGGTGAATCTGCCATGCTGCGAATGTGGATTGTGCTCTACGCCATTTGCGCCCTGACGCCTCTGCTGGAGGCCGCGGAACCGGCGGGAACGGCGGTCCCCGTCGGGGTGGCGGTCGTCGATATCACTCCCGACTACCCAATCCGCCTGAACGGCTTCGGCTTCCGCCGAGAGGAGTCCGACGGCGTCCGGCAGCATATTTTTGCCAAAGCCCTGGCCATCGGCAGCGACGCCGACGGCCCGGCAGTGCTCATCACCGTCGACACGCTGGGGATACCCGATGCGGTCGCCGAGCGACTGAGCGACGTCCTCCAGAAAGAGGCCGGCATTCGCCGCGATCGTCTGGCCGTCACTGCCACGCATACTCACACAGCGCCAATGATCAACCGGCTCTCGCCCACGCTGTTCGGAGTGCCGATCCCGCTCGAACATCAAAGCAATATTACCCTCTACTCAGACGATTTCTTCAATAAGCTGATCGAGGTCAGTCTTGCGGCGCTCAAGGACCGGCAGCCGTCGCAACTGTCGTGGGGGCTGGGCCAGGTCGGGTTCGCCAGGAACCGGCGGACGAAGGATGGGCCGGTCGATCACGACCTGCCGCTGCTGGCCGTGCGGGACATCTATGGCCGACTGCGCGCGGTCTACGTCAATTACGCCTGCCACTGCGTCTGCCTGTCCGACAACCGGATCAGCGGCGACTGGGCCGGCTATGCGATGGAGCAGATCGAACGCCAGAATCCCAAATGCGTGGCGCTGGTCTCCGTCGGCTGCGGCGCCGACGCTAACCCGCTGGAAGGAGTCGTCGGGGACAAATGGGAAGTGGCCGACCGGCATGGCCTGGAGATCGCCGCCGAGGTGAACCGCCTGCTGCAGGGGCCGCTCACGCCGGTGACCGGTCCGCTGACCACGCAGTGGGAGCGGATCGATCTGGCGTTTGCTCCCCATCCGACGCGCGAGGAGTGGGAGAAGCGGGCCGAACTGCAGACTGCAATCGGGCATCACGCCCGGACGCAACTGGCCCGGCTGGATCGCGGCGAAGCGCTTCTGACGAAGGTCAGCTACCCGATTCAGACCTGGAGTTTCGGCGACTCGCTGGCGATGGTCTTTCTGCCGGGCGAGGTGGTCGTCGACTACTCGAAGCGGCTGAAGAAGGAGCTGGACGGCCGGCGGCTGTGGGTCAACGCCTACGCCAACGCCTGCCCGGGCTACGTCCCTTCCGAACGAATCCTGACAGAGGGGGGCTACGAAGGGGGCGGAGCGATGGTCTACTACGACCTGCCCGGCCCCTACGCACCCGGTCTCGAACAGCCCATCGTCAGCGCAGTGCGGAAACAGCTCGACCCGGCGTTTGCACCGCCCGCGGAAGCCAGCCGGACGCAGGGAATTCCGCCGCGGACGCCGGCTCAGTCGATCGCGGCGCTGCGGTTGCGCGACGGGTATGTCGCCGAACTGGCCGCCGCGGAACCGCTGGTCGTCAGTCCGGTGGCGGTCGATTTTGGTCCGGATGGACGCCTGTGGGTTGCGGAGATGTACGACTATCCCGCCGGCGCCGACGGCCAGTTCAGCCCGGGCGGCCGGGTGCGCGTCCTGCACGACAATGACCGCGACGGCCGGTTCGACCGGGCGCAGGTCTTTCTGGAGGGAATTCCTTTCCCCACCGGTGTGACCGTCTGGCGCGACGGAGTGCTGGTCTGCGCGGCCCCGGACATTCTGTTCGCACGGGACACCGACGGCGACGACCGCGCCGACGACGTGCAGAAGCTCTTCTCGGGTTTCGCGACGCACAACTATCAGGCGCGGGTCAACAGCCTGGAATACGGTCTCGATGGCTGGGTCTACGGTTCGTGTGGCCTGTTTGGCGGCGAGATCACCTGTCACAAGACCGGGGACGTGGTTTCCCTCGGACGCCGGGACTTCCGGATCGATCCCGACCGGGGCGTCATCGAACCGGCGATCGGCGCCACCCAGCAGGGACGGGTCCGCAACGACTGGGGGGACTGGTTCGGCTGCAACAACAGCCAGTTCGTGCTGCATTATCCGATGGACGAAGCGGCGCTGCGACGGAACCCCCACTTCCAGCCGCCGGCCATGGCCGTCTCTGTGCCGACAGGAGGAGACGTCGGGCAGGTGTTTCCGGTGTCGGAGACGATTCGGTTCAAGCTCTCCGGGCCGGCGGGCCGCGCGACGGCGGCCTGCGGGCTGGGGATCTATCGCGATGATCTGCTGGGAGGCGAACTTACCGGAAACTCCTTCACCTGCGAGCCGGTCAACAATCTGGTTCATCGGCGGGTGCTGTCGCCGAAGGGAGTCGTGTTCCAGGGGACGCGCGCGCCGGGCGAGGAACAGGCGGAATTCGTCGCCTCGACCGACCCGTGGTTTCGTCCGGTGCAGGCGAGAACGGGCCCGGACGGCGCCCTGTGGCTCGTGGACATGTACCGGTTCGTCATCGAGCATCCGATCTGGATTCCGCCGGAGACGCTCGCCGAACTGGACCCCCGCGCCGGCGCCGATCGCGGCCGGCTCTACCGGATCGTCCCGCGCGGTGAGTCCCCCAGGGAGTGGCTGCGGCTGGCGGAACTCGACGGCCCCGGCCTGGTGGCGGCGCTCGATTCTCCGAACGGCTGGCAGCGCGACATGGCGCAGCAGCTCCTGGTCTGGAATCAGGAAGGCGGAGTCGCCGACGACCTGGCGGCGCTTGTCGGCAACGCGGACCGGCCGGTCGTGCGGATGCAGGCCCTGTGCGTGTTGGAGCGGCTCGGCGAACTGCCGGCCGAACTTCTGACTCAAACGCTGACCGATGGACATCCGGGGGTGCGGCGTCAGGCGGTGCGAATTGCGGCGGATCGACTGAAGAAGGAAGATTCATTGCTCGATGCCGTGCTGGGACGGGCAAGCGATCCCGACCTGCAGGTGCAGTTGCAGGCCGCGTACGCGCTGGGAGGATCTGACGATCCGCGGGCAGCGGTGGCGCTGGCGCGGTTGGCGCTGCAGCATTCACAGGACCCCTACCTGGTCGCGGGTGCCCTCAGTTCGTTGACCGCGGAGTCCGCGGCGGCGGTGTATCAGTCCGTGCTGAAGTTGTCGGCCGACACGCCGGCAGCGCTGCGGAAGTCTTTGCTGGCCCAGGTGGCGGCGTTGTCTCCCCCCGCAGCGCTCGGCCCGGTCATTGCCGACATCTGTCGACCCGTCGCCCCAGACCGGAAGGCGGACCAGTTCCGTTCGCTGGCCGAAGTCCTGCCGATCCTGGCCCGGCAGTCCCGCTCTGTGGCGGAGCTGTTGCCGGATGCCAGTCGCGAGCATTGGGAATCGGTGGTCTCGGCGGCGCGATCGACCGTAACCGATGCCGGGGCCGCAGAAAGTCTGCGGCTCGCTGCCATCGGACTCGTCTCGGTCCTGCCTGGCGGCAGCGCCGAGGACACCGAGCGGCTGGGGCAGCTCCTGTCGCCTCAATCGCCGGGGAAACTCCAGCAAGCCGCCATCGAGGGGCTCTCGCGTCAGTCCGGAGACGCAGTCGCCCACGTGCTGCTGACGCACTGGGGCGAGCTGAGCCCGACCCGGCGCGGCGAGGTCCTCGGCGTCTTGCTCGGCCGACCCGCCTGGACCGGGCATCTGCTGACCGCGATCGAAGGGCAGGCAATTCTGGCGGGAGAGCTGGAGACGGCCGTCCGCCAGCGGCTGCTGGAACACCCGACGGTCGCTCTCCGGGAGCGGGCTGCGAAACTGTTGACATTGCCCGGCTCGATGGACCGGAAGGAACTGATCCAGCGCTATCTGGCCGAAGCGACGGACGCGGGAAATCCGCAGCAGGGACGAGAGCTGTTCTCCAAGCGCTGCGCAACCTGCCACCGGTTGCAGGACGTCGGGCAGGCGATCGGACCGGATCTGTCCCCCTACAGCACCAAGCCGTTCTCCGCCCTGGTGACCGCGGTGCTGGATCCCAATCAGGCGGTTGACCCGCGTTACCACAACTACGCCATCTCGCTCGATGACGGACGCGTGCTGACGGGGATGATTCAGGAAGAAGCCGCCGCGGGCTTCAAGGTCGCCGCCGCCGACGGCAAAATCTTCAGCGTCCTGCGGACCGAGGTCGAGGAGCTGAAGAACTCCGGTCGTTCGCTGATGCCGGAAGGATTCGAGAAGGACCTGTCGCCAGCCGCCCTGGCCGACCTGCAGGCGTGGCTCTCATCACTGCAGACGCCACCCAAATCGCTCCCCGGCAACCAGCCGGCAGCCGTCGCGGCGGGCGCTGACGGAATTGTCGTACTGACGGCGTCGAAAGCCGCGATCTATGGCGACCAGATCACCTACGAGAAGGAATTCGGCAATATCGGCTACTGGCACTCCCCCCGGGATCACGTCATCTGGACCTGCGAAATCCCGCAAGCCGGCGAATTTGATGTCTGGGTCGATGGCGCCTGCGACGCCACCGCCGCCGGAAACCTGCTCGGGCTGTCGGTCGGAGACGCGACGCTGACGCAGAAGGTCGCATCGACAGGCAGCTGGAACCAGTACCGCCTGGTGAAACTGGGGCGCGTGACGCTGCCGGCGGGGACGCATCGCGTGCGCGTCCAGCCCGCCGATCACCAACTGGATGGAGCCCTCCTGGACCTGCGCATGGTGGCCCTGACCCCTCCCGGCAAACGCCCGCCAGGCGCTGGCGGCGCCTTGGCGGCCGCCCCGGTCATCCCCGGCGACCCGGCTTCCATGGCCCGGTTCCTCATCGATGACGCCCATCCCCGTGAACAGCGCGAGAAGCTGGTCGCCGATTACCCCCAGCATTCCGCGGCGATGATTGCCGTCATGGGAGCCACCATGGAGCCGGGAACCCCCGAAGAGTATCGGCGGATTCCGTGGGTCTGGCGAGTGGCTATCGCCGCGGGGAAGCGGAATCAGGACGCCGAGCTGCTGGGAATTCTGAAGGTCACGCTCCCCCGCGAGGGGGAGCCGTTGCGGGACTGGCAGGCGGTGGTCATCGGCGGCGGGCTGATCAACGGCGTCAGCCAGCTCAACGTCTGGCCCGGCGAGCGATTCGCAAAACTGCTGGCCAGCGAAGACGTCCTGCGGGCGCGCTGGCTGCGGAGCCTGGAGCTGTCCCTGGCAATGGCGGACAACGAGAAGGTGCCGACAGGCACGCGCTACGACGCCTTGCGAATGCTGCCGCTGCTCGGCTGGGAACGGGCTCAGGCTTCGCTGACCAAGTACGCCGCAAAGGGAACCCACGCGGAACTGCAGATGGGGGCGGTCAGCGGCTCGATCGACGTGCCGGCCCCGGAAGCGACAACCCTTCTGGCGGGGGTGCTGCCTCACGCTCCCGGGCAGAATCGCGAACTGGCCCTGGACGGCCTGCTCCGAAGTCCCGAGCGGTGCCTGGCGCTGCTGGAGGCCGTCAAAGCAGGAGCCCTCACACGCGAGCAGCTCGGCGACAAACGCATCGACGCATTGCGCCAGCACGCCGATCAAAAAGTCCGCGACACCGCGGCGAAGGTGTTGCCATAGTCGTTTCTGAATGCCACGCAGAGCGTTGCTAAGAGACATTCCCAGGCAGAGCCTGGGAACGAGTTGCAGGGAGTTTCGACTTCTGGCTTTCCGCTTTTCGCCATCAGCTTTCCGCTCCCCCCAAGGATACCCCTTCCGACATGCGACTGGGTTACAACACCAATGGACTGTCCGACCATCGCTGGGATCAAGCCCTGGAGCTCATGGCAGCGGTGGGGTATCAGTCGGTGGCGATTACCATCGATCACCACTGCCTCAATCCGTTCTCGCCGAAGCTGATCGACGACGTCAATCGCATGCGCCGGCTGCTGGATCGATACCGGTTGACCTCTGTCGTCGAGACCGGCGCGCGGTTCCTGCTGAATCCCCGGCAGAAGCACGAGCCGACGCTGGTCAGTCCGACGGAATCGGAACGGGCCGGGCGGATCGACTTCCTGCGACGCTGCATCGACATCGCCCACGATCTCGGCGCATCGGCGGTGTCGTGCTGGTCCGGCGTGCTTCGGAATGACGCCCCGGCAGAGGACGTCTGGGCGCGCCTGACGTCGAGTCTGCCGGGCGTGCTGGACTATGCAGGGACGAAAGGGCTGCGGCTCGCCTTCGAACCGGAACCCGGCATGTTCATCGAGAAACTCGACCAGTTCCGCGAGCTGAATGAGCGGCTGGGACGGGACGACCTGGGGCTGACGCTCGACATCGGACACGTCCACTGCGTCGAAGAAGGGGCCATCGCCGACCACATCCTGGCGTGGCGGGAGAAGCTGCTCAACGTCCACATCGAGGACATGGTCCGCGGCGTTCACGAGCACTTGAGGTTCGGGGCGGGGACGATCGACTTCCCGCCGGTGATCCGGGCGCTCCAGGCATCCGGCTATTCCGGGGGGGTGCACGTCGAACTGAGCCGGCACAGCCACATGGCCCCGGAGGTCCTGCGCGAGTCGTTCGAATTCCTGAGCGGACTGCTGAAAGCGGAAAGCTGAAAGCCCGCGAGGAAAACTTCTGCGGCTAAACGCGTGTTGACATGAAAGCAGGCGGGGGAGACTTCTGAGAAGTCTCCCCCGCCATTCCGTTTCAGAAGATCAGACGCGGCCGAGCATTACTGCGGCGGCAGCGGAGCCGGAGCGGCCTCGACCGGAGCCGGGGTGGCTTCCACCGCGGCCGGGACCGGAGCCGGAGCCGCACAGGCGGCCTGCGGAACGGCACAGGTGGCCGGGGCAGGAGCCGGAGCGCAGTTGCCAGGATCGGCGACGCAGCAGGTCTGGACCGGCACCCGGCGGCAGACCGTGCGGGGCACGCAGCAGGTCTTGGTTTCGACAATCTTACGGGGCACGCAACGCACCTTCGTCACCATCTTGGTCTCGCAGACCTGGCGGCAGGTCGTGTACGGCACCTTGCGGGTGCAGCACTGCGTGGTCATGGTGCAGGTGGTGTAGGGAACCTTCTTGGTCACGGTCTCACACGTCCAGGTGCAGGTCGTGTAGGGGACCTTCTTCGTGATGCACTCGCTGGTCCAGGTGCAGGTCGTGTAGGGGACCTTCTTGGTGACGCATTCGCTGGTCCACGAGCAGGTCGTGTAAGGAACCTTCTTGGTGACGGTTTCGCAGGTCCACGAGCAGGTCGTGTAGGGCACGCGCTTCGTTTCGCAGACCGGCACCCGACGGCAGACCGTGTAAGGCACCTGGCACTGCTTGACTTCCTGCTCGTAGCGGGTGCAGGTCACCGTGCGGCATTCGGTGCGCGGGCACCAGACTTTGCGGCAGCAGGTCGTCGGCGGGCACTGCTCGCAGACGATCTTGCAGCAGCCGGGCTTGTAGACGTAGCAGCAGCGGCAGGGATCCCACTCGCAGGTGCCGGGTTCCGAAACGCACTTCTGCACGACCGGTCCGGGAACCTGGTAGGTCTCGGTCTTCCACTCGCCGCATTCGACCTGAATCTGCTTCGTCTCGCAAACCGGCTTGCAGACGGTGTAGCAGACGTTCTTGTAGCAGGTTTCGGTCTCGGTCCGGTAGGTCGTGCAGCAGACGTCGCGGTAGCAGGTGTTGTAGACCGGCTTGCGGATCGTGCAGCAGACGTCGCGATAGCAGGTGTTGTAGACCGGCTTGCGGATCGTGCAGCAGACGTCGCGGTAGCAGGTGTTGTAGACCGGCTTGCGGATCGTGCAGCAGACGTCGCGGTAGCAGGTGTTGTAAACCGGCTTGCGGATCGTGCAGCAGACGTCGCGGTAGCAGGTGTTGTAGACCGGCTTGCAGACGGTGTAGCACTCGTCGCGGTAGCAGGTCTCGTAGACGTTGCGGGTGCAGGTCACCGGGCACTGCTCGCAGATCTGGTCGTAGACCGTCCGGCAGCAGGTGTAGGTCCGGGTGTCCCAGACCGTTTCACGAACGGTCTGGTAGCAGGTGCGACCGCACCGCCGGGCCGCGCAGTAGTCGCCGCTCGGGGCGCACGCGTTCGTCGGGCAACATTTGTAGCTGGCGGCCCCAAAGTAGGAAGCCTCCGCCGTCGTGTCACTTGCGAGCGCCATCACTCCCGCAAGGACGACCATCCAAGCTGCATATCTCATCGATCTGTCCTTATCCCTGTCAGAACCTGACGAGTTCTTTCGGGGGTGGTGGAACCGGCTCATCCGTGATGACAACGACAAACTCTCCCTTATCAGCAGGATCGGACGCAGGAGCCCGCCCGCTTGAACCAAAATGCGCATTTTCGCGCACCGGCAAGGTTTGACATTGTCCGGCACCGACAAACCGAGGTCCTGACAGTCACGTTCGCTGCCGCGGGCACCCCAGCGCCGAGTCCCCCATCTGCCAGTCCTTGCAGATGCGGCCCATTCCGAATCATCCCAATTCTCGGCGCATCGTTCATCGGTCCGGACTGAACGGGAACTCCCGCGCAATACGCGGCGCCCGACGGACACGCCGCAAATTCCCCAACCGGAATCGCCCGACCCCTTTCGCCAGAACGCACAATCCATCGCGTGAAACAGCCCCGCGTGAAACGCCCCGACGGGGTTGGACGAAAGTCGTCAGTTGAGGACTGCCGCCAAACCTGCGCCTTTCGCGCGAACAGCGCCATTTGTCAATCTGGGCTTCCGTCGGTTACTGTGGCGGAACACGGTTCGCGTCCCTTGTCCTTCGAGGAGGTCGGTCCATGAAGTTCGCCATCTGTCAGGAACTGTTCGAAGGCTGGGACTGGGAACGACAGTGCCAGTCCATTGCGGAAATCGGATACACCGGCATCGAAGTCGCGCCGTTCACCCTGGCCGATCGCATCGGCGACGTCAGCCCGGAGCGCCGGAGAGAATTGCGTCGCCAGGCCCAGGCTCAGGGGTTGACCATCGTCGGCCTGCACTGGCTCCTCGCGAAGACGACCGGACTCCATCTGACCGCGTTCGATCCGCGGACGCGCAACGAAACCGCCAAGTACCTTCGCGAACTCGCGCAAGGCTGCGCCGACCTCGGCGGTTCGACCCTGGTCTTCGGTTCCCCCGCGCAGCGATCGCTTGAACGAGGCATGAATCGCAAACAGGCCCTCGCCAACGCCACCGAAGTCTTCAGCGCCGTCATGCCGATCTTCGCCGACTGCGGCGTAACGCTCTGCATCGAACCGCTCACGCCCAACGAAACCGACTTCCTCAACACCTGCGCCGAAGCCAGGGTGCTCATCGAGATGGTCGATCATCCAAACTTCCGCCTAATCCAGGACGTGAAGGCGATGCTGAGCGAGCCGACGCCGATTCCGCAGTTGATCGCGCAGTACGCCGACGTCACGCGGCACTTCCACGTCAACGACGACAATCTCCTCGGACCGGGTATGGGGCCGACGGACTACAAGCCGATCTTCCAGGCCCTGCTCGACAGCAAGTACGACGGCTGGGTGTCGGTCGAAGTGTTCGACTACCGGCCCGGTCCCGAGCACATCGCGAAAGAAAGTCTGAGCTACATGCAGTCGGTGCTGCGGGAGCTGCAACCGTCGCAATGACGACCGGTCGACCCGAGCACCGCCATTCGAAACGGGGCGTTTTCACTGCGAAAACGCCCCGTTTTCGTTGCCGCGGCTCGCGATCGACGAGAGCGCGGAGCGCCGCGCTGCATCGCGCAGCGCCCCTCCGCGCATCTCGCATGCGGAAGACCGCACGCGCTGTGCAGCGAGCCGCCGCGTTCAAGCGACCATGCATTCGCGGCATTCGCGGCGCTGGCGCAGAGGCGTGGCCCGCCTCTCAAAAAACATCGTTTTCCACAGTGAAAAACGCATGTTTCTGCAAACGACGTTGCGCACTCCGCGCGCGAGTCGATGCCTGCGCGAGGACGCGACGACATGGCGCCATGCGCTGCGCGACCAGGAGACGAATTGAAAAACTCTGCATTTTTTTTGTCGCAAACCCAAACAAATGGCTTGAAGGAATCTTCGAAATGCTTAGGATGTCCGCCAGTTCTGTGTTGATGAGCGTGACACGGCTCCTGTCAAGTCAAAGAGTGATTGCTGCCGCGATGACTCGAACGACGAACCAGGGCTCACGCAAGTCGGCACGCGGCATGTCAAGGTTGGCAGGCCGGAATGGATTCGAGGGTGTGACGCGTCTTCGCCGATCAGCTTAGCCCGGTGCGCCAGCGGCAAGACGGTCACCCGAATGTCTCTCTGGAAGGAGGATTTGCGGTGGCCAAGAAGAAAGCAGCAAAGAAGGCCGTCAAGAAGGTCGCGAAGAAGGCCGTCAAGAAGGTCGCCAAGAAGGCCGTCAAGAAGGCCGCGGCGAAGAAGGCCGTGAAGAAGGTTGCGAAGAAGAAGACGGCCAAGAAGAAGGTCGCCAAGGCCGCGCCGGCTCCGACCGCCGGCAAGTAGCTTCTTCGAAGCTCACAGGCAACAACGAGTGGAGGCGACCGGTTCCTGCCGGTCGCCTTCTTCTATTGTCGAACGCGAATCCCGCAATCGGTCAATCCCGGTCGATCGGCGGCTCGGCAGACGCATCCGGCGCGTATCCCGCGGAACGGCCCTGTATCTGAAACCACGCGTTCTCCGCCGCGCGCTGTTCCGCGTCCTTCTTGTTCGGACCCCACGCCGCCGAAAACTCCTCGCCCCCGATCACCGCCGCAATGAGAAAACACTTCGAGTGGTCCGGCCCCTTCTCGTCGACGATCCGGTAAACCGGCGTCTGCCCGAGCAGCTTCTGAGTGTGCTGCTGCAGCAGGCTCTTGTAGTTCTTGCCGTGGCTCGAATGAACCACCCGGTCGATCTCCGGGCCGACCAGACCGCTCACGAAGACCCTGGCCGCATCGTAGCCCCCGTCGAGATAGATCCCCGCAATCAACGACTCGAACACCGCCGCCATCACCGAGCTCGGCACCGCGTTAAAGCCGCTGAGCCCCTTCCCGATCAAGACCTGGTCGTGCAGACTCAAATCGCCGCTGATCTTGGCGCACGTCGTCCGGCTCACCACCACCGACTTGATCCGCGTCAACTCCCCTTCCGGTTCGTCGGGGAAACGCTGGAACAGCATCTCGCACACGACCGCCCCCAGGATCGCATCCCCCAGAAACTCGAGCCGCTCGTTCGACTCCAGCCGCGTCGGAGCGATCGACGAATGCGTCAGGCAGCGACGGAGCAGGCCGCGGTCGCGAAAAGCGTACTTCAGTCGACGTTCGCACTCGGCCAACGGATCGCTGTCGCTCGCATCGTCGAAAATCTCTGCCATACGATCACGTTGCGATCGGGCGCCAATGGTCCGATCCAGGTTCCTGTCGCCTGCTGATACCCTGTCAACATCTTGGAACCGCGACCGTCCACTGTCAACCGGCCGCCAACAGCGTCTCGAGATGCAGCGCCACGCTCTCTCCCAGCGCCTGGAGGTCGTAACCCCCTTCGAGCAGGCAGACCAGCCGCCCCTCGCACCACTCACCCGCCGCCTGCTGCACCAGCTTCGTCAGCCCCCCGAAGTCTTCCGTTTCGAGACCCAGCGACCCGATCGGATCGAGCCGGTGCGCATCGAAGCCCGCGCTCACCAGCACCAGTTGCGGCCGGCAGCGCGCGCAGGCGTCCGCCAGCAACGACTCAAAACGCGAGAGAATCTCGCGCCGCGACGTTCCGAACGCCAGCGGCAGATTGAACGTCGCACCCAGCCCGGCTCCGGTCCCCGTTTCCGTCGCCGCTCCCGACCCCGGATAGAACGGAAACCGATGCGCCGACAGAAACCAGACGTCGGAACGATCGTAGAACAGGTCCTGGGTCCCGTTCCCGTGATGCACGTCCCAGTCGACGATCAGAATCCGATCGAGATCGTAGACCCGCAATGCGTGCTCGGCCGCCAGCGCCACGTTGTTGAACAGGCAGAACCCCATCGGAGACTCTGCAACGGCGTGGTGCCCCGGCGGTCGCACCAGGCAGAGCGCCTGCCTGTGCCGGCCCGAGACCACCTCATCGACGGCCGCCAGCGCCGTCCCCGCCGCCAGGCGGGCCACCTCCCACGAGCGGGGGCTCATCACGGTGTCCGCTTCGATCCGGCCGCCCCCGCCGGCGGCGAACGTCTGAATCCGGTCGACATGCTCCCGCGCGTGAAGTCGGCAGAGCTCGTCGACGCTCGCGCTGCGCAGCCGGCCCGGAACGCAGCGCGCCGCCAGCCCCGACCGGTCGAGCGCTGTGCGAATGCTCGCCAGACGGGCCGGCTGTTCCGGATGGCGTCCCGTCTGGTGCTCTTCAAAGACGGCGTCCTGATAAAGAAGTGTCATCGTCAAAGTCTCCCGAGCCAATGCCAGAAACCGGCCTCCACGCCGCAACCGCCCATGATCCGGACGCCGCCGGCTCGCAACGACTGCCATAAGTCCTTGATGCAACGTGCATTGTGTTGAGCGATCGCGTTCTCCTGCAATCCGCCGCCGGCCCTGGCCACGCCAGCCGGATAGGGGAATTCGTCGCGGAGCCGGCGTCGCCGTCGTTGCAGGAGTCACAACCGTGCATCGCCGGCATTCGACGCCGCCCGTTCCGTCCGATCCGTGTGTCCGGCGTCACCGGCAGACTTCCCGTCCGGACCCGACGCGATTCCGCCGAACGCGGGTGGCAAACGGTTCCGAGGAGAGGTAGTCTACAGGAACTGTAATTGGCAGATCTGCCAGGAAAATCCGGAGACGTTCTTGCCGCTCCTTAGAGAAGCTCTTTCGGCTTCGCATTCCGATCGGAAGGATCGCTCCGTGCCCATCTCGACCGTTCCCGCAAACTCCCTGCGGCGTAGCTCCATGTCAAAGACATTGACCGTACTGGCCTTCGTCGCCGCGTTCGGCCTGCTGCCGTGCGAGCCCGCAGCGGCGCAGCGAACGCCGGGGGCGAAAAAGAAATCCGGTTCAACCCCGCAGGCGACTGCAAAGCCGGGGGCGCCTGCACCCGCCGGCCCGATGCAGATTGATTCCGAAACGCTCCCCAAAGACTTCGAGCCGCCGCAGGCGCCTCCCGAAGTGATGCAGATCAATCGCCCGCTCCTGACTCAGGCGCAGCTCGACGCCCTCAAAAGGGTCGACAGCAAATTCAACGCGGCCGTCACCAAGAGCCAGTGGAAAGATGCCCAATCCCAGGAATTGATCCGCGGCGGCATTCAATACCGCCTGGCGCGACTCACGAATCTCGACAATCGTGAAGACTGGATGAAGGCGCGCGATGAGCTCATGCGCAGCATCAACGGCATGGGGAAGCTCTCCCCCAACGCCGACGATACGAAGAAAGCGCGCGAGTTCATGCTCGCAGAGGTCGTCAAGCAGTGCGCGCTCCTGCTCGACAACAATTTCTACGCCCGCCTCCACGCCGTCTTCATCCTGTCCGAACTGAATCTCACCGACGAAGATCCCAAGAAAAATCTGAAGACCGAAGCCTTCGTCCCCGCCGTCGAACCCCTGCTGACGGTCCTCAAGGACCCCAACCAGCCCGAGGCGATCAAAGTGCTGGCCATTCGCGGCGTCGTGCGGATTCTGTCCAACAGCAGCCCCGACGTGAAGACGAAACAGAAGGTCGCCGCCGTCCTGGTCTCCGAACTGGCGAACGAAAAAGCCCATCCCTGGTATCAGCGGCGACTGGCCTACGCGATGGCTTTCGTCGATATCTCGGTGGATCTCAACCGGAAGCCGGTGCTCGTCGAAACGCTTCAGAAGGTCGTCGCCGACCCGAAACGCGACTGGGTCACGCGGGCCGAAGCCTGTCGATCGCTGGGGCGCGTCGCCTACGACCCGTCAGTCGATACGCGGGCCGTCCTGACGACGATTACGAACTTTGTCGCCGAGGCGGCCACCGCCGCCTCAACCAGCGCCAAAAACCCCCACTGGAAATCCGTCTTCGGCCGCCTCTACCTGACCTTCAAGGAACAGGACGCCGGCGATCGCGACGTAGAGAAAAAGGGGCCGGGCGGACTGCTCAACCGCCCGCAGTTCAATCAGCCGGAGGTGAAGAAGGTCTATCCTCTCGTAGTCGACGTCTTCAACGCCACGATTGCCGGCGCCCCGATTCCCGCCGAAGCCGTCAAGGCGCTGCAGGCCCTTCAGAAGCCCGGAGCGCCCCCCAACGGCCAACCAGTCGTTGGCGCCGCTCAATAGGCGCCCACGGCCGCGGACATCCGTCGCGCTGAGCCGTTCCGCTTCGCGGCATGCTGCTGCGCCGGTCCGACCCACTCCTGCTGGTTCAGAATGTCGGCGAGTTCCCCGAGCGATTCCACCACCAGCTCGGGACGATAGGCGTACTTCAGCAGATCGGCGCGACTCGTCCCCCCGCTGAGGACCAGCACGGTCTGAAACCCGAGCTGCACGCCCCCCAGGATGTCGGTTTCCATCGTGTCGCCGATCATCGTCGTCTCCGCAGTCGCCAGCCCCAGTTCCTTGCGGGCGGCCCGCATCATCACCGGGCTGGGCTTGCCGACGCTGAAGGCCTTCACGCCGGTCGCAATCTCCAGCATCGCCACCATCGCCCCGCAGCCCGGCCGCAGCCCGTTCTGCACGGGACAGTTCGGATCGAGATTCGTCGCAATCAGCTTCGCCCCCTGCAGGATCATCCGCACCGCCTGCTCGACCAGCTCGAGATTGAACGTCCGCCCTTCCCCCACCACCACGTAATCGGGATCGTGATCCACAATCGCATAACCGTACTGGTGCATCGCGGTCAGCAGCCCCCCCTCGCCAATGACGAAGGCCGTTCCGCCCGGCTTCTGCTCGGCGAGGAACCGCGCCGTCGCCATCGCGCTCGTGAAGATATGTTCGTCCTCGACATCGATCCCCATCCGGGTCAGCTTGGCGACGACGTCCCGGCGGGCGCGCTGGCTGTTATTGGTCAGCAGCCGGAACGGGATGTTGCGCTCGCGGAGCGTGTTGATGAATTCATCCGCACGGGGGATGAGCGCGGAGCCGCGGTACAAGACGCCATCCATGTCGATCAGATACCCATGTTTTTCCGAGTTCCCTGGAATAGCCACGGACAGTTCTCACTTTGCAAAAGGCCAGCGAAGGTCGACGGAGCAGGGACCACGATCCCCGGACGCCCCAGGCACAAGGACGTCTCCGACCAGGGAGCCCGGAACGCAACTCCCATACCGCAGGCTGTGAAGAGCCCGTGAGCGCGCGGCAACATGTTGCCCGCCAATGGCTTGAGGCGTGCTGCCCCGTGTGCCCGAAAACTACGCAAGGGGTGTTTGCTGCCGGAGTTACGCGCAGCAGATGCCGGGGATGACCCCGCAGAGACGGTACGTCAAGCGCAGACAGCGTTGCCCTACGGAGCCGCGGCAGAGGCGGCGCAGTCGGCAAGGCGCAGCCGACGGCGAGAAGCTCAAGACCTTACATTCCCTCGTTCCCAGGCTCCGCCTGGGAACGCCTCTTCAGACGCTCCGCGTCCTCTTCGTCTTCCGGCTTCTCCACACGCACCACCTCTCCTCCCCATCCTCCATCCACGACCCACCAACCACTTCTTATGTGAATTCCGCGCAACAAACTCGCTATTTATGACGGGGACATAGGAGCATGCGCGTCGGCGGGCAACCGTTGGCGTTCCGGACGATTCCCGTCAAACCGGGCCTGATCAGGGCCCAGCGACGGGTCTTCCGCAAGGAGGATCCGAGGGGCGCACCCCGTGTGCGCACAGCCTCGACGTCGAGCTTTCCCCGTTCACCCGGCCAAACGACCGGCGAACCTGATCAACGTGCTTGAACCGCCGGGACTTCCACCGGCGCAACATCACCGCCAGACGGACTCCGGCGGGACGGCCGTAAGAAAGCCGGCCCGCCGGAGCCGATCGCGGTACGTACGGCGGACGTCCTCATCCGTCCGATAGAACCGCCCGGAACTCAATGATCCCGTGAGAATCACCCGCTCAACGAAGCCGTTCCAAGGCCGCCCTGCAGATCCCCCCTGACACTGATCAAGTGACCGGCGAAGAGATCGTCGTCGCAATAATAGAACTCGAACTCGCCATCTCGCTGGAAGACGACAGAATCCGGCGAGATCTGTTGCAGAAACTGCCTCCCGGACAGTTTCTTTTCACCCGGACTCCGCCAGGTACGATTCCAGAGGTCGACCAGATCGCTGGCGATCGCCTGCTCGATCTGCTTCTTCCATTCTTTCTGTGAGGCCCAGAGGGATTCGGCTGCCGCCAGGGCCTGTGCCACCGGTGAGTCCTGCTCGGCCGGTACGGACACGGTCACGGCAACTCCGTCCCACCGGCCAACACCATTGAAGTAGTCCAACGTGCGATCCAGCGCCATCCGGCCAAACTGATCGTGCCAGACGACCACCGGCTGTTGCAATTTGTCGGCGATCGCCTGCAATTCGTCGTCTGTGATGCCGGTTTCAAGCACATCTTTCACGATGGCCCGCGTTTCGTCTGTCGACAGCAGGATGCGAATACGCTGCGTTGAGTACGCCGGAAAATCCCGGAAATACGAACCGTCGGCGTCGACGGGAACTGGTCGCAGAATGGTGAGTTCGCGCTCGACGATTGGTTTGCCAGCGCGTCGCCACGCCGCCAGCGAATAGCAGTGCACCTTGAAAGTCGAAGCCTTGCCCGGCCACCCCCCCTGGCTGCTCCCGGAGACCAACCCCTCGATCATGATGCTGCGCGAGCCATACTTGCAGTCGGCACGATCAATCTCGACCAGCGACCTGATTCCTGGCGGTTTGAAGGAGTTTGCCACGGTGCCCTCGCATCTGCTTCTCGCGTCTGGAATCGAATTGCACGAGCCTGCCCTGCAACCTCACAGCCGCCCCGCCCACGTCTCCACATCCAGCACCTCGCTCAGCAACTGCTGCTGAGCGCACAGAATCGCCCGGTGCAGCTCCTCGGCCGTCACCTCCCCCGCCGGGTTCGACAGCGCCAGCGTCCCCGTCGCATCCCGCAGAAACTCGACCGTGAACCCCCGATGCACCCCCTGCCGGGCCGTCGTATCGCAGCACATGTGCGTCATGTAGCCGGCGATTGTCAACGTCGAGATCCCCCGCTCCCGCAGCCAGCTTTCGAGCGGCGTCCCGGTGAAACTGCCCGGCAGCGTCTTCTCGATCAGCAGATCGCGCGGCCGCGCCGCAACGTCCGGATGCAGCTCCCAGCCAGGCGTCCCTCTCTGAAAGATCGGAGGTGCCGGCCGCGGAAAGTGATGCTGCACGACGACCACGGGAGTCTTCGCGGCCGACGCGGCATCCATCGCCTTCAGAATCTGCGACAGATGCCCGGCGGGATGCGTGATCGGCAGCGCCCCGGTGAAGTATTCGTTCTGCACGTCAATGACGAGGAGCGCGCGCGACATCGGGAAAGCTCTCGGTGGAATCCATCAGACTGAGGATCGAACATCATGCGTCACACAAGAAACTGATGCCAGTCTCTCCACCCCCGAGCACCCGAAAAGACATGCATGCCGCCAGGAAACAAAGGCCGGACAACCCCCCCCCCTTTTCTGGCAACGGACCACGGACAACGGACCACGGACGACCGGCTCACTTCACAAACAGAAATCCCTTGCTGTTGATCAGCGCCCACAGCAGGTCTTCGTACCCTTCCTTCGGCGACGGGGACTGGGCCACGATCTGCTCGCTGGCCGAGATCTCCCCCGCGCTCGCCGGGCGGGCGAGCGTGGCCAGGTACAGCTCCTGGACGATCTCCGCGTGCGGCTTCTTCGCCGCCAGGAGCGTCGCCACCCGGCCGTCCTTCGCGGCGATCTTGTTCGCCAGGATGTCGCCGTTAAGCGTGTGCAGCGCCTGGGCCAGGTTGGCTTCCGCCGGTCGCTCGCACTCGCAGACGCTCGTCCGCCGCGGTTTGGCGAACGTCGTCAGGAAATAGTCCGGGTACTCGGCGTCGGGGATCTCAATCGCCCGCGTCCCCAGCGGCAGGTCCTTGAATTTGGTCTTCGTCCCCGCCGCGGCGTCGATCGCATCCAGCAGCGGCTCGGCGGTCAGCCGCTTCACGTGGAAGTGGCTGTAGAACCGCTCGTCTGCGGCGTTCTGCGACGTCGGCTGCGAATCGAGCTGATACAGCCGCGACGACATCACCGTCCGGATCAGATGCTTCAGGTTGAAGCCCGACTTCGTGAAGTCGTCGGACAGCGCTTCCATCAGGGCGACGTTCGTCGGCGGATTGGTCGGCCGCATGTCGTCGACCGGCTCCACCAGCCCGCGGCCCATCAGGTAGGAGACGTAGCGGTTCACGACCGCCTTCGAGAACGCCTTGTTCTCGGGTGAGGTCATCCAGGCGGCCAGCGCGATCCGACGGTCGAGCGGGTGATCGAGCGGTTCGCTGTCGAGTGGCTTGGGCGCCATCACCTTGCCGGTGCGAGGCTGGCGGACATCTCCCCCCGTCTTCAGCATGACGACCCGCTCGCGACCGAACAGACCGAATTCCTGACTGTTCTTGACACTCACGCGGGCGAAGTACGCAGCGAAGCTGTAGTAGTCGTCCTGGCTGTACTTCTCGAACGGGTGATGGTGGCATTGGGCGCAAGTCAGCCGGCTTCCGAGGAAAAGCTGAGCTGTCGACTCGGCCAGCTCGGACGGGTTGGCGTTGACCAGGAAGTAGTTCGCCGGGCCGTTCGAAAAGACGGAGCCCTTCCCCTGCACGAGCTGGCTGACGAACTTGTCGAACGTCACGTTCTGCCGGAACTGCTCCTTGATCCAGTTGTGGAGCGCCCACATCCCGGTGTCCTGCAGATCCCGGCTGTTGTTGCGGATCAGGTCGGACCACTTGAGCGTCCAGTACGCCGCATAGCGGTCATTGTAAGTCGCCTTCAGGGGCGAATCGGCCAGCCCCAGCACGCGGTCGATCCACTGCTGTCGCTTGTTCGGGTCGGTCGAGGCTTCGAACTCGCGGATTTCTTCGAGCGACGGCAGCGTGCCCGTGGCGTCGAGGAAGATCCGGCGGAGGAACGTGTGATCGTCGCACAGACCCGACGGTTCGATGCCGAGCTCGCGGAACTTGGTGGCGGCCAGTTCGTCGACGAAGTTATTGTTCGTCCAGCCCGCCAGGTCCGCCGGCTTGCCGTAGGGAATGACGAACGTGCAGAGCCCCGCCTGGCCTTCGAAGCGGACCATTACCGGTGACTGTCCCCGTCCGGCGACCGTACACAAACCATTGGTGGAGACCGTGACGACTCCTTCGTCGAGCGAATCGAAGCGGGCCCAGGCGGTGACGTCGCGAACTTCGCCGTCGGCGTAGTGGGCCTCGACCCGCAACTGCTGCTGCAGGCCCGGTTCGCCGATCCGCTGGGCCGGCGTCACCGCGAGCTGCTTGATGGCCCGTTCTTCGGGCTTGGGGGCGGGCGCCCCCTTCGCGATCCAGGCGGCGAGCAGCTTATAGTCGCGCGAGCCGAATTCGATCCGCCGGCCGCCCGCGTGGGCGGTTCGCATCGTCGGTTTCCGGAGGAGCAGGCTGTCGTCGGGATCCATGACGTTGATCCGCCGGCCCATCACTTCGCGGGCCATCGCGGCCCGGTCGGCCGCGCCGTCGAACCCGAAGACCGTCAGCTTGAAGCCCCCCTGTCCGAACTGAGCCGCATGGCAGCTTGCCATCGCGCAACCCGTTTTCGTCAGGACCGGGCGGACTTGATCGAGATAATCCACGTCCGGCTCGGCGGAGATTCCGCTGACAACAACCGGAATCGTCCGAGTCGCCCCCTCGACCTGGACGGTGACTTCCGTCGCGCCGACCGCCTTCGGCATGACGCGCCCGCCGGGAGTCACAATCGCGATGGCGTCATTGGCGGAGCGGAACTGCGCGCGGGGCGTCCAGTCTTCGACGTGTCCCGAGGCCAGGTCCCCGACCGGCGGGTTCACGAGAAGTTGGATTTCCGCGAAGTTGCCGGTCAGTCGAACTTCCGGCGGTGTGACGGCCAGGGCATCGTCCGCGAATCCCAGTCCCGGTGCGAGCACGAGACAACCGAAGACAGAGAAGAGGGTGCGAAGCATGGCGGGGCCTCCGTGGGAGGGAACAGTCGCAGGCGGGAAAGTCAGGTGGGCCGAACACATCAATTATTACGGATCGGTCAGACGGACGCCATCCCCTTCCTCGAACCGCCACCCGGTTCGGCAAAATCTGCCGCTGCCGGGAACTGGACCGGTCGTGCCGGTTGCCCTGCCAGGCTTGAGAAGAGTTTGACCACGAATGACACGAATAAGCACGAATGTCAGGAAGATGACGGGAGGCCGAGGCAGGAGCGCCCTCGTAGTGCCCCGGTCTCCTGATAGTTCCGTCTGCTCTTCGCTGTTCCGTGTCTTCAGCGGCTCAGGCCCTCTCCTTCGTCTTTTTCGTCTTTCGGATTCGTGGAGATTCGTGTCATTCGTGGTTCTCTCCGAGCCTTTCCACCTCCCCGAAACGTGAACGCACAGACACACCTCGAAATTCGGGCTCGATACAGCCTATTGCTTGAACCGACATGTAAAGGTATTTTGATGAGTGTGGGGTGGCGGTCTGTGGACCACCGTCCCGACCTGCATGTCGACCGCCTGCTTGTCCCGCCGTCCGGATTGCCTCGCCCGCTCCTCCCTGCCCCGGAGCCCTGCCATGTTGACCATCGCTTCCAAAGCCACGCGGACCTGTGACGGCGTTTCTCGCCGCAGTTTCCTCCAGGTGGGCGCCCTCGCCGGTCTGGGTGTGTCGCTCCCCTCGATGCTGGCCCAGCGGGCGGTTCAGGCCGCCACCGGTAATCGTGCCGGCGATGTGAACTGCATCGTGATCTGGACCCAGGGCGGGACGAGCCACCACGACACGTTCGATCCCAAGCCGGAAGCTCCTGTCAGCGTGAAGGGGGAGTTCGGCGTCATCGATACCGCCGTCCCCGGCGTGCAGTTCGCCGAAATTCTCCCCCGCTTCGCCCGCGAGCTGAACCGGTTCGGCGTTCTCCGCGGCTGGAATCCGGGGAACGCCAGCCACGGCGTCGCCGACCAGCACGTGCTGAGCGGCCGACGGTTCAACCCCGGCATTCACTACCCGACCATGGGCTCCGTCGTCAGCCACCAGAAGGGCTTCAAGACGGTCATGCCCCCGTATCTGCAGCTTGGAACGTCGCTCGACAACCGCTTTGGCGGCGGATCGTCAGGGATTCTGGGCCTCGAATTCAATCCGTTTACGCTGACTGCCGACCCGAACGCCGCGAACTTCACCGTCCGGGACATTACCCCCCCGGCCGGCATGGCGGGCGAGCGGGTGCAGCGCCGTCGCAATGTGTTGTCGATGGTCGAGCAGCTCCAGAAGCAGTCGAGCGTGCAGCCCAAGCAGTTCGACGCGCTCGACGAGAACTACAAGACCGCGTTTGACATGATTACCGCGTCGGAAACGAAGCGGGCCTTCCAGCTCGAACTGGAAGATCCCCGGCTCCGCGACGCCTACGGGCGGCACCGCTTCGGCCAGAGCTGCCTGCTGGCACGTCGCCTGATCGAATCGGGCGTCCGGTTCGTGACCCTGACCGACGGGGGCTGGGACACGCACCAGAATAACTTTAAGGCCCTCAAGGATGGCCGGATTCCGCCGGTCGACCAGGCTCTGCCGCAGCTCGTAATGGATCTGGAACAGCGGGGGCTGCTCGATTCGACCCTGGTTGTCTGGCTGACCGACTTCGGCCGGACGCCGACCGTCAATTCCGCCAGCGGTCGCGATCACTGGGGGAGTGCCGGTTTCGCCGTGATGGCGGGCGCGGGCATCCCCGGTGGAGCGGTCCTCGGGGCCACCGACGCCGAGGGGGGCAAGGTCATCCGCAACGAATACAGTTCGGACGACATCGTGGCGACGATTTACCACAAACTCGGCCTGCCGCCCGACCTGCACGTGCAGGCCCCGGACGGACGGCCTGTGCTGCTCAACGAGGGCAAACTGATCAAAGAATGGGTGTGAGACGCAGGCAGGCCAGCCGTGCTTCAGCTCCCAAGTTGAAGACACTGGCGGCTGAAGGCCGCCAGTGCCACCCCAAAAGAGAGTTTCGACAGATTCTGATGGGTTTTCCTCGAACAATTGCCTACGATCACGGCTGACTCGAATTCCAATTGAACCGGGCTCGGCGGAGTCCAGCGACGACTGCAGATCACACAACCAAGTGCTTTCCGCTCATTGATAGACGTTGAGGAGCTTCTCGATGCTGATCATCCCCGGCCAACCTGGCAAAGATCTCTGCGACCGGAACCTGGGCGTGACCCGTCGGGCCGTGCTCCGCGCGGGCGGCTCCGGGATGCTCGGACTCTCGCTGGGAAGCATGCTCAAGCTGCAGTCCGCCTCGGCGAACACCGTCCACGGCGGACCGGGCTGGGGCAAGGCCAAGAGCGTGGTCATGGTCTACCTGCAGGGCGGCCCCAGCCACCTGGATCTGTGGGATCCCAAGGAAAACGTTCCCGACAAGGTGAAGAGCGTCTTCGGGAACATCTCCACCAAGCTCCCCGGCGTGCAGTTCACCGAGAACCTGCCGCTGCTGGCCCAGGTCAACGATAAGTTCACGATGATCCGCTCGATGGGTTACACCCCCAACGGGCTGTTCAACCACACCGCCGCCATCTACCAGATGCAGACCGGCTACACGACCGACAAGGTCAGCCCGTCGGGGCAGCTCGAACCGCCGAGCCCGAAGGACTTCCCGCACTTCGGCTCCAACATCATCCGGCTGAAGCCGCCGACGGAGCCGATGCTGCCGTTCGTGATGCTCCCCCGCCCGCTGCAGGAGAGCAATGTCGTCGGCAAGGGGGGCACCGCCGGCTTCCTGGGACGCGAGTACGACCCGTACACGCTCTACCCGGAAGGTGACGACATGGATATGGAAAAGATGAGCCGCATCCGCGTCGACGACCTGCAACTGCGGGCCGACGTGTTTGCCGCCCGTCTGGAACGCCGGGCCAAGCTGCGGGACTCGATCGACCTGTCGATGCCGGAGATCGATAAGGCCGTCGCCGAGTATCGTCTGGACGAGTATTACGACCGGGCGCTGAATCTGGTCGTGTCGGGTCGGGCCCGCGAGGCCTTCTCGCTCGATCAGGAGCCGCGCGACGTCCGCGACCGTTACGGTCGGAACACGTTCGGTCAGAGCCTGATGCTGGCCCGCCGGCTGGTCGAAGCCGGAACGCGGGTGGTGGAAGTCATCTGGCCGAAGGTGGCCAACTCGGACAACCACTCGTGGGACCATCACGTCGGCCTCAACGAGCGGATGAAGAATCAGTCGGGTCCGATGCTCGACCGGGGTCTGGCGACGTTCATTGCGGATCTCGACGAACGGGGCCTGCTCGAAGAGACGCTGGTGGTCTGCGTGGGCGAATTCGGCCGGAGCCCGCAGAAGGGGGTCAGCACCTCCGGCAACGGCAACAGCGCGGACGGCCGCGACCACTGGCCCTACTGCTTCACGTCGGTCGTCGCGGGTGCGGGGATCAAGCGGGGGAACGTCCACGGCAAGTCGGACAAGACCGCCTCGGCCCCGCTGGAAGATCCGGTCCACCCGACCGAGCTGCTGGCGACGATCTACCACGCTTTCGGGATCGACCCGGAGACGATTGTTTACAACCACCTGAAGCAGCCGCGCGAACTGGTGAAGGCCAAGGCCATCACCCGCCTGTTCTCGTAGCTGCCTGAAGCCTGATCTCCGATTTCGACGCAGCCCGGGGACACACAACCCCGGGCTGTTTTCTTAGAAACCGTTCGTTGGAAGAAAAAGAAGGATTCACCGCGGAGACGCGGAGGACGCGGAGAAAACCGGGAGAAGACTCCGGAAAGTGAAAAGTGAGTATTGAGTAGTGATGAGTGTCAAGTGACGGAGAACATGATCTATCAGCCGGGCGGGTACTCTTTCATTTTGCACTACTCACTCATCACTACTCACTTTTCACTTTCCGGGCTCTTCTCGGTATTCGCCTTGTCTGCGTCCTCCGCGTCTCCGCGGTAAAACTTCTTCCTCGCTCTCTCGGCTCCAACCATGCCCGTTGAACCTCGTCTCGCGTTCGCCACGCTCCCCGAACTGGGGCGACGCTGGCGCGCCGGCGAATTCACCGCGCTGGAGCTGACCGACTTCTTCCTGCAGAGGCTGGAGACCATCGGCCGGGATTATTGTGCCGTCGTGACCATCACGGCGGATCGCGCCCGCGAGGACGCCCGGCGGGCCGATGCCGAGCGGAAGAGGGGGCTGGATCGCGGACCATTGCACGGGATTCCCTACGGGGCCAAGGACCTGCTCAATACCGCGGGAGTTCCGACGTCGTGGGGCGCGGGGCCGCTGCGGGACCGGACGCCGGATGCGGATGCCACCGTCATTCGCAAGCTGAGCGAAGCCGGAGCAATTCTGGTCGCGAAGCTGGCGATGGTCGAACTGGCCGGCGGCTTCGGCTACCGCCAGGCGGACTGCACCTTCAGCGGCATCACCGGCAACGCCTGGAATCGCGACCGCTGGGCCGGCGGATCCTCGTCGGGACCGGGAACCGCCGTCGCCGCCGGGCTCACCCCTTTCGCCATCGGCTCCGAAACCTGGGGGAGCATCATGACTCCCGCCGGCTACAACGGCATCTCCGGACTCCGACCAACCTACGGCCGGGTCAGCCGGCACGGAGCAATGGCCCTGAGCTGGTCGATGGACAAGCTCGGCCCGCTGGCCCGGACCGCCGAAGACTGCAGCCTGGTCCTGGCCGCGATCGCCGGCGCCGATTTCGACGACGACACCGCCGTCCCGCTGGAGTTCCGCCATGCACCAGTCGGCGGCGAACCCCGTTTCCGCCTGGCCACGCTCAAAGAGGCGGCGGACAAGGTCCAGCCGGAGGTGCGGGCCAATTACGAGAAGTCTCTCGAAGTGCTGAAGCCGTTTGCGACGTTTGAAGAAATCACGCTGCCCGACTTTCCCTACAGCGCGGTCGCCGGCACGATCATCTCGTGCGAAATGGCGGCCGCCTTTGAGGACTTCATCGCCGAGGGACAAGTCTGGGAACTCACGGCCCCCGAAGACCGCTGGGGCGGCCACTCCGGACTGACGATACCCGCGAAGGACTACATCAACGCTCTGCGAATTCGCCGGAAGCTGCAGCGGGAACTGGATGCCTGGATCGCCCCCTTTGACGCCATCGTCAGCCCCACCTTGACGACTGTCGCAGGACCGAACGACCGCCCGTTCGCCGAGTGGTCGCGGGGCTACGTCAACAGCTCCATCGGAGCGGCTGCGAATGCCGCGGGACTGCCGGGGATTACCGTTCTGAACGGCTTCGGCCAGGACGGTCTGCCAACCGGGCTGCAGTTCACGTCACGAGCCTTCGCAGAAAATCGCCTGCTGGCCGTGGCTCAGAAGTATCAA
Organism: Planctellipticum variicoloris; assembly: GCF_030622045.1. Lineage (NCBI taxonomy): Bacteria > Pseudomonadati > Planctomycetota > Planctomycetia > Planctomycetales > Planctomycetaceae > Planctellipticum > Planctellipticum variicoloris. Next base: position 6,719,657 of record NZ_CP130886.1, on the reverse strand, counting down.
CAGGTCACGGACTGGCACACCCGGACTCCCGACCTGACGACCGCCACCGGCAAGTCATCGAAATGATTCCCGAAACCTCCTGCTCGGAGCCCGAAAACGCATGTTGACGATCGAAGGACGCCGCTATGACACCGGCGAGCCGGTGCGGATCACCACCCGGGGCGATCGGATCGCCGACATTCAACCCGCCTGGCCGACGGGCGCCGTCGCCGACTGGCCGTGGGTCGCCCCGGCCCTGTTCGACCTGCAGATCAACGGCTATGGCGGAGTCTGGTTCAGCGACGATACTCTCACGCCGGAGATGGTGCTCAAGACGCTGCAACCCTACTACCGGTTCGGCGTGACCCGCCTCTGCCCGACGCTGATCACCAACTCGCAGGCCGCGCTGGAGGCGGGCTTCCACGCCATCCGCACGGCCTGCGAGCAGTCGGACTGGGCGGCGCAGATGGTGCCGGGTTGCCATCTGGAAGGTCCCTATATCTCACCGGACGACGGCGCCCGCGGCGCTCATCCGCTCGAACACGTGCGAGCCGCCAACTGGGACGAGTTCGAACGCCTGCAGGCGGCGGCAGGGGGACTCATCCGCCTCGTCACCCTGGCGCCGGAGATCCCGGGCGCGATCGAGTTCATCCGGAAGGCCGTGGCGGCGGGCGTCGTCATCTCGCTGGGTCACACCGCGGCCACGCCGGAGCAGATCCGGGCGGGGATCGACGCCGGGGCCACGCTGGGGACGCACCTGGGCAATGGCTGCGCGGCCATGATCCACCGTCACCGCAATCACTTCTGGGAGCAACTGGCCGACGATCGACTGACGGTCAGCCTGATCACCGACGGTCACCACCTGCCGGCGAACCTCGTTAAGGCGATAGTTCGTGCCAAGACGACACGTCGAGTCGTCATCACGTGCGACGCCGCCGGCTGGGCCGGCTGCCCCCCCGGCGTCTACGAGAGCAAGCTGGGAAGAAGCGAGATTCTCCCCAGCGGCAAACTGGTCGTCGCCGGTCAGCAGGAACTGCTGGCGGGCTCCTCTTTTGAGACGGACGTCTGCGTCGCGCGGATGATCGACTATGCGGGCGTTTCGCTCAAAGACGCCATCGATATGGCCAGTCGAAACCCGGCACGATTGCTCGGATTCCCGACCGTCCGACTCCGCCCGGGCGACCCTGCCGAGCTGATGGTCTTTCACTACCGGCCAGGCGACAGCCGACTCGCGGTGCAGGCCGCTGTCGGCGGGGGGGCGCTTCGTTTTGGCGAGATCGGGAAGAACGCCTGAGCGGGGCGTCCCGTCGCTGCGAAATTGCCGTCGGTTTCGGGGGATTGAGCAGTCGCGGAAGAATTGTCAAAGTTTCGTCGGCGATTCGGCTCGCGAGTTGCGTATCTGTAGCGAGTGCAGCGCAATCCTCTGAGCGGAATTGAAGGGCCAGGCGCCAATTCCGCGCATCGCGGGCGCGGGTTTGTTATGATGCATAATTCCCTCATTCCGCCGCGGGTCTGGCCCGCACGGACGGTAACTTCCGACGACGTTTCCCACGCGAACTCTGCCGCTATGAGATTCTCCAACCCCTTGGAGCTGGAAGACTTTCTGCTTCAGCAACGACTGGTGGAACCCGAACAGTTGCGGGGCGGCGGGGATCTGCCGCAGACGGCGGACGAGCTCCTGAGCGACCTGGAGCGCCGTGGCGTTCTGACATCGTATCAAACCGGCAAACTCCGCCGGGGCGAAACTGACGGTTTGCGGGTGGGGCAGTATCGCCTGCTGTATCGAAACGCGGCGGGCAGTTTCGCACGCGTCTTTCGAGGCTGCTCGGTCGAAGACGGCTCGATGGTGGGTGTCAAAGTTCTCCGCCAGCGTCTCGCCAGCGACCCCCGCGCTGTCACTCTGTTCCGCCGCGAGGGGGAACTGGGCAAGCGTCTGAAGCACAAGAACATCGTCCCCATCTACGACGTCGGGCAGGACGGGGATCAGCATTACATTACGATGGAGTTCGTCGAGGGGGGGAACTTCCGCGACTTCATCAAGATCCGCAAGAGCTTCTCGCCTGAAGAAGCGACGAAATACGTGCTCGACATCGCCGAGGGCTTGAACTACGCCCTCGGGCTGGGGCTGACGCACCGCGATCTGAAGCTGACGAACGTGCTGCTGAGCGCTCAGGGAGTGGCGAAGCTCGTCGACTTCGGCCTGGCCGGCAACGACAACGGCCTGTCGCAGTTCGAAGAGTCGGTGGATCGAGCCGTCGAGTATGCGTCGCTGGAACGCGGGACGAACGCCCCCGCGAACGATCCTCGCAGCGATCTCTATTTCCTCGGCGCGATCTACTACGAACTGCTCACCGGGGTGCCTCCCTATCCGCCGACGAAAAGTTCGGCCGAGCGCAAGGACTTCCGCCGCTACTGCAACATCCGCCCTCTGCGATCCGTGAATCCGTCGCTCCCTTCGAACGTGATCCAGATTGTCGAACGGCTGATGGAGATCAGCCCCTCGGATCGTTACCAGAAGCCTGCGGAAGTCATCGCAGACCTCAAGGACGTGCTCGGTCAGTCCGCGGACTCAAAAGCGCCGGCGACGCCCGGCCCCCAGGACCGACCTGCGCAGCCGACGGTGATCTGCGTCGAAACTCGCCCCAAGCAACAGGACGCGCTGCGCGAATACTTCACCAAGCACTCCTACCGCGTCCTCATGCTCGGGGATCCGCAGCGTGCGCTGCAGCGGATGAAGACCGAGCGTCCGGCGGGGCTGGTCGTCATGGCGGAAATGTCGGAACACGAGGCGCGCGACTTCTACGCAAAGGGGATCGCCGCCTGCCGAAAGTCCGGGACCGCATTCATTCTGGCGCTGTCGCGCGGCCTCAACTCGCTCAGAGACGAGCTCGCCGCTTCGCCAGGCGTCTCCCGCGTTCTCGCACAGCCGGTGACGCTCCGCGACATCCGCTGCGCGATCGAGGAACTGCGAGCCGCGGCGAAGTAGCCGCTCCCGTTGCCGCCAGCCCGCTATTCCGGCGCCGCTCCCGGCGGCCCCGACGTCAGCCGGATCGGCCGCTCTGTTTCGCCCGCGGGCTGACGATAACTGTTCTTCAGGGCCGCAGCCGCCAGGGCTCGCACTTGAGCATTGTCGGTCTGTCGCGTCGCGCACCACTGCAGCTCCTCCGCAGCCCCGTCGAAATCCTCCCGCTGCAGCAGCAGTTCCCCCAGCAGTCGATGAAAGCGGAAGTTCTGCGGACAGCTTTCCAGCGCCTCCCGCAACGCCGATTCCAGGAGATCCTGATCGCCAAGCTGCCGACGGGCCTCCACGGCATGCAGCCAATGGGTCTCGACAATTGCGGTCGTCGCGGCGCGCGCCAGTTCCGCGGCGCGCTCCGCGGCGACTTCCAGAATCCGATCCCGTTCCGATCCGCGACGCTTCTGTTCAAAGACCTCCGCCAGCACGCGCAACGCCGGTTCGTCGGGCTGAAACTCATCGAGGAAGAACTGGGCCGGAAACTGCCCGGCCAGCAATTCGGCAATCTCGCGCTGACGGGCCTCGCCGCCGCGAAAGGCGATCTTCCAGTGTTCGAGCGCAAGAGGCATATCGCCGGCGAGCAAAGCTTCTCGCCCGAGGAAGAACCGGACGCGACCGTCGTTCGGACGTACGGCCAGCGCCTGATTCAGCAGATCGGCCTTCAGTGCTCCTGAGGGATCATGCAGGAACGCAAGCTGCGCCAGCGTCAGGTAGGCTTCCCCCCGCAGCGGAGCCGTGCGGACGGCCCCCAAGGTCGTCTGCCAGGTCAGATCGAGTAGCCGGGCGTTCGGTCCCGCCTGCTCGGCGACCCAGTCTCGAACTTCGGCCGCGGATGTAAAGTCGCTCCCTTCGCAGGCCGTGCGAAGACGGCTGAACGTGTGGGATCGGCCCGCCGCGGCCTGCTTCAGATCGAACAGCCGCAGGTAAAACGTGGCGACGGTTTCCTGGGATCTGGGATGCAGGCGATTGGTTCTGGCGGCGCGATGCGCCAGCCGCAGGCGCTGCCTCCAGAGCTCCTGAGCCTCGACCTCGCTCAATTCCCCCTCCGGACCGTGAAACGTCGCGGCCAGATACTGGGTCCACGGGGGGGCGGCCTGCACCGCCGGGAGCAACTGGTGCACCATGAAACCGCCTGCCATCAGCAGCAGCGGCGCCGCCGCCAGAGTCCACCGTCGCGACAGCGGACGCTCGCACGGGCGGTTTCGCAGCGGCAGCGCCGTCAGCGTGTAGAGGCGGCAGGCCGCCGCCGCCAGCAGCACAACCATCAGCAGACAGGCGGGGGTATGCCAGACGAAATCCACCGCGGCGTGAGCCGCCGTGGCGAGCAAGCTGGCCAGGATTCCACAGGCGGCCGCCCGCGCCTCCGACTCGCCGCGGCGCAGCACCACTGCGCACCACCACAGGCAGGTCAGCAGCGCCACCGCTCCGATGGATGCTCCGGCAAGCCCCGTTTCCGAGGCCACTTCCAGCAGGCTGCTTTCCGCATGGACGAACTCGCGACCGTCCGAGCGCGGTTCGAGTTCGAGGTAATGCGCATCGACATGCGTTCCAGCGCCGGTGCCGAACCACGGGAATCGCTCGGCAACCGCAAGATTGGTCTGCCAGATCGCATAACGACCGTTCTCGTCGAGCAGTGCAAACCGACTTCCCAGCAGTTCGGAACTCGTCAGTGAGAACACGCCGCACACGACTCCGGTTACGGCGGCCAGCGCCAGACCCGTGCGGATCGGGATCCAGCCGCACCGGATCAGTCCGACGCTGGCGACGACGACGGCGATGAGCATCGAGACCGTACCGGCGCGAGACAGCGACAGCAGCACCGCGAGCACACCGATCGCCAGCGCCGATCCCAGCAGCGCCAGCGGCAGCGGAGAAGCGGCGGGCGGCAGTGCCTCTCGACCGGTCCGCTCCCGATGTTTGAACTGCATCGCCAGCCAGGCGATCGCCGGTCCGATTCCCAGCACGACAAACTGTGCAAAGTGGTTGCGATTGAAAAAGCTGCCGGTGGCGTAGTACGTCGTCGAGAGGTCCGGGTTTTCGAAGATCCAGTAGAACTTTCGATTGGCGGTGGCGTACTGCAGCACTCCGAACGCCGCCATGCCCAGCGAGATTCCGGCTGCGAGGCGCAAGAGGCGAAAGACATCGTCGCTCGTCCGCAGTCCCTGCACCGTCGTGGCGAAGACCGCCAGGCAGGCCCCGTAGATCACCAGGGACGATCGCGTTTCGCCCGGTGCGAAGCTGATGCAGTTCCAGGCCGCCAGACCCAGCCGGGCGCCCGACTCGGCGGACCACAGCGGCAGGACCTCAGCCTGAGCCGGTGAAATCACCGTCAGCCACGACGCGGGGAGCGGCAGGATCTGCAGGAGCAGAACCAGACCTCCGGCGAGCCCCAGGCCCAGTCCCGGCGCCGGAATCCACACGGGCGCACTCCGCCGCCAGAGGCCGACCAGCCAGCTCGCCGACAGCGCCAGAGCGCCGACGACCAGCGCCATCTGTCCGACCGGCGTTCGACCGCCCCAGATCATCGCGATCACCAGCACGAACGCGCTCGCGGCCGCGGACTGGAACCGCGAGAATGTCCACGGGGTCGACGCGGAGCCGGCGTTCCCGAAGCCGGTCGAAACCGACTGGGGCTGACGACTGGAGCTGTGACGCCGCCGCCGATGACTGTGGGAGGGCGGTTGAGCCGACATCGAGTTCTCCGCCGTCGCAATCTTCGGCTTTCAGACCGCCTGCAGCCTCTTAAGCCGCCTGCCGCAGCGTTCCCTGGGACTCAGGGCCGGGTCCCTGCTGGTCGTCCTCGACCTCGGCTTCCGGAGCTTCGTCATGTCCATAGCCGTATCCGTAGCCATAGCCGTAGCCATACCCGTAACCGTATTCGGAGCTGGAATCCATCGACAGATGGTTGACGGCCATGCCCAGCACGCGAATTCCCGCCGACTGGAAGGACTGCAGCGCGCGGGTGACGACGCGGCGGCGATTCTTGTCGGGGCGGATCACCACCACCGCCCCGTCCACCTGCCGGGCGATGATCGCAGGATCGGTCACGGCCAGGATCGGAGGTGCGTCGATCAGAATCTGGTCGTAAACCGTTTCGGCCCAGGCGATGACGTCATTGAAGCGCTCGCTGGCCAGCAGCTCCGAAGGATTGGCGGGACGTGCGCCGGATGGAATCACATCCAGCCCTTCGACGCCGACGTGAAAAATGTTGTCGAGACAGCTTTCGAAAATCGGCCGATCGTCGCGCAGAATGCTCGACAGTCCTTGCGCTCCGCGCAGTTCCAGCAGGGTCGAAAGCCCCGGCCGACGCAGGTCGGCGTCGATCAGCAGCGTCTTCTTACCCGACTGTGCAAACGCCACCGCCAGGTTTGCAAGGGTTGTGGTCTTGCCGTCGCCGGGCTCCGTGCTCGTGATCACGAGCCGCTGCGAGTCGCCGTCGGCAAACGTGATCGCGCTCCGCAGCGATCGGAAGGCTTCGGACTCCAGGCTGTCCGGACGGAAGTAGGTCTGAATGGCGTTGATGCCCGTTTCGGTCGTCTCCGGCATCTTGCGAATCATCGCCAGCACGGGCAGACCAAGCTGCCACTGGAGCTCATCCGGCGAACGGAAGCGGTCATCCAGCGTGTCGACGAGATAGATCGCGCCCAGCCCCAGAGTCATCCCCGCCATGAGAGTCAAGGCGATTGTATAGGAAAGCTTGGGGGAGACGGGCGACGAAGGAACTCGCGGTTCGCTGACGACCCGAATGCGCAGTCCGTTGTCGGATCCGAGATCGATGTCCTTCATGCGCTCCAGCACGAGATCGTAGAACGAACGCATCCGCTTCAGATCGAGCTCCAGAATCTCCTGGGCGGCGACGTGGGCGTTCATGCTCAGCGCAATGGCGTTCTCCTGCTCGAACTGCTGACGCAGCGCGGCCTCGTGCGCAGTCGCCTGATGAAACCGCTGCCGGGCCATTTCAACCAGCCGCGGACCGAGCTCCTGCGTTCGGATCTGCCGCATCCGTTCGGAGACGGCGAGCTGGCGATTGACGAGCCACTCCTCGGTCCCCTGGATTCGATCTCGCAGTTCGACCACCAGCGGGTGCGCGGCCCCGTATTGCAGTCGTCGTCGCGCCAGTTCCGAGCGATCGTCCGACAGTTGCTGTTCGAAGCGGGCCATGGTGTAGCCGTCCTGCGTACCGAGGCCCATTTCCTTCAGAAACACTTCCTTGGCCACCGCGTCGGCGGTCTGCAGGACGAACTGCTGAATGTCGGAGCCGGTCCGGACCGCTTCTTCGACGGCGACTAAAAACGCTCTCGCCTCCAGCGACTTCTTCTGCGCTTCGACGAGTGCGTCGTTGAGTTTCACCGTTCGCTCGATCAGCACGTGGGTATTTCGATCCCCCCCCGTCAGCAGAACTCCCGAGCTGCTCTTGAGCTGGATCAGCTCCCCTTCCTTCTCCTGCAGCCGCTGCTCCAGGTCGGTCTTTTCCCGTGTCAGAACCTCCAGAACCTCGCGCGAGCTGCTCCGATGGGTCTGATCCATGAACTTCAGATAGGAGTCCAGAATCGCGCCGACGACCACCGCCGCCGTCTGCGGATCGCCCGAACGAAACGTCAGCGAGATGATGTTCGTCTGCCGCGCGGAGCTGACTCCGACGCGGCCGCGAAGCGTGTCGATCCAGCGCTCTTTCGGGGAGCCGGCCAGATCGATCCGGTGCCGCGCCGGGAGGGACTTGATCGCACCCTCCAGCACGGCGGCGCTCGACAGCACTTTTTCGTACGTGGGAATCTGCTCCAGGACGCTGCGCTGATTGCTGCTGCTGGCGTCCATGACGTTGCCGCCGGTCTGCAGCACCAGAACTTCCGCGCGCGACTCGTACGACCGCTTGGCCAGTACGTAGTACGCTCCGCCGACGAGCCCCGCCAGAAGCACCGAGAGAATCAGAATCTTCTTCCGCGCGACGACGATCCGACAGAACCGGACGAGATCGGCGACGACGCTGCCGGACTGGGCCGGTTCGCCATTCGCATCGTCGATCACATCCATATTCATCCCCCCCCAGGTCGACCGTCTCAACTCCGCCGGAGTGCAGCCGTCAGAACAGCGGCACGCTCGCACCGAGGCTCATCCGGATCAGGCCCAGCGCACTCATGAAGACGGTCGCCGGCGTCGACTCGAGACTGACGACGTCGCCCGGCGACAGCAGCACGTTCGCCTGCGGGTCGCGCTTCGCCGCTCGAATACTCGCCTGGATCACCGCCGTTTCCGTGCTCTCGGGCTTGCGGCGAACGATAAACACCTTGTCGGCCACCAGCGATTCGGCGCCGCCGGCGAGCGCGAGGGCGTCGAGCATTCGCAAGTCTTCCGAAACCGGGAACTCGTAGCGGTTCGGACGCCTGACCAGTCCGATCACGTGCACCGGTTCCGGCGCCCGCTTCTCGATCATGACCACCGCCCCGTCGCTGACGTACTGCCCCCCCTCGCCGGACCGCGTCGCCGAAACCAGATCCACCTGGACCGAGGTCAAGAGTCCGGCGCCCGATTGGGAGAGCGGCAGCGGAGCGCCGGAATGACCGGTCGCCTGGACGTCGCCGGTCGCGCTCGACGCCACGGGGGCCGGCGAACTCGCTTCGGCGCTCCGGTCGGGAGTCCGAATCTCGACCATCGTCCCCGCGTCTTCCGCCAGGCCCCCGGCGGCGGTAATCGCCGCCAGCAAGTCACTCTGTCCGCGCGGCAGCTCGTAAACTCCGGATTCTTTCACGGCGCCGACGACTGTTACGCGATTGACGCGCTGCTTCTTCATCGTGACCGTCACGTGCGGATTCAGGTACAAGTCGCGCTGCACGCAGGCGGAAACGACGTTCGCTTCTGCGGCTTCGGGCTCCAGCCCCGCCAGGTAGACCTGGCCGATGACCGGCAACTGGCCGTAGCCGCTGTCGTTGATCCGGACCGGAAACTTGACGGTGTCTTTTTCGGAGAGTCCTGCAGAGATGGCGATCTCGACGACGTCGCCCCGATCCAGCACGTCGCTTTTGACCGCGGCCCGCGCCAGACGCGACAGATCGACCGTCTGGGGATTGGCCTGTCGGGTCGCCGCGAGCGCCGTCGGAACCTCCGCGTAGGAGTACTTCTCGAACCTGCGGGGCCCGATCGACTGACAGCCGGCGGTCAGACCGATCAGGAGCAGCAGACCCAGAACCGATGGCCCAGGGCGCACGCAGGCTCGAAGCGACACGCCGTCGCGGCGTTCGTCCGAGATCACCGGGTGATCGCTCATGGCGCCCTGTTGTATCGAGTGGACATCGCAGAACGGGATGACGCTGGCCGCCCGAAGACGGCAGCCCGCAATTTCTGCCGCTTCCGAGGCCCGCAACCGGCAGAAACGGCGGCGGATCGTAGGACAAGCCCCCCGAACGGTCAAGACGGATGAAAGCTTCGTCAGAAACTGAACAGATTCCGGAGGACGTCGCACCGGCGGGTCCCCTCAACTGGCGGATTTCCGGGGCGGAACTGGTGCGGGAGAGGGGCGTTGATCACCGGGCCTGCTGGTGAACACCTGCTGGAGGAAGTCGGGGCGGGCGTTGAATTCGCTCCGCCGGCGACTATCATCAAATGTCTCCGAGTCTGCGGCGAACGCCGGTTTCGCCGCCCCGCCGGTCTTCCTACCCCGTAAAGTGAGCTGGTCGTGAGCAATGTTTCCGCTGCGGCGATCGCACAGGCCAAAGAACAACTCGACGCCCACACCCGCGAAATGGTGAAGTGGCACTTCAGTCCCGAGACCGGCAGCCCGTTCTGGCTGGAGAAGGCGAAGACGTACTCTTTCGACCCGCTGCAGGACGTCAACTGTTTCGACGATCTGAAGAAGTTCCCCCTCTTCGAAGACGACTGGTTCCGCGGCGGTCCGGTCCGCCGCTGGCTCCCGAAAGGCCTCGAAGGGAAGCCCCTGTACGTCTTCGAGACCGGCGGCACCACGGGAATCCCGAAGACCCGGCTCGTCGTCGAAGATCACTGGATCGACTACGAACAGTTCAGCCACACGCTCCCCGACAAGTACTTCCCCAAAGGGAGCAACTGGCTGATGCTCGGCCCGTCCGGCCCCCGCCGGCTGCGCCTGGCGGTCGAGCATCTCGCCCAGTATCGGGGCGGCATCTGCTTCTGCGTCGACCTCGATCCGCGGTATGTGGTCAAGCTGATCAAGCGGGGCAACATCAAGGAAGCGGAAGCCTACAAGGAGCACGTCATCGATCAGGTGATGACGATCCTGTCCGCCGGGCACGACATCAAGTGCGCGTTCATGACCCCCAAGCTCCTCGAAGCGCTGGCCATGCGGCTGATCAACGAAGGCTCCAGCATCGCCGAGGCGGGCATCACCGGCATCTTCGGCGGCGGCACGGAGTTTGCGCCGCAGTGGTACCGCAACTGCGTCGAAGAGCTGCTGGGGCCGGACGTCTACATCACGCCGACCTACGGCAACACGCTGATGGGCCTGGCCTGCAGCAAGCCGTTCGACCCGGCGGACAACTACAAGATCACGTACCACGGCCCCCAGCCGCGGGCAATCATCGAAGTCGTCGACTTCAAGGACTACAACAGAGTCGTCGGGTACGGAGAAACCGGCCGGGTGAAGCTCTACACGCTGACGAAAGAGCTGTTCATCCCCGGCTTCATGGAGCGGGACGAAGGCGAACGCGAATTGCCCTGCGAAAAATTCCCCTGGGACGGCATCAGCGGCACCCGCCCCTGGCACGAAATCGCGAAGACGACGACAGTGGGGGTATATTAGATCGTTGTCAGTTGTCCGTCGTCAGTGGTCAGTGGCTAAAGACGGACTCCTGAAGGGCGGACAGCGTATGGCCAGGACGCAGTTCGAATCGTTGCAGATTTACCGGCTTGCGGAGAGCCTGTCCGATGCCGTCTGGACGATTGCCCGCGAGTGGCCGGAATTTGATCGGAGAACGGCGGGGCTTCAACTCGTACGGGCCGCTGACAGCGTGGGAGCCAACATCGCAGAAGGGAGCGGCCGAGGGACTTTCGCGGATAATCGGCGCTTCGTACGAATGGCCCGAGGATCGCTCTACGAATGCAAACACTGGCTGCGTCGGGCCTGGAACAGGCAACTTCTGAAAGCCGACGAGGTTGACCAACTGAAGACGATCGTCGATGAACTTGGCCCGAAGCTGAATGCGTATCTGAATTCGATCGGCAAAACCGGAAGCCGCGCCGTTCCGCAAGGACGCCGGTTCTCGAATCCCCAAGAAGACGCTCAATCGCCGTCTTCAAACCACTGACCACGGACTACGGACCACTGACCAATGTTAGACATCCCCATCCTCCGCATGGGCCAGGTTTACGAGAGCATGGAGAAGCAGGCGGTCGTGCATTTTGCGACCGGCGAGCCCGTGGCCCAGCTCCATCAGGCCACCGGCATGATGCTCAAGCTGGACCTCCGCAAGGCCCAGAAGGCCCGCGACGCCCTCCGCGAGATCCCCATCCCCAAGCTGCTGGAAATCTGCGCCAAGGCCAGCGACCTGTACCTCAACGCCACGCTTCCGATGGGGAACGGCGAACTCTCGCCCGCCGAGTTCTGCCGCATGCAGTCCGCGACCACCGGACTTCCCGAGCACATGTGCGCGGGCAATATGCGCAAGAACGCCTTCGTCCTCTCGCACATGGGCGAGGTCCTCGACGCGCTGACCCGCGGCGTCCCCTTTGACATCCTCACCCGCGGCTACGGGAAAGAGGCCCGCGGCGTCATGGTCAGCTACCAGGCCAATTCTCCCGTCCTTGGAGCGGTGCTGCCGTCCAATTCGCCCGGCGTCCACACCCTCTGGCTGCCGGCCATTCCGCTCCAGATCGGCCTGATGCTCAAACCCGGCACCCAGGAGTTCTGGACCCCCTACCGCATCACCGAAGCTCTCTACCAGGCCGGGCTGCCGCGCGAGGCGATCGGGCTCTATCCGGGCGGGCACGACGTCGGCGGCGGACTGATGACCGACTGCCGCCGCGTGATGGTCTTCGGCGGCCAGGCGACCGTCGAGCAGCACTACGGCAATCCCCGCATCAGCGTCCACGGCCCCGGCTTCAGCAAGATCGTCTTCGGCGAGGACATGGTCGACCGCTGGGAAGAGTACGTCGATCTGATGGCCGACAGCGTCTTCCTGAACAGCGGTCGCGGTTGCATCAACTGCTCCAGCATTTACGCGCCGCGTCACGGCGAGAAGATCGCCGAGGCGCTCGCTCAGCGGCTGGGACCGGTCGAGCCGCTTCCTCCCAACGATCCCAAGGCGACACTCGCGGCCTTCACCACCAAGGGGGTCGCCGAAGCGATGCACAACCAGATTGAAGAGGGGCTGAAGACGCCCGGGGTCACCGAGGTCTCGGCGAAGTACCGCGGCGGCAGCCGGCACGTGCCGCACGAACGGTACGACTACCTCCGTCCGACCGTGCTGCACTGCACCAGCCCCGATCACCCGCTGGCCAACACCGAATACATGTTCCCGTTCGTCTCGGTCGTCGACTGCCCGCAGGCCAAGGCGATTGCGTCGATGGGCTCGACCCTCGTCTGCACGGCGATCACCGACGACGCCAAGTTCCAGCAGCAGTTGCTCGACGCCACGACGATCGACCGGCTCAACATCGGCGCGGTGAAGACCGTCGCCCTCAACTGGCTGCAGCCCCACGAGGGGAACATCGTGGACTTCCTGTACCGCAATCGCGCGTTCCAGGACGCCCCGCCGCCGGCGCACTGACGCCTGGTCACCGCCGGGATCGGGGGAGAGGGAATAGCGAATAGCCAGAATGGGCCGAGCGATTCCCGATTCACTGGATCGGGAACTCTGAAGCTTCCGGTGCGCCGGCGCACGAGCAAGTTCCGGAGCCCCGCAGGGGGCGGATCAATGTCGCCCAGCGGCATAAGCCCTGGGCGATCTCTCTTATTTCCGCCCGCGTTCGCCGGTTCGTCGGGCCGCGCTCGGCAGTGCAGGGGCCTTGGGCGACTTCTTCCCGTTCCGCTTCAGCACCGTGGGAAGCTCTTCGGGACAGACTACCCAGCCGCGGCAGGCGGCGGCGCCGCACAGGCACTTGATCGCCCCGTCCGCACCCCAGGCGTAGTCGATCGTCAGCTCCGCCCCTTCGGGAATGTCGGCGATCGCTTCGACATGGATCTCAGGGGGCGCCGCGGTTCCGTCTTCGTACTCGCAGTCGAACGAAAAGAGCTGGCTGTTGGGTTCGCAGCAGTGGTTGAGATACCGGAACGGCGCCCGCGGTTCGAGCGACATCTCGGAGCCCAGATCGATGCAGTAGGACGACGTGTAGTCCGGGTCGTGAATCACCCGCCCCGTCACCTGCCCGATCGATTCTCCCTTGGCGATCGCCCGGCGGGCGAACAGCCCCTTGCCGAACGGAACCTTCCCGACTCGTACCAGCGGATGTGCTTCGGCCATATTACGTCGTGCTTCCTGCGGGCTTCCTGCGGGCCGGCCGAACGGGAGTCCACAACGAATCCCGGTCCCGGCGATTCGACGTCAGAATAGCGAGAGCCGCTTCGGACTGCGACGGTCTTCACGCCGGCCGCTGCGGTTCAGGGTTCCAGGGCGGCGAGCGACGGTTGCACGGCGATCAGCGCCCGGACCGGCGGCTCGGGACGGCTGAGCGGACGGGGATGGAAGTCGTCGACCACCTTGGGGGGATGCTCCGGGTCGAGCCTTGCCGGGATCAGCACGGAGAACACGCTGCCGCGGCCGAACTCGCTCTCGACGCGCACGTCGCCGCCGAGCAGCTTCGACAGCTCGCGGATGATCGACAGTCCCAGGCCGGTGCCCTCGTACTCGCGGGTCAGCGTGTCGGTCTGGCCCGGGTTGCCTTTGCCCTGCCGGAACTTCTCGAAGATCTTTTCCTGTTCTTCCAGCGGAATGCCGATTCCGGTGTCCTCGACGATCAATGCCAGTCCGACCTTGTCGCGACGCTCGGCACGGACCCGCACGCGTCCCCCTTCCGGGGTGAACTTGATGGCGTTCGACATCAGATTGCTGAGGATCTGCTCGATCTTCCCGGAATCCTGCATGACCAGCGGAACGCCGGGGTCGACGTCCCAGCCCAGGTCGATGGACTTCTTCTCGGCCAGGGGCGACATCTGGGCGACGAGCCGCTCGATCAGATCGGCGATCGAGAACTCGACGATGTGCAGCTCCATCTTGCCCGCTTCGATCTTTGCCAGGTCGAGCACGTCGTTGATCAGGTTCAGGAGGTTCTTGCCGGACGTCTGAATGTTCGAGACGTAGCGGCGCTGCTTATCGGTGAGCCCCTGGGCGTTGACCAGCACGTCGCTGAAGCCGAGGATCGAATTCAGCGGCGTTCGCAGCTCATGGCTCATCGTCGCCAGGAATTCGTTCTTCAGGTTGTTGAGTTCGTACAGCCGCAGGTTGGCCTGCGCCAGCTCGTCGACCTTCACTTCGTAACCGCGGTTGAGCTGCTGCAGCTCCTCCTGCACGGTCACCAGGTGCCGCAGCATGCGGTTGAACGCGTGAGACAGCTCTTCGAACTCGTCCCCCGTCCGGATATCCGCCCGCTGATCGAGGCTGCCGCGCGCAATGGCGTCGCTGACGTCCTTCAGGTGCAGCACCGGCTTGACGATGACGTAGCGGACGATCGCGTAGGCCGCCAGCATGGCCAGGAACGCCGTCACAATGGCGGTGGCCAGCAGAATCGCGTTGTTCCAGGCGAGGGCCCGCTGCGTTTTGTCGAGCGGGAAGGTGATCTTCACCATCCCGATCAAGTCGCCGGTCTTCAGCTCCGGGTCGCCATTGTGCTGCCGATGGCAGGCGACGCAGGTGTCGGTGGCGTAGACTCCCGCGTAATAGTTGAACTCTTCGTACTTGCGATTGGTGTCGCTGTCGAGCTTGTTCCGCAGGCGCACGATGACTTCGCGCTCTCCGTTGGCTTTGGAAATCCGCTCCAGCGCCCGGTAGCCGGCGTCGTCGGGGGGACGCGAAGCCGAATCGAAGAGACCGGCCTTCGACAGCGTCCAGTTGTACTTCTTCATGTCGGGCGGTTTGAGCTCGACCGCCATCTTGGCGACGTCTTCCGCGATGCTGAATTCGCCCCGGTTCTCCGACCACTTCCAGTGCTTTTCCATGATGATCGGGGCCACCAGCAGCCGGGCCGCGACCAGGTTCTGCTCGTCGATCAGCTTGGTGGTCTGAGACGCATAGAAGTAGAAGCTGCCGGTGATCAGCAGCAGCAGGCCGCTGCCGAACAGGAAGCGGCATTTCCGCTCCAGGCTCGTTTCGCCCAGCAGTCGTTTGATGGTCTTGTAAGACATGAACCCGTCGTGTCGGCCGTGCAGAAAACGCCGGCCGCAGAGCGACCGGCCGCAAATTACCAATCCAGTTCTAACCTGCGACTGTCTGGCAGGGCAATGTCAGCTTAGCGTTCCGGCCGCCGCCGCCAGACCCGCGACGACCGCGGCGACTCGGGCGACGGCCTCGTCGATTTCCGAGCGGGTGTTGAAGGCGCTCAGGGAAAACCGCACGGCCGATCTCCGGATCTCCTCCGGAAAACCCATCGCCGTCAGGATCGGCGCCGTCTCCAGCGCCCCGCTGGCGCAGGTTCCCCCGAGCGAACACGCCACCCCCGCCAGATCGAGCGCCACGAGGAGCGCTTCGCCGTCGATTCCAGGGAACGCGATGTTGAGCGTATTCGGCAGCCGCGGCGAATCGGCGCCGATCACCACGGTCGATGAACAGCGAGCCGTCAGCCCGGCCTGCAGGCGGTCCCGCAGTACCCGGACGTGTTCGGTCCGCGGCGGTTGATTGTCGTTCCACAGTTCCAGGGCTTTCGCCATCCCGGCGGCCAGGGCCGTCAATTCCGTTCCCGCCCGCCGGCCCGCTTCCTGGTGTCCGCCGAAATGGAGCGGTTCCAGCCGGCTCCCCTCGCGGACCAGCAGCGCGCCGATGCCCCGCGGACCATGAAACTTATGCGCGGCGCAACTCAGCGTCGTCGCTCCCAGTTCGCGGAAATCGACGGGGATCTTTCCGACCGCCTGGACAGCGTCGACATGCCACGGCACGCGCTGCTGACGGCATTGTTCGCGCAGCAGCGCCAAGTTCTGAAGGACTCCCGTTTCATTGTGCGCCAGCAGGGCTGAGGCCAGGCGGACTTCTCCCCAGGGGGCGTCGCGAATCCCCTCCGGCGTCAGCAGGCCGCTGGAATCGACGGGGAGTTCCCGCAGGGACCAGCCCCGCGCCGCCAGCGCCAGGCAGGTTTCTTTGGTCGCCGGGTGCTCTCCCGGCGCAAGAAGTATCGTTCCCGACGTTCCCCGCGCCAGACCGCGCAGAGCGAGGTTGCTGGCCTCGGTTCCGCCGCTCGTGAAGACCACTTCGGAAGCGTCCGCTCCCAGGATGGCGGCGATGGATTCCCGGCTCGACTCCAGAATCCGCCGGGCCTGCCGTCCGAACGAGTGCCGGCTGCCGGGGTTGCCGTAGGCCTCGCGCTGGACCTGCGCGACGGTTTCGATCACCTCCGGCAAGGGGAGCGTGGTGGCGTTATTATCGAGATAAATCGGAGTCACGCGGGGTCGCCTGAGGAAAGCGGTGGCTGCATCGTCGGGAGAGATTGTACCCCGCCCGCCCTCATTTGGGACGCCCGTGCGTCGCCCGTTGTACGCACGCTCCCTCCGCGGGACCGTGGTGTCACTGCCGACCCCCAACTATACTTGCGCAGCGATTGCTGTTCGGCCCCTGGCCGATGCAGCGAATCACCCACCGCCCCTGAACCGGAATTGCGCATGCTCCGTCGCTGTTGGATCTCGAGTCTCGTTGTGGCTTTGGCCGGAGTCCAGTGCGCCTGGAGTCAGGACGACGTTCCGGCGCCGAAGGGGGCCGCCGCCGGCAAGGCCGCGCCTGTGTCCCGCAGCGAGCAGTTGCAGGGGCTGATCCAGTCGCTGGAGACGAAGGCTGGCAAGCTGATTGAAGCGCTCCCGGAGGAGCCGACCGAAGAGCAGCGAGTCGCCGCCCAGAAGGAGCTGGATGCGCTCGTTGAAGCAACTCGGTCCGAAGTCTTCGCGTTCGCCAAGGCGGATCCGAAGGACCGGCCGGCGCTGACTGCGATGGAGTGGCTCAGCCAGTTTCCGGACAATCCGGAACAGTCGAAGGCGATGGAGGAGTGGCTGCTGGAGTACCACGTCGCCTCGCCGCGACTCGGCGGGCTGCTGCAGCTCCTGGAGGATGCGGAACTGACTCCCGGCCAGCGCAAGTTTCTGGAGGCCATCGGCGAGAAGAACCCGTTCCCGCAGATGAAGGGGGCGGCCCTGCTGACCCTCGCCCGATCGCTGGTTAAACAGTCGGATGCTTCCGAATTGAAAGACGCGGCCCGCAACCCGCTGCGCGACCAGGCCCGGCAGATTTTCCAGCGGCTGCAGAAGGAGTTTGCCGAAGTCGAGAGCCCCGAGGGTTCCTTCGGGGAACTGGCCGAAGACGAGATCTATATTCTCGAGAACCTGTCCATCGGCAGCAAAGCGCCGGAAGTGACGGCGACGGAGCTCACCGGAAAGCCGGTCAAGCTCAGCAGCACGCTGGGAAAAGTCGTGGTTCTCGACGTCTGGGCCACCTGGTGCGGCCCGTGCAAGGAAATGATCCCGCACGAACGGGAGCTCGTGAAGCGGTTGCAGGGCAAGCCGTTCGCCCTGGTCGGGCTGAGCGCCGACGACGACCGCCAGACCGTGACGGAGTTTATCGCCGAGGAGCCGATGCCCTGGACGCACTGGTGGACCGGCCCGGAAGGGGAAGCGCTGCAGACGTTGCGAGTTCAATTCTTTCCCACCGTGTATATTCTCGACGCCAAAGGGGTGATCCGCTTCAAGAACCTGCGTGACGAAGAACTCGACAAGGCCGTCGATGCGCTATTGAAGGAACTCGAAGCCGCGAAGTAAGGCTTGGTCCAGCGCCGCAGAATCTGAGGAACTGATCCTGAGGTTTCGGGGTCGAGTCTTCGAGCCCGCAGCTTCTCGCCACCTCGCTGGGGGCGGCCCAGAGCGGCCGACCCCAGCCACCCGATCTCAGATCCCACTTGTTTAAGGCGCTGCACGAGCGAACCCGTCTCGCTGACCGGCATCGACTTCCTGAAATCTCTTCAACAATCGGAACGCCGCACCATGTCTGAAGGGGCCGAAGAGGGGCATGGCCGCGCGGCGTTCTGGGGCCGGCTCATCGGCGTCGCGCTGTTTCTGGCGATCTGGCTGATGCCCACTCCCGCAGGAATGTCGGTCCCCGCTCAGCGGCTGGCGGCGGTGACGGCCCTCATGGCGGTCTTCTGGGTGACACAGGCCTATGCCATCGTGGCGACCAGCCTGTTCCCGCTGGCGCTCTATCCCTTCCTCGGCATCCTGCCCGCCAAGGAAGTCTGCCAGGCCTATATCAGCGACAGCTCGTTCCTGTACCTCGGCGGCTTTCTGATCGCTCTGGGGATGGAACGCTGGCATCTCCACCGGCGGATCGCCCTGCACATCATCTGCCGCACCGGCTCCGGCCCGCGGCAGATCGTCCTCGGTTTCATGCTGGCCACGTTCGTCCTTTCAATGTGGGTCAGCAACACCGCCACGACGCTGATGATGCTCCCGATCGCCATCGCGCTGCTGACCTCGCTGGAAGACAGCCTGGACCACGGACCGAAGCTGGCCCTGCAGCAAGATCCCGCGTTCCGGCACCTGGGCCAGGCGGTGATGCTGGGGATCGCCTATTCGGCCACTATCGGCGGCGTCGCGACGCCGGTCGGCACGCCGACCAACGCCGCCTTTCTGACGATCTTCGCGAACCAGTTTCCCGACGCCCCGCGTATTTCCGCCGGTCAGTGGATGATTGCCTGGGTGCCGTTCGGCATCGTCTTTCTGGGAGTGGCCTGGCTGGTTCTGACATGGGGGTTGAAGCGTCCGCCCGGTTTCGAGCGTTTTGATCGCTCGTTCTTCCGCAGCCGCCTGACCGCTCTCGGTCGCGCGACGCGCCCCGAACTGGCTATGCTCGCCGCCTTTCTGGCGATCGCCGGGCTCTGGATCTTCCGCACCGATTTCTCGATCGGCGATACGCCGCTGATTCCTGGCTGGAACCGGCTGGTGATTGCCTGGCTGCGGTCTTCCGGCGTCACCGGCGAGAACCAGGCGCTGGGGGAGTACGTCAACGACGCCGCCGTCGCCATGACCGTGGCGCTCATCCTGTTTCTGATTCCCGTCCGCGACCCGGCCAGCGGCCGACGCGTCAAGCTCATGGACTGGCGGACTGCTCGTTCCGTCCCCTGGGACATCCTGTTTCTCTTCGGCGGCGGCTTCGCCATCGCCAACGCCTTTCAGAAGACCGGCCTGTCGATCTGGGCCGGGCAGCATCTGGAAGTTCTCGGCCGCGACCAGCCGGCGATTGTCGTTGTCGCCGCGGTGACCCTGATGATGGTGTTCCTGACCGAGTTCACCACGAACGTCGCCACGGTCGCGGCGACGATGCCGCTGCTGGCGAGCCTGGCGGTGGCGCTGGAGGTCGATCCCCGCCTGCTGATGGTTCCCGCCACCATTGCCGCCAGTTGCGGTTTCATGATGCCGGTCGGAACCCCGCCGAACGCCATCGTCTTCGGAACCGGGCGGGTCCGCGTCGAGTGCATGGCCGGCTACGGGGCGATTCTGAATGTCGTGGGAATGATTCTTGTCGTTGCCGCGACCTATCTGGTGATGGCCCCGACCTGGAACGTCCGGACTAACCACAATCCGGACTGGGCGAAGCCGAAGGCGGCACAAGCGATCGACAGTGCCGCGCCCGCTCGAAGTCCAATGACTCCGGAAAGTGTCAAGTGAGTGGTGATGAGTGTAAAGTGGCGAGGGTTTCAACCTCCGGAACTTTGCACTCTTCACTCCCCACTACTCACTTTTCACTTTCCGGAACTCTTCCTCTCTGCTCTGCCGTTTCACGCGGTCGTTCCACGCAACTGGCCTTGTCGCAACCGGCGGACTCGGGTATTCCACGCCCGTTTCCGGCAGATTCTGCCGAAGCTCCGCTGGTGCAGGACGCATCGGCGGCGACCGAACGCCACCAGCCAGGGACGGGCCGTGACGCTGTTGCTGCGACCACTCGATGGTGGCTTCTGCCTGCGCCTGTTCGTCGCCGGTCTGTTCCTGCTCGCAACCCCGGCCGGCATTTGCGCCGACGAACCATTGCCATTCGCAGCAGAGAATCCACGGCGTCAGATCGCGATTCCGAATCCCCTCGATCAGGCGAACTGGGAAGTCCCGTCGCCGCTCGAACGTGCGTTGCCAGCCCGCAGCCGTCCGTCAGTCGCAAACGAAGGGGCGAATCCCCGCCGGCCGGCCGCCACACAGTCGGGTTCCCTCTGGGTGACGCTGGTCATCGTCGTGGCGACATTCGCAGGGCTGGCGGTGGTGACGCGGTGGCTGAAGACGCACGGCCCGGCCCAGTTTCGTGCACTCCCGAACGAGGCCCTGGAGCTTCTTGGCCGCCGGACGCTGGAACCCCGCGTGACGGTGCATCTCGTCCGCTGCGGCGGGCGGATCCTGATGCTCGGCGTCGCCCCGGACGGCGTCCGCACGCTCGCCGAGTATACCGATCCGGTTGAAATCGACCTGCTTGCCGGCGCGTGCCGGACGACATCGGACAATGGCGCGGCCCAGACGTTTGGAGCACTCTTCACGCAGACTGCGAAGCCCAAGCCCGGCCCGGCGTTCCAATCCAGCGAGTTCGTCATGCCCTCCAGCCTGGAGCGGACTCATGGGTAGCACGGACGACATTCGCGGTTGTGCAATGCATTCAAATGCGACGGAGATCGGTCGCAGGGTCCGCTGTGCGGACCAGCGGAACGATTGCCGGGTCGTCGCGAAGACGGTCCGCACAGCGGACCCTACGAGTTGCCGACGCTCCTCCGTGAAAACGGCACTGCTCCTGCTGCTGGCGTGGATTCTCGCCCCGCAGACCCTGCAGGCTCAGGCGACCAGCCGGACGCCTGGCGGGTTCATTCAACCCGCCGTCGAGCGGCAGATCCCGGCGGTGCAGCCTCCCAGGCTCGTTCCGCCGCTGGCGGAGAATCCGAACGGGCTGGCGAATCCGCTGGGGGTCGACGTCGGTCAGTTGACGTCGCCGCAGGGATTGACCGGTTCATTGAAGGTGATGGTCCTGCTGACGGTTCTCAGCCTCGCGCCGTCGATCCTGATGATGACCACGTGCTTTATCCGCTTCGTGGTGGTTCTGGGACTGCTGCGCCAGGCGCTGGGCACGCAGCAGTTGCCCCCCAATCAGGTGCTGATTTCGCTGGCGATGTTTCTGACCTTCATGGTGATGGGTCCGATCTGGAGCAAGGGCTACCAGGATGGTGTGCGGCCTTACACGTCTCCGGGGCCGGGGGAATCGCAGATTGATGAAATCACGGCCTTCAAGCGGGCGGTGGCTCCGATCCGCGAGTTCATGGCGGAACAGATCGACCAGGCCGGCAACGCGGAGGTCGTCTGGATGTTCGTGGACTTCCAGCGGCCGGTCGAGGGGACTCCGGAAGCGGCGCACTGGAAAGACCCGGAGACGTACGAAGACGTCTCGCTGCTGGCCCTCGCCCCGGCCTACATGCTCAGCGAGCTGAAAGTCGCGTTTCTGATCGGGTTTCAGATTTATCTGCCGTTCATCGTGATCGACATGGTGATTTCGTCGGTGCTGATCAGCATGGGCATGATGATGCTTCCGCCGGTCCTGGTGTCGCTGCCGTTCAAACTGCTGCTGTTTGTGCTGATCGACGGCTGGTTCCTGACCGTGGGGATGCTGCTGGAAAGCGTCCGGCCGTTGTCGGGGTAGGGTGGGCAGTGCCGGCCGATGCATCCTGAACCTCTGGCTTTCCGCTCTCCGCCTTCCGCTCCCGAGCTTCTTCCATGACCATCGACAGCGCCGTCGAACTCTGCCGCAATGCCGTGATGCTGACGCTGGCGATCGGCCTGCCGGTGATGGTGTCGGCGATGGCGGTCGGTCTGCTGATCAGCATCGTCCAGGCGGTGACTCAGCTTCAGGAGCAGACGCTGAGCTTCGTGCCGAAGCTGGTCACGATGGTGCTGGTGCTGCTCTACACGCTTCCGTGGGCGCTGTCGCTGCTGGTCGAGTACACCACGCATCTGTACCGCGGCATTCCCGGCACCATTTAGCTCGCAGGGGACCGCTCGTGGACGAAATGCTTCAGCCGCCGGCGATCGACCGCTTGCAAAACCTCGCCTGGCAGTTGCTGCTGCCCGGCGCCGTCGAGCAATTTCACACGTTCATTCTGGTGCTGCTGCGGCTCAGCGGGCTGCTGTTCCTCGGCCCGATCTTCGGACAGTCGACCATTCCGCCGAATGTCCGCATCCTGATCATCATGATGCTGGCGATGATCATTACTCCCACGCTGAACTCGCAGGCTCGGAGGGGCTTCGAGCGGCTCGATGAGAACGGCGACGGCCGCCTCGTCCGCGAAGAAGTCCCCCCGGGACTGGAGCCGCGCTTCGACACGCTGCAGCAGGCGGCTCACCTGTCGCCCGACATCGGCCTGGCGCCCGAGGAGTACCACGTGCGCCCGGTCTGGCCCACGAGCTGGTTCGAGCTGGCGTGGGTGGCGGCGGGGGAGATCAGCTTCGGTTTGATGCTGGGGCTGGGGGTGACGGCGATCCTGTCCGGATTGCAGATCGCCGGGCAGCTCATCGATCAGCAGAGCGGTTTCGGCCTGGGAGAAGTCTTCAATCCCGACCTGCAAACGTCCGGCTCGATCACCGGGCAGATGCTCTACATGCTCGGCACTGCGGTGTTTCTGATGCTCGATTCCGTCGGCGGGCACCTGCAGATGGTCCGCATCATGGTCGAGACCTTTCAGACGTTTCCGCCGGGGACGGCGTTTGTTTCTCACTCCTCGATCGATCTGCTGCGGGAGCTGGTCCGCCAGTCGCTGGTGATCGGGGTCCGGATCGCGGCCCCGGTGATGGTGCTGATGTCGCTGATCGATCTGACGGTCGGCTTTCTCAGCCACACCGTACCGCAGATCAATGTTCAGACGGTCGGCTTCGCGCTGCGGGCGATGTTGAGTTTTCTGTTCCTCGCCGCGACGCTCGGCGGCCTGGGGGAGTCGGTGTGGGATTTCCTGCCGGAAACGCTCGACCACTTTGGCGAGGTGCTGGTGCTGCCGGAGTCGTGAGTGCGGCGGGCTTTATGGAGTTGAGTGTTGAGAGATGAGAGTTGAGAGTCGGAGAAGAGGTGGGGCGGCAACCTCCGGCGATCAGCGATAAGCGATAAGCCACCTTGTTCTCGCGAATCCCTCCCCAACAACTGACCTTCCCAGGGCTGCATCGGCGTGGCTTCCGACGAGAATGGTGAGAAGACAGAGCTGCCGACAGATCGCCGCCGGACGCAGGCGCGCGAGCAGGGGAATATTGCGCGCAGCACGGACCTGGCCGCTGCCGTCGTGCTGATGGGGGCGACCAGTGCCTTGTACTTCTTCGGTCCGGAAGTCGTCGAGACGCTGGCCAGCTATTTGCGATCATCGCTCACCGCGACGCCGGTCTTTGAGACCGACATCCCGACGTTCACGAAGAAGACCTGGCAACTGGTGACTCTGCTGGCGGCCAGCGTGTTGCCGCTGATGCTGGTTGTCGCCGCGGGGAGCCTGGCCATCAATCTGGCTCAGGCCGGCTTCCTCTGGTCGCCGGAAGCTCTGATGCCGAAGTTCGAGCGTCTCAATCCGCTCTCGGGGGCTCAGCGGATCGTCTCGATCGCCGCCCTGGTCAAGCTGGGGGGGAGCCTGTTCAAGCTGGTCGCCATCGCGTCGATTGCGTACTGGTACGTCTCGTACCAGGTGCGGAGCGTGCACAACATCGCCGACATGGATCTGCTCCTGGTGCTGGCGCATGCCGGGCAGTCGACGGTCGAACTGGGGTACTACCTCTCCGGGACGCTGCTGATCCTCGCCATCCTGGACTACGGCTTCCAATGGTGGAAGCACGAGCAGGACATGATGATGACCAAGCAGGAGCTGCGCGAGGAAATGAAGGATATGGACGGCGACCCGCACACGCGGATGCGGCGCCGCGAGGCTCACCGCAAACTGACGGAAGGCCGGAACCTGCAGGCGGTCAAGACGGCGGACGTGGTGATCACGAACCCGACTGAGCTGGCGATCGCTATCAAGTACGACCCGGCGACGATGCCGGCGCCGACGATCGTCGCCAAGGGGGCCGACGAGATCGCCGCCCAGATCCGGAAGATTGCCGCCGAGCATGGCATCCCGATCATCGAGCGGAAGCCGCTGGCGCGGGCTCTGTACAAGTCGGTCAAAGTGGGCCAGCAGATCCCGGCCGAGATGTACGACGTTTTCATCGAGATTCTGGCATACGTCTACCGCATCACAGGTCGGCAGCCGCCGATGGCGGCGTAGCATCGCTTGCTCCGTACCGTCTCCTCTCGATTTCTGCTAGAAATGGAGTCACATTCCGCCGTCGGATCGATGGCGTCACTGGCTCGATTTCCGGCAGAGAGGTGCTGCGTTGGCTGGCAAAGCGTGGGGCGGGGCGTTCGGGGAGCATACGGATCCCCGCGTCGAAAAGTTCACCGAATCGATCAGCTTCGATGCCCGCCTCGCCGCGGTCGATATCCGCGGCTCGCAGGCCCATGCCCGGATGCTCGCCGAGGTCGGCCTGATCACCGCCGACGAATGCTGTCAGATCGTCGAAACCCTGGATGTCATCGGTGGCGAGATTGGCCGGGGGGAGTTCGCGTACCGCACGGAGCTCGAAGACATCCACATGCACATCGAGTCGGCCCTGATCCAGCGGATCGGAGACGTCGGCCGGAAGCTCCATACCGGCCGCAGCCGGAACGACCAGGTCTCGACGGACATCAAGCTCTACGTCCGCGATTGCCTCGACGCTCTCGATGCGCAACTGGTCGAATTGCAGCGGGCGTTTGTTGCGCGGACCGAGATCGACGAAGGTGTGGTTCTGCCCGGCTACACCCACCTGCAGCGGGCTCAGCCGGTGATGGCGGCCCATTACTGGCTGGCCTACTGCGAGAAGTTCGAACGGGATCGCCTCCGGCTACAGGATTGCCGCGCCCGGCTCAACGTTTCGCCTCTCGGGGCGGCGGCTCTCGCCGGGTCTTCGCTGCCGATCAATCGCCGAATCACAGCCGAACTGCTGGGCTTTGACGACGTCGCGGCCAACAGTCTCGACGTTTCCAGCGACCGGGATTACCTGGCGGAATCGATCTTTGCGATGTCGCTGATCGCGATTCATCTGAGCGGCTGGGCCGAGGAGTGGATTCTCTGGTGCACGACGGAGTTCGGCTTCCTGAAGCTGCCGGACGCCTACACCACCGGTTCGTCGATCATGCCGCAGAAGCGGAATCCCGACGTGCTGGAGCTGATTCGCGGCAAGTCGGCCCGCGTGGTCGCCGACGTCCAGCAGATCCTCACGCTGCTGAAAGGGCTGCCGATGGCCTACAATCGCGATCTGCAGGAAGACAAGCTGGCGTTCTTCGACGCCTTCGACACGGTCTACGCCTGCCTGGAACTCGCCCCTTCGGTGGTCGAGCACGCCCGGCTGCGAACCGAGACGATCGAAGCCCGCCTGGAAGAAGGCTTCCTGGACGCGACGACGCTGATGGAATATCTCATTCTGCGCGGCGTCCCGATGCGGACCGGCCACGAGGTGGTCGGCAAGCTGGTCCGCCTGTGCGAGCAGAAGAAGATTCGGCTGGCCGAGCTGCCGCTCGCCGAGTTTCAGGCGGCGAGCGACAAGATCACCGACGACGTCTACGGCGTGCTGGGGGTGCGCAACGTGGTCGCCCGGTTGCAGAGCGAGGGCTCGGGCGGGGCCGGCCCGGTGGCGACGCAGGTGCAGCGCTGGCGCGAGCGGTTGGCCTCCATGCCGCGGACCGAATGACTGGACTGAGTCGATTTGTTGAGATTGAACCCGAGGATGTCGGGCAGCGAGTCCTTGATCGCGAAGCGAATGCGACCATGACGGACCACGAAGTTCACGAATGGTTGAATCGGGTTGAAGGAGAGGACTGTGAGTTCAAGGAGGCGAAATCGAGTTTTCCGTTTGACGAACTTGCGAAGTACTGTGCCGGACTGGCTAACGAGGGTGGCGGCAAAGTCATTCTTGGAGTTTCAGATCGGCGTCCCCGCAGAATCGTCGGCAGCCAGGCCTTTCTGCAGCCCGAACGGACCCGTCAAGGGCTTCACGACAAACTGCATCTTCGAATCACGTTTGATGAGATGCAGACTCCCGCCGGTCGCGTTCTTGTTTTTCACGTTCCGGGAAGGCCAATTGGCACGCCGATTAAGTTCGACGGCAAGTACTGGATGCGACAGAACGACAGTCTGATCGAGATGTCGACGGACCGGTTGCGGGAAGTGTTCGCGGAGACCGGTCGAGATTATTCGGCGGAGCGCTGCGACGCCGCAAACTGGTCGGACCTGGATCCTGCTTCGATCCAGGCGTTTCGAGAACGCTGGATTGCCAAGTCTGGAAATCGCTCCCTGGCGACGCTGACCGATCAGCAGTTGCTGGCCGATGCAGAAGCCACGATCGACGGCAACGTCACCTACGCAGCCCTGATCCTGTTTGGAACTTCCGCTGCGATCGGCCGGCATCTGGCACAGGCGGAGATCGTGTTCGAGTATCGTTCCACAGACGCATCGGGACCTGCGCAGGAACGAAGAGAGTTTCGTCAGGCGTTCTTCGCGTGCTACGACGAGTTATGGACCGCGATTAATCGCAGAAACGATCTTCAGCACTATCAGGATGGCTTGTTCGTACTGACCGTGCCAACGTTCAGCGAGCGCGCCGTTCGCGAGGCGCTGTTGAATGCCGTCAGTCACCGGGATTACCAGCTCGGGGGAAGTATCTTTGTTCGTCAGTATCCGCGGCGACTGGAGATCGTCAGTCCGGGTGGTTTCCCTCCGGGTATCACGATCGAGAACGTCCTGGATCGACAATCCCCGAGAAACCGGCGGATCGCCGACATCTTCACGAAGTGCGGTCTCGTTGAGCGCTCCGGCCAGGGAATGAACCTGATCTTCGAAGAAGCGATCAAGTCCGGTAAGCCGGTCCCGGACTTTGCCCACACCGACCAGTATCAAGTTGCAATCAGTCTGCCGGGAACGGTGCAAGATCCGAATTTTGTGCGGTTTCTTGAGAAGGTGGGAAAGGAACGTGTCGCAGCATTCAGCACTCAGGACTTTCTGGTCCTTGACCTGATTCACCGCGAGCAGAAGCCCGGACTGCAATTCAAACCGCGCGTCGAGTACTTACTGTAACAGGGCATCATCGAACGGGTGACGCGTGGCACTTACGTGCTCTCCCGGCGGTTCTATGATTTCGTGGGAAAGAAGGGCATCTACACGCGGAAAAAGGGGCTCGATCGGGATCAGAACAGAGCCTTGCTGCTCAAGCACATTCGCGAGAGTCAGAACTCCGGAAGCCCGATCGGGGAGTTAATGCAGGTGCTGCCGGCTCAGTCACGTCGACAGATCCAGTTGCTTCTGAAGTCACTCGAACGCGACGGAGAGATTCACATGATCGGCACAACGCGAAGCAGTCGGTGGTATCCCGTGATTGAAAAGTAATCGGCAAACCAGTGTAAACCGGTGCAAACCGGTGCAATTCCTTGCGTGATAACCCGTTATCTAGAAACATGTTACCGCTAACCTTCGATTGCACCAAGCGGTTACACGAACGGTGTCAATTCCTCAGATCCTGCTCGGCACGACGAAAAACGGGAGCGAGTCGCCGAGCGCGCCGTCAATTGACGCAATGGCTTTCCCGCGATGGACTCTGATACGCGACCTCCGTGGTCCGCCCTTGATTGATAGCGAGACCCCGTCATGCAAGATTTCGAGAAGCTTGGCGCGTTTTACCTGGGCAAGACTTACGATCCCGCGGCAAAGGCCGCGCGGGATGAGTTGCTGCTCTATGACGCGAAGGATCTGACGACGCATGCCGTCTGCGTCGGGATGACCGGCAGCGGCAAGACCGGGCTCTGCCTGGCCCTGCTGGAAGAGGCGGCGATCGACGGCATCCCGGCGATCATCATCGACCCCAAGGGGGACCTGGGGAACCTGCTCCTCACGTTTCCGGATCTGCAGCCGGGCAGCTTCAAGCCCTGGCTCGATCCGGCGGACGCCACCCGCAAAGGGCTGTCGCTCGACGAGCTGGCGCAGAAAACGGCCGACGACTGGCGGAACGGCCTGGCCGCATGGGGGCAGACTCCCGAGCGGATTGCGAAGTTCCGCGAGGCCGCCGACGTGGCGATTTATACGCCGGGCAGCAGTGCGGGGCTGTCGCTGACGGTGCTCCGTTCGTTCGCGTCGCCCGGTCCCGAGACGATGGAGAACGCCGACGCTCTCCGCGAGCGGATCAACGCCGCGGTCTCGGGGCTGCTCGCTCTACTGGGGATCGACGCCGACCCGCTGCAGAGCCGGGAGCACATCCTGCTGGCCAGCCTGATGGAGCGAGCCTGGCGGGATGGCAAAGACCTCGATCTGCCCCGGCTGATCCGCGAGATCCAGTCGCCGCCGTTCGACAAGATCGGCGTGATGGATCTGGAAAGCGTCTTCCCGGCGAAAGACCGCTTCGGGCTGTCGATGAGCCTCAACAACCTGCTGGCGTCGCCCGGGTTCTCCGCCTGGATGGAAGGGGAGCCGCTCGATATCCAGCGGCTGCTGTATACCCCCGCCGGCAGGCCCCGGCTGGCGATTCTCTCGATCGCACATCTGTCCGATCCCGAGCGGATGTTCTTCGTGACGATCCTGCTCAACGAGGTGATCGCCTGGATGCGTCGGCAGTCCGGCACGGCGAGTCTGCGGGCGCTGCTCTATATGGACGAGGTCTTCGGCTACTTTCCGCCGACGGCCAATCCGCCGGCGAAGGTTCCGATGCTGACGCTGCTCAAGCAGGCGCGGGCGTATGGCCTGGGGGTCGTGCTGGCGACGCAGAACCCCGTCGACCTGGACTACAAGGGGCTTTCGAACGCGGGAACCTGGTTCATCGGGCGGCTGCAGACGGAACGGGACAAGGCCCGCGTGCTCGATGGACTGGAGGGGGCGTCCACGGCGGCCGGTGCGTCGTTCAACCGGCAGCAGATGGAGTCGATTCTGTCCGGTCTGGGGAACCGCGTGTTCCTGATGAATAACGTCCACGACGACGCGCCCGTAGTCTTCCAGACCCGCTGGGCGCTGTCGTTCCTGCGCGGGCCGCTGACGCGCGACCAGATCGCGACGCTGATGGCCGATCGCAAGGCCAACGGGGCGCCGGCGGCCGCGCAGCCGGTGGTGAATTCTGCCGTCGCAAGCCCCGCTCCAGCGACTCCGGTTCCTGCTCCGATTGCGGGCGGCACGCGTCCTGTTCTGCCGCCGGATGTCCCTGAGCTCTTTGTGCCGGTTCGTTCGCGGGGACCGGTGACCTATCGGCCGGCGCTCGTCGGGACGGCGCGGGTTCACTTTGCACAGGCGAAGAGCGACGTCGACGTCTGGGAGACGCTGCTGCTGACGGCGGAGGTCGCGGGAGACGTCTCGGCCGACGTCTGGGACGGTGCGAAGCTGGCGATCGATGAGGAGCCCGAGCTGGAGAAATCTCCGGTCGATGGGGCTTCCTTTGCGGAGCTTCCGGCAGAGCTGGCTCAGCCGAAGTCGTATGCGAAGCTTTCCACGGCGCTGAAGGACTTTCTCTACCGGACGCACGAGCTCGACATCTGGAAGTGTCCGTCGCTGAAGCAGTTTTCGCGGCCTGGCGAAAGCGAGGGGGACTTTCGCGCGCGGCTGAGCCAGGGGGCCCGCGAGCAGCGGGATCTGCTGGTGGATAAGCTGCGGTCGAAGTACGCCCCGAAGCTGGCCCTCGTGCAGGAACGAATCCGCCGGGCGCAGCAGAAGATCGAGAAGGAGAAGGCCCAGGCGAGCGAGCAGACGATGTCGGCGGCAATGTCGTTCGGCACGTCGCTGCTGGGGGCGCTGTTCGGCCGGAAGCTGGCAAGCACGGCGAACGTCGGCCGGGCGGCGACGGCGATGCGCTCGGCCGGCCGCGCGGGGCGGGAACGTCAGGACGTGACCCAGGCGGAGGAGAATCTGGAAACGCTGCAGCATCAGCTCCAGGATCTGGAGGCGCAGTTCCAGGCGGAAACGGAAGCCCTCGAAGCGACCGCCAGTCCCGACCGGCTGCTGCTGGAGGAGATCACGATCAAGCCGAAGAAGGCGGATATTTCGGTGACGCGCGTGGCGCTGGCGTGGCACGGGGAAGAAGTGGTTGGTGGATAGTGGATGGTGGGTAGTGAGGAGAAGAGGCGAGTTGAGGGGTGGTGGATGGCGAGTGGTGAGTGAAAAGACGTCGGTGCGATGGGTCGGGATGTTTGGGAGGTTGTCGCGGGGGGCTGGATTGTCCGGCTGTGGTGCAAACTGAGACGGTTGTCGCAGATTGCGGCATGCGGGACTTCGCCGTTGGGGCCTTTGCGGCGTCGATCATCGTCGGCCGGCAAGGCCTTACAGTTTTGACCGCGACTGGCGCAGAAACTGCCTGATTAAACCCTTTCAGGAGTGGCTCCTTCGCGACGTTGCCGTGAGTCAACAATGTGGACTTTTGGCAACACCTTTCTGCGTTGAGCGGAGGGGCCGGGGAAGGGAGACCGGCATGGCCATCCTGCACAGGATCGGAACTGCGTTGCTGATTGGGGTCGGGTTGGCGACGGGAGTCTGGCTCGACGCGTCGCCGGGCCTGGCTCAGGACTGGATGTATCGCCGATCGTACTTCAGCCATCGGCTGGCCGACGAGCGAGCGCCGCCGCATCCGGTTCCGGAGAGCCGCTCGGCGTATCGAACGGCCTACTACCGTGAAGGTTTCACGTTCGAGTTCCGCAGTGGCTACCGCGTCAACAACTTTGTGTTGCAGAACGGCGGGCGCGTGGACCGGACGTATTACCGCGAGGGGTGGTTCGAGGTGCGGCCGTAGGGGCTGGCATGTTGCGCGATCTCGCCGGGGGAGTGGATGGTGATTCGTGGATGGTGAGGAGAAGGCGGGGCGCGAGAGAGTTGGTTTGCCGTGGACATCGCAATTCGGCAGGCGGGAGCCTGTCCTACGCGATGAGATCCTTCGCCAGTCGTAGTAAACCCTGCAGGGTTTCTTCCGCGGCATCGACCATCCGGATCGGTCCTGCCAGACGCTGGCCGATCAGTTCCCGTAACCTCGGAAAACGCTGCGCCAGGCCGCCGGACAACACGATTCCCTGCCAGTCACGGTTTGGCTGGAGGCGACTTGCACACAGTTCGTAGTTGGCCGCCATGTTCTCGAACGCAGCCAGGAACAACTGGCCGACGGTCAGGTTTTCCAGCCGGATCCGGTCGATCCTTCCGTGGTCCCCCAGGCTGCCCGCGAAGAAGGCGAGATTGACCGACAACTCAGAGGGTTCGGCGTTTGCGACGGCTTCGGCGATCTTCGACCACGGATCGCGCAGCGGATGTCCCTCCGCTGCGGCCAGTTCCCCCAGCAGACCGACCAATGCGTTGAGCGAGCGGCCCGCTGGCAAATGCGTGATCGTGTTGAGGTATTGGCCTCCCAGATACGGCCGGGTCTGGTAGTCGCCCGGGACGAGCGACGACGTCAGGACCGCGGCCTGCGAGCCGGTCGAGATGTTGAGCGAAAGCTCCCCCTCGACCAGTTCGGCCCCATAGAGGGCGGCCTGCTGGTCGCCGATCGCCGGATAGCAGGGGATCGACTGACCAGCGATTTTGCAGCAACCAGCGGGTTCATCGTGAGCAATCAGTTCGGGCCAGGCGATTTCATTCAGCCCGAGGCGGTCGAACCAGTCGTGTTGCCAAGTCCGTGTCTGCAGATCGAGCGTGCCGAGGGCGAGGGTCGCTTCCTGGCGGGGAGGCGTCCCGCAGAGGCGTGACAGGACGTAGTCGGTCAGATTGACGGCGACGGTTCCGGCGGGGAGCAGGCCGTTCTCGCGGAGCCAGAAGAGGAGTCCGGGGGTGGAGCCGGGGCGGAGTTCGCGGCCGATGGCGGTCAGTTCGTCTTCCGTCGTTCGGCGCTGCAGTTCCTCGAAGTAGGTGCCGTGACCGCCGGGGTGAGGTTCGAGGACGCGCTGGTCGCGCCAGGAGAGGTAGTTCGTCCGGTGCTGCTGGCCGTCGGGGGTGACGAGGATCACGCCTCCCATCTGGCTGCAGGCGAGGAGGCCGGTGCAGGGGGTGGGGCTGAGATTTGCCAGTTCGGCGATCAGGTCGCGGACGTGGGCGATGACGGGTTCGGGATCAATCTCGAACCACAGAGCCGGTTGACCGGGAACGGGATCGGGAAATGGTCGGCTGCGGACGTGGGTGATTGTCCCGCTGGCCGGGTCGAGGAGGGCGGCCTTGATCGAGGTGGAACCGAGGTCGAGACCGATGAAACTCATGCTGAGACTCGGAAAACAGAAGAGGGAACCACGAAGGTCGCGAATGGACACGAAGAAAGGCCGGTGAGAGGAGAGGGCGCTCCGAGCCTGTGATTTTTCCGCAGTTCGCTTTGCACGATTCTTCGGAGGGCGCGACAACGGGCGGCAGGAATCAACCCGTCCCCGCCCTCAGTCTGCTCACGGCGTCCCCCGGTTTCAACGCGGGTGCGGGACGAGGAGGCCCAGCGGGAGAAAGGACAGGGCCCGTTCGGTCCGAGGAAAGGAGACACGCCGGTCATTGCCCGCTGGCGGGAACGGATGGGGACGGCCGCGGGGCAGGTAATCGACCGGCTGCGATCGAGTCTGGCGGAGCATCCGAACGCGGTGTTCCGCGACCGGGGTCTGCGGCAGTTCGTCGTTCGGGGTCTGGCTGGCTCGGCTGTGACCGAGGGCGAGGCAACCGGCCACGCGTCCTGACCGGACGGTGATTGGCAATGACGGAGGCTGCGGCCCGACGCCGAGACTTCGCCCGGAGGGGGCGGCTCTGTGACGGTTGGGGGGAAAGGATCACAGGCTCGGAGCGTCGTGGTCTGTCCGGTCGACTGCTTTTATGAGGGGCAGCAAATGCTCTTCATCCATCCGGACGAGTGTGTCGACTGCGGCGCGTACGTCCCGGAATGTCCGGTCGAAGCAATCTGCCACGAAGACAATGTGCCGGAACCGTGGCGGGATTACATCCCGTTGAATCGGGAAATGTCGGCTCGCTGCCCGAATATCAATGGGAATGAAGACGCCGTTGCGAGACGCCGGGGGTCAGAACAATCCCCTCGACTCTCACTGAACTGACGGCGGAGGCCCTTCAGGAACATCGCAACGGTTCCATCGAAGCCCTGGACCCGCAACGACTTTGAACTCCCACACCACTCGCCGATTCCACGCTCCTTTCTCTGCCGTTGCCCATCCCTCCCTGGAATTCCGGGATTGTTTCGCATCGTGCGCAGTCGATATGATGGAGAGAGCACCCCTGAGCCGCGATCCTGCCTGCAGGGTCGCCCCGCCTGACTGACCTGCCTGCCCCGAGAATCCTTCCATGCCCGGCTTTGCCCGCGTTTTCGGCTGCGCTCTTCTTGTCGTCTGTCTGCAGACGACGGTTCCCGCTCAGACTCCGCAACCACAGGCCGATCCCGGGGCTCAGCTCGATTATCAGAAAGACGTCCTGCCGCTGCTGACGAAGTTCTGCGGCGACTGTCACAGCGGCGATCAGCCGGATGCCGGGGTGGCGTTCGAACGGCTCAACATCGAGCTGGCCCGCACCCGCGATCGCGCGACCTGGAAAAAGGTCTTCACGCAGCTCGATGCCCACATCATGCCGCCGGCCGACGCCGAACAGCCTTCGGCGGAAGAGCGGGCCAGAATGGCCGCGTGGGTGCAGAGCCACGCCGTCACCGTGATCTGCGACGGACCGGCCTATCCGGGGCGCGTCACTCTCCGCCGGCTGAACCGGAGCGAGTACAACCGGACGATCCGCGATCTGATCGGCATCGACTACCGCCCCGCGGACAGCTTTCCTTCGGACGATGTCGGCTACGGCTTCGACAACATCGGGGACGTGCTGACGCTGCCGCCGGTGCTGCTGGAGCGGTACCTGGACGCCGCCGACGAGGTTGTCCGCCGGGCGATTCTGGTGCCGGAGCTGGACTTCGCACCGGTGGTGACCAAACCGGGCAAGGTGCTGGCGTCGGTCTCCGAGGCGGGAGATGAGTTCGAGTTCGTGGCGAATGCCGACTACCTGTTCCGCGTACAGGCGTACGGCGATCAGGCCGGTCTCGAACCGACGAAGATGGCGTTTCTGCTGGATGGCAAGGACCTGCAGACGGTCGACGTGCCGGCGACGTCGAGCGATCCGGGGACCTATGAATTAACCGCCCGCGTCGAACCGGGCAAGCATCGCGTGACGGTGAAGTTTCTGAATGACTACTACAAGCCCGACGATCCCGATCCGAAGCTCAAGGGGGATCGGAATTTGCACGTGCAGTCGGTGTCGGTGATTGGTCCGATCGGAGCGCTGCCGGAGACTCTGCCGGAATCGCATCGGCGGCTGATTCCCCACACGCCCGCGGCAGGAGCCGATCGAAACGCGCAACTGGCGGCCGTGCGGGCCAACCTGACGCCGCTGCTGCCGCAAGCCTTTCGCCGTCCGATGGCCGCGGAAGAGGTCGAGCGATACGTGGGGATTGCGAATCTGGTGCTCGACGACAAGGCCAGCTTCGAGCGGGCGATGCAGGTGGCGGTTCAGGCGGTGCTGGTGTCGCCCCGGTTTCTGTTCCGGGTCGAGCAGGACCCGCCGGCGGAAGGTCCGATCGCCGTTCGCGATCTGGATGACTTTGAACTCGCCACACGGATCAGCTACTTCCTGTGGAGCAGTCAGCCGGATGCAGAGCTGACTGCCGCGGCAAGCGCCGGCACGCTGAAGGACCCCGCGGTACTGGAACAGCAGATCCGGCGAATGCTGCAGGATCCCCGGAGCGACGCCCTCGTCGAGAACTTTGCCGGGCAGTGGCTGCAGTTGCGGAACCTGCAGACGATTTCGATGGATACGAAGCAGTTTCCGGAGTTCAACCCGGAGCTGCGCGTGGCGATGCGGCGGGAAACGGAGTTGCTCTTTACCGCGATCATCCGCGAAGACCGGAGCGTGCTGGAATTGCTCACCGCCGACTTCACCTATCTGAATGAGCCGCTCGCGAAACTGTACGGGATTGAGGGGATCAGCGGGAACGAGTTTCAGCGGGTCTCCCTGACCGGGTCGCCGCGAGGCGGACTGCTGGGTCAGGCGAGCATCCTGACGGTGACGTCGAATCCGACGCGGACATCGCCCGTGAAGCGGGGGAAGTGGATTCTGGAAAACTTGCTGGCGGCCCCACCTCCGCCACCTCCGCCGAACGTACCGTCGCTGGAAGCCCAGAAGGAGGAGACCAAGAAGACGGCGTCGCTGCGCGAACGCCTGGAGCTGCACCGGTCGAATCCGGCCTGCGCCGCCTGTCATCGGCTGATGGACCCGCTGGGGTTCGGACTGGAGAACTTCGATGCGATCGGCAAGTGGCGCGACAAGGACCACGATTCGCCGGTCGATCCGCGGGGCGAGCTGCCGGGCGGGCGGACGTTCAGCGGTCCAGTCGAACTGCGGCAGATTCTGATCGAACGCAAGGCGGAATTCCGCCGGTGCGTGGCGACGAAACTGCTGACCTATGCGCTCGGTCGGGGCCTGGAATACTTCGACGAATGCTCGCTGAACGAGGTCACGGCGAAGATGGAGTCTCGGGATGACAAGTTTTCGGTACTGGTGCTGGAGATCGTGAAGAGCACGGCGTTCCGGCAACGCGCGAGGACGGCGATGCCGGAGTAAAGAAGCAGAAGATTCACCGCAGAGTCGCGGACGACGCGGAGAAGACAGGCAGAGAGAACCACGAATATCACGAATGAGCACGAAGGACGGCAAAAGCGAAGACTGGCAGCAACCACGGAGTTCACGGAAGCCACGGAGAATGGGAAAACGGGCCGGAACTGATGGTTGAAAGCAGAATTGCGTTCCTGCGAAGGCATCAAGATGCGTTGCAAGTCTTTTCTTAAGAACGATTTGTGTTCATTCGTGTGATTCGTGGTTGTCTTGGGCTTTGGTGTCTGCCGATGAACGTTGTGGAAGTAGTCTGCGGCGGGGATTTCGCATAAAATTCAATTGATGGTTGTGAGTTCCAGAGTTCGAAGGTGACGTCAATGGGTCTGCCACGTATTTCCCGCCGGACGGCTCTCAAGGGGCTGGGAACGGCGATTGCGCTGCCGATGCTGGATGCCATGCTCCCCCGGTCGTGGGCGGCTGCGGAACAGGCGGCGAAGCCGTTGCGGATGGCGTTTCTGTACGTCCCCAACGGCAAGCACATGCCCGACTGGCTCCCGACGACCGAAGGGGCCGGGTATGAACTGCCGAAGACCCTTCAGCCGCTGGCCGGCCTGAAGGACGACTTCTGCGTCCTGTCGGGACTGACGCAGCAGAAGGCCAACGCCAACGGCGACGGGGGAGGCGATCATGCCCGCGCGCTGGCGACCTTCCTGACCGGCACCCAGGCGCGCAAGACCGACGGCGCCGACATCCGGGCTGGCGTCTCCATCGATCAACTGGCCGCTCACGAGTTCGGCAAGTCCACGCGGTTCGCCTCGCTGGAAGTCGGCGCGGATGCCGGCGGCCAGTCGGGCAACTGCGACTCGGGCTATAGCTGCGCGTACTCCTCGAACATCGCCTGGCGCAACGAGTCTCAGCCGGTGCCGAAGGAAGTCGATCCGAAGCTGATCTTCGACCGGCTGTTCACCTTCGGTCGGCCGGGGGAATCGGCAGAGGCTCGTGCCCGGCGCGAGCGCTACAACAAGAGCATTCTGGACATGGTCCGGGACGACGCACGTCGCCTGCAGAGCAATGTGGGCGTCGCCGATCGACGGAAGCTCGACGAGTACCTGACCGCCATCCGCGAACTGGAAGTCCGGATCGATAAGGCGGCCAGTGCCCCCGCCGGGCAGTCGGTGCCGATGGATCGTCCGAAGGGCGTCCCGGCGTCGTACGAAGAGCACCTGCGGATTCTGGGCGACCTCGTCGTGCTGGCGTTCCAGACCGACACCACGCGCGTCTCGACCTTCGTTTTCGCGAACGAAGGGAGCAACCGCAGCTATCCGTTCCTGGATGTGCCGGAAGGTCACCACGAGCTGTCGCACCACGAGTCGAAGGCCGAGAAGCAGGCCAAACTGCAGAAGATCAACCAGTTCCACGTCACGCAGCTCGCCTACTTCCTCGAACGGCTCAAGGCCGCGAGGGAAGGCGAAGAGTCGCTGCTCGACCGGAGCCTGATCGTTTATGGCAGCGGCATCGGCGACGGCAACGCGCACAACCACAACAACCTGCCGATCATTCTGGCGGGCAAGGGTGGCGGACTGGTCAAATCCGGTCGGCATATCGCCTACCCGGACGGCACGCCGCTGACCAACCTCTACCTGTCGATGCTCGACGGGGCGGGAATCCACGTTGAAAAACTGGGCGACAGCAGCGGCCGGCTGACGGGGCTGGATACCTGATTGACGGGTATCGGGTATGGGGATTCGGGTCTCGCAGAAAAGAGGTCCGTCGTCGGTGGTCAGCAAGTAGGGCCGGTTTCACCGGCCGCATTCCCCACGGGAAAAGCGAAAAGAGACCGGTGGAACAGGCCCTGCTTCACTGACGGGGCTGGTCCGTGAGAGCGGTCGCGAAGCTCGATCCGGACGAGAATGGGTGGCCGGGGCAGGAGCGTCTTCGCGATGCCCCGGTCCTGGCTGGATTTACCGAAGACCGGGGCTTCCCTGCGGCCCAGCGCCGGCCACCCGAAGTTGTGCGTGAAAAAATCAGATCGCATCCGGCAGGACGTCCTGTTTCCGCCGGGTGCGATTTTTGTTTCGTCGGCAGTGCGATTCGACATTCCAGTCGCCGCGAACGTAGAATTCTCGGATCACATTCCCAAAACGATTCAGCTCCGGGAGAGCACTCGATGAGCGGCTTGCGCGTCTGGCTGGGGGCGGCGGTTGTCCTTGCATTGTCTGTTGCTGCGGATCTGTCGACGGGGCGCGCGGGAACGATCGAAGAAGCCCGGGGCCGGCTCGACGCCGACGTCCGCTACCTCGCCGCCGACGACCTCGAAGGCCGGGGAGTCGGGACCGATGGCCTCAATAAGGCCGCCGACTTCATTCAAAGCGAGTTCCAGAAAGCCGGGCTCGATGTCACCCGCATCGACGGTGGCGCCTTTCAGAAGTTCGAGATCGTGACCGGGGCGACGAAGGGGCCGGTCAATTCGCTGAAGCTGGTCGCGCCCGACGGCACAGTCACCGAGCTGGAGATGGGCAAGGACTTTGAAGTCTGCTCGTTCGGCGGCTCCGGGAAGATTGATGTCGAACTCGCCTTCGCGGGCTATTCGATCGATGCTCCCAAAGAGGGCTACAGCGACTACGCCGGGTTCGACGCCAAAGGCAAGGCGCTGCTCGTGATGCGCCGCAATCCCGGCCAGACGGGCGGCGCTGATCCTCACGGCGGCAATCCGCATGCGACTGGCGAGGGGAAGGGGCCCGATCTGACGCGGCATGCCGATCTGCGCGCCAAGTTCAGCCAGGCCAGCCAGCACGAGGCCGCCGCCGTGGTGTTCATGAACGATCCGCACGCCATCGGCGAAGCCGCCGAAAGCCGGAAGTCGCAGATCAGCAAGACGGAGTCAACCGTCGTCGCCGCGGCGGAAGCCTTCATCGCCGCCGATCCCGCCAACGAAGCAGCCGTGAAAGAGGCTCAGCAGAAGCTGACCGAGGCCGTCCGCAAACTGCAGTCGGACCGGGAAGCCGCGAAGACGGCCGATTACGACGTGCTGATGAAGTTCGGTTATGCCGGCAACGGGGGCGAGGCGAAGTCGCCGCTGCCCGCCGTCCACATTACGCAGGCGATCGCCAACAAGGCCCTCGAAGGGGCGCTCGGCAAGCCGCTGAAAGTTCTGGAAGCGGAAATCGACTCCGACCTGAAGCCGCGGAGCGCCGTGCTGACCGGCTGGAAGCTGCAGGGGGAGGTCTCCGTCGAGCAGACCCGCAGTGAAGTCAAGAATGTGATTGGCGTGCTGGAAGGAGAAGGGCCGCTGGCTGGCGAAACGATCGTCATCGGCGCGCATTACGACCACGTCGGAAAGGGAGGTGCAAACTCGCTGGCGCCCGGTTCGACCGAAGTCCACAACGGCGCGGACGACAACGCCTCGGGAACGGTCGCGCTGATCGAACTGGCCCGGCACTTCGGCTCATTGCCGCAGAAGCCCGCCCGCCGGCTGGTCTTCATCGCCTTCACCGCGGAAGAGCTGGGGCTGATCGGCTCCGCGCGGTACGTGAAGGAGCCCGTCTTTCCGCTGGAATCGACGATCGCAATGTTCAACATGGACATGGTCGGCCGGCTGCAGGACAACAAGCTGACGATCTTCGGGACCGGCACCAGCCCCCGCTGGGAGCCCGAGCTGAAGGCCCTCAACGAAACCGCAAAGTTCGAGTTCGCCTTCAAGCCGGAAGGCTTCGGTCCCAGCGATCACTCGTCGTTCTACGGCAAGAAGATCCCGGTGCTGCACTTCTTCACGGGAACGCATCCCGACTACCATCGTCCGTCCGACGACGCCGACAAACTCAACGTCGAAGGCATCGCCCGCGTCACGGCTCTGCTCGAACCGCTGATCGCCGAGACGGCGGCTAATCCCGAGCGTCCGGCGTACGTCGAGGTGAAGGGGACCGCCAACCCGATGCGCGACGGCAGCCGGCCCTACGTGGGAACGATCCCGGACTTTGGCACGACCGATCCCGGTTACGCAATCTCCGGAGCGGCCCCGGGCAGCCCGGCGGATAAGGCGGGGCTCAAAGCGGGGGACCGGATCGTGAAGCTGGGCACGAACGCGATCACCGGGCTGGACGACTTCGACCTGGCGCTGCGGAAATTCAAGCCGGGGGAAGAAGCGGAGTTCACGATCATCCGGGCTGGGCTGGAGATCAAGGTAAAGGTGACATTCGCGCCGCCGCGGTAGAGCAGCGGGCGGCTCATTGCTCCACCTTCAACCCCGCCAGAATCGCGTCGACCGGAGACGCCGCAATCCGGTCGTCCCGTTGGCGGTCGGGCGGCTCGTGCTCGAAACGAAAAGCCTTCAGCGCGTCGGGCAGCTCTTCGCCGGGACTGAGCGTTTCCACAAAGGCATCCCACTCCTCCTGCTCGGCCTCAGTCAGTCCGTGGTACCACAGGCAGTAGTCGACCAGCGACTTGCCCTGCAGGACCACTTTACCGAAGCGGCTCTGCTGAGCCACAGCGTCCGGCTGGTCCCAGACGGTGTAGGTCAGCAGCGGCGGCTGGCCGGGTCGGGGGAGGAACTGGTCCGGCCAGGAGACTCGCTGGCCTTCGACGGACCAGTCGCCATTGGTCGCCACCGGTTCGCGGCCGGTGTTGAGACTGAGCCTGAGCTGGTCGCCTCCTGCCAGGACCGCGCCGGTGAGCAGCACGTCGCTATACAGCCCCAGCACGTCGAAGGAATCCGGACGCGCGAGCGTTGGATCTTCGCGCAACTTCTTCTGCCAGTCATCGAGCAGTTGCTGGAACTCCGCGGTCGTTTCCAGGTACTTGTCCAGCGAATGCTTCAGAGACTCGGGAGTCGCCAGAAACTTCAGACTTTCGGCGAAGAGGTCGTCATCAGAGCGGGCGACAATCTTCTGCCGAATGACTTCCAGCATGCGTTTTCCGTCGTCTCGACGACTGTCCGAAGCCGCGCGCATCAGCGCGGGGACTTCTTCGTAAGTGAAATACCCCCGTTCGACCAGATACTGCATGACGCGGACGAGGAACTCGGGATTGCGGTCGTCCTGTCGCGACAGCCCGGCGGTCCAGAGATACAGCGCGAGATTCAGCACGTCCCGGCGGACGTGCGAGTTGAAAAACTCCTTCAGCGACGGCCAGCCGGGATCGCTCCGGAATTCCTGTCCCAGCCAGCCGATCAGGTGATCGGTCACGCGATCGGCAGCCACCTTGCGGCGTTCCCATTCCGCGGCGACATCGTCGACGCCCCGGAAACGCTCCACGTACAGCGCGGCCGAACCGAGTGGCGTCTCCCAGCGGGTGCAGGTCCCGTGTCCGCCGATATCATCGGGCAGGCGACCGGCGAACGAGTTCTCGAACTCCTGGACTTTTGGGTTTCCGGGGAGGTCGGTGGAGTAGGCGGTGGCGAGACGCTGCAGCTCGTCCGGCGTCGCGGCTGGCCCGAGACACTTGATGTGAATCCGGCGCTGCAGCTTTTCGCCGACGGGCGTCAGTTCGACTTCGTATTCATTCTGCACGCACCCCGCGAGAGCGCCGACCAGGACCGTCAGACAGGCGATTCGAGTCATGACTGTCTCCCGAGCATGGCGCGCGCAGATTGGAACCGGGATGCAACTCCCGCCGATACGATCCTCAAATTCGTAGCATTATTCCCCGCCAGCAACTCGACGTCCGTTCTCCAGACGGAACCGGCGTCCCATCAAAATCCGCTTGAACTTCGCCTCGCATCGGGTAACATGCAGAATGCCGCTGGGGAGAGCTCTCCCCAGCGCACCCGCCTGCTCTCCCTGCCCGGTGTGAGCTACCACCGTCCTGTCGGACGGGTGGATAGGCGCGTCTCCGACCGCCGTCAAATGTTGGTTCCCGCCTGAGATTGACCGA
This sequence comes from Planctellipticum variicoloris, assembly GCF_030622045.1. Classification (NCBI taxonomy): domain Bacteria; kingdom Pseudomonadati; phylum Planctomycetota; class Planctomycetia; order Planctomycetales; family Planctomycetaceae; genus Planctellipticum; species Planctellipticum variicoloris. The sequence continues at coordinate 6,678,010 of NZ_CP130886.1, read as the reverse complement.
CCTTCCGCCTGCCAGCATCGTCGTCGACTGATCGATCCGTTCGCATCGGCGACCCCACTGGCTCCCTCCCGGAATCCCGGCCAGCGCAGTCCGGAAACCTCATTCGACTTAACGCCGAAGAGGTGCACCTGATGACTGTTCGCGCTCTCCCCTTGACCCTCTGGGCCGTTCTGACTCTGCCATCGGCCGCGTTCGCCGCGGACATGCCCGAGAAAGTCAGCTTCCACAAGCAGATTCGCCCCATCTTCCAGGCCAACTGCAACGGCTGCCATCAGCCCGCCAAGCCGGAAGGGGCGTTCGATACAACCTCAATCGCCAAGCTGCTCAAACCAGGCGAATCGGGCAAGGCGGGGATCGTCGCCGGCAAGCCTGACGAAAGCCATCTCCTGCAGCAGATCATTCCCAAAGATGGCAAGGCGGCGATGCCGCAAGGCAAAGACCCGCTCGTCGACCGCGACATCCAGCTCATCCGCCAGTGGATTGCCGAAGGGGCCGTCGATGACAGCCCGGCGAACGCCACCAGCTCCGTCGACGCCGAACACCCGCCGGTCTACACTCGCCCCCCGGTCATTTCTTCAATCGACTATTCGCCGGATGGTTCGCTGATTGCCGTCGCCGGCTTCCACGAAGTCCTGCTGCACAAGTCGGACGGCTCCGGCCTCGTCGCCCGGTTGATCGGCCTGGCCGAACGGATTGAATCCGTTCGCTTTTCGCCCGACGGCAAGCAGCTCGCCGTCGCGGGCGGCCTACCCGGCCGGCTGGGCGAAGTGCAGATCTGGGACGTCGAAGGCCGCAAGCTCGTCCAGTCGATCACGGTCACGTACGACGTGCTGTACGGCGTCAACTGGTCGCCGGACGGCAAGCTGATCTCCTTCGGCGCCACCGACAACAGCGTGCGTGCATTCGACGTCGCCAGCGGCGCGCAAGTCCTTTTCATGGGCTCGCACAACGACTGGCCCCGTGACACGGTCTTTTCGACCGACGGCTCGAATCTGATCTCCGTCAGCCGGGACCGCACCACAAAGCTGACCGAAATCGCCACACAACGGTTTGTCGATAACATCAGCTCGATCACCCCCGGCGCGCTCAGCGGCGGTCTGGCCGCGATCGCCCGGCATCCCCAGCGCGACGAAATCATCATTGGCGGGGCCGACGGCGTACCCAAGCTCTACCGCGTCTTCCGCCTGGTCAACCGCGTGATCGGCGACGACTCGAACCTGATTCGCGAATTCCCCGCCCTGACCGGCCGGATCTTCAGCGTCGATATCAGCCAGGACGGCAAGCGGATCGCCGCCGCCAGCACGCTCGACGGCGTCGGCGAAGTCGCCGTCTACGGCTACGAATTCGACACCGCTCTGCCGGACGACATCAAGTCGGTCATGGCCAAGGTCGCCTCGTCCCGCAACGCCGAGGAGAACGCCAAGCTCCAGAAATACATCACCGACGGCGTTCAGCAGATCTCCAAGGTCCGCATCGACGGCAGCTCGATCTACTCGGTCGCCTTCTCGCCCGACGGAACGCGGCTCGCCGCGGCTGGCGGCGACGGACAGGTCCGGTTGATCGACCCCGCCAACGGGCAAATCGTCAGCCAGTTCCCCGTGGCCGAAATCACCCCGGAATCCGGGTCCGGACGACCGACCGTGGTGATGACCGCAGCGTCCGCCGTTCCCACGCCGACCGACAAGCTCGCCGATGGTCTCCAGGTCCAGGCGCTCGAAATCTCCCCTGCGACGGTGGAGATCAGCCGCCCGTTCGACTACGCCCAGTTGCTGGTGACGGCCCGCCTGTCGACCGGCGAGGCGCTCGACGTGACCCGCATGGTGCAATGGCAGATCACCAGCCCGGTCGCGGTGATCGCGCCGGGAGGCCTGCTGACCGCCCATGCCAACGGCGAGGCCACGGTGACGGCGTCGCTGGCGGGGCAGTCGATCCAGTTGCCGGTGAAAATCGCCGGTTTCGCCGACGATTTCCGCGTGGACTACATCCGCGAGGTGACGCCGGTGATCGCCAAGCTCGGCTGCAACTCCGGCACGTGCCACGGATCCAAGGATGGCCGGAACGGCTTCAAGCTGTCGCTCCGCGGTTACGATGCGGTGTACGACATTCGCGCGTTTACGGACGATCTGTCGTCCCGACGGGTGAACGTGGCTTCGCCCGACGACAGCCTGATGCTGCTGAAGTCGACGAACTTCGTGCCGCACGTCGGCGGACAGGTCACCCGCCCCGGCGAACCCGCCTATCAGATCATTCGCAACTGGATCGCCGGCGGCGCCCGCGTCGATCTCAAGTCGCCGCGCGTCGCGTCGATCGAACTGCTGCCGCAGAATCCGGTCGCCCCGCTTGCCGGCGCGACTCAGCAGATGCGGGTCATCGCCACGTATGTCGACGGAACCCGCCGGGACGTGACGGCCGAGGCCTTCATCGAAAGCGGGAACGGCGACGTTGCGTCCGCCAATTCCAAGGGGATGCTGACCGCCATCCGTCGCGGCGAGGCGCCGCTGCTGGCCCGCTTCGAGGGGGCGTATGCGGCGACGACGCTGACCGTCATGGGGGATCGATCCGGCTTCGTCTGGCAGGACCCGCCGAAGTTCAATCCGGTCGACGAGTTCACCGCCGCCAAGTGGCAGCGGATGAAGATCCAGCCGTCCGAGCTTTGCACTGACGCTGAGTTCATCCGCCGGGTCTCGCTCGATCTGACCGGGATGCCCCCGTCCGCTGACGATGTCCGGGCCTTTCTGAACGACGCCCGCGACAGCCGCGTCAAGCGCGACGAGCTGGTCGACAAGCTGATCGACAGTCCCGCCTACGTCGAGCACTGGACCAACAAGTGGGCCGACCTGCTGCAGGTGAACCCCAAGTTCCTCGGCGGCGAAGGAGCCAAGCTCCTCCGTGACTGGATCGAGAAGCAGGTCGCCCAGAACACCCCGTACGACAAGTTCGTGCAGGAGATCGTGACCGCGACCGGTTCGAATCGCGAGAACCCGCCCGCGTCGTACTACAAGGTCCTCCGCGACCCGGTCGACACGATGGAGAACACGACCCACCTGTTCCTCGCCGTCCGCTTCAACTGCAACAAGTGCCACGATCACCCGTTCGAACGCTGGACTCAGGACCAGTACTACGAAACCGCGGCCTACTTCGCCCAGTTCGGTCTCGATCGCGACCCCGAGAGCAAAGACCGCAACATCGGCGGGACGGCTGTCGAAGGGGCCAAACCGCTGTTCGAAATCGTCGCCGATCGTCCCGCCGGGGAAGTGAAGCACGACCGGACGGGCGCAGTGACGGCGCCGAAGTTCCCGTATCCCGCGAAGTTCGAGGTCGCCGAGAACGCCACCCGCCGCCAGCAGCTCGCCGGCTGGATGACCTCGCCCGACAACCAGTACTTTGCGAAGAGCTACGTCAATCGGCTGTGGGGCTACATGTTCGGCGTGGGGATCATCGATCCGATCGACGACATTCGCGCCGGCAATCCGCCGACCAATCCCGAGCTGCTCGACTACCTGACGCAGGAGTTCCTGAAGAGCGGCTTCAACACCCGGCACGTGATCCAGCTCATCTGCAAGAGCCGGACATATCAGTTGTCCTTCGTCTCCAACAAGTGGAACGAAGACGACAAGATCAACTACTCGCACGCCATGCCCCGCCGGCTGCAGGCGGAATCGCTCTACGACGCGATTCACGCGGTGACCGGCACCCAGACGAAGTTCCCCGGCTATCCAGTCGGCACCCGGGCGGCTTCGCTGCCCGACGTCGCCTCGGCCCTCGGTGGCGGTTTCCTGCAGACATTCGGCAAGCCGCCGCGGGAAAGCGCCTGCGAATGCGAACGCCAAGGAGGCCTGCAGCTCGGACCCGTCATGGCGCTGATCAGCGGGCCGACGGTGGGCGACGCCATCGCCGATCCGAACAATCAGCTCACGCAGCTCGTCGGCAAAATCACCGACGACAAGGAACTGATCAACGAAATCTTCCTCCGCATTCTGAACCGCCCGGCGAAGGACGCGGAAACGGCGGCGGTCCTGAGCGAGATGGCGGGGCTCGACGTCGACCATCAGCAGCTCAGCATGCTGCTGGCCGAACAGGAAGCCGCCTGGGCGCCGGTCCGAATGAAAATGGATGAACAGCGGACGCAGGCCATCGCCAAAGCCGAGCAGACGCTGGCGGACTACGAGAAGGAACTGGCGCCGAAGATCGTCGAAGCCGAGGCCCAGCAGAAAGTCCGGATCGCCGATGCCGAGAAGGCGGTCAAGGACTACGAGGCCATGTTCGCCACGAAGGTCACCGAGTTCGAAACCCAGCAGAAGGATCTGCCGGTCTGGACCGTTCTCAAGGCCAAAGAACTCAAGTCGAGCATGAACGCCAAGCTCGAACAGGGCGAAGACGGCGCAATCTTTGTCGACGGACCGAACGACGTCGGCACCTACACGATCATCGTCGATACGGAACTGACCGGCGTCACCGGCGTCCGCCTCGAAGCCCTCGCCGATTCCCGCCTGGGAGGTGGCGGTCCGGGTCGGGCGGCGAACGGCAACTTCGTCCTTACCGAATTCGAAGCGAAGACCGCTCCCGTCGCCAATGCGGGGGCCGCCGGTCAGAAGCCGGCGAGCTTCGAAAACGCTCAGGCCGATTTCCAGCAGGACAGCTTCCCGATTGCCAACGCCATCGACGGCAACAACAAGGCCGCCAACAACGGTTGGGCCGTCGCTCCCAAAACCGGCGTCACCCACTGGGCGGTCTTCGAGGTCAAGGAAGCCAGCCAGTACGAGGGCGGCACGCGCTGGATCATCACCATGCACCAGCGCTACACCGACAAGACCCACCAGCTCGGCAAGTTCCGGCTGTCGTTCACGACGGACAAGAAGCCGGTGCAACTGGGATTGCCGGCCCACGTCCAGGACGCCCTGGCGGTCGCCGCCGACCAGCGGACCGACGCCCACAAGCAGGCGCTGATCGAGTTCGTCGCCGGGCAGGATCAGGAATACGCCAAGAAGAAGCAGGCCCTCGCCCAGGCGATGGCCCCGCTGCCGACCGACTCGAAGCTGGTTCAGCTTCGCAAGGAACTGGAGGAAGCCAGGGTTGAAGTGAAGGACGATCCGAAGCTGGTCCGGCTGCGGCAGGACGTGCAGCAGAGTCAGGCCCAGCTCAACAACCGCCGCCTGACGACGGCCCAGGACCTGGCCTGGGCGCTGATCAACAGCCCGGCGTTCCTGTTCAACCACTAAGCCGACCGGCGCTTGACGGATTCTGTGAACCACGAGGCCCAGCGTAAGCCGGGCCTCGTGGCGTATCAGGGCTGGCAAAGGCGACCAGGTTCTCGGACATTGTTGCGGGTGGCTGGGGTCGGTCGCTTTGGACCGCCCCCAGCAATCGCGCGAAACGCCAGAGGGTTCGAAGTCTCGGCGGACTACTCTGCAAGAGGCATCATGCGGTCGTCATGGACGAACTTCATTGAGGAACCGCGTGGCTTTTCGGAAATCCATTCAGGATCACCTGACAGGGCTGCAGATTCTGATCGTCGAAATGGTCTGGACTGATCTTGAGCCCCTCGAAGGGGGCGACGGGTTGTAGCCACGGGTGAAACGGAGTCTGTCGGCAGGCGGACGGAGTGCAACCCGTGGAATTTGTCGCCCCCCATGCACAACCGCCCCGGCAGGGGCGGAGGAATCGCGGCCATGCACCGAACGCCACCGCAGGGCTTCCCGTCTTGATGGGAACCAATCCACGGGTTGCGCGTCGGTCGGCTTCGCTGCCGCGCCGCTCCACCCGTGGCGACAGCCCGTCACCCCCTGGCGGGGCGAAGAGAGAGCCGTCAGAACCTCCGTACGTGTGGACGATCAACGGCCGACTGCACCCATCGAACAGTCGTGGCGTCTCTGGTATCGCAGGGGTTCTTGATGCTGTGTAATATTGTCCCCTCGTCAATAATCGCCTGCAAGTCCTCGTTCAGTACGCCGCAGCAGAATCAAACGTCGCTGGTCGCCGTCCCCCGCATCCATCCCGAACTCGCCGAGAGCACCATGAAGGCCCAGGAACGCAAAGCCCTGCTCCAGACGCTGCAGGAACGCTTCGAGCAGAACATGCAGAGACACAAAGGAACGGCCTGGGCCGACGTGCTGGCCCGGCTGGAGCAGAATCCCGGCGCGCTCAAGTCGCTTCGCGAAATGGAGCTGACCGGCGGCGAACCGGACGTGATTGCTCACGACCCGGAGACGGACCAATTCATCGTCTGTGATTGCTCGCCGGAGAGCCCGGCGGGGCGCAGAAGCATCTGCTACGACCGCGCGGCGCTCGACTCGCGGAAGGAGCACAAGCCGCAGGGGAGCGCCGTCGAACTGGCGGCCGCGATGGGCGTCGACCTGCTGACCGAAGACCAGTACCGCGAGCTGCAGCAGCTCGGCGAATTCGATGCGAAGACGTCGAGCTGGATCAGAACGCCGGCAGACATCCGCTCTCTCGGCGGTGCCCTCTTTTGCGACCGGCGCTTCGGCAAGGTCTTCGTGTATCACAACGGCGCGCAGTCCTACTACGCGGCCAGAGGCTTTCGGGGTTTGGTTCGGGTCTGAGTCTGAAGCCGTATCACAGATACCGCGGAATAGAGTGGGCTTCGGATGCTGTGTATAACTCTCCTCTAATCAGTGATACGTCGCGACTCCTGGCCGAGCCTGACGCATCAGAACTGACGACTCCGTGCTCGACGGCCAGATTGCGGTAATGTTCTGCAGCGATTCGGCGGTTAATTGTTTGGAGTCAGACATGCTAGCCCCCTCAAATGTATCGCTGCCGTTCTTCTCATATGGCATCTTCCAGCCGGGCGAATTGTCCCACTTTCGCATTCGACGATTTGTAACAGGAACATCAACCGCGTGGGTCAAGGGCGGCCTTCGGCTACGAGACGGACTACTAATTGCCGACCCTGGCGGGAGCGATCGAATCGCAGGTGTGGTGCTGACTTTCGACCCCGCAACCGCAAGTGACGCCTACGATGCCATTGCGGAGCTTGAACCAAAGTCGCAGTACCGATGGGAAGAGGTGCAGACAACCTCCGGTCGCGCAAACATCCTCTGGGGTGTCAGCCCAAAGAAGGGAAGCAATGCACTCGATTCAGAGTGGTCGAGCTGGGACGATCCGCTCTTCACCGATGCCATCGACTTGGTGTTCGAGACAGTTGAAGCGAATACGGCTTGGGAGTGGGATACCAAGCAAGCATTTCGCGTCCAGATGGCGTATCTGCTGCTCTGGAACTCGATCGAGCGCTACGTTTCATTGAGGTATCACTTGGGCGGCGACGCAACGCAGAAGGTACTCAAACTTGCGGAAGAACCAGCGTTCGCCGAAGGTCTACGCAGATTGAGTACTGAAGAGAGGTCAGTTCAGCGCGCCGATCAGCCGCAGACGCGTTTGAAGTTCGATCGCAACGATCCGAAGGCAGCCGTCAACTACTACTATCAAGTCAGGTCGAACATGGTTCACCGCGGCAAGAGTATGCCGCGCGATCACCGCATCGTTGTCGAGAGTTGCTCTGAACTCGTAGCTCTTTTCAAGCACGTGCTTGCCCAGGCCAAGTCGGAAGCCACGACTTAAGAACTGACATCCTCCAAAACTGGACCTGCATGCACGGCGTGCTTCCGCCGGCCCGTTGTGTCTCCGTTCGTCTATGTCCACTTGCCGCTCACGTCGGCGAATCAGACCCGCCCTTCACGCACCCATCCTGCCTTCGCCCGCCGGACCTCGGCCATCCACCACCGGATCTCTTCTCCGCGAATTGCCTCACTCCGCCGCCCGGATCACGTATTCCAGAATCGCCACGCCGTCCTCATAGTTCGTCGAGTGTCCCCCCTCGGGACGATGAATCACCAGCGGCTCCCGCCCCAGCAGCTTCAGCACGTTCGCCAGCCGCAGCACGCTGTCCGGCGGGACGAGCGTGTCTTTGCCGCCGGTCGTGACGGCGATCGGCATTGTCAGCCGTTCGGGCCAGTATTCGGCGCTCCGCTGCTTGTACTGCTCCGGCACCTCGGCCTTCGTGCCGCCGTACGACTCCGCAATCGCCTCCGGAAACTGCTGATACTCCAGCAGATTCGCCGTCCCGTTCATCGCGGCGACCCCGCTCACCAGTTCCGGATGCAGCGCCGCAAACGCCAGGGCTGACGTCCCTCCCATCGATCCGCCGCACACAAACACCCTGCCGATCCTGAGCTGCCGTTTCAGGTCGCCGAGGATCTGCACGAGGTCGGCTTCCGCCTTCGGCCCCATCCACGACGTCTT